>DATKSQ010000001.1:0-13974 GCA_035531615.1 Binataceae bacterium (SeqCode)
GCGTCGTCCGCATTGGTCATCTCGACAAAGCCGAATCCCTTCGACTGGCCGGAAAACTTGTCCATGATGACCGCGACGCTCGCGACCTGTCCGACCTGCGAAAACAGTGATTCGAGGTCGCTATTGGAAACCGTGTAGGCCAGATTGCCTACGTACAACTTGCTGGGCATGTGTTGCCCTCCGTTAGGTATGTGCCGGGAAAGCTCGAACAGAAAATCCGGGCTTATTCCCGGATTCCGATGAAGGAAACAATCCGACCGTTATGCAAGCACCTTATACCTGCGCGCATCGTGAAGCTACAGCCAATTTCGTGCCCGCCTCCTGCCCGCGCTGGTGGCGCCCGGCGCGACCCGGGACGGAAGCGGGCGACGAGTTGACGGCGGGTGCGATGCGATGTTAGTGGTCGTTCACTCACATGCGAATTCTGGAAGTAAAACGAGGCACCAAGCGGCCCGCAATCGTGGCCGCGGCGACCGCTCTGTTCTCCCGGCGCGGTATCGACGCCACCAGCATGAGAGAGGTCGCCGGGGCGGCGGGGGTGCGCGAAGCCGCGATCTATCGTCACTTCCGCGGCAAAGAAGAGATGGCGCAAGAGATTTTCGCGAGCTGGTACGGATGGTACTGCCTGGGACTCCAGAAGATCGTGACCGGACCCGGCGGCACTTTGGACAAGCTCCGCCAGATAGTGGGTCACGAGTTTTCGGCGGTGACCGACCATAGCGACGCGTTCGTCTATTTCTGCGAGAACGAGGCGCGCTTCGCACGCAGCCTTCCCGCGGAGATTGCGAGCGTCCGGCGCGTCTATACGGCGTTCATCAGGGGCGGGCAGGAGCTCGCGCAGGTTCGGCAGGGACGCCCCGAATTGCTTGCCGATATGCTGAGCGGCGCTCTGTGCGCGGTCGCGCTGACGTGGCATCGCACCGGGCGGAAGAAAAAGCTCGGCTCGCAGCTCGAGGAAGTGGTGCAAGCGTGCTGGCGCATGATTTCGGTTTAATTCGACCAAGGAGGCAGAGAAATGGAGGCGCAGAAATTGGACGACCAAGAAAAGAAGACGACCCCCGAGGAACAACTCATCCAGCGTTACTTTGATGCGTTCAACCGCCACGACCTCGACGGCGTGATGGCGTGCTTCCATGAGCATCCGGTCATCATCGGCGCGACCGGCAAGCGCTGCGAGGGTCGCGCCGAGGTCCGGCGCTCGTACGAAACCGAGTTCGCGGTGTTTCCCGACGGATGCTGCGATCTGCGCGTATGCACGGGCAACCGCGGCCGCGGCGTGGCGGAATCTTTCTTCCACGGCACCCGAGCGGGGCACGGCAGAGTCGAAGCGATCGGCGCCGAAGTAATGGAAATCGCCGACGGCAAGATCAAGGAGATCCGCGACTATCATCACGCGCTGCCGGCCAAGGCCGCGTAAGCATAATCGGGGGCGTGGCGCGGCAGCATCACAGCGGCCGCGTCCTGGAGCGCAAGCATCATGAAGCTATTCACGTACGCGACCAGTCCGTATGCGCGCAAAGTCAGGATGGCGCTCGATTACAAGCGCGTCAGCTACGAGCCGCTAGAGCGCTGCTACTCGCTTGATCGCAAAGAAGACCTGCGCTGCGCGGCCCCGCGCGCCGAGGTTCCGACTCTGGTGCTCGATGACGGCCGAACGATTACCGACTCGACGATCATCTCCGAGTATCTCGAGGAGGTTTATCGCGAGCCGGCGCTGTATCCGAAAGACCCGTACCAGCGGGCGCGGATGCGCACGATCGAGGAGCTCTGCGACCGCGCCTTCGACGCTGCCGGGTACGGCTTCTGGATCGCGGTGTTGCGCGAAGCGGCTCCCGAAGCGAAGGCGATGAAGGCGGCGGCCACGCGCGAGCTGGCGGAGCTTCTGAAGGTGCTGGAGCGGGAACTCGGCGGGCAGGATTTCTTCTGCGGCAAACTCAGCATCGCGGATTTGGCCGCGATCTGCTATGTGCCGGGAGCAGCGTCGATGGGCGTCGATTTAACGCAAACCCCGCGGCTGCGGCAATGGGTGCAACGGATGCGCGCAGTTGCGGCGGTGGCGGCGGACTTGCAGCGGCTCGCAGAAGCGGTAGCACGCATGTCGATCACTGCGGAGTTGGAGGGTCCGGACGGCCGCGTCCACTGGCGTGACAGCCGGCTCGAATGGCCGATCCGGCATGGGTTTATTGATTTCGTTGCGCGCGAGTTCCACGCCGGCAAAATGATGTTCCCGCCCGACGCTTCCTGACTCACAACACCGCGCATCGTGAAGCTAGATATGAAAACCAGGTGGCGATCGGTTCGCCGTTATCCCCACGGCGCCCGCGGGGAGGCTGTTGCGCCGCTACTCGCCGCGAACGGCGATTATGGCTTCGCTCTCGACGAGTTCCTCGAAGACTCCCGAAGGTGAGAAGCCGAGCAGCGCGGCGCGTAGCTCGCGTTCGAACTCTTCGCGCCGATCGCCGAGAGCGGCGATCGAGGTCGAAGACATCGAGTAAGCGCGCCCGACCATCTCGTCGAGGTTCGAGCTCCTGCGGCTGGCCACCGCGAGCCGATCGATCCGGGAAAATCGCGAGCGGAGCAGAACCGTTTCATGACGCTCCCATTGGGGGTTGGTCCAATGGTGGCGATAGACACGCGGCTCGGCATATTTTCTTGAGACGATCTCCCACGCGGCGCGCCATCCGTTTTCGGGCGCGTCGAGCAGCCGCTCGCCGAGCAGAGCAATGGCGCCGCCGGGCTTGATTATCGTGTCGAGCGCGCAAAGCGTCGCGTCGCGGTCCATCCATTGGAATGATCGGCCCATCGCAACCATCTGGAATGCGCCGAGCTCAGGGCCGAGCGTCTGTGAGCTGCCGCGGATAAGAGTGAGCTTGACGCAGGCGGTTTCGGCCTCGCGCCGCGCCGCGTCGATCATCGCGGGCTCCGGATCGACGCCCACCACCTCCGCGAAGCAGGGCGCCATCGCGATGGCGATGAATCCGGGGCCGCATCCGAGGTCGAGCAGCCGCCCGCGCCCGTCAAGGCCACATCGCTTCGCGATCTTATCGAACAAGGCGGTCGGATAGCGCGGCCGAAAACGCGCGTAGTAGGGGACAGTGGACTCAAACCTGCCGGTGTATTCAGGCATCGGATCTTCAAGCCTAATACGCTGGTCGGTCGGATTCATCCAGAGATATCGGGCGCGGATGGGTCGTGCGCCGAGCGAAGCCGCACCGTGCCGGTCTCTACGAGGCAGCGACTCGGGGTAGGGCGGTCGACTGGGGCGGGCAAACTCTGGGGCGTTTGTCGCCGGAAATGAACGAGCCGCACGGAGATTCCGCACGGCTCGTTCGGTGAAAATGGAGTAACCGGATCTGGAGACGGTTAAGAGAGTCTAGCCCATTTCAGGGTGGAGCTTAATAGCGGCTGTCGCCGAACAGATCTTCGTCGTCGCGGACGCTAGGCCCCACGCCAGTTACCCGAAACATTAGCTTGGCAGCGAACATCTTGTCGCCAATTCGGCCTTGTGATTTGAGAAACCCGCCGTGGCGGCGGCATTTCGGACATGGCATCGAACCGCCGAGCAGGCTCGCGTTGGCAGCGGTGATCCTAAGGTCGAAGGTGGCGCCGCATCCGGGGTTCTGGCAAGTCGTGCGATAGACAACTCCGCGTCCGGTTCCGGGTCGAGTTTCGGTTCTGGTGGTGGCTGTCTGCATAGGATTTTCCTCCGTTCCTTAAGGAGGTTTCGAGGAGCCTTTATGACCCTCTCGGCCTTTTAGACGTATCAACCTCGCAAACGTTTCAAGCAATCGATGTGCCCCATCGGGTAATAATTCGCGCTTTTGGGAAAAACCCTGTAAAATCACACCAATCAGCCGATTTTCCACGCCTGATGGACGGGCACTGCCGACCCGGCGGAATGGAAAGATGCTTGATTTGCGACACAGAATGCTGCATTCGCGACATATTGCCGAAATTTCGCGGGAGAAATTCCGGCCGGACTTTATCCGATTCACGCTCGACCCTATACTTGGACCCGATCCGCGGCGGGCGATGCCATGAATTTCAGGCTATCAATAGGTGGGAAGAACCCAAACAGGAACAGGACGACTCAAGGATGAGAACACTTGCGCTGGTCATGGCCGGAGGACAGGGCAGCCGGCTTCATCCCTTGACCAGGGACCGAGCAAAGCCGGCGGTGCCCTTCGGCGGCAAGTACCGGATTGTCGATTTCGTGCTGTCCAACCTCATCAACTCGGGCATCTACGCAATCTATGTCCTTGTCCAATGGCGGTCGCAGTCGCTAATCGAACATTTGAAGGACGGATGGCAGTTTGGCGGGATGCTGCCCGACCATTTCGTGGTGCCGGTCCCGGCGCAGATGCGTCTGGGCGAATCATGGTACCAGGGGACGGCGGACGCGATATTTCAGAATATGAACCTGATCGACGACGTCAAGCCGGATCTCATCGCTGTGTTTGGCGCCGATCATATCTACCGGATGGATATCCAGCAGATGATCGAGTTTCACGTGGAACGTAAGGCGGCGGTTTCGGTCGCCACGTTGCCGGTCGCGCTCGAGGAGGCCGATCAGTTTGGCGTGCTCTCGGTGGATTCGGGATTGCGGGTGATCGATTTCCACGAGAAGCCCAAACAGCCGCCGTCCTCGATGCCGGGGGCGCCGGGCAAGTGCCTGGCCTCGATGGGCAATTACCTGTTCGACCCGGCGGTGCTGCGCACGGCGCTGATCGAGGATTCCACGCATCTGGCGAGCCAGCACGATTTCGGCCACGATCTGATTCCGGCGCTGATCAACAAGGTGCCGGTGTATGCGTACAACTTCATGACCAATCGCATCCGCGGCGATTCGGAGCTGAATCTTAGCTACTGGCGTGACGTGGGAACCCTCGAGGCGTACTACGAGGCGAACATGGATATGCGCGACGCGCGGCCCCATCTGAATCTCTATAATCCATATTGGCCGCTGCGCAGCGCCTACTATGACCAGCCGCCGGCCAAGTTCGTGTTCGACGAAGACGGGCGGCGCGGCACGGCGACGCATTCGGTGGTCTCGGAGGGATGTATCGTGTCGGGCGGCACGGTGCGCAATTCAATCCTGGGCCGCAGCGTTTTCGTGCATTCGTACAGCTCGGTGGAAGATTCGGTGCTGATGGATTATGTCGAGATTGGCCGGCACGCGAAAATCCGCCGCGCGATTATCGACAAGAACGTGTACGTGCCCGAGGGCGAGGAAATCGGCTACGATCTCGAGCGTGATCGCCAGCGCTTCTTCGTTACGGACTCGGGCTTGATCGTGATCCCCAAGGCTCCCAAGCGCGATCGCAAGGTGCTCTGAACCAATGCCGTCCGCTGACACTTCCGGCCCGGGCGCCGCGATTCCCGCCTCCCGTGCCGCGGCTGGCGCGCACGACGCGCAGGGCACGGGCTCGCCGGGCGCGGCGGCGGCGACCGGGTTGGAGCTGCGCGGCCTGCCGCGAGCGCGCACGATTCGTTATGCGCGGCTCGAGCTATCGGTGCGCGAGAGGATCGTCTATTGGCTGTTCGTTGCGGTGCTGCATGCGTTCAGCCTGATCCCGGACTTCATTCTGTTGCGGCTCGGCGCGTTGGGTGGGTTTATCGGCTTTTATCTTGACGGCAGGCACGTCCGTATCGGGATGAAAAATCTCGCGGTCGCTTTTCCCAACCGAAGCGTCGCCGAGCGCCGCCGTATTCTGCGCGAGTCGTATATCAACTTGGGCCGCTCGGGCGCCGAGTACATCCGCCTGGGCGGATTTTTTCGCGCGCGGCTGGCGCGCAGGGTCCGATACGAAAATCTCGAGTACTGGAACCAGATCGCGGATCGCTACCCGGGCAAGGGCCTGCTGGTGATGAGCGCGCATTTCGGCAACTTCGAGCTGATCGCAGCGGCGCACTCGATGCATGGCTACCAGATCAGCCTCGTGCATCACATGCAGAGCTTTCTGCCGGGAGAAGCGATGGTGACCTTTGTGCGCGAGCGCGCCGGAGTCGAGCTGATTCGCAAACATTCGGCCGCCCGTGCCGTGCTGCGTGCGCTCAAAGCCGGAGACGTGATCGCGATTCCGTTCGATCAGAACGCCAAGCGCAGCGAGGCGGTGTTTGTGCCGTTCTTCGGTGAGCTGGCGGCGACCACCAGCGGTCTGGCGCGGCTTGCGATGATCTCGGGCGCGCCGGTGGTTCCGGCCTTTATCGTGCGCGATCCCAACCATCGCACCCATCGCATCGAGATCATGGAACAGGTTCCCGTCCAGCGCACCGGCGATACCGACGCCGACGTGCTCGAAAATACCCGCCGCTTCGTGGGGGCGGTCGAAGATGTCGTCCGGCGCTATCCCGAGCAGTTCCTGTGGACGCATCGCCGCTTCCGCACCCGCCCGCGCGGCGCCCCGCCAATCTACGATTGGAACACCCACGCCACCCGCAGATCAGACCGCCCGGCCGCGTCGCCCGGATAGCGGACGTAGCGTCGCGAGGATCGCGAGCGCCGCGAGCCATGCCGCCGCGCCGCTGATTAGCGGCTGATGGCCCCATCCCGCCAGCCATCCGGGCAGCGGCGCGCGCTCGGCGATCAGCTTCGGCCACAGCTTCGCGCCGAGCACGAAGCCCGAGTGTAGCCCGATCGAGAAATAGACCGAACCTGTGACGACGTAGGCCTCTGCCAGGACGATTCCGAGCAGGAACAATCCCAGCAGCGTCGGCATCGCGCTTGCCGGATGCGCCAGTTGCGCGCCGCAGCCCGCGAGCGTGCGCAATCCGGCGGTCAGGTCGAGGCCGGTCACGTAAAAGTGCGCGGGTGAACGCACCAGATGCGCGAGCGCATAGACGGCCGAACTCGCGGCGAGCGCGCCCGGGCGGCCGAAGTCATCGCACATCCCGGTGAACAGAAACGCGCGAAAGAATCCTTCTTCCAGGATTCCAATTACGATTGCGGACGCGAGATATTTCGGCAGCAGATACGCGCCGCGATCAAACGCTGCGCCGCGGGCCGCTCCCAGCGCGAACGCAACGCCGAACAGCACCGCCATTACGAGCATCGCGACCGCCAACCCGCGCAGCGCTCGCGCCGCGCCGCCGCGCGGATCGGCGAAGCCGGCGCGCAGCCGGGGCAAAAGACGCATGCCGCGAGCCGCCAGCCCGATCGCGCCGAACAGCGTAACCATCACGACCCGATCGAAGATTCGCGGAAACGGAATCCTGACCCCGGCCCGCGCAACCGCCAGCCCCGCAAACGGCGCGACCATCACGGCGCCGGCCAACCCCGCGACGAGCACGATCGCGAACTTCAGGGTGAATGACTTAGGCATCGCTTCCAGATCGATTATTCGCCGCCGCGAGTGCGCTCGATCGATACGCGTGACGGTTACCGATCGTCCACCGGACGCGCAAGAGGCGCGCCCGACCGCCAGTTCCGATCCCGCGCCGCAACCCGGCCGGGAAAGGAAATTCAAAACGCGTGGTTCCGGGTTCTGATCCTCTCCCGACGCTCGGGAGAGGTCGCGCCGCAGGCGCGGGTGAGGGACCGATCTCGCGGCGCGGATGCCTGATGCGCCGCGAGTCTGGAATAAGCCGCGCGACTATGATTGCTACTCGCAATTGATCCAAGCGTGGGGCGAAACAGGCGCGTCCCGACGCGCCCCTACGAAGACACGGACAACTCTGACTGCGTATGCGCGGCTCGATCGATCGAACGCTGGCGGTCACTTAGCGCGCATCGGATCGCGCTGCGGCTCGAGCGTTATTTCGACCGGGCAGGCGCGGGCCGGCGCACGTATGACCTGCATCACGGCTTCCGCGACGTCGCCGGGCGCGAGCATCGCCGTGCGGTCGAGCCGCTTGTTGGCTGGAATCAGGGCGGTATCGACCAAGCCGGGAACGATCACGGACAGCTTGATATCGCGACTGCGCAGCTCGGCGAACGCCGCGTGCGTAAACGCGATCATTCCGGCCTTCGCGGCGGCGTACACCGCCTCACCGGCGGGAGTGCCGCGGGCCGCGGCGGAGGCGATATTGACGATCGTGCCGCCGCCCTGATCGGTCATCGCGATCGCGGCGCGGCGCGCGATCGCGATCGGCGCGCGCAAGTTGACCGCGATAATCCGTTCGAGGTCGTCGTCGCTGAGCTTTTCCAGCGCGGTGCGGGCGGGAGCCCATCCCGCGTTATTGACGAGCACATCGACGCGCCCGTAATGCTCGAGCGCGGCCGAGACCAGCGCGTCCGGCGCCTCGCGATGCGCGAGGTCGAGCAGCACGATTAGCGAGCGCTCGGGCGCGAGTCCCGTAAGCGCGCGGGTCTCTTCCAACTCGGCGCGCGAGCGTGCGGCGATGCATAGCGAAAATCCCTCGCGCGCAAGGGCGAGGGCGATCGCGCGGCCGATTCCGCGGCCGGCGCCGGTGATGATCGCGATCCGATCGTGCTTCGATTCCGCCACTGGAGGTTCCTCCGTAGGGGCCGGGACGCTTGCGCCCGGCGCCGGAGTTGCACAGACTGACTAGCATAAACTGGCGCCGCTTGCGGGAACCATCCCCGGCGCGCCCGCGTGAAGGGCGGCAATTCGGGGGCCGCGGAGCAGATATGAATCCTCAAGTCTTTCGCGAGTACGACATCCGCGGAATCGTCGCGTCGGATTTCGGCGACGATTTCGTCCGCGACCTGGGCCGCGCCTACGCGACGATGCTGCTACGCGCGGGTATGCGCACGATCACGATCGGCCGCGATTGCCGCCTGTCGTCGCCCGCCCTGCACGATCGCCTGCTCGAGGGCTTGCTCCCGGCCGGAATCAACGTGGTCGATATCGGCATCGTGCCGACTCCGTTGCTCTACTTCTCGGTGCTGCATTGGAAGATGGACGGTGGCGTGATGATCACCGGCAGCCACAACGCGGCCGAGTACAACGGCTTCAAGCTGGGGGTGGGAACCTCGACGATTTTCGGCGCGGAGATTCAGGCGGTCCGGAAAATTATCGAGTCGCGCGATTATGCAGTCGGCGGCGCACCCGGCAAGCTTTCCGCAAAACCGATCGTGCCCGAGTACAACGAGTTTATTTTGGGCCACTTCAAAATGCGCCGCGGGATGAAGGTCGCCCTTGACGGTGGCAACGGATGCGGCGGCGTGGTCGCGGCGCCCCTGATGAAACAGCTCGGGCTCGAACTCACGGAGTTGTATATCGAGATGGACGGGCGCTTCCCGAATCATCATCCCGACCCGACCGTCGAAGAGAACATGCGGGATCTCAAGGATGCGGTCAGGGCGCACGGATGCGAGATCGGAATCGCCTACGACGGCGACGCCGACCGGGTCGGCGCGGTTGACGAGAACGGGCGCATCGTGTGGGGCGACGAGTTGATGGTCGCGTTCTCGCGCGCGATTTTGCAGCATGCCCCCGGCGCGGCGATTATCGGCGACGTCAAATGCTCGAAGCGGATGTATGACGATATCGCGCGCCACGGCGGGCGTCCGATCATGTGGAAGACCGGCCATTCGCTAATCAAGAGCAAGCTCAAAGAAGAGCACGCCGCGCTCGCGGGTGAGATGAGCGGGCACATGTTTTTCGCCGACCGCTATCTGGGATTTGACGATGCGATCTACGCTTCGATGCGGCTGCTGGAAATCGTAAGCCTCGAGCGGCGCGGCCTGGGCGCGATTCTGGCCGACCTTCCGCCGAGCAACTTTACTCCGGAAATTCGGCTTGATTGTCCCGACGATCGCAAGTTCGAGGTCGTGCGCCGCGCCGCCGATTTTTTCCGCGCCAAGTACGACGTGATCGATATCGACGGCGTGCGGGTGAATTTCCCGGACGGATGGGGTCTCGTGCGCGCCTCGAACACGCAGCCCGCGCTCGTGATGCGCTTCGAGGCCGACAGCCCCGCGCGCCTGGCGGAGATTCGCGCGCTGTTCGATGACAAGCTCAAGGAATTGGGCGCGGTCTGACGATGGCCCCGCGTGCGCCGCTTTCGGCGCTGATTATCGCGGGTGGATCGGGAACGCGGCTGTGGCCCGCCAGCCGCCGCCATCAGCCCAAGCCGCTGTTTTCCGCCGATGGCAAACTCTCGCTGCTCGAAGCGACGCTCGCGCGCCTCGGACGGCTGGTGCCGCGCGAGCGGATCTTCGTGCTGGTCGCGGCCACGCATGCCGACGCGTTCCGGCGCGCGCTTGGCGGCCTCATCCCCGCGCGCAACCTGATCGTCGAGCCTGCAGCGCGCGGCACCGCGGTCGCGATCGCCTACGGGATGGCGGCAATCGCGCGGCGCGTGGGCGCGGGCGTCGTCGCCGTCATGCCTGCCGATCATCTAATCGAGCCTGCGGCGGGATTCCGGGCGACGCTCGCGGTGGCGGCGCGGCTGGCGGCGTCCGAGCGCGCGATCGTCGTGATCGGTATCGCGCCGACGCGGCCCGAAACCGGCTTCGGCTACCAGAAGATCGGCCCCGCGATCGGCGCCGGCTTCAAGGTCGAGCAATTTATCGAAAAGCCGCCGCTCGCGCGCGCGCGGCGGATGCTCGCGGCGGGAAATTTTCTGTGGAACGCCGGGATGTTCGTGATGGATTCGGAAACCCTCGCCGCCGAGCTGGCGGCGCATAGCCCGGCGCTCGGCGCCGCCGCGAACAGCCTGGTGGCGATGCCGCGCGCGAAGTTCGAGCGCGCCTACAAAAAACTTGCGTTCGACTCATTCGATCGCGAGGTCGTCGAGCGCAGCCGCAACGTGCTCGGCGTGCGCGCGCGCTATCGGTGGCACGATGTCGGCTCATGGGACGGCCTGCGCCGCGCGGTCGCCGGCGAGCAAGCGAGCGTCACGCGCGGCAACGTGCTGGCGCTCGACTCGGAGCGGATTGTGGCGCACTCGGATTCGCGCCTGATGGTGATCTTCGGCGTGAGCGACCTGATCGCGATCGATGCCGGCGACGCGATTCTAATCGCGCATCGCAACCAATCCGACGCGATGCGCCGCGTAACCGACGAACTCGCCCGCCGCGGAATGGGCAAGTATTTGTAAACACCCAAGTCTTTTTATTCCCTCTCCCGAGCGGAGACCTTTGCGTAACTCGATCCCACGGGCTACTGGCGCGACTGGCGAGATTCCTCGCTTCGCTCGGAATGACAATTCGCGCGTATTTGCTGTCATTCCGAGCGCAGTCTGCGGAGCGAGGAATCTCGCCCTTGGCACCTGCACCCCTATCGGCGAGTTACGCAAAGGTCTCCCCCGGGAGGTGCCACTGGCTCACGGGCGGCGCGGCGCGATGCGGCGGTTCTTTCGCAAGCATCGTGACGCGCGGGTGAGGGCGCTGACTGCGCAACCTCGCCCATCGCGCGCGCCGGCGGGGCTTGTTCCGGCTGCGCGGGTCGTGGTACGGCACAAGCCAGCTATGCGCGGGTCGAAAGCTGGCCTGAAGATTCGGGCGGCGGTTCGATTCGCCGTAAACGTTATCGAGAGGAAGAAACAAATGGCCGACAAGAGCATCATCGGGCGCACCGGGAAGCCATTCACGATGCCTATAGAATGGAGCAAAGTGCGCGAGTTCGCGCGCGCCATCAAAGATCCCAGCGCCGAGTACTTCAACCCCGAGGTCGCCAAGAAAAACCTCGGCGGTATCCCGGTGCCTGTGACCTTTCTGCAAACCAGCGCGTTCTGGACCGACGAGAGTTCGAACCCCGGCTTCGGTGGTTTCGACCTGCGCCGGATTCTGCACGGCGAGCAGGAGTTCGAGCTGCTTAAGCCGATCTTCGTCGGCGACGTGCTGACCGGCGTCAGCAAAATCGCGGATGTCCAGGAAAAAGAGGGCGGCCGCGGCGGCAAGATGACGCTGCTGGTCAGCGAGACCGAGTACACCAATCAGCGCGGAGAAAAAGTCGCGATCTCGCGCTCGACGCTTATCGAGACCGGCCAGGCGGTCAAGGCTTAAACCGCGCCCGCGCGGTTTTCAATCGGAGCAAGAATCATGGCATCGAAACTCAAATTCGATTCGGTAAAAGTTGGCGACCAAATTCCTCCGTTCGTGGTCAGCGGCGTCACGCGCCCCGATTTTGTGCGCTACGCGGGCGCCTCGGGCGATTTTGTGCCGCTGCACTACGACCAGACCTTCGTCGAGGCCGCCGGAATCCCGACCGTGTTCGCGCAGGGGATGTTCACCGCGGGCCTGCTCTCGAAGGCGCTGACGGACTGGGCCGGAATCGGCAGCGTCCGCGCCTTCAAGGTGCGCTTCGCGACGCGGGTATGGCCGGGCGACGTGGTTACCTGCACCGGCAAGGTTACAGGCAAGACCGAGAAAAACGGTGAAAAGCTCGTCGAAGGCGAGCTTGCCGTGCTCAATCAGAAGGGCGAGCCCGCGATTCGCGGCTCCTTTCGCGCCGCCGCGGCCTGAGCGTAGCGCCGCGCCCGCCGGCGGCCCGAAAAAAAACTCTGTAAGTTGCCGCCCGCGGACGGTCTTTAGCCGTCGGCCCCGGCGCGCTAGATTTTCATCATAATGAGTGAGCCTCGCTACGTAATTATTCACGGCCATTTCTATCAGCCGCCGCGCGAGAGTCCCTGGACCGGGATTATCAGTCCCGAGCCGGGCGCCGCGCCGTTTCCTAACTGGAACGAGCGGATTCTGAGCGAATGCTACATCGCCAATGCCCACGCGCATTCGATGGAAGGCACGGTGGTCCACGTTCGCAACAACTACGAATCGCTGAATTTCGATATCGGCCCCACGCTTGCGCTATGGATGCAGACGCACGGCAAGGGCGCGTACCGAGCGATGGTCCGCGGCGATCTGCTTTCGCGCGAGCGCACGGGCGGCCACGGCAACGCGATCTCGCAATCCTACAACCATTCGATTCTGCCGCTGCTCGCGCCGCGCGATCGCGTCTTGCAGATCGCCTGGGGTATCGAGGATTTTGTCTATCGGTTCGGCCGCCGTCCGCTCGGGATGTGGCTGCCCGAGTGCGCCGTCGATGAAGACACTCTGGCCGCGGTCGCCGACGCGGGCCTCAAGTTTATCATCTTGGCGCCGCAGCAGGGCCGCTACTCGGGCGCGGGCGCCGATTCGCGCGCGGCGGGCCCGTTTAGATGGAGCAGCGCGGGGCGCGAGATCGCGATCTTCCGGTTCGATCGCGAGATGTCGGCGACGGTCTCTTTCGGCGCGGGACTCGACGACGGCGCCCGCCTGTCCGAATGGATTGCCGCGACCGCGAATGCGCTGCCGGAAGGGTCGGCGCTGATGCTCGCAACCGACGGCGAAACCTTCGGTCATCACAAGAAAACCGGAGCGCCCGAACTCGCGCGGGCGCTGCTGACGCTCTCGCGGCGCGATGACCTGGTCGTCACCAACTGCGAGGAGTATCTCGCCAGCCACGGCGCGCACGGCACTTTCTCGATCGACGCGCCCAGCGCGTGGAGCTGCGCGCACGGCGTCGAGCGTTGGCGCTCGAACTGCGGATGCCGCATGGATCCGAATACGTCGCAGGAGTGGCGCACGCCGCTGCGCGCGGCGATGGATTTCGTCAACGATCACATCACCACGGTTTACGACAGGTTTGCACCCGCGCTGGTCAAGGATTCGCACGGCGCGCTCGCGGCCTCGATCCGCCTGATGATCGACGCGAATCCCGCCGTGCACGAGGAGTTTTTCACGCGCTTCAAAGTCACCGGCGAGGTCACGCGCGAGCGCCTGATGCGGCTGTTCGAGATGGTCCGCGCCGGCCAGGCTTCGCTCACCAGTTGCGCTTGGTTTTTCGATGATTTCGGCGGACCAGAGGGCCGCGTCGTGCTGCGCTGGGCCGCGCGCGCCGTCGAGCTGGCGGCGGAGCTTGCGCCCAGTATCGAAAGCGAGCTGCTGGCCCGGCTGCGCGAGATCCACTCGAACCGGCACGAGGTCGGTGACGCCGCGACGCTGTACTTAAGCCTCAAGACGCGCGAGGCGCGCGGGAGGGTTTAACCGTGCCGGCTGATATCACCCACGATATCGAATCGACCCTGAAC
>DATKSQ010000002.1:0-14270 GCA_035531615.1 Binataceae bacterium (SeqCode)
GCCAAATCGATTCCAATCGCGGTAATCTTCATCGCGGACCCTCCTCGCTTCCATTCAAGATGTTGCTTACATCTTTGGCCCGTATCGAGGCCGTTAAAAGGCGGGCGGGGGTCCATACCATCATTCCCGCGCCCTTCGGCACGCTCAAAGTCTGTGATTTTTTCGGGTTCGGCTCAAATTCGTGTCATCTTGAGCGGAGGCCGTTGCGGCCGGAGTCGAAAGACCCCTAGTTTTTCCGGGGTCCTTCGACTCGCGCAGCGCTCGCTCAGGATGACACCAGACGCTGGCGATCAAAAAAATCACAAACTCTCAGGGCAGGCTCCGGCTGCCGCGCGAGGAATCCCGGAATTTCTCGCCGGGGCTGCTCGCGCGGTCGATAGTGCCGATACGAGCGCAATCTGCGGCACTGGCTCGAAATGACGGGCGAAGGCCGCGCGCTTGCGAACCTGCGCGCGGTGGCGCGAGGGTCCGCGCGCTGGTATCAAGATCACACGATGCCCACCGCGCGTGACAAGGTAACCTTGGCCCTGGTGCAGATGTCCTGCGCGGCTGAGCCGCGGGCGAATCTCGACAAGGCGATCGCGCGAATCGAACAGGCCGCGGCCGACGGCGCGCAGGTGATTTGCCTCCAGGAGCTGTTCCGCTCGCACTATCCCTGCCAGACCGAAGATCCCGCGCGCTTCGATCTGGCCGAGCCGATTCCCGGTCCTACCACCGACGCGTTGGGCAAGCTCGCGCGGGCGCGCAAGGTTGTCATTATCGCGTCGATTTTCGAGCGCCGCGCCGCGGGCGTCTATCACAACACGGCCGCGGTTATCGATCCGAGCGGCGAGATCACGGGGCGCTACCGCAAGATGCACATCCCCGACGATCCGCGCTTCTACGAAAAGTATTATTTCACGCCCGGCGACCTCGATTTCACGGCGCATCCTACGGCGCACGGCCGGCTCGGCGTGCTGGTGTGCTGGGACCAGTGGTTTCCCGAGGCGGCGCGGCTGGTCGCGATGGCGGGCGCGGAGATCATTTTCTATCCGACCGCGATCGGATGGTGGCACGGCGAGACGCCCGCCGATCGCGCGCGGATGCTCGAGGCGTGGAAGACTATTCAGCGCTCGCACGCTATCGCCAACGGAGTCTTCGTCGCGGTCGCCAACCGGGTGGGGGTCGAGGGCGAACTCGAGTTCTGGGGCGAATCGTTCGTGTGCGATCCGCTGGGCGAGGTAATCGCGCGCGCCGGCGGCGGCGAGGAAACGCTCATCGCCGAATGCGACCTTGCGCGGATCGAGGCGACCCGGCGCAACTGGCCGTTCCTGCGCGATCGGCGAATCGACGCGTACGCCGATCTGACGCGGCGCCTGCGCTCCTGAAGCCGATGCCGCCCTTCTCCGAGCGCGATCGTATCCGGCTTCGCGCCTACCGGATGCCCGCCGAGTGGGAGCCGCATCAGGCGACCTACCTGGTCTGGCCGCATAATCGCGAGACCTGGCCCGGCAAGTTCGACGCGATCTCGCCGGTGTTCGCCCAGATTGCCGCCGCGATCGCCGAGCACGAGCCGCTGCGGCTGATCGTTGATGACGCCGCCGAAATCGAATCCGTGCGCGCGATGATCAGTGGCGCGGCCCACGCCGGCGCCGCGGTGATGCGCCGCGTCGAAATCTTCCAGCTCGAAACCAACGATTCGTGGATTCGCGACCACGGACCAATCTTCGTCAACCGCATTAATCCGGACCCGGACCCGCTCCCGCACCCGCACCCGCACGCGCACGGACCGGCGCAAATCGCGCTCGATTGGATTTTCAACTCGTGGGGCGAAAAGTACGGACGCTTCGACCTAGATGACGCGGTGCCGCGCCGCCTGGGCGAGCGCTACGGCTTCGAGGTCATCGAGCCCGGCATCGTCCTCGAAGGCGGCTCGATCGACCCCAACGGCGCGGGCTCGCTCCTGACCACCGAAGCGTGCCTGCTGAATCGCAATCGTAATCCGCATCTCACGCGCGCCGAGATCGAAGACTACCTGCGCACCTGCCTGGGCGTCGGCAATGTCCTGTGGCTGGGTGACGGAATCGCCGGCGACGACACCGATGGCCACGTCGATGACCTCGCCCGCTTCGTCGCGCGCGACACCGTCGTGACCGTCGTCGAGGACGACCCCGCCGACGCGAACTACAAGCTCCTGCGCGACAACCTGGCGCGGCTTTCCGCGATGCGCGATGAGCGCGGCGCGCCGCTCAAAATCGAGCGGCTGCCGATGCCGCCGCCGGTGGTGTACGACGGCACGCGCCTGCCCGCGTCGTACGCGAATTTCTATATAGCGAACGGGGCAATCCTGATGCCGACCTTCGCCTGCCCCGCCGACGCAATCGCGATCGCGACACTCGCGCGGCTCTTTCCGGACCGCCGCGTAATCGGGCTTGCGGCGACCGACGTCGTATGGGGCCTCGGCGCAATCCACTGCCTGACTCAGCAGCACCCGTCGCCGCGATTGACTTAACGCTTTAATTTTTCAAAGAATATTCTTGACATTATCAGATGATTTTTGATTTGAAGCCTTATTTTTGTCGATAAACTTGATAATATTAAGTATAATATTGACAATCTTCATATCGGGGAGCACACTCCATCCATGCGGCCGATTATCCTCAAGTGCCCGTCGTGCCAAGGCGATCTGACGGTTACGAAGATTCAGTGTACGAAGTGCGATATCGCTCTCGAGGGCGAATTTGCGATGCCGGCGCTCTTGAAGCTTGCGCCCGCGCAACTCGATTTCGCCGAGGTCTTTGTCAAAAACCGCGGCGTGATTCGCGACGTCGAGCGCGAGCTTGGAGTCTCGTACCCGACCGTGCGCGCGCGCCTGGATGAAGTGATCGCGGCGCTCGGCTACCAGGTGCGCCCGGCGCCGCCGTCCAACGGCGCCGCGGAGAGTCCGGCCGCGCGGCGACGCGCGATCCTGGCCGATCTCAAGGCCGGAAAAATTACCGCCGAAGACGCGATGGCCGCGATAGGCGAGGTCCGCAAGGCGCGTTGCTGATTTTTGCGCATCGCAATGGAGGACACCCCGCGATGAACGAATCGAACCTTGCTGGAGTCGAATCGATCCGAATCGTATCGGTGCATGGAAACCTCCGCGTGGCGCGCGCCGCATCGGCTCACGCCGCGATCAGCGCCGCCGCCGAGCCGCGAATCCGGCGCGAGGGCGGCCTTGCGGAGATCACGCTGCACTCGAGCGCCGAGCTTGGCTTGCCCGCCGGGGTCGCTCTTGAAGTTGCCGAATGCCAAGGCAATCTCGAGCTCGAGGATCTTGACGCGCCGCTGTTGCTCGGCAGGGTGGGCGGAAATCTGCGCGCGCGGCGAATCGGCGCGCTCGTGATCCGCGAGCGCGTCGGCGGCAACGCCACGGTCGCAGGCTGCGGCGCCTTCGAGTGCGAACAGATTGGCGGCTCGCTCGCGATCGATCACGCCAGCGCAATCGTGAGCGTGCGCCGCATCGGCGGCCGGCTCGAAGCCGACGCGATCGGCGCGATCATGATCGACTCGGTCGGCGCCAAGGCCGTCGTGCGCTCGGTAAGCGGCTCGGCGGCTATAGGGCGGGTGGGCGGGCGGCTGCGGCTCGAAAACGCCGGCGGCGACGTCGCGATCGATCGGGTCGACGGCCACGGCTCGGTTTCAGGCGTGCGCGGAGACCTCGCGCTCGGGCGCGTCGGCGGTGCGCTCGATCTGCGCGGCCCGTTTCCGGCCGGGAAAACCTGGCACGCGCTGAGCGGCGGCCGAATCGAGGTCGAACTCGATTCCGAAGCGTCACTCACCGTTGACGCTTCAGCGCGATGGGGCCGGATCAGGCTGTACGGAATTGACGAGCGCGGCCTTGCGCGCGCCGGAGCCAGCCGGATGCGCGGAACGATCGGTGCCGAGCGTGCGGCCTCCGAGCGCACGCAGTTGAACCTCGAGACGCGCAATGCCGACATCATTATTGCCCGCGATGGCGCGCAGGAACGCGACTATTGCGGCTCCGGGCGGCGCTTTGCCGGGGCATTCGAAGAGCTCGGGGACATCCTGAGCGAAGAATTCAGAGGCGAAGTTCCCGCCGTCGTGTACTCGATTCTCGGCGCGGCTGGCCGCTTTGTTTCGCGGGGCGCGGGACTCTCAGGACGTATGATGGCCGAGGCGGGCGGCGAGGCCTCCGCCGAAATCGCCAGCGCGGTCGAGGAATTACGCCGCAAGCTAACCGACGAGATTCGCCGTGCCGCGGAGCAGGGCCGATGCCGCACGCGCGAGCAGCGCCGTGCGGCCCGCGATTCGATTCGTGCCGCGGCGCGCGCGATGCGCGAGGCGATTGCCCAGGCCGAGCGCGCCGCGCGTCAAGCTCCCGAGCCGAATCCGCCGCCCCGCGCGGGCGATACGCGGCCGCTCGATCCGGCGGCCTACCAGGGCGACATCATGAAGATCTTGCACGCGGTCAAAGCAGGAGAGCTCGAACCCGAGGAAGCCGACGAGATGATCGCGGCGCTGATGGAAGCCGAAGGCGCCGCGGACATTCCTGCGCGCGGGTAGAGGCGCGGACGGTTCCGGCAACTATGCGTCCTGCGGGCGGCCTGTTGTCGGACACTGCCATTTCCTGCTGCCAAATACCGGATCAAAATGGCAATGATGGGCGCCATTTTGAGAATCGACAAGGCTGGGCGGATTGCCCTGTCCAAGCCCGCGCGCGACAAGCTGCAATTTATGGCCGGCGACGAGCTCACGCTCGAGAGTTCGGACGATGCGATCACGCTGCGCCCGGTTCGCGGTACAGCACAGCTCAGAAAAAAGCGCTGCGTCTGGGTCTTTCGCTGCGGCGAACCACTGTCGGCCGAGGTGGTTCAAGAGACCCTCGCGCTGGTCCGGCGCGAGGATGAAGGTTAGCTCGCGCAGCGCCGCAAGGGTGCCTTGCGCAACCACCAGCCGGGCGGGTTAAATCTGGAACCGCCGTACGGCGCCGCTTCACCGCGGTGCGAAGGAGGACCAAATGCGAGCTGCGGCAGAGATTCTCTTCTGGGGCGTCCTGTTTGTCGGGAGTCATTTGTTGATCTCCGCGTCGGCGGTGCGCCCGCGCCTGATCGGCGCGGTTGGCGAGCAACCCTATCGCGCCATCTACTCGTTGGTCAGCCTCGTAACCTTTGTGGGACTGTGCGTCACCTTTGCCCGTCACAAGCACGCCGGGGCGATGCTGTGGGATTTGCGCGATGTCCCGGCCGCGCGCTGGCTGACATGGCTGCTGATGCTGCTGGCGCTGGTGATCCTCGCCGCCGGGCTGATGAATCCGTCGCCCGCGTCGATGGCGGCGCGCGGGCGCGCGGGCGCACCGGTGGGAATTCAGAAGCTCACGCGTCATCCGAGTTTCGTTGCGTTCACCCTTTTCGGCATCGGACACCTGCTGATGAATGGCTGGCTCGGCGACATCTGCTTTTTCGGCGCGTTTCCCGCGCTGGGGATCCTGGGCGGACTCCATCAGGATGCGCGAAAGCTCACCGAACTGGGCGCGAGCTACCGCGACTATGTTGCCGAGACCTCGTTCATTCCCGGCGCAGCGCTGCTTGCGGGACGCCAGCGATGGACCGCGGCGGACACGCCGTGGCGCGCGATCGTCGTGGGCGTGGTGCTGACCGCCGTGCTGCTTGCCGCGCATCCATTTCTGTTCGGCGGCCATCCGCTGGGATGAGCGCCTCGCGCGGCGCACGCACGACCGCGCGGCGTGCTAATTTTGATCGCATGGGCAGGGGCGATCGAATACGCGGCGCGATGCTTGGGGCCGCGCTCGTGCTGATACTGGCGGCGCCATCGGCGCTCGCTGGCGCGGGCAGCGAACTCGAGATTCCGGTTCCGCAGGGACAGGCGTCGCCGCCCGCCAAGAACGGGTCCGCGACCGTCACGATTCCGCGGATCAATCCGCAGAATTCAGCGCCGCCGCCCGGCATGCAGACCGAGACGATCCCGGGCGCGCCGCTATCCGCGCCTCAGAGCACGCTCGAAATTCCGCTGCCGAGGGAGTTTCGCGGATGCTGGCGGGGCGAGGTCGCGCGGCTCGACTCGATGCGGATGCTCGGCGGACCGCGCGTCTCGGAGTGGATCCCCAAGACCTATCGCATCTGCTACGTGCAATCGGCCGGAGGTCCCTTCCAACTCAAGCTCAGCGAGACCGGGCTTGCGGGAATCCATCGCTCGCTGACCAATGTGAAGGGGATCATGAAAGTGATCTCGACCGACGGGCGCACGACCGCGCGGATGCGCTCGCTGCTGCACTTCGATGAACCGGCGGGGAGCCTGTTCGGGATGTTCACGAGCCGGGGTTCGGTCGATGAGCTGACCAACATGAGCTGCCGGATCGACGGCGACGTGATGCACGTCGAGGCGCAGGTGTACGCGCAATGGAACGGACGGCCGTGGAGCGAAATGACCTGGCACGCGGAATTTGAGAACGTGCCGCAGTGAAACAGAATCCGCGTGAAGCGGATTTTCCCAGCGCGAGCGCGGCCACCTGGCCCGCGCTCGCGCGCGGCGATTCAGGCGCGCTCAGGCTCGGTGGCGCGCAATTCATGCGCGGGAATCCGATCGATCTCCGCGATGATATCCGCAAACGCACAGGCGGTGGGGCGCAGCGCCTCTTTCATGACGGTCGCGGGAGTATCCGCAGAGCTGAACTGGGGCGCATTGAGGCTGATCCGTTCGATCACCGGCCAGAAGCCGGCCATCTTCATGACGACTCCCTCGCCGTCGAGGCGGCTCGCGATCACGGTGCGCTCGAGGCCGTGTCGTTCTATTGCCTTCTGGACAATCGAGACCAGTCGCGGATGCGCGGTGCTGATGCCGAAGCGCGTGGGTGCAATCAGCTCGGTCGGCAGGTACTTGCCGGCGACCAGATCCATTTGCCGCCCGACCATCTCGATGTTCATGACGCAGACGACGGAATCCTTGACCGCGGCGAGTGCCGGGCAGCCGTCCAGCAAAGGGGGCCGCAATCCGAAGTGGCTGCCACGGGCGAAGAACAGCAGCGACCGGGCAACAGCGGGCTTCGGCAGGCCGGCGAAGTACCGGGCCAGCGCCATGACGACCGATACTCCCGAAGCCTCGTTGGTGGCGCCACCGTCGTGATGACTCATTACGACAATCATTTCTTTTGAAGTGCCGGGCACGACACCATACAAGTTGTAGGTGACTCCCCAACTGCCGAACGAGCTGGTCCGCCAGATATCGGGCTGCTCGGTCAGAACTATGGTTCCGCGCACGGGTCTGGACGCCATGCACTTGCGCAGGTACTCGCCGGAAGCCGGACTAATCGTGACGGCGGTGATTACCTGGTTGCCGTACTTTGGACCGTGATACTCCTGGCAATCGTCGTTGGCGCGAAAAGTAAGAATGCCAATATATCCAATCGCGCCGCGCCTGCGCGCGAGGTCGATGGAACTCGCCAGGTTGAGCACCGGGAAGCCGTTGGAGCCGCGCGGGGCGCCGAGTGTGCCGCGGGGATCGTACGCATACAGGATCGATCCGCCGCCACCGTCGTCGTAGTAGCCGGAAGGAGCGAGCAGATCTACCACTACAATCTTCCCGGCGACGTTTCTGGTGGCGAACTGTTCCTCTGAGGCGTCACCGACATGGACCAGCTCGCCGGTGATTCCTTCCTGGGGAGTGAAGGCGGCGTAGCGGACAAAGCAGCAGGGTAGATCCTCGGAGCCGCCGTTAACCGAGATTTTCAGGCTCCATCGGTCGGGAAACGACGTGAAGACGTTCATCGGTTCCCGGCGTACGTCGTCCAGCCCAAATTCCTGAAATTTGCGTTCGATGTATTGTGCCGCCTGCTGGTCCGCGGCGGTTCCCGGCATCCGGTACCCGTACTTGCTCTGGTCACCGAATCGCCACAGGTCGGTGACCCAGCCGAAGACCTCGTCATTGGCAGGCATCCCCGGATAGTTGCCGGCAGACCGTGACGACTGCGAACTCGCCAGCGCCGCCCGCGAGCCGAGGCCCTCGGCCCGGGGAACCCGCCGCGACCCGTCACGTTTCATAGGCGGGATTATAAGGCGCGCGGGAAGCCGGCATCAATGCCACGCGAAGTGAATCCGAATCTTGGACCGGCACGGAACCGAAGGATATCGGCTTGCGGGGCAGAGTTGGTCCACGCCATCGCGGCGCCGCTGGTCGTGCGCGAGCGATGCTTTAGAGCGGCCAGAAAAAGAGGTTTATATGTCCAATGATTTTACTGATCTGAGACCGGAACCGCCGCGCCCAGGCGGCGGCGATAATAATCCGGCTTGACGAGACCGGACGGCGTGTACTAATCAGCCAGAGATCGGGGGTCGTCGCCGATGTTCAGCCGGAGCTTGATTTGTGCCGCCGCGATGCTGGCGATCGCCGCCGTGCCGGTGCCGGTGCGCGCGCAGCTCGCGCCCGATCAAATGACCTCGTACAAGCTCGGCGCGCCTGCGCCCCATTGGGCGTATATCTTCGACAGCCCGAGCTCGGTGCCGCAGGTCAGCAAGGTCTTGATCGTCGATACCGACGCGCGCAAGCTGCTCGGCCAGCTAAACGGCGGCTACCTGGCAAGTTTCGTGATGTCGCCCGATCGCAGCGAGCTGTACATGGCCGGGACGTTCTACTCGCGGACCTGGCACGGCACGCGCACCGACGCGGTCGAGATTTTCGACGCGCGCACGCTGGATTTCAAAAGCGAGATAAAAATTCCGCCCAAGCGCCTGCTGATCGTGCCCAAAGATAACTCGGCGGCGGTGACCACCGACGGGCGCTTCATGATAGTCGCGAATCTGACTCCGGCGACTTCGGTCAGCGTGGTTGATTTGAAGGCGCACAAATTCGTGGGCGAGATCGAGACGCCCGGATGCGTGCAGGTGATGGTCTCGGGCGCGCGGAAGTTTTCTTCGATGTGCGCGGATGGATCGATCCTGACGGTGACCCTCGATGACGCCGGCAAGCTGGCGCATCGCGGGCGATCCAAACCGTTCTTCAATCCCTCGAAAGACCCGGTTTTCGATCAGCCAGCCGTGGTTGGCGCGACCGCCTATTTCGATTCGTATCACGGGATGATTTACAAGGTTGACCTGTCGGGCGAGGTGGCGGTTGCCGAACCGGGATGGTCGGCGCTCGACGACGCCGATCGCAAGGCGAACTGGCGGCCCGGCGGATGGCAATCGATCTCGGCCAGCGCCGACGGCGCCGAGATTTATCTGCTGATGCATCAGGGCGGCGAATGGACCCACAAACAATTCGGCAAGGAAGTTTGGGTCTTGAACGCGGCGCAAAAAAACCGCACCGCGCGGATTGCGCTCAAGACCCAAGCTTACTCGATTCGCGCGAGCGCGGGACCCCAGCCGATTCTCGAATGCCTTGCGCTGCTCGAGAGCCAGCTCGAAACCTACAGTCTTCCCGACGGCAAATATCTGGGCGTGTATCGCAACCTGGGGGCGCCATTTTTGATTTACGGCCCGTGAGGCGATGGCGCGGCATCGGTCCCGCGCGCTGGATGTTGAAAATCGATGAGACGGCGCAACGTCGCAAGAGGCGAACAGGACGGTGGATAAAATCGATCAGCTCGTCGAGCATCTGACCCGCGCGATCGCGCAGCGGACCTCGCGCCGCAGTTTCCTTGCGCGCCTGGGCACGCTCGTGGCCGGCGGAATGATCATCCCGCTCTTGCCTGTCGATCGTGTGAGCGCGTCGGCGCGCGCGCAGAGTCTCGCCGCCATGCCGCCCGGCGCCCCGGCGCCAGCCGGGATGGAAGCGATGGTCAAGCACGGCAATCCCGAGGACGACTCGGCGTGCGACTACTGGAAGTATTGCGCGATCGATGGCTACCTGTGCTCGTGCTGCGGTGGCGGCTCGCACGATTGCCCGCCCGGCGCGTCGCCGTCGCCGACCTCGTGGGTGGGGACGTGCAGGCATCCGGGCGACGGCAAGGACTATATCGTCAGTTATCGCGACTGCTGCGGAAAGACGCCGTGCGGGCGATGCCTGTGCGCGAATACCGAGGGCGAGATGCCGCTGTATCGCGCGCAACTCGACAGCGACTTGATCTGGTGCTTCGGCGCACCGACGATGGTATATCACTGCTCGACGGCGGAGATTGTCGGCGTCAAATAATGTTCGAGCGCATTGGCATGCGCGGTGGCGGGGGGAGAGATGTACAAGTTTTTTCGGGGCGGGATCTGCGCGGTGGCGGTTATTTCGATGCTGGCAAGCGGAGCGACGCCGGCGTTTGCGGGCCGACGCAGCCCGATCAAGCATCTGATCGTCGTGATCGGCGAGAATCGCAGTTTCGACAACGTCTTTGCCACGTACGTTCCCCCCGATCCTTCCCAGAGCGTCTGGAACCTGCTGTCGCAGGGGATCGTTAATCAAGCCGGCTTCCAGCCATCGAAAAACCCGAGCGCGGCCGCGCAGCAGCATCAGGCGGTGAATACGGTAAGTTATGAGATCAGTCCCGACCAAACTGGCTCACAACCCTACGCAACTCTGCCGCCGCCCAGCACGACTCTAAACGCATTGCCGGCGCCGCCGTGCCAGCTTTCGCTGTTCGGATTTCTCTTTGGATACTCGGGACCGCCGACCTGCACCGATATAGGGCTCGACCCGGAAGATCAGGTATTGCTATCGACGGGCGGAACTTATCAATCGCTTTTCGCACCCGGTCTTGGTATGACCCCGGTTCCCGATTGCCGGTACACGCTGACCAGCGGCGGGTCGGTGGATACGCTGACCAACAATAGTTACCCACTGGTTAACCCCGCCAACCTGGTTAGTTACCAATCCAAAAATTGCGTTGCGGTGCCATTGCTGGCCGCGATTATTCCGGGGACTCCGCCACCGCCTGATTTCGCGACCAACACCGGCGATCCCGTGCATCGCTTCTACCAGATGTGGCAGCAAGCCGATTGCAGTGTCAGCCATGCGACCGCCGCGAATCCGAGCGGATGCCTCCACGATCTGGTGACCTGGGTCGCGACCACCCAGGGTTGGGGATTGACCGGAACTTGCGCGCCGACTGTTGCAAATCCGTCGTGTACCCCGCCGGCGGCGGGCGACCTGCAGGCCACCTATCAGGGCGGAGTCGGGATGGGTTTCTACAACATGGCGCTGGGCGACTATCCGATTTTCAATGCGCTGGCGCAGTCGTACGCGATCAACGACAACTATCATCAGATGGTGATGGGCGGTACCGGGCCGAACTCGCAGTCGATATTCACCGGCGACGTGTACTACTATGCTGACGCCAATGGCGATCCGGCCACGCCGGCGAGCTACCTGGTTGCGAATCCGAATCCCGTACAGCCTCAAGGCGGCCAGCACCCGATCGATAACTTCTACCAGCTCGACGGGCTGCCCGCCTTGGATCCGGGCAGCAGCAGCTTCGGTGGACTTTCCAACTGCTCGGATCACGCCCAGCCGGGAGTGACGCCGATCATCGACTATCTGGACGCGCTTTCCTACAGCCCTTTCAACTCCGGCAACTGCGCGCCGAATACCTATTACCAGATCAATAACGAATATCCATACTACGATCATCTGGGTAATGTGATAGCAGCCGGCAATCCCGAGTTTCCCGCCGGACCGCAGTTCTCGATAGGCCCTCAGACGATTCCGACCATCGGAGACAGTCTCTCGAAGCGCCGGATCTCATGGCGCTACTATGGCGAGGGCTTCGATCAGGCGGGCGCCAAGTCGCCGGATGGCCAGTTGTATTGCGCGATTTGCAATGCCTTCCAGTATTCGAAGACGATCATGACGACCAAGCTGCGCAACAACCTCGAGGACTTGAACAGCTTCTACGACGACGCACAACGCGGCACGCTGCCCGCGGTCTCGTTCATCAAGCCGGACGACCTTGTGGACAGCCATCCTGGAACCTCGACACCGCCGCTGTTCGAGGCGTTTGCGAAGCGGATTATCGAGAGCGTACAGGCCAATCCCAAGTTATGGTCGAGCACCGCGATTCTGATCACCTTCGATGAATCGGGCGGCTATTACGATTCCGGCTATATTCAGCCGATCGATTTCTTCGGCGACGGGCCGCGCACGGTGATGATCGCGGTCTCGCCGTTCTCGCAGTACGGCTACGTCGATCATACCTACTCGGACCACGCGTCGATCCTGAAGTTCATCGAATGGAACTGGCGCCTTAGGCCGCTGTCGAAGCGCAGTCTGGATAATTTGCCCAACCCAAAAACGGCGCAGGACGCGCCCTATATTCCCACCAATAGTCCGGCGATTGGAAATTTGACCGGGATGTTTGACTTCCACAAACGATGATTCAGACCGGACCTCAGCGGACGCTATAAAGAAGCGAGCCCGGCTCAATGCCTGAACCGGGCTCGCCGCTCGCGTGTTAGCTTTCTTTCCCGACTTCGTCGCGCGGCGCGAAACCGGACCAACTCGAGTTTGTGCGCGGTGGAAAATGCGCGTCAGGCCGCACCGATAGCGCAAACCGTCTCGGCGCCCTATGCGACTCTGCCCCCACCCAGCATGACGCTGGACGCGTTGCCGGCGCCGCCGTGCCAGCTTTCGCTGTTCGGATTTATCTTTGGATACTCGGGACCGCCGACCTGCACCGATATAGAGGTCGACCCGGAAGATCAGGCATTGCTCTCGACGGGCGGAACTTATCAACCGGGATTTCCGATTTGAATCTCCAATTCTAACTGCCGCGTACGCCGAATGGCCTTCCGCCGCAAGGTCCCAGGGTCAGTGACAGCTTGCGCTGTTCGGTCTGCCGTTTTCGTCAGTGCCAGGGCGCTTTATATTCGCTTTCGGTACCAGTGGCCTGCCAAGCGACTGGCGACTGTTCAAACTCGTCCGCGCGGAAAGAGACTGATCTATGGGTGGGTGCGGGAAGCATCTGGTTATGATTCACTGCGCCGGGCAGGAACTTTGCCTCCCCCTTTGCGCGCCTCCGAGAGACCAATTGCGATAGCCTGCTTCCGGCTCGTGACGGGGTTACCCGACTTTCCGGATTTGAGTTTGCCCTCCTTCATTTCGTGCATCGCTCTTTTGACTTTCGTGGCCGCCTTCGGACCATATTGCCTTTTGGATGATTTGATAGGCATATTTTTTAAGCTCTACTTCGACCGGTTCGATGTAAGCGAACCACAATCATTCTTTGCGCACAAATTAATGCCGGAGCAGGTCAACTGGATCTGCTCCGGCAGTTGCGACTATTTGGATTTGCCGCAGCAATCCTTATAAGCCTTACCTGAACCACACGGACACTTGTCGTTAGGGTTGGGCATACGCGGTACCTTCTTTGATGCTCCCTCGTCGGCGAAGCATGTGGTGGTAGCTGGAAGAATGCGCTATTTTTTCGCTGGCCTATTTTACAGCATTCTTTGTCTTGTCGACCACGCGCTCCACGCCCTTCTTAATCTTGCCGGTGGTTTGGTCGAGCTTCCCTTCCCTCTTTAGACGTTGGTCATCCGTCAACGCACCAACTGCTTCTTTCACGCGGCCTTTGATCTTGTCGCTCGTTCCGCTCATTACACTGTCCTCGTCAGTGAACGGCCGGCTTCTGCTCCTTGGGGACAGAAGCCTCACCGGTATAAGAGATATCCACGGCGCCACCGGTCTCGAAGATTTTCTTCGCGCGATCGCGCTCTTTGCTGTCCTCGGTATGGACTGAGAGCAAGATGTTCCCGTCTTTGACCTTTCCCTCGTAGCGTTTCGCCTCATACTCGGGAATACCCATGCCGATGAGCGCTCCGGCAACGCCTCCGGCCGCCGCGCCGCCCGCTGCGCCCGCCAAAGCCGCCATGATCGGACCCGCTGCGATAAAAACTCCAAGCCCAGGAATCGCCAACGCTCCGATACCAACCATCCAGCCCAGCGCTCCTCCCAGGACTGCGCCAGTGCCTGCGCCAGTCGCAGCGCCCTCGGGAGCCTTGGTGTGTTGCTCGTGGGCGAAATCCTTGCTTCCCTGCTTGTCGGGGAAAAGAACCGATACGTCGTTGTGGGTAAAGCCAGCCGCTTTTAGATTATCGGCCAGCATGATCGCCTGAGATTCACTCTTTGCTATACCAAATACTGCTTTCTTTGCCATTTTGACTCCTTACTACTGACCTTTAACTTCGAGTTGATTGTCGACGTTGCTTGCGCCCGCGATCGCCTTCGCCTTGCTCGCGATAGAGACTTTTTCTGCTTCGCTGTTGACGGGACCGCGCAACGTGACGTTGCCGTTCGCGGTGACAATCTTCACGTTATGCGCCAGCATCGAGAGCGAATGATCTTTGACCACC
>DATKSQ010000003.1:0-13601 GCA_035531615.1 Binataceae bacterium (SeqCode)
ACCGAGCGCAAGATGGTTTACCCGACGCTCACCCGCCGCATCCAGTTCTACATCGATCAGGAACTCTACCTGGAACTCGGCGAGGAACTGCCGGTGCATAAGGACCCGCCCTCCAGCGGCGGCAATTACCCACTGGTGCTCTCCGGCGGGCATACCCGATGGAGTATCCATTCCGCCTGGCGTGACGATGCGCTGATGCTGCGCGAGCAGCGCGGCGAGCCGGTGATGTACATGAGTTTGGCCGACGCGCAGGCCCGCGGAGTCGCCGACGGCGACATCGTGCTGGTGAAAAACGACGTCGGCTCGTTCGAGATCCAGGCCAAGGTTTCCGCTTCCACGCGCCCGGGCCAGTTGATCATCTATCACGCGTGGGAGAACTACCAGTTCCGCGGACGCAAAGGTTTCCAGGACGTGATGCCGTCGCCGATGAATCCGATCGAGCTGGCGGGCGGACAATTCCACTTGCGCCCGATGTCGGCCTGCCTGCAGCCGGCCTTCAATGATCGCGATACGCGCGTCGAAGTGCTCAAGCCGAGGCCGGTGTGAGGCCGGGATGCCGCAAACGATCCACACCATCGGCACAGGCGTCGGCGATGCGGCGGTGCGAAGCGAGCTATATAGGCTGCTCGCCGGCTCGTTCAGGTTCCCCACCGCCGAGTTCTTCGACGCGGTCAGCAGCCGCGCGTACTACGAGATGCTGTGCGCGATGATTGACCCGCTGCGGTCCGCGCCCTGTTCCGCGCTGCTGCATGCGCTCGGGCCACAACTCGGTGGACCCGGCGCCGGGTTCGACGAGTTCTGCGCCGAATACATCCGCCTGTTCGACGTCGGCAGCGGACGCGGGAAGCCGCCGTGCACCCTTTACGGCGGCGAATATTTCGCCCGCCCGCGGCTTGATGTGATGGAGGAGCTGATCCGGTTCTACGGCTTCTTCGACCTCGCGCCCTCCGACCGCGACCGCGAACTGCCCGACCACCTGTCGGTCGAGCTCGAGTTCCTCCATTATCTTGCGTTCCGGGAGGGGCGCGCACTCGAGGTCGGCGCCGACCCGACGTCCTTTCGGCGCGCGCAAGCCGACTTCATCGAGCGCCATCCCGCGCAGTGGCTGCCAGCGATGCTGGCGCGGCTGGAAGCGCAGGCGCCGCTCCCGTTCTTCGCCGGGTTGGTGGCGCTGACTGTGGAGATTCTGCGCGCCGACCTGAGATACCTGAGGTCGATGCTCGCGGCCGCGTGACCGGCCGTAAGTCGACGCCTCGAGAACGACTGTAAGCATCGGAGAGATAATCCCTCAGTGAAGCGGCCTGATAGACCGGCTGCGCCGGAGTAAGACTCCAGCACGAGATAGCCTTCAGCCTGGAGGGTTGGAGGTGGAGGGATGAAAGGTGTGGAACTGTATGGGCATGTTGCTCCTCGAACCGCACGGGCGAACGATAACCGAGCGCTGAGAGCGGTCTGCGGGTGTTGCATACCTTGACGATGAAGCGTGGAAGCTTCGCGCTCCGCCTTCGTGCAAAACGCTCGGCAAGCCATGAGCAAGCCAGCGGTTCGCAATAGCGGTTCTCTGAATCCACCTGGCTTGAGCCAAGTCCGCCGCGCCGGCAAGCCACATTTCTTGCCGACAATTTCGTCGTAAACAGCGTCGGGAATTAGCTGGGAACCGGTAACGTCACGGAGAAGGGAAAGCCGGTCGATGCGGACGAAGATATAATGATCGGGCCAGCATCGGAGACGATCATGTGGCGCCGTTACGCTTGACCTCGGCGGCGAGCTCTCGATCGAGTTCCGCTGTGCTCATTCGAACGGCCGCTACATCGTAACGTCCCATCAGTTCGCGAAGCTCCCAGCGCGCGAGTCCCAAGGTGGCGGCGGCTTGCGCCTCCGACAGCCTGTCGAGCCGTAACAGATCCATTACCAGCGCCTCGCGTGCGCGGCTGGGCACTTCCGACTCCTTCGGGCCAAACCTGCCGAGCACTTCTTGCGGCAGGCTCACATGAAAATCTTTGCCTGGCACGGAACTTACTTCGTCTAGCATCGCAATTTTTTGCTATGCCCAACAGGGCGAGGCGCCGCGCGGTTGCGCGCCGAGCGCAACCGGTGTGAACGGCGGCGGCGCAGGCCCGCGGCGCCGCGGTCGATCCGCGCGAAGTGTTTCGACCCGTTTAGTGGCGTCGCTCGATTAGCAACGTCGCGGGAGTTTCACCCCGCGCCCTTCTGCGGCAAGGCCGCTCGTGCTAGCAAATGGAGGCGGCCCGATCACGCTTAGGATAAGCAGAGGACCAAGCAAACGATGGCGGTCAGCAGCACGTCTCCCGGCGACTACTTGGCCGCCGAACGCACGTTTCTCGCCTGGATTCGGACTGGGCTGGCATTGATGGGTTTCGGCTTTGTGGTCGCGCGTTTCGGCCTGTTTCTGCGCGAAATCGCCATGACCACGCACACCCGCTCGCTGGAATCGACGGGAGTATCGCTCTGGATCGGAACCGCGCTTTTGATGGTTGGTGTTTCCGTCAATATAGCCGCGGCGGTCCGTCACGTCGGCTTAATCGCCAAGCTAAAGCGTGGCGAACCGATAAGCCGGCCCTCGGCGGTGGCAATTGCGGTGGCGCTGATCCTGGCCGCCCTTGGATTCGCGCTCGCGGTGTATTTTGTGCTGATGAAATAACCGCCTGCCAATTTAACTCGTCCGAAATCCCGATGGGCCGCGGCGTGATTTAGCCGGATCTGAGAGCTTTGCGGACCGCGCCCGGTTCGTCCGCAGCCGGGCCCCAGCGCGCATCATCGGTAGCGTGTGGGCAGGCTTGCCCCAGTTTCAGGATTGGTGCGAGCCTGGGAAGGCGCGCCTGTCGTTCGCGCCGGCCATCGATCCGCAAGCGGGCGCCGCGGTTGCGGCGCCCTGCCGGCGCATTTGCCGCCGATCAGGCCGCGCAATCACGCGGGCTCGATATGCCAGATGTCCCGCGCATACTCCGTCACCGCGCGGTCGCTCGAGAACTTTCCAATCCGCGCGAGGTTGAGAACCGCCTTGCGGTTCCACAGTTCGGGTTGTTGATACTGATCCGATATTTCCGACTGAGTATCAATATAGGAAGCGAAATCCGCCAGCAGAAAATATTCGTCGCGACTCAGCAACGAGTCGCGCACCCATCGAAACAGGCCCGGTTCGCCGGGACAGAAACGATCGGAGGCGATCTCGTCCAACACTCGTTTCAGGCGGGGATCGGATTCATAGTAGTCTCGCGCCCGGTACTCATTTGCGGCGGTCAGCGACTCGATCTGTTCCGCGGTCAGCCCGAAAATGAACATATTCTCGAGGCCCACGGCTTCGCGAATCTCGATGTTGGCGCCGTCGAGGGTTCCAATTGTCAGCGCGCCATTGAGCGCGAATTTCATGTTGCCGGTGCCCGAGGCCTCGCGGCCGGCGGTGGATATCTGTTCCGAAACGTCGGCGGCGGGAATGATTTTCTCAGCCAACGAGACCCGGTAGTCGGGCAGAAAGGCGACCTTGATCAATCCGCGGGCTTTCGGGTCGTTGTTGATCACGTCGCCGAGGCTGCAAATCAACTTGATGATCATTTTCGCGGCCCAGTATCCGGGCGCCGCCTTTCCCGCAAGAACATACGCGCGCGGCGCCGCAAGTTCCTCGCCGTCGTCCACCACCCGCAGATATTGATGCACGATCCCGAGCGCCATCAGCAACTGGCGTTTATACTCATGGATTCGCTTGGCCTGGATGTCGAAGATCGCGGCGGGATCAAAGTCCACCCCCGCGACTCGATTGACAATCCTGGCGAGCCGTTCCTTGTTCGCGCGCTTGATCGCGCTGAAGTTGCGCAGAAACTGCGCATCGGCGGCGAACTCTTCGACCCTTCCGAGTTGCTCCAGGTCCGTTACCCAACCCGAGCCAATCGAGTTGTCGAGCAGGCTCGCGAGACCGGGATTGGCCATCAACAGCCAGCGCCGCTGGGTCACCCCGTTGGTCTTGTTGCCGAAGCGTTCCGGCCACATTTGAAAAAAATCGGGAACCAGCCGGGTTCGCAGCAGCTCCGAATGAAGCTCCGACACCCCGTTGACCGAGTGGCTTCCGATGATCGCGAGGTGTGCCATCCGGATCTTGCGCTCGTGGCCCTCTTCGACTATCGAAACCCGCTTGAGGCGTTCCGGGTCGTCCGGCCACAGTTCGGCCGCGGTGGCGAGAAACCGGCGATTGATTTCGTGGATGATTTGCAGATGGCGCGGCACCACCCGCCCGAGCAAATCAGCCGGCCAGCGCTCCAGCGCCTCGGGCATCAGGGTATGATTGGTATAGGCGACCGCGCCGCGGGTGATCTCCCAGGCGACGTTCCACGGCAGGTCATAATCATCAATAAACGCGCGCATCAGCTCCGCAATAGTCAGTGCCGGATGCGTGTCGTTGAGCTGAATAGCCACTTGTGCGGGAAAGTCGAGAAAATCCTCTCCCCGGCGAAGGAACCCACGCATGATGTCGCGGACCGCGCAGGCGACGAAGAAGTACTCCTGCAACAGGCGCAGCTCGCGCCCCGCTGCGACCGCATCGGACGGGTAGAGCACCTTCGAGATGGTCTCGGAGAGCATCTTCTGCTCGACGGCCTTCAAATAGTCGCCCGCGTTGAAGATTTGCATGTCGAACTCGTCCGAAGTATGCGCCGAGTACAGCCGCACGAAGTTGACCGTGCGCCCGCCAAATCCCGCGATCGGCAGGTCCGAAGGGACGCCCACGATGATGCGCTGATCCATCCACTCCGGAGCGTACTCGCCGTTGCGGTCAAGGTGGTCTTCAATTCGTCCGTAAACCGGAATCCGGCACAGCTCCTCCGGGCGCGCGACCAGCCACGGCGAGGTCTCGCGCTGCCAGGCGTCGGGCCGTTCGATCTGATAACCACCGCGAATCTCCTGCCGGAACAGCCCGTATTCGTAGTTGATCCCGTATGCGTAGCCCGGCATGTCTAGAGTCGCGAGCGAATCCAGATAGCACGCGGCCAGCCGCCCCAGACCGCCATTGCCCAACGCCGCGTCGGGTTCCTCATCGAGCAGGATTTGCAAGTCGATTCCATTCTCGGCAAGGAAATCGCGGCAGTTCTCGATGATCCCCAGGCTGAACAGAGTGCTCTCGAGCGAGCGCCCGATTAAAAACTCCAGCGAAAGGTAGTAGAGCCTTTTAGACCGCCGCTGCTCGAAGCGCCTGCTGGTCGCGAGCATCTTTTCGATCAGCATGTCGCGCACCACCAGCGCGGTGGCCCGATACCAATCGTGCTTGGTAAGTTCGATGCGGCGCTTGGCGAGGGTGAAGCGGATGTGGTGCTCGATCAGCGAGTTGAACAAGCCACTCTCGGCTTCGGAATTTGCAACTATCGCCATCTCTGCCGTAGTCCTTCGAAGTCTCGATAACCGGCCGCCCAAAAATTACCGGCGTAACGCGAAGCAGGCCTTCCGTACCCCTGGCGTCGGCCGGCGAGTCTGCTCGAGGCGGCTTGCGTCAGGCGCGCGGCGCATTCAAAATTGCCGGGTTCGGCGCGGCTCCGAGGACACATATTGCCGGTATTGCCGGTTCGCAACAATCCTGTCCAGCCTTTCCAGCGCCTCGGCTCGCGTATATTTTCTGGCCGGGGCGATGCTGGCATAATCCATCAGACGCGGTGGCAGGTCGGCATCGCACAACACAGGAGTGTCGCAAATTGGAAAAAACCAATGATGCATCGCGAGCCACGGGCGGCGCCAGCTCGCGCCCGCTTCGGATCGCGCAGATAGCGCCGCTCTACGAGCGCGTTCCTCCCAAGCTCTACGGCGGCACCGAGCGGGTGGTTTCCAATATCACCGAGGAGCTGGTCCGCCGCGGCCACGAAGTGACGATGTTCGCCTCGGGCGATTCCATAACCCGCGCCAAGCTCTCGCCCGGATATCCGACCGCGCTGCGTCTGGCGGGCATACCCGAGCTCGGCACCTTTATCCAGCTACCGATGATCAGCGACGTGTACGAGGGCGCCGAGGATCGCTTCGACATAATTCACTCGCATATCGATTACTGGAGCTTTCCGTTTGCCCGGCTGGTGAGCGTGCCCACTGTGGCGACGATGCACGGACGGCTGGATATCGACGACCTGCGCCCGATCTATCATCGCTACCGCAGCGTCCCGGCGGTTTCGATCAGCGACGCGCAGCGGGTTCCGCTCCAGTTCATGAACTGGGTCGAAACCATCTATCACGGATTGCCGCGCGATCTGCTGCATTTCAGCCCGAATCCTGGCAAGTACCTTGCGTTTCTGGGACGAATCTCGCCGGAGAAGCGCCCCGACCTTGCGATCGAAGTCGCGCGCAAGGTCGGAATTCCGCTCAAGATGGCGGCCAAGGTCGATGTGGTCGATCGCGCCTACTTTGAAACCGTCATCGAGCCGCGCCTGTCTCCGCCCGATATCGAGTATATCGGCGAGATCAACGAAGTCGAGAAGAGCGAGTTTCTGGGCAACGCGATCGCGCTGATGTTTCCGATCGATTGGCCCGAGCCGTTCGGGCTGACGATGATCGAATCGATGGCGTGCGGAACGCCAGTGGTCGCGCGCCCGTTCGGCTCGGTGCGGGAGATTATCAAGCCCGAAGTATCGGGCGTGATCGCCAGCACCGTGGACGAGATGGTGGCGGCGGTGCGAAAGGCCGCCACGCTCTCGCGGGCGGGATGCCGCGCCGAATTCGAGGCGCGCTTCTCGGCCGATGTGATGGTGGACAATTACGTGCGCGTCTATCGCCGGCTGATCGCGCAGGGCCACACCCCGGTCAAATAGCCAGTCTTGAATAGCCAGTCGAGGAAGTGAGTATGGTCAGGAATTCATCGCGGCCCCATGCCCAATCTCTGATTTCAAGCGGCGCGGCGGGCGCCGCGCGATGAAGTCGCGCAAGCCCGCGCCCGCGCACGTTTCCAGGCCGCCCCGCCGCGCCGTGGCGGGGCGGCGGCCCGCGCCGATCACGCTCAAGGTCGGCTCCGAGTACTACGTGCTCGCATCTTCGGGCGCCACCACCGGCGCCAGCCGGGTGCTCGCCCACGCGCAGAGCTTCGCGGTGTTCGATACCACCGGCGATATCGCGCTGTCACCGCTCGAGGCGCTGGGGCTGTTTCATCGCGACACCCGCTTTCTCAGCCGCTTCGAGATTTTGGTCGACGGCAAGGCGCCCTGCTTCCTCAATTCCTACCTGAGCGACGACAACGCCGAGCTGCGGATCAACCTGACCAATCCGCATCTGCGCGCCAAGGGCGGAGCGATCTCGCTGCCGCGCACGTCGATCCAGCTCGAACGAAGCTGGGTGCTCGAGGACGCCGCGTTGTTTCACCGCCTCACGGCGCGCAACTATACGCGGGATCGGGTGCGTCTGCCGATCGATCTGTTCTTCGGCTCTGACTTCGCCGATTTGTTCGAAGTGCGCGGCGTCAAGCGCAAGCGCAAGGGCAAACGCGCGCGGCCAAAGAAGACCCGCGACGCCGTGACGCTGAGTTACCGCGGACTTGATCACGTGGTCCGAACCACCGAGCTTGCTTTCGACCCTAAGCCGGTCCACCTCGGCAGCGAGTGCGCCTCGTTCATCCTCGAGCTCGAACCCGATCAATCGGTGACGCTCGAGACCCGGATTACCTGCCGCCTCGAGCCCCCGCCCGCCGCCAGCGGTTCCGCGCCGAATTTCGACCGCGCACTGAGCGCCCGGCGCGAGGAGATCTCCGAGCGCGATAGCCAATGGGCGAAGCTCAGCACCAGCGATGACCTCTTCAACCGGCTGCTCCGGGTCTCGATGGCCGATCTGACCTCGATTATCGGCGGCGATTCCAAGGGCAACTTCATGATGGCCGGAATTCCGTGGTTCGCCACGCTCTTCGGCCGCGACAGTATTGTCACTTCGCTCTTTCTGCTCGCGTTCAACTCCAATATCGCGGGGCAGACCCTGCGCGCGCTCGCCGCGATGCAGGGCACGCGGATCGACGACACGCGCGACGAGCAGCCCGGCAAGATCGTGCACGAAGTCCGCGCCGGAGAGATGGCCGCCACCGGCGAGATTCCCTTCGGCCGCTACTACGGCTCGGTCGATTCCACTCCGTTGTTCCTGTGGCTAGTCGGTGAATACGCGCGGGTCACCGGCGACCTGACGATCGCGCATGAGCTGTGGCCCAACGTTCAGCGCGCGCTCGAATGGATCGAAAGGTGGGGCGATATCGACGGCGACGCGATGGTCGAGTACAGCCGCAGGACGCCGCGCGGGCTCTCGAACCAGGGCTGGAAGGACTCCTTCGATTCCATTTCGCACTCCGACGGCTCGCTCGCCAAGGCGCCTATCGCGCTGGCCGAGGTGCAGGGCTACCTCTTCGCGGCCTATACCCGGATTGGGGAAGTCGCCGGTTGGCTCGGCCGCACTGAAGTCGCGGGAAAGCTGGCGCGCCGCGCAGCCGCACTCAAGGGTGCGTTCCTGCGCGAATTCTGGCTCGAACGCAGCGGGATGCTCGCGCTGGCGCTCGACGGCGACAAACGTCCGTGCGAAGTGATGGCCTCAAACGGCGCGCACGCGATCGCAACCGGCCTAATCGAGGGCGACCATGCGGCCGCGATGTGCCAGCGGTTGCTCGCGCCCGATATGTTCTCCGGATGGGGCGTGCGCACGCTCAGCGCCAACGAACGCCGCTACAACCCGATGAGCTATCACAACGGCTCGGTATGGCCGCACGACAACGCGCTCGTCGCGATGGCGCTCGGGCGAACCGGAGATCGGCAGGGCGTGATCAAGATCCTCGAGGCGCTCTTCGATGCCGGCGGGCGCTTGCAGATCGGCAGTCTGCCCGAACTGCTGTGCGGCTTCGAGCGCAGTCCCGAGATCGGACCTGTACCCTATCCGACCGCGTGCCATCCGCAGGCGTGGTCGGCGGCCAGCGTCTTTGCAATCGTGCAATCGATGCTGGGGCTGAGCGTGCTGGGCGCCGAGAAACGAGTGACTATAGAATCGCCCGCGCTGCCGCCGTGGCTCGAATGGCTCAAGATCGAAGACCTCCGCGTCGGCGCCGAGACCGTATCGCTCCTGCTCCGCCGCACCGACGGCGCCGTCGCGGTCGAAGTCCTAAAAAAACCTCATTCAGTAACCATCGAAGTAAGGGAGTAGCCAGTCCAATACGCTTGGGACCACGCTAACCGGTTGAGTGGAATTACCCGAGGGGGCGCGTCGATGCGTGCCTCCTCCAAATGACGGCTATATCCCCGAGCGGGATCACTGCGGGGCGTCGGCGAGCTCGCGGCGGCAGGCGTGTTCAAGGGGATCGAGGCGTTCGGTGACGGAGCGCCAAAGCATATCTTTATCGATATCGTCGTAATCGTGGCGGAGCACGCTACCGAGTTGGCGGAGTTTGTCGAATTCCACCTCGGGATATTTGGCGTCAAGGCTGTCGCCCAGTTTCCGCGCGGCTTCGCAAATCCGCTCCAGGCAACGCTCGACGGCATCCTGCGTCTTGCGATCGGCGGCGAGTTCCGGTGCGCCGACACTCCGCATGTAGGAGCGGATCCGCGCGATGTTTTCAAGAATATCGCGCAGGCGTCGTGAGCGATCGCTAGAAGACATTGATTTCGTCGCGAAGAGCCCCTGGCGCGACGTGCGATTTGAGTTTATCGCGGCGAGCGACGTCAACGCGTTGTGGAACTAGTTTTTGAATCTCGGCGACTATTCCTGCGTAGTCGAGCAGGTCTATGGATCGCCGAGTGTCAAGGTCGAGCAGCAAATCAACGTCGCTGTCCGGGCGATGAGTTCCGCGTGCGGTCGAGCCGAAGAGCGAGAGGTGCCGCACCCCCAGTTGCTGGAGGCGGGGCGCAGCCGTGCGAAGAATGCGGACAACCGCGGGAAGCTCTCGAGAGCGCGAAGTGGTGGAAGGCGTGGCCGCGTCGAGGAGAACGGCGCCGCCCGGAAGCAAGGCGATCCCGGATGCTTCAAGAGTCTTTCGGATGGCAGCGAGATTGGCCGCAATGGGTTGGCGCGCGGCGTGCTCAAAATGAGCGACGGTGAGCCGGGAAACGCCGGCTTGCCGGGCCAATTGAGCTTGGGTGAGGCCGAGAAGAGCGCGGCCCGCGCGGCACATTTCCGGCGTAAACGATGGGTCGGAAGCGCGCCTCATATTAGACAATTTATATAAGATTATACAAATTCGCAATGATTTCCGACCAGTTGGGGAGAGGCTTGGAAGGACGATATCATTGCTCTCAGGTAGTCCTAGCCGACATCTGTTCGGCTAATTCTTTCAGCGCACCCAGACAGGCCGCGAAGTTTACGCGGTCGCCGTTTACCCGCATCGCATCTTTGCTGCGCCAATAATTTGGATCCTCCGGTTCGCTGGATTGCTCTGATATCAGCTTTCATTCGGCGCGTGACGATGCGGATGCTGTCGGCGCCGGAGTGCTTGTGGGCTGCGGCGACGGCGGCGGGCTCTCGGTCGTGCCCGGCGTTGCAGTCGCGGTCGTGCTCGGCGTCGGAGTTTTAGCCGCGCTCGACGTGGCGGTTGCGGTTAATGTCGCGGTGAGCGTCGGCTCGGGTGACGGCCTGGCTGTTGGCGACGGGCTTGGGCGAGGCGACGCGGACAGCGTCGGCCGCGCGCTCGAAGTTACACGCGCGATCGGTCTCGCGGTCGGCCTCGCGGCGGCGGTTGGGGTGCGCGTCGCCGTGGCCGTCGCGGTGGGAGTGACGGTCACAGTGGCAGTCGCGGTTGCCGTGGCAGTTGCAGTTGCCGTCGGCGTAGGCGTCGCGGTTGGGGTGGGGCGAAACCAGGTTATCGGCGTGTGGGCCCAGATCAGGGTCGCCGACGCGCCGGCGCGCGCGTGAGTCATATCGCCAGTCGGGGTGAAGTTGCCGGTTTTCGGATCGAACAGCTCGGCGCTTGCAAGCGGGCTGTAGCTTTTGTTCCAGCCTCCGGCGATCAGGACGCGGCCGTCGGGTAAAAGCTTGGCGCTATGACCATAGCGGCGAATGTTCATCGGTCCGGCGGGAGTAAATTTATTGGCTGCGGGATTGAACAATTCGGCGGAGCTGTCGGCCGCTCCCCCCGCGATCAGCACGCGGCCGTCCTTGAGCAGGGTCGCGGTGTGGCCCGCACGGGGCTTGGTCATCTTTGGTCCCGACTTGAACTTTCCGGTTCGAGGGTCGTAGAGATCGGTCGTGTCGAGCGGGGAGCGCCGCGCGTATGGGCTGCCGCCCGCGATCAGCACGCGACCGTCCTTGAGCAGCGTCGCAGTGTGAAAGATGCGATCGGTGCTCATCGAGCCCGCCGCCGCGAACTTCGCTTTGGACGGGTTGTAGAGCTCGGCGTGCGCGCTTCCGCCGCCAATCATCAGCACCTTGCCGTTGGGCAGCAGCGTCGCGGTCTGTCCAAAGCGATCCGCGCTCATCGCACCGGTGGCGATGAATTTGTTGGCGGCGGGGTCATAGAGTTCGGCGCCAGCGGCGCCGCCGCCAGCGACCAGAACCTTGCCGTCGCGCAAGAGCGTGCCGGTCGGCTCGTCGCGCGCGTCGAGCATCGGCGCGGATTCGGTGAATGAGCCATCGGCCGGGCTGAGGATTTCCGTCGAACCGAGCGTCGAAGGCATCGGCGGTCCCGGAAACATGATCAGCGGAGCCATAATAGTATCGACGCCGCCGCCGATCAGCACGCGGCCGTCTTTGAGCCGAGTCGCGAATTGGCGGTCGCGGCGCGACTTCATTTTGTCGATCGGGATGAATATTCCCGCCTGCGGCTCGTACACCTCAGCGCTGTCGAGAACTTTGGGACTGGTCGCTGTGAGCACCTGCACGGAGCCGACTCCGCCGGTCACGAGCACCAGCGGATCCATCGCGGGCGTTGGCGTCGCGGTCGGCCGAGGACTTGCGGTCGCGTGCTTCTTGCGATGGTGATGGCGGCGGCGGGTGGCGTGGCCGGTGGCGGCGCCGGCACAGATCATGACTACGACGGCCAGCGCGGCAAGCATTGTCGCGATATTCAGTTTGGCCCGGGTCGTCATGGTCGTGGTCCGCTTTGGTTGGCGCCTTTCCTAGTTGACCGAGTCGCCGGCCTGCTCCTCGGATTGGCTCCCGGAGAGCCCGCGCAGCCGATCCCACTGTGCTTCCTTGGAAGCCACCGCGAGCTTCATCCCGCGCGTCTCGTCGATAAACATGCCGAACAGAATCGCGCTCGGGATACCGAGCAGGGCAAAATAGCGGATGACGTTTTCGAGACCGCCGAGCGGTCCGATAAGAGCCGCGATCACCACCTGTGCGAGCATCGAAAAGAACGCGCCCGTGACCATCTGCCATCCCACCATCGTGGTGCGCAGGTCGGCGGGAAACAGCTCGGTTGCGGCCGCGTTGGCGCCCACCGTCATCACCGCCGAGCCGACCTTGAACCAGCAGTATGCTATCAACAGAAAGAACATCGGATGGACGGTCGTGCCGGCCGGTCCCCAGTAAAACGCGATCGCGCCCAGCCATGCGGCGCCGCCGAACCACGCGACGGTCGGGACGCGGCCCAGATGTTCCGAGGTCCACGCCCCGATGGGAAAGCCGATCATCCCGACCACCATCCCGGCCACCACCAGCGTGCTCGCGTTGCCGGGCTCGAGACCGATAATCGAGACCGCCTCGAAGTACAGCCATCCGTTGACCGCCGTCCCCGCCATCGTGTCGAGCGCCGCGCAGGCCAGCAAAGTGAGCGATCGGCGGCGGTAGAGCGGATGCAGGATATCGTAGAAATGGCTATGACTGCGCGAGGCCGTCGAGGCCGCGTGCGTGAACCGGACCTCCGCGGGCAGCATCCGGGTTACGGGCCACACCAGGATCGCGCCCGCCACTGACGGTGCGAGCAACCATCGCCACGAGTATCCCCATTTGAGAAGAAATGGGATTAGCAGATATCCAAGTACCCCGCCGACCGCGCTGGCGAATGCGGCGAAGCCCTGGCCCTGCGCGCGCCGATCGACCGGCAGCTCCTCGGCGAGCAGCACTATCGCCGACGAGACCGAGCCGCCGAGCAGCGCTGAAATAAAAATCTGGAAGACCGCGAACGAGAGCGGATGCGGCGACAGCGCCGCACCGGCCGAAAACACGGGCGTCAGGAGTAGGCTGACAACGATAATCCTCCGCCTCCCGACCTGATCCGCCAGGCGAGCGAGCAATAGCGAGCCGACCGCCGAAAACGACATCCACGCGAACAGCCGCGCAAGCTGCGGCTGGGTGAGGTTAAAGCTCTTGGCGATCCACGGAGCCGCGACCCCGGCGATCGACAGCGTGTAGCCCTGATAGACCAGCAGGATGACGGTGGCGACGATAATCGCCGACGACGCCGCGGGTGGACGCTCGGCGTTACCGGATCGCTCGTCCGCCTGGGTTGCCGCCCGCTCCGCCGTCGTCTGCCCCATCCCTCACCCCGTCGATGTCGATTACCACTGCCGGCAAGGATAACTATCGCGCTTAATTCGCTCGCCGCCAACAGGGGAAGACGCGGGAGGACGCAGATCGTTCAACAGACGCAATTCGGCGACTCTCCGAAATGGGTCAAGCCACCTACGAAACCGTATGGTCGGACCTGCGGATCGTTCAGAAAAGACCGA
>DATKSQ010000004.1:0-5878 GCA_035531615.1 Binataceae bacterium (SeqCode)
GAGATATGTACTGTCGCAAGTGTCCTCATAGAGCCGCACGATTTGGTCCACTTGGGATCACGCGGGCAGGCACTGGCCGCTTGAGCGCAGCGAGTTCGCGGTCGCGGGCGCGAAGCCGGTCTTCGGCAAGCCGAGCGCGATGCAGTAGCGACAGGTTTTCGGTTGCGAGGTTGCGCTTGTCGATCCGCAGTTGCTGGATGACGCCCCGGAGTTCGGCGTTGCTCGCTGCGAGCCGGGCGACGGTCGCGGCAAGATCGCTCGCCGGCGTCGGACCTGTAGCGGCGGCCTCGATCTCGGCGAGCAGCGCGCGATGCGTGGTATAGAGGGGATTGCGGCTGCGGCGCGCTTCCTTAGCGACGGCGGCTGGGGTGATGCGGACCGGGCGTCCGGCGTAATCGGGATGCGTTGCTTTGGCCTCGATCAGGCGATCGAGTGCGGCGAGATAGGCGCGGGCCGCGCGGTTGCGCCGGCCCTCCACGGCAATCTTCGACATGGTTCCCCTCCAGCCGGGATAGCACCCGGTCACATTGAGCGATCGCTTCATCGAGTGCGGCGCGAGTTAGACGCGAAGCGTTCGGCATGATCCTGCGGTTGCGCGCATGACGCTCGCGCCAGTAGGGAGCGTGTTTTGGTTCGACCACGAAGTTGGCGCAATCGAGGCAAACCGCGGGACTGCGCCCGGCAGGATCGGGCGCAAGCCTGCCGCCGCACCGCGCGGTCTCGGCCTGGAACACGCACCAGCCGTACTCGCAGGCGTGGATACTCAGATCGGTCTCGTTGAGCACGAACTTTATATAGTCGCGCCGCACTTGCTGGCCGGCGCGGCCGCGGAAGGAAGCATTGCCGGCGGCGATGCGCTCGCCCATCTTGCCGGCGAGGCGATCGGCGGAAAGGAAACGGTCGAGCGCCGTGGCCGTCTCGATCTGTCCTTCATGGTCGACCAACTGTTGCAGATCGAAATCGGTCCCGACGTAGCCCTTCGCGGTCATCGCCACCGAGACGTGCTTCAGATGATCGGCCAGGGCAAGCAGCTGCGAACGGTCGCGCCGGGCGATGAAGCGCGCGAAGGTCTTGCGGAACTGATGAGTCGAGAACGGCCATGCCCGTCCCTCGTGATGGCGCACGCCGTTGTATGCAGCGAACTCGCGAATGCGCCAGTTGATATGCATGTTCGTGATGCCGATCACCTGGCAGTACTGGGTGTTGCGCGTCAGGAAGAGTTCGTCGCGGCCCGAGGCCACCCGGAGCGGTTCGCTGACGCGCTCCAGTACCTTGACTGCGGTGACCACAGGCGCTGGCGCGAGCCAGCGTTCAAGGCGTCCGCCCACTTCGGCGGTCTTGAACAGGCGCGCGACGAGATAGGCCTGTTTGGCTCCGCTCGCGCCAAGCGGCGAATACTCAATCGCACCGATGCGGATCGAGAGGATCTCGCTCGCCCGCATGCCAACGAATCCGGCGATGGCGATGAAGCAGGCGTCGACGAGATACTTTAAGCAGCGATCGATATCGTGCTTGGTGGTGATTAAGCGCCCGGCCGGAGCCGGTGGATGAGGCTCTTTGAGCCGCGCGCGGATCGCGTGGAAGGCGCACCGCCGGGACTCGCGTTCGCTGATGCCACGAGCGCGCGCCAGCTGCAGTGCGTCTTGGTAGCGGTCGCGCTGTTCGAGAATGCCGTCGGTCTCGCGCTCGATCCAGTGCAGCGCTTTCGAGATCAAATCGATCGCGACGGCGTCGGGGATGAACGCGATGGCGCGGCGCGTGGCGCGGCAGACACCGGCGACCAGCCCCGCAGTGGTATGCGGGAACGGATCGAAGCTGAGCGCGTCGGGCAGCTTCGTCCGCTGATGATAGAGGTCCTTCAATATGCGCAGATAGTTGCCGACCGTAATCGGGCTGCTCTTTCCCGGCCGTGGACCGCGGCGCTGTTGGACGTAAGCTTGATAGCGGTCGACGGCGGAGCGATCCAACGACCGGAAGGCCGCAAAGCCTTCGCCGGCCATCCACTGGATCAGAGTGAGCAGCGCGCCGGCCTTGGTGAACAGGCTCGACGGCGAGCTGCGCCTGCGCCCGTGCGGCGGATCAACCGCCATCGACCACAGGAAGCGGCGTGCGGCCTCGAGCAGATCGGCGTGTTGCGGATCGGTGAGGCGCGAACCGTCCGCGAGCGCGACGCCCCAGCGCACCCGCTTCTGATCGGCGCGCCGGCCGGCCACGTCGATATCGAGTTCCCAGACCGGATCGCTCCATAGGCTGCGCCGCGACACAGGCCGTGCGGTGCGGTCATCAGTAACCGAATCAGTCGCACTCAGATCGGGAAGCAAGGCGGCGCTCATTCGATGGGCGGCGGCGGCGCGAGTCCGCTCACCAGATGCGTTGCTTCGGTGATCAGTTCGTCCGGAAACCGCGGCAGCACGTCGCGTTCGAGGATCTCGAGCTTGGGCGCGTACAGGACCCGCCAGCGTTCGGCGTCTACTTTGGCGCGCGATTCCGTTAGCGCCGCGCGCGTCTGCAGCAGGCGCGCCAAGGTCTCCGCTTCGAACGGAATCACTGCATTCGGGCAGGTGAAGCAGCCGAGCCACGCCGTGCACAACCGTCCGGGCCTCTGTCCAGGCCCGATGCCAGCGAGAGGATTGGCACAGGTGAATCCGCTGGCCGTGGCGTTGCGGCCCAGTGCGATATCGACAGCTGCATCTATACTGACGCCGAGTTCGCGCGCGACCACCTCGGGATCACCGCGCACCCACGAGACGAAACGCCCCTGCAAACGCGCGAGCCCGACCTGCTGCGCCGCGCGCACCGCGGGCCGCTCGACGTAGTGACGGGTCGTATCGGGCGAAGCGTGGTTGGCGAGAGCCTGCGTCTTGATCAGATCGTAGCCGAGCGCCTCATGCGCGAGCGTGAGCCCGGTCGCACGCAGCGCCGCGAGACTGAGCTTGAGCGGCTGGCCGTCGGCGCCGCACAAGCCGTGACGCTTGACGAATCGACGGACGTGGACGCTCACCAGGTAATCGGGAATGAGCACGACGCGCCGCGTGGCCATCACCTCGCCGCACAGAAACAGCCGGTCGCGCTCCGCCGCCGGCGCGTGCGCAACCAGCACCTCCGTCAACGCCAGCACCCGGTCGATCAGGTTGGGCACGGAAAGCGTTCGATCGCGCAGGAAGCTGCGCCGCTGTACTCGAGTGGCGCGGCCCTTCGACCAACTCACTACCACGCGGCCGTCGAGCATCAGATGCTCGCTCATGCAGCCGCGCCGCATATGGCGTAGCGCCTCGGGGTTGGCGAAGGTCTGAGCCGCGATCGCGATCATGAAAGGAATCAGCGTGGCTGGATCGGCGTGCAGATAGCGACTGACTATCCCGGTGCCACCGCGCCGCTGGATCGCGTGCAACAACGACGAGTGCCCGGCACGGCGCCCAACGAATGCGCGCTGCAGCGGTACCAACCCGCCAAAGCGATCATGGAGCACCGCAAGGAGCACGCCCAGATGATCGAGGTTCAGCCGGTTTAGCCCGAACGCGGCGATGGAGGTTCGCTCGACCTCGGCGAGAGCCTCTCGCCCTTCGCGGAAGGTCGCCCAACTCGATTCGATATCCCGCGCGCACGCGGCCAGCACCGCGTCGAGCTCTGCGCGCGATAGCGCCTGGCGTGGACGCGCCGCCGCGTTCTTGCGTGGAAAGGGGTTGAATGGAAGCTCGAGTTCGGGATGCACCAGCTCCGGCCGGTGGCGCTGAAGCCATGCGAGCAGCTGCTTGAATGCCGACCAGCGCGCGTACCGCGTTCCCACTTTATGCGGCGGACGGTCGAGCCAGGCAATGAACTCGCAGACCAGCGCTCGATCGACCTCGCGCAGCGACTCAATCCGCCCGGCCCAGCCCTCGCGTTCCGATAGAAAGCGCAGCCAGTGGTGGATGCCCGAACCGAAGGTCGCAGCCCACACCGAAGGACTCTTGTCGGCGAGATGCCCGCGGAACGCGAGCGCCAACTCGCGCGACATCAGCGGCGGTGCGCCCAGGGCGCCGAAATCGAAGCGCCGAACTAGAGCGCCGCGCTCATCGAAGAGCTCTACGATTAACCCCGAGTTGGGTGATGACGATGGCGGCTGAGACGGTGCGATCCGATAATCCTTGCGCCGTCGAGCATTGGCGCTCACGCCAATGCCTCATACAAACCGCCGAGCGCGTTCTCGATCGCGGTCAGGTCCGTCGCCAGCATCCGCAGATAGATCATCGTGGTCGACGGATCGGCGTGGCCGAGGATCGTCTGCAGCGTGAGCAACGGATTGAGCTCCGGAAGGCGCTGTGTCTGGCGCTGCAGAAAGGCCAGCATCGCACCGGCGAACGTATGACGCAGAGCGTGGAACGTACCGGCCACGCCCGCGCGCTGGCACGCTTCACTGAAGATCGCGCCGATGCGACGCGGCGTGAGTGCACGGCCATCATCGGTGAGAAACAGCGCAGACTCGGCATCATCGTGATAACGCGGCCCGTGCAGCGCGACTGCGCGTTCCTCGCGCACGTACGCGCGAGTTCGATCGATCAGCGCGAGCGGCGGATAGATATGGCGCGGCTTCGCGCCCTTGGCGGTCTCGAGCCGAATCGGAACCACTGGCTGATCGTCGCTCCGCAACGAGTCCGTAGCCGGAAGCTGTACGAGCTTAAGGCCCGCGATCTCCATGCGTCGCGCGCCGGTCATCAGTGCCCATTCCACGATTAACCGATCCCGCGCGCCCATGCCCGTCATCACCCGCCGGATCTCCGCGATCGGCAAGGCGCGCGGCAATGGCCGCGTGTGACGCACCGTCAACTCATTGACCTTCTGCCGGCCACCGCGCGCATCGAGGTGTGCGAGCATCTGTGGCGCTCGCGCACGACCCACTGCAAGCTCTCCAGTCGCGAAAGGCATGCCGGCGATCAATCCGCGCTGCGCACACCAGCTATAGAACAGCGCGAGAATACGGAGACGGCCGTTGATCGTGCTGCGTGCGTACGGACGCCCGGTCAGATCGCTCGTGCCACTCAGCATCCGGTTGCGGTACGCCGCGACTTCATCGTAACCGACTCGATCCCACGGCCAGCCATTTGCCTCGCAGGTCTGCCACCAGTCGTAGAGCGCTTCTGCATACGTGCGCCAGGTCGCCGGACTGCGCGTTCGTCCCTGTACCAGCGCCAGATGCAGAAACCACCCGCAGCCAGGTTCGATCAACCGCATCTGTGCGTCGAGCAGTATCGGGACATCCGGAGTAGCTAATCCAAGAGGACAAAATGAAGCAGTAGAGAAAACCAACTCCGCCACCACCGCACCTCCCACCAAGACCCGCGCGCCCTACCGCGTCAGTACTACACGGACTGGCGAGGGGGACGGTCCCCCTCGCACTCCCCCTGCTCAGACCGCGACGCGCCGCGTCATTCTACACGCCGGGGGCCACCGCTCAATCAGGACACAAAGTACGCATCTAGGATAGAACCTAACATGAGATGAGTCACGCAACCGGCCACCCGAAGCGGCTCAACCGCGAATCGATCGCTGAAGCCGCGCCGTTCGGTTCGCCAATATATGCCGCCGAAGAGCTCGTTGCGGAAATGTCCGCCGCGTATCTCTGTGCCGAAGCCGGAATATCAACCGCCGTCCTTGAGAATCAGGCCGCCTACGTTGCCGGCTGGCTCAAGAAGCTGCACGATGATCGCAAACTTGTTGTGCACGCCGCCGCCCAGGCACAGCACGCCACGGATTTCATACTCAACCGCACGTGCCCCGCGTAGGATGCGCGCGGCGCCCGCGCGATGCGCGGGCGCCGCGTTATTCTGGACCACCTACAGTCTGACGCACAGAGTTGCCGCAAAAAACCCAAGACTCCCGTCGCACCGTATCAAATACG
>DATKSQ010000005.1:0-48680 GCA_035531615.1 Binataceae bacterium (SeqCode)
CAAGGCAGGTTGTCCACGTGTTACTCACCCGTGCGCCGGTTTACTAGCCGTATTGCTACGACATTCTCCCACGACTTGCATGTCTCAGGCACGCCGCCAGCGTTCGTTCTGAGCCAGGATCAAACTCTCCATTATAGCTCATCGTCACCACCGTTTAAGGACACGGGCTAACGCGTCCGAAAACGGATGGACTGACCGCAATTTCAAAGAAATCGGACAGGCTTAGGATCGCTTCCGATCCCCCGCCTACCAATTAAGGCATGCACTACTATTCAGTTTTCAAAGACCAGCCCCCACTCGGGGCGAACAAGAACGATACCGCTCTGAAGCGGACGTGTCAATCAGCCCACGCTTTCACGCAACCGATTTTCCACAACCCTGGCGGGATCGCCCTTAACGAGAGGCGCAAACTAGCACCCACCCTCGCGCGAGGAAAGCCCCCCAACAATTTTTCTTTTCGCTTCCGCGCCCGCGCCGCGTCTCCGCCCCGCTTTCCAGCGGCCAATCCGGGCTTTACTCATAGTTCACAATCTTCTACTTTCTGTTATACGAACGCCGTCCGCCGCCGCGGAGAAAAGGGGAATGCCTGATGAAACGACTGATCTCGCTCGCTTCGCTCGGTGCGGGCCTGTACTTGCTGTGGACCGGCGACGCGATTCAGGAAAATTTCGCCGCGATGGCGCTCATCGGTTTCGGCGTGCTGATCGAGATGACCGTCCCGATGGAATAACCCGCGCCGCGCGCTCCAGTTACGCCAGGCGGCGCACCCGCGAGCCGGGTTCCACCGCCGCGAAGTACACGGCGCCAGCCACCGCGATCGCCCCCGCCAGCACGAACATCGGCCCGTATCCAAATATCATCGCCACCGCGCCGAGCGAGTACGGACCCGCCATCGAACCCAGATCGTAGAGCGACTGGTACACGATCGACGAGCGCCCGATCGCATTGCCGCGCGTGCGCGCAATAACCATCGCGCTCAACGCCGGATAGACGTACGCGTGTCCGAGCCCGCCCAGGATCGCCGCTGCGTAGAGCATCCCGAGATGCCCGGTCCCCGCAATGAGCGCGATTCCGAGCGCCAGCGTGAGCATCGACGGCGCCAGCATCCGCTCGATCCCCAAGTGATCCATCAGCCATCCGCCGCCGATTCGTGCGAAGATCGCGACGATACTGTAGATCGTGAAGTACCACGCGAACTGCTCGACTCCGCGCTCGGTCGCGAACGGCGCGACGAAACTCAGCCGGCACGAGATCGCCAGCGCGAAACTGAGCGTGGCGATCCACACCGGCAGCAGCCGCGCATCCAGAATTAGCGCGCGGTAGCCGGGCGGAGCTTCGGCGCGATTTTCGCCGCGCGCGGCCGCGGCGCTGCGCGAGTCGTCCGCGGTAAGCCGCGCCAGCGCGCCGGCGATCGCGGCCAGCACGCAAGCCGCGACGAAGAACACGGTGAAGCCAAACCCGCGGATCAGGAATTCGCCGAACAACGGCGCGATTGCCGCCGAGCCCATCCCGCAGGTGCTGAACACCGACATCGCCTCGCCCTCGCGGCCCTCGGGCAGCAGATCGAAGACCATCGCGAACAGCGCCACGCGCGCGGTGCCCTCGATCGCGCCGTGCAGCGCGCGCACCGCGTAGATCTGGACTCCCAGCGAATGAATCGGGATGTACAGCGCGAGCGCGAAAACGTCGCCCCACAACAGCCACATCGCCGTGCGCCGGCGGCCCAGCCATTCGATCAGCGGACTGGCCGCGGGACGCGCCGCCAGCGACGCCAGCGACCAGGTGCCGATCACGGTGCCGATAATTTCCGCGCTCGCGCCGAAGTGCAGCAGTTGCAGGGGATACAGAACGAACAGATTGCTCGAGCAATTAAGCGCGAAGGTCGCCCAGAAGACCAGCCAGAAGCTCGTTCCGTAACCCAGCAAGCCGCGCCGCCGTAAAGCCGCCGCTCCACCCCCGGTCTCGAGCCCATAGCTCATCGCGCGCCGCGCGCGCTCGAGCGCACCACATCACATTGCTCCGACACCACCTCGACAATAGTAGCCGAGACGCATCGAGGAAACATCCACGCCCAAACCGCCAATTCAACGGGCTCCCACCAAGTCACGAAGACACCAGGAAACTGCCTTTGTGCCTTGGTGTCGTCGTGGTCTCTGACGGTTTACTCCGCCATGATTCGAGTTCGCCCACGCTCACCGCGATACGACGCTGCGCAGAACCGCCGGACCCGCCGGAGCCGCCGGTGGATCGCCCGACTCCGGCTCGCTCGTGACCAGCACCGACGCTGTCGAGCTTGGCGCCGGCGCGAGCGGCACCGTCGCCTTGCCGTCGGCCTCGACGTGAAATAGGCCCGCCAAAGCGCGATGCCCGCGCTTGCCGACCCACCATACCGCGTACGCATGATGTGCAGGCTCGGCGCCGAGTCCTCCGACCTGCAGGACCGATGCGCCTTCGGTCGCGCTCGAGGCTAGTGTCGCCGTCGCCGGACGCGGCGTATCGGGGCCAGGCGCAACGCGCGGAGATACTGGGGCCTCGAGCTTGATCGTCATTACGTCGTGGGCGGCCAGCACGCGTTTGAGCAGCTCACCGGATTTCGCCTTTTGTTCCACCGTCTGCGATTTTCTTTCCGCGAACGACAGGCGCTGCCGCAGTAGATGCACCGCATTGTTCAGCGATACGATTCGCCGATTGAGGTAGCTCGTCCGATGCGCCAGCGTCGCGGAAAACTCGGCGCTGACGATCAGCGCGCCCACCGCCAGCGCCAGCCCCATCCCGGCGATCGCGCGCCACAGCGCAACCCTTCTCCACCATCGCCGCCGCCGCGCGGGCATCCGGGCGGCGATTTGTGCGCCGGGTGCGCCAGGTTCGGAAAACTCGCCAGGTTTGATTGATTCGTGCTGTGCCATCGCGATGCGAGCGCGTGCCGGACGCCGAACCGAGCCACGGCGCGGTTGATGCGCTTATGCCTGCGCAGCCGAGACTAGACCCGGATCCGGCGCGCGGCAAGTTGCGCCACCACGCTTCGGGCATATCACCTCAGGCGCATGCTTTGTTAGCCGCCAGCTTTCCGCTAATAATTATCGCTCTGGCGATGCATCAGATTCAGGACCTGCACGTTCTCGGCACCGAAGCGCTGATCGCGCCACGCGTGCTCAAGGACGAACTTCCGGTTGACGACGCCGTTGTGCGCACCGTCGTCGAGGCGCGCGAGACCTTGCGCGCCGCCTTGGCGGGCCGCGACCCGCGCACCATCTGCATCGTCGGTCCCTGCTCGATTCACGATCCCGAGGCCGCCCTCGACTATGCGCATCGGCTGGCCGCGCTGCGCGCAGAGCTGGCGCCGCGGCTCTATCTGATCATGCGGGTGTACTTTGAAAAGCCGCGCACCACGGTCGGATGGAAGGGGCTGATCAACGATCCGCACATGGACGATTCCTGCGACATGGGTGCGGGGCTGCGAATCGCGCGCCGCCTGCTGCTCGAAATCAACCGGCTCGGCCTGCCCGCGGCGACCGAGATGCTCGACCCAATCACGCCGCAATATATCGCCGACCTGATCGCATGGTCGGCTATCGGCGCGCGCACCGCCGAGTCGCAGACCCATCGCGAGATGGCCAGCGGGTTGTCGATGCCGGTGGGATTCAAGAACACCACCGAGGGCAATCTGCAGGCCGCGATCAACGGCGTCGAGTCGTCGCGCCGCGCGCATTCTTTTCTCGGCATCACCCAGGACGGCGCCGCGGCTGTCGTGCGCACGACGGGAAATCCCGACACGCATGTAGTGCTGCGCGGCGGACGCGATCCGAATTTCGACGCGCGCAGCATCGCCGAATGCGTCGCGATACTCGAAAAGCATCGGCTCGAGCCGCGCCTCGTCGTCGATTGCTCGCACGCGCAGACCAACAAGGATTATCGGCGCCAGCCCGCGGTCCTCGAAGAGCTCACTCGCCAGATTCGCGGCGGCTCGCGCGCGATCATGGGCGTGATGCTCGAGAGCAATCTCGAAGCCGGCAACCAGCCACTGACCGCCGGCCGCGCCGGCCTAAAGTACGGCGTGTCGGTCACCGATCCCTGCATCGATTGGCCGACGACCCAGCGATGCCTGCGCGCCGCCGCCGCGCTCGGCTAGACGGCCCGAAGCGCGTTGAAGCAAATCGCAGCGACCGAATTCGATCAAACCGTCGCAGTCAGCCCCGAGTGCTGAATCACCACAGATACGCGATCACCGGGTGCCGGGGCGTTGCTCGCACGCAACATTGCGGGTGCTTTCGGACGGTTTTTTTGCGGCACGGTGCTTGCTGACCCTTTCCGGGACTCCAGGCGGTGAGCGACTCTCCTCCGGCGGTTCGCTCTCGGTTGTGCCATCGCTGCGCGGATGGACCAACGGGGCCGGGGCAGGAACAAGCGTGTATCACTCGAGCGAGAAGTCGCGATGAACGTCGCACGTAGAAATCCTCCAGAGCTGATTGAATGCACTGTGGCGCGACCTCAATCGGTGCGCATCTCTGGATACGCGATCCCCGTCGCGATTTTCCTTGCCTCTCGCCTCGTTGTGTTTCTCGCAATCGTGTTCGCCGCGAGACTCATCCCGCCGGGCAATCTTCCCGGCGCGTGGAACGCCGGCGACACGTTCTGGCGCAATCTTCTCCGCTGGGATTCCGGATGGTACCTGGCGATCATGCGCGGCGGGTATCATTACGTGCCCGATTCCTCGGTGCAGCAAAGCGTCGCGTTCTTTCCGCTTTATCCCGCGTTGTCGTGGTGCGTCGCAAAGATATTTCAGGTCCGGTTTTCCACCGCCTCTCTGATCGTTTCCAACACCGCGAGTATCGCCGCCGTCGTGCTGCTTTATCGCTATGTCCGCGAGCACTATGGCGCGCGGATCGCCAACGGCGCCGTGGCGCTGTTAAGTTTCTTTCCGGCCTCGATATTTCTTTCCGCCGGATATACGGAATCGCTCGCTATGGCGCTCACGATGGCGGCGTTTATCGATCTGGAAGGCGGCCGACACCTGAGAGCCGCGCTGTGGTGCGGACTCCTGACTGCCACTCGTCCCACCGGAATCGTGATGCTTGCGCCACTGGCGTATTGCATGTGGCCGCGCCCACGCTGGACGCTCGCGGCTGCGACCCGGTTGCTACTCGGATTAGGAATTGCGATTTCCGGTCTGGCGGCCTTCTGCACGTACTTGGGCCTTAGGTTCGGCGCGCCGCTTGCCTGCGTAACTTCTCAGAGCGGATGGAACAACGGAGCCCATTGGTCGCTCAAAGCTGGGCTCTATGCCTTCGCGGCTCTGGCTCAACTGTTCCGGGGAATCCCACTGCCGTCCACTCTCGACCCTTGGGTGTTCGTCGCGTTCGCGGCCGTCATAATCGCGATGCGCTCCGAGCTCAGCGTCCCCGAGCTCCTGATGGCGGGGGCATCATTCGCGTTCCTGGCTGTGACCTGGCTTTGCGCAGGACATGCGTTTCTGGCTATGAGCCGATATATGATCGTTCTCTTCCCTGCGTACATCGCGGGCGCGAAATTGCTCGACAAGCGGCCCTGGCTGATGGCGGGCCTGTGCGTCTGGATGGCGATGGGGCTTTCTTGGTACGCGGCGCTGTTCGCGCAATGGCACTGGGTGGATTGAGGACCGCAATTATTTTCGGCGGGCCGCATCGCGCGGAGCCGCGATTAGCTTTGCGGGTGGTGGTGGTGACGAGGTCTGGAACGTAGGATGGCGGCTCAATTCGAATCAGTCGATCACAGCTCACGGCGGCTATGGTGGCTTTTTCTCCTCCTCGCATTTGAGGTCGTAGCGAATTCGATCGGCTGGCTTCCCAGCAGTCTCGGCTTTGATCACTTTGCGTTCTGCGATCAGGGCGCAAACCTCACCGTCCAATATCTGACTTCACGCGGCATGACGCCCGCCATCGACTTCGGATACGCGTACGGATTAATCCCTCTTGCCGTCGGGAAGCTTTGGTTCGGATGGTTTGGCGCCACGCCATTCGCCTATCAGGCCCTGATGGCCGCGTGCGGAATCCTGATCGCGCTCGGACTTGCGCAAATCGCGGTCCGGCTAAAATTCGGCGCGATTGGCACCGCACTTCTCGCCATCGCGCTCACGTTCATCATCCAAGCGAGCTATCCCTCGCTGTCGCAGGCGACTGAACAGATATTGATGACCTTTGCGATTGCACAGCAGGCCGCCGGCCGCCGAAGCGGTGCGCTTGCTCTGACTACCGCTGCCGCTCTGGCAAAGCCCAGCATGGCGTACGTTTACGGATTCATCCTGACGCTGCTGATTGCCTTGGACCTGTTGCGATCGCGCGGATCCCTTCGCCAGTGGATTCGCGCGTTTGCGCCGGCCGCTGTGATCGGGATCCTGCTGGCGATCATGCTGGGCCTCGTATACGGACCCGCGGCTCTTTTGAATACGGTATTTCCTGTCGAGGGGATGAGGAACTATCGGGCGCTCAACTTCGGTTTCTTCACAGGCTCCGGGCAAGGTTTCTGGAATTTGGGCAATATGCCGCTCCTTGCCTATCTGCTGGAGGTCTCCGGATTCTGGATGGCCTCGACGGCGGTCCTGCTGATCGCCGCGCCCTTCGCGGCCCTGAAGTGGTTCAGAGCGTGGCGCGCGGACCTCCCCACATTGGAGCTGCACCGCGCGGAGATTGTCGTAACCTGCGCCGTTCTTCACGTTGTTTTTGTCACGCTTCTGTTCGGGAACGAGTGGTCGTGGTTTTACTACGCTTACGTGTTGGTCGTTGCCGTCGCGACCATATCGGAAATCTGGCCCATGGGCAGGCGCACGGGAGTTGCGCTATGCGCGCTCGGGTTAATCAGCTGCGCCGGTCGAGTATGGTCGATGTACCATCACTGGACCATTGATACCCGATACGTCAGCACCGACGGATTGTGGGCATCGCGTGAACAGATCGCGGAATGGAACAAAGCGCTCAGCCTGGTCCAGGGGCGCAATGCGGTCGTGCTGGACATCAACGGCGCACTCGAGTTGATGATGCCCGGATTCGCCCCTCCGACGACGCTGTATCTCCTGCCCGGCCTGATGCAGCCAGTGGAGGTTGATCGCAAGCTTGCACAACTCAATGAAGCACAGGTCGTGCTGGTCCCATACGGTATACTTTCCGGCTGCCGGGGTGTTCCTGATAATCCCGCAATCAAGGATGCCCTGAACTCCCTTAACACTGAATGGAAGGGCAGATACTACGAAGTCTTTCGCAGGCGTTCAAAACCGGCCGACCGTCCCACACTGACTGCTCCGGTGAGCGGTCCGGCAAATCCAGTTGCTGCCGGCGTTCCAACCCCGGGTGACTGACGGGTCGTTCGACCGCATGGATTGCAACACAAAGTCGTCGTTGCGTTACGACCAGTGATTGCAGCTACTGACAATTCGCGACGTGCAATTCGCCGGGGCGCGCTCGCGTTCCTGATTTATTGCGGGTTTTCCGGCTTGATATTCGGGCGCGGCTTCGCGTCCGGTCTTGCCTCCACCTACCTCGGAACGGATACCGATCCCTATGCGTTCTTCTGGTTCATCGCATGGTGGCCGTACGCGATCGCGCATCGCCTGAACCCGCTCTTTACCAGCCTGCTGTGGGCGCCGCGCGGAACCAGCCTCGCGTGGGCCACGCCAATTCCGCTGCCGTCGATTCTGATCGCGCCCTTCGAGCATTTCGCCGGTCCAGTCGCCGCGTACAACGTGCTGTGCCTTGCGGCGCCGATCGCCGCCGCGTTCTCCGCATACCTGCTGTGCCGCTGGATTACACACAAGTTCTGGCCTTCGATATTGGGCGGACTGATCTTCGGATTCTCGCCGTACATGCTCGGCCAGATGCTCGGCCACGTGGACCTGGTGATGGTGTTTCCGGTCCCGCTCGCGACGCTGGTGGTCTTGAAGCGCTTCGATGGCGAACTGCGCGATCGCGGTTATGCAATCGCGCTGGCCGCGATTCTGGTGGCGCAGTTTCTGTGCTTCCCGGAAATTTTCGCCACCATGACGGTCTTCGGCGCGGTCGCATTCGCAATCGCGATCCTGATTTGGCCCGAACGCTCGCGCGTCGCCGCTCTGATCGTGCCGACGATCGTCGCGTATGCGCTCGCGCTCGCAATCCTGTCGCCATACCTCTACGCGATGCTGCGTGCGGGCGCTCCGAGCGGACCGATCTATCCGCTCAACATGTATTCCGCCGACCTGCTTAATCTGATCGTGCCAGAGCGGACCGCATGGCTCGGCGCGTTCACGCCATTGCGCGCGGTCAGCCGCCATTTCGCGGGTTTCTGGATCGAGCACGGAGCGTGCTTCGGAATTCCGCTTTTGATAATCGCCGAGGCGTACCGGAAACGGAACTGGCAATCTCCCGCGTGCAGGATTGCGATCCTGGCGCTCGCCGCGATCATCGTCGCTTCGTTCGGACCGGTCCTGATGGTCGGCGGCGTACCGATCCTGCCGATGCCGTGGGCGCTGGCTACTCATGTTCCGCTGATTGGCAACGCGCTCCCGGTGCGATTCGCGATGTATGGATTCCTGATGCTCGCGATCATCGCTGCACTGTGGTTTTCATTCAGCGACGCGGGCGTGATCGTCAAAACCGTCGCGGCCTCCGCGATCCTGCTCATGATGCTTCCCCGGCTCGACGCTGGGTTCTGGACCAGTCCGGTAAAAGTGCCGGTGCTGTTCACCGGCGGAGCGTGGCGCGCTTGTATTTCTCCCGGATCGATAATTCTTCCGCTGCCGTATGAGCGCAACGGGACCTCGATGCTCTGGCAGGCCAGCGCGGACCTGCAGTTCCGGATGGCGAGCGGCTACACCTCGATCGTGCCGCCCGGCTTCAAGCGCTTTCCGGCGGTGAAGTTTTTTCTGGGCGCGATCGATTTGCCGGAAGCCGGCGAGCAGGTGAAGGCCTTCGTTGCGCTTCACGATATCGGCGCGATCGCGATCGACGACGCAGACCCGGATCTCGCGGCCTGGCACCGTGCGATCGATCCGATGGGTCTCGGCGCAATCGAAAGCGGCGGCGTGCGCCTGTATCAGGTTCCGGCGGGAACTTTCGCGCCGTACGCCCAGCTCAGCGCGAGCGACCTCGAGGCGCGCGCGGTCGCGCTGCGCTGCGATATTCTAATCGAGGCGCTGGCGCGATGGTTCCGTCAGGGCGGAACCGTCGCGGCGGTGTCGCCGGCGGCACTGCAAGCGGCCGGATTGCTGCCGCCGGATTGGATCATCAAACCGGGGTTTTTCGAGTACCGCGACTTCACGCTTGCGCCGCTTAAATCCAATCGAGTCGCGATTATACTGGCCGGCAGCTACGGCGCGCTGCGGCCGATCGCGCGGCGCTATCAGAGCCGCGCGGCCAAAATTTACGCGGCGTATCCGGAACTATGGCGTCCCGATGCGAAGTACCCTGGCGACACTCCGATGCGCTTCCTGTTCGAGTTCGACCCGGCCGCGATCGAAGCGGCCGCCGCGGATCTGAAATCCGCGCCACCCCCGGAGCGAACCGCGCGGTTCTGGCCCGCGCCGGCTAATCCTGGCGATGCTCGGCGCGAACCTTCTCGGTGATCGTCATCGCGTTGATCGCCGCGCTCTGGCGCACCGGGTACGTGGACGGCCTCCGGAGCATCCGGTAGCGCGGGTCGAGCTTCGCAAGCCCGGCGGCGGTCCGCGCGCGGATTTCGGCAAGTCCGGGCCGCGGCATCACGCGCACTCCGCGCTCCATCTGAACTTCAAGTAAAGGATGAATTTGTGCCGGCGGCGTCTTCAGCACGCGCGCGACGGTCGCCGCGCTCTCGTCGATCGCGCCGAGCAGGTCGCCGGTGTACTGGCCCGTGGCGCTGCACGCGCGGAAGATCTGCTTGCGCCCGGGCGTCGAGGCCTTGCCCGCCGACAGCTTAAGCCGCGGATGGCCCTGGTACTCGACCAACTTGTAGGTGAAGTCGCCGGCCGGAGCGTCGTCGCTGACCGCCAGCGCGCTGCCGACGCCGAACGCATCGATCGGCGCGCGCGCGGCGAGCAGCTCCGCGATCCGGTACTCGTCCAGGTTGCCGCTGGCGAAGATCGCGGTCTCGTTCAATCCGTGCCGATCGAGAATTTTGCGCGCCTGCATCGCGAGGCTCTGCAGGTTGCCGCTGTCGAGCCTGATTCCCGCGAGCTTCGCGCCCGACGCGCGCAGTCTTTCGCCGACGGCGGCGGCGTTCTCGACGCCGCGCAAAGTATCATAGGTATCGACCAGGATCGTCGCGGGAGCGGAAAAACTCGCCGCGAAATTGTCGAAGGCGGCACGCTCGTTCTCATGCGCCATCACGAAGCTGTGGCTCATCGTGCCGAACACCGGAATCCCGTAGCGCCGTCCGGCGAGCACGCTGGCGCTGCCCGCGAAGCCCGCGATATAGCTCGAGCGCGCCGCGATCAGCGCCGCGTCCGCGCCTTGCGCGCGCCGCCCGCCGAAATCGACGAGCCTGCGGCCCGCGGCCACGCCCACGCAGCGCGCGGCCTTGGTCGCCGCCATCGCGGCGAACCCGAGTTGGTTGAGCACCAGAGTCTCGACGATCTGGCCCTCGACCAGCGGCGCGTAAATCTCGAAGATTGGTTCTCCGGCGAAGAACACCGTCCCCTCGGGCATCGCGCGCACCTCTCCGCTGAAGCGAAACCCGGCCAGATAGTCGAGGAACGGGGGTTTGAATATTCCGAGCGAAGCCAGGTACTCGAGCGCCGCCGTGTCGAACCGGTAGCTCTCGAGCGCTTCGATGAGCCGCTCGGCGCCCGCGGCGATCAGGTAGCCGCGGTCGGGCGGCATCCGCCGAAGCGCCATCTCGAACGCGGCCGGCTGGTTCATCGCGTGTTCGAAGAACGCCGCGCTGACCGTCAACTCGTACAGGTCGGTGCACAGGGCGATTTCGGCGGGGTCAAGGCGCAGATCGATCGGCATCGCGGATTCGGCTTGGGGGACCCGCGGCGTTCAGCGCGGCGGCCCCGGCGGCGCGGGTGGTGTGCGGGCGGCGGGTGCGCTGTCCGTTTCATGGATCACGCGCGTTTCACCGGCGCCAGCGCTGCGCAGCAGCTCGGCCATCCGGCGCAGCCGCTGGTCGACCAGAAAGTTGATCGTGCCCGCCGCGTCCGCGGAGCCCGCACGCACGCCGGTCAAGAGCTCGATGCCGTGGTCGATGGTATCGATCGGATAGATGTGGAACTGCCCGCGTTCGACCGCCGCGATCGTCTCGGGCTCGAGCATCAGGTTGTCCAGGTTGCTGCGCGGAACCATCACGCCCTGAGTGCCGCTAAGTCCGATCGCTTTGCAGACCCGGAAGTAGCCTTCGATTTTCTCGTTGACTCCGCCGATCGCCTGCACGTTGCCGCGCTGATCGACCGATCCGGTGACCGCGAGGTCCTGGCGGATCGGCACGCCCGACAGCGCCGACAACAGCGCGTAGAGTTCCGTCGAGCTGGCGCTGTCGCCATCGATTCCCGAGTACGACTGCTCGAAGCAGATCGACGCGGTCATCGCGATCGGATGCTCCTGCCCGAAGCGCTCGCGCAGGAAGCCGCCCAGGATCATGATGCCTTTGTCGTGGGTCGAACCCGACAGCCGCGACTCACGCTCGATATTGATGAGCCCCGCCTGCCCGAGCGCGACGGTGGCGGTCACGCGCGAAGGCCGTCCGAAGGCGTAGCCGCCCACGTCGATCACGGCCAAGCCGTTAATCTGGCCGACCGCGTTGCCCGTGACCTGAACCACCAGCGTGCCGCGCGCAATCATGCGGCGGATTTCCTCTTCGATATAATTGAGCCGCAGCACGCGCTCGGCGAGCGCGCGCTCGACGTGCGCTCCGGAGACTTGGGCGGCGTGCGCTTGACGCGTGAAGTAGGCCGACTCGCGCGCAAGATCGTCTATCGGCTCGAGCATCGCGAGCACTCGCGTGCGATCGCCCGCCTGACGCATCCCGTATTCGACGATCCGCCGCAACGCGTCGCCCGAGAACGGCGGCAGGCCTTCGCGTCGCGCCAGCGAGCCGACGTGCCCGGCATAGTGGCGGGCGGCGCTGTCGTCGATTTCGATCGACGGGCGCATCTCGGCTTTCACCTTGAACAAATCCGAAAATTCTGAGTCGTAAAAATAGAGCATGTTGTAGAGGTAGGGACCGCCCAGCACGATCAACTTGGTATGCACCTCGATCGGCTCGGGCTTGAGCCCGCTCATCGAGAAGAACGGCAGCGGCTCGAAGGTCTCAATCGTCATGCGTCCGGACTTGAGGCTGCGCTTGAGCGTCTTCCACACCCCCGGCTCGACCACCGCGTCCTCGAGGTCGAGCACCAGAAAGCCGCCGTGCGATTTTAGAAACGATCCGCCGATGATCCGCGTGAAGTTGGTGCCCGAGCGCCCCAGCGGATCGATCCAGCGCTCGATCGTGCCGAACAGGTTGCGATAGGTCGGCGCGTCCTCGCTGACCACCGGCGCGCCCTGGGTGGTCGAGTTATCGACCATCACGTTGACCTGGTACTCGAACCATCGCGGGCCGTCTTCGGGCGCGGGCGCGGCCGGCTCGCCGCCGGGCTGCTGTGGGCCGGGGCCGATTTCGCGGAAGCGATCGAGATGCGAGAGCATGTGGTCGGCGGCCTGATCGACGTAACCAGTGACGCCGGGATTATTAAAGTGACGCTTTAATTCTTCGGCGGCCGGAGTGATGAGCCGCGCGGCGAACGCGCGTTCGATCGCGTGGATATCGTCCACCAGATCGCGCATCAGATCCTGCTGCCGGCTCATCAGCGAGCCGAATTCGTCCTGCAACTCCGCCTGCGCGCGGGTCAAATCCTCGCGCTCGGCCTCGGGCTTCTCGTTCATCGCCTTTTGCAGCGCGTCGGGCGAGTCGGGCAGCTTGCCGTCGACCAGCGGGATGAATATCACCTGGCCGCCGGGTCCCGCCTGGAGCGCCAGGCCGCGCTCGCGCGCGCGCGTCTCGAGCTGCTTGATCAGCTCCTGCGCGCGCTGATTGTACTTGTCGCGCAGCACGGCGCGCTCGCGGTCGAAATCCTCGCGCCGGAAGGCCTTGGGCAACTGCTCGGCCACGAACCCGACCAGATCACTCATCCGCTGCGCAAGGTCGCGGCCCTGCCCCGCGCGCAGATAGATCGCGGTGGGAGACTCGGGGTTGCGGAAATTGTTGACGTAAACCCAATCGCCCGGGGTCGGCATCGTGGCCGCTTTCGCGGCCAACAGCGCCAGCACCGAGTCGCGCTCGACGCGCGTGCGCAGCCCGCTGATAAACAGGTTGTATCCGGGCGCGTCGATTCCGATCGCCAAACCAATCGCATCGATCGCGCGGCTTTGCCCGAGCAGTTGCGCGTCGCGGTCGGTGTCGGCGGCCCGGCTCAGATCGTCGTTGTCGATCGCCACATTGGCGCGCAGTTCGGCAGGCTTGAGTTCCGCGGCCGGGTATGCGCGGCGCAATTCCGGCGCAGTCTCCGGCCCGGCAGGTGCAATAAGTTCGGCCATGCGATCTCCGGCTGTAGCGCTGGGTCAGTCCGCCTTGAGCCTGATCTTGCGGGCCTTATGCTTGGGAACGACCACCGTCAGGACGCCCATTGACCACGCGGCTGAAGCGGCCTCATGCTCGACGTACTCGGAAAACGTAAACGTGCTCTCCAGGCGTCCACGCTCGTCGGCGGTCGCGCGCACGGTCAGGCGCTGGCCGCGGGTCTCGACCTCGATCGTGGCCGGGTCGAGTCCGCGCGAGGCGAGCCGAATCTCGTAGCGATCCGGCAGTTCCGAAAACTCGCTGCGCTCGAACTGGGACGCGGCGCCGCATTTCCATCGGTCGACCAGGATCTCATCGAAGAACGCGTCCACCGCGTGCGCAAAATCGCCGAAGATCAGCGCGCCTGGGTCAGGCGCCGCTTTTGGTTTGCTGTGGGCCACGGTGGCATTCTAACGCCAGTTCCGCGCCGCGGTCGAGACGCAAAGACGTGTCCGTGCTTGCCAGCCGCGACGCGGCGGGCTATCTTCCGGATTGTGCCGACGATTTCAAAAGTGCTCGCCGCGACCGACTTTTCCGAGGACTCCTCGCTGGCGTTTAGCTACGCAGAGGACGTCGCGCGCAAGTTCGGAGCCGAGATCGTGGTGATGCACGTCGATCAGCCGCTGGCGCCGGTGATGGTCTCGCCGGACTTAGGCCCCGCGATGGATGTGGGCGCGATGAGCAGAATCGCCGAAGAGCAGCGCCTGATCGCGCAGCGCGAGCTCGACAAGATCGTCCAGCGCCTGCGCGACGACGGCCTCAAGGCCAAGAGCCTGCTCAAGGTCGGCTCTCCGTTTCTCGAAATCCTGCGCGCGGCGCAAACCGAGAACGCCGACCTGATCGTGCTGGGCACCCACGGCCGCACCGGCCTTGCCCACGTGCTGATGGGCAGCGTGGCCGAACGCGTCGTCCAGAAATCGGCCGTCCCGGTCCTGACGATCCGGCATCCCGGCCGCAAGTTCAAGCATCCGCTCGACAAGTAGCGATCGCTATTTGCCGGGTCTTCCGCTCGATTTATTTTCCTTGATATTTCGCCGGGCGCTTCTCCATGAACGCCTTCACGCCTTCCTTGAAATCATCGGACTTCGTCATCGCGGTCATCGACTCGTCGTCGTCGTGAATTGCCGTCGCCAGATCGGTGAACAGATGCTTGTAAACCAGCTTCTTGGCGTGCGCGACGCCCAGCGGCGAGCACTTGTTCGCGATATGGCCCGCGACCTCGCGCGCCGTCTCCATCAGCTTGTCCGCCGGCACCACCCGGTTGACCAGGCCGATCGCGAGCGCCTCTTGCGCGTCAACCAGCCGCCCCGTCACCGCCAGCTCGACCGCCCGCCCAAGCCCCACGATCCGCGACAGCATCCACGACGACCCGTGCTCGATCGCAAGCCCGCGCTGCACGAAGATGAGTCCCATCCGCGCCGTCTCGGACGCGATCCGGATGTCCTGATAAAGGCAGGTGGTGAAGCCAAGTCCCACGCACGCGCCGTTGATCGCGCCGATAATCGGCTTCGACAGCGCGAGAGGGTACGCATATTGATTGCGGTAGTCGGCGCGCTGCTCCGCCAGCCACGCATCCTGCGCGGCAGCGGCGCTCGAGCCTCCCGCCGAGGCGCGGCCCATCGATATTTCCGACAGCGCGGTCATGTCGGCTCCCGAGCAATACGCGCGACCCGCTCCGGTCATGATAATCGCGCCGACGCCCGGGTCGCGGTCGGCGTCGAGCAGGGCGGCGCGCGTCTCGGCGCCCATCTTGGGCGTCCATGAATTCAGCTTGGCGGGACGGTTGAAGGTGACGGTCGCGATCCGGTCCGATTTTTCGTAAATGATTTCTGAAGTTTCCATCGTGAGCCTCCGGGCGGTGGTTAAGTGGCGATCAAAGCACTATCGCGCCGCGAAATCTAACCGAGAAATGTTCTTCCTTCTGGCGGCGGCGGCTGTTAGTAAGAACCCCTGATGACTTTCGCACCTCGAGACTCTTTTCCGGCGCGGACGATACGCGCACTCACCGTCGTGGCGGCATTGACCGTCGCACTCGCCGCGCCGCTTGCCGCCGACGAGCGACCCGGCGCGTCCGTCAGAGCCACGCACGCGATGGTCGTCGCCGAGAGCGCCGAGGCGGCCGCCGCCGGCGTCGAGATTTTGCAGCACGGCGGCAACGCGATCGACGCTGCGGCCGCGGCCGCTCTGGCCACCGGAGTAACCCATCCCGCCTCGTGCGGAATCGGCGGCGGCGGCTTCATGCTCATCTATCTGGCCAGCACCGGAAAATTCTATGGGCTCGACTATCGCGAGCGCGCGCCGCTCAAAGCGACCGCCACGATGTATATCCGCGACGGCAAACCCGACGAGGCGCTGGCCCGCGACGGCGCGCTGGCGATCGCGGTGCCGGGCGAGGTCGCGGGACTCGACGCCGCGCTCACGCGGTTCGGCACCATGAAATTTCAAAAGGTCGCGGCCCCCGCGGTCCGTCTGGCGCGCGACGGCTTCGCGCTCGGTCCGCATCTTGCGGCCGAGATCAGCCGGATCGCGCCGCGGATCGCGCATGACCCCGGCCTTGCGGGCGTGTTCCTCAAGCCGGACGGCAAGCCGCCCAAGCCGGGCGACATGATTTTCGAGAAGAACCTTGCCGACACGCTCGTGCGGCTTGGCGACAAACCCGCTGAAAAGTTTTATCACGGTGATTTTGCCGCCGGGCTGGCCGCGTTTATCGACGCGCACGGCGGAATCATTTCGACCGCCGATCTCGCCGCCTACGAGCCCGTATGGCGCGAACCCCTGCATCGCGCCTACCAGGGCGATGAGGTTTACGTGATGCCGCCGCCGTCTTCGGGCGGCGTGGTGCTCGAGATGCTCGGGATGCTCGAGCCGGGGCATCTGGGCGGCCTCGGCGTGAACTCACCGCCGTATCTGGCGCGGCTCATCGAAGTGATGCGCCAGGGATTCATCGATCGCGATCAGTATGGCGACCCGGCCTTCGTCAGCGTTCCGATCGAGAAGCTGCTGTCGCCCGAGCACATCGACCGGGCGCGCGACCGTGCTCTCCATCATCGAGAACCCGAGCCGACTCCCGCGGCGGCGCACGATCACGGCACCGCGAACCTGGCGGTGGTAGACAGCGCCGGCAACGTGGTCGTCCTGACCACGACCATCAACACGATTTTCGGATCGAAGCTGATGGACCCGAAAACCGGAGTCATCCTGAATAACGAGATGGACGATTTCGCGGTGGCGCCCGGCGTGCCCAACGCATTCCGGCTCGAAGGCATGGCGGCCAACGAAATCGCGCCCGGCAAGCGCCCGCTCTCCTCGATGACGCCGACGATAGTCGTCAAGCGCGGCAAGCCGATTATCGCGGCGGGCGGCTCCGGCGGCCCGACGATCATCACCGGCGTGCTGCAAGTGCTGCTCGACATAATCGACTCTCACCTGGGCCCGCGCGCGGCCGTCGATGCGCCGCGCATCCACGAGCAGGCGGAGCCGGCGACGGTCGCGATCGAGCGCAAGATGCCGCAAGCGACGCGCTCCGCGCTCGCGCAGATGAGCTACCAGATTCGCGTGGTGCCGATGCTCGGCGCGGTCGGCGCAATCACGATCGCGCCCGGCACCCTCCGCGGCGCCGGCGACGCCCGCAAGGGCGGCATGGCCGCGGGATATTGAGCAGTCTCGGCCCGTAGCGAATTTTATTTCGAGTTATGAACCAGGAACCCTGCTAAGCAAACTTACGCATATGCTTGCGCGTAAAAGCGTCCGCCAGCGCTTGAAAACGTGGGAAAGATGCGGGATACTCAACGCTAAGGCAAAGTGCGCTTCTGTAAACATATTCATCGAGTTCTGCTGGCAGCTGGCTTGCTGGCGCTGGCGCTGATCGTTTGCGTGGCGGGTGTTTGGACACAAACCGCGGTCGCGCAGGCTCAGACCGAGGTTCAGGCTCGCGCCAAGACGCCGTTCAGCAAACTTGAGGTCAGACCGGCAAGGCTGAAGTTCAAGGCGATTGATCTCACCACAGGGCCGACCTCAGACACTCGGCAATTCACGGTTTCCGATCGGGGCACGAAGGCGCTTTCCGTGACGGTTAACGCCCCGACCGGCGGCACAGCTTTCGAGATCAACCCTCAGGGCACCCAGATAATTCAACCGGGCGCTGAGTCCACAGTCAGCGTCACCTTCCAGCCGACTCAAGCCGCAAAAAAAATCCTCGGCGCAGTTTCAATCACCAGCGACGCATCGAAGGGCCGTTCCTCCGCGACCGTGAAGCTGGCCGGTTCCGCCAAAGGCGTCTTGTCGCCCACCCCGACCCCCACCGCGACTTCGACGCCAACCGCGACGCCAACTCCGACGCCAACCCCGACGGCAACTTCAACCGCCACGCCGACTCAGACCGCGACCGCGACTCCCACTGCGACAGCGACCGCGGTGCTCCTCAAAGGCCATGCCGACGGTGGCAGCGCATCGCTCACCGACCCGATCTCGGGAGCGACGGTGACGATATATTCGACAGGCTCCGGCGGATACGCCACGGGCCAGGCTGCGTTGGGTACCGCAGTAACGGACAGCACGGGCAACTTTTCCTTTCCTCCGGGTTCTTTCAGTTGCCCAGTGGGTGATCCGCAGACCTACCTTATCGCAACCGGCGGGATCGCCAGCGGCATCGGCAGCGGGACCAATTCGGCAATCGCGATGATTGCGTTAGCCGGGCCATGCGGCAACTTGAAACCCTCGACCGTGGTGACGCTCAATCCGCTGACCACAGTTGCGGCCGAGTGGACGGTCGCGCAGTTCATCGACTCGACCGGGACAGACATCGGCGCGTCCGTAACCAACTCGGCCGGACTGAACAACGCGATCAACCTTGCGACGATGAACCTTGCGACCAGTGTCGGGACGGGCGTCACCGGCGGTCCGGCAGGGTTCCTGGCGGCGATCAGCTCGACCTGCGCGGGCGCATCTCCGGCGGTCAACTGCAACGGACTCGAAAAACTCGACACCTTGGCCAACATCCTTTCCGCGTGCGTTGAGAGCTCGGGGCCTTCGTCAACATCGTGCAGCTCGCTGCTGACGAACAGTGGCGACAGCACGACGACGCTTGCGGCCGCGCACATTATTGCAACCAATCCGGGAACCAATGTTGGCGCGCTATTCGCCATTCAGAGCGGCTCACCGCCGTTCACCCCGGCGGAAAGCTCGACGCCCAACTCCTTCGCTTTGGCACTTAACTACACCAGCGACGGCTTGGGCACGCCGGGGAGCATCGCCGTCGATGCTTCGAGCAACGTCTGGGCGTCGAACCAGAGCTCGCCCGGCAACCTGAGCGAGATCACCTCCGCAGGCAGCGCCATCTCGCCTTCGACGGGTTACACCGGCGGCGGCCTGGAGGGTCCAGCAGGCGTCGCGATCGATGCTTCGGGCAACGTCTGGGTGGCGAACCATCTGGGCCAAAGCTTGAGCGAGTTCAGCTCCACCGGCAGCGCCGTCTCGCCCTCGTCGGGCTACACCGGCGGCGGCCTGAATGGGCCGATCGGCATCGCGATCGATGCTTCGCGCAACATCTGGGCGGCGAACGCCAACGGCAACAGTCTGAGCGAATTCACCTCCTCCGGCAGTGCCATCTCGCCCGCAGCGGGCTACACCGGCGGCGGACTGGCCGACCCGGTTGGCATCGCGATCGATACTTCGAGCAATGTCTGGACGCCGAACATGTTCAGCAGCAGTCTGAGCGAGTTCACCTCCTCGGGCAGCGCCATCTCGCCGTCGACGGGTTACACTGGCGGCGGCCTGAGCGAGCCGGCTGGCATAGCGATCGATGCTTGGGGCAACGTCTGGGCGGCGAACCCGGGCCCCGACGGGACGGGCAAGAGCCTGAGCGAGTTCACCTCCTCGGGCAGCGCCATATCGCCGTCGACGGGCTACACTGGCGGCGGCCTGAACAGGCCGGAGGACATCGCCATCGATGCCTCCGGCAACGTCTGGGCTGCGAACGAGGGCCCCAGCGGTAGCGGCAATAGCCTGAGCGAGTTCAGCTCCTCGGGCAGCGCCATCTCGCCCGCGAGCGGCTACACCGGTGGCGGCCTGAGCGCGCCGGTTGAGGTCGCGATCGATGCCTCGGGCAACGTCTGGGCGAGAAACTTAATTGGCAGCAGCCTTACCGAAATCATCGGTGCCGCGCGGCCAATCCTGACTCCGATGGTCGCGTGCCTCGAGCGCACGCCGCCTGCGGCAGTGTGCATGCCGTAAAACGATACGCATCACACCGCGATGGGATCGCGCCGGGGCCGCGCCGGTTGGACTGCCATGGCGTGCCTCGTCCGGCCGAATCGCAGGCGTAGTCGTTTGGCGGATGGGTCACGGGTGTTGAACGCGACGGCCCGCATAGACTATCGGTGGTGGTTTGACAAGGCTGAACAGTTCAGCCTTACGCGGCTCGCTGTCTGGCGCTAGAATTGGCGCCGTGAATGCGCAACCTAAAGTCGATCGGGGCGACCTTGAAGAACCGGCGTATCGCGGCGCCCCCCGAAACCATTTCCGACGGGCTGGCGGGCAGTCGCCAATGTCCTTGAATGAAAATGTCCGGACGAAGCGACTAAGCACTTGATAATAAAGAATTGTCGTCGAGCGATGCGCCGGAGCGAACAACTTGGCGCCGCCCGCGCGATTGACCGGACTAAGACGCCGGGGCGTCACGCCGCGACCGTATCGCCCGCGCGCCATCCGCCGGTTAGACTCTCATCCCGTGTCTGAAACAGTCGCATCGATCGCGCCGGAGCGCGCCGGGTCCGCATCCGGGCGCCGCGCCGACGCGGTTGCGGTCGTCGCGCCGGCGGCGCTTGGCGCGGTCATCTGCTTTTTCAACTTGTGGCGCTATGGGCTGTGGGAGCCTGACGAGGCGCGCTATGCCGAGATCGCGCGCGAGATGATTCAGAGCGGGAACTACATCGTGCCGCATCTGAATTACGTCATCTATGCCGAAAAGCCGCCGCTGCTCTACTGGCTGACGGCGCTTTCGTATCACATATTCGGGATGAGCGAATTCGCCGCGCGATTCTTCCCCGCTCTGTTCGCGGTGCTCGGAATCGCGGCGACGGCCTACTTCGCGCTGCGCACCTTCGGCCGCCGCCACGCAATCTTGTCGGGTGCGATTCTCGCGGCCACGCCGCTTTACGCCGTGATCGCGCAAGTGCTGCTGACCGACATGATTCTGGCGGTGCTGATGACGATCGCCAACTTCGCGCTGTTCCTGCATTGGCGCGAGGGCCGCGGCGGATCGGGCAAATGGTGCTGGATCGCATACCTCGCGATTGCGCTCGGCGTCCTGAGCAAGGGCCCCGTGGCCGCCGCGCTGCCTGTCCTGGCGATGCTCGCGTTTCTGTTCTGGCAGGGCGAGCTGCGCGGCGCGATGCGGCGGTTCCATGCGATTTGGGGCGCGATTCTGATCGCGGCGATCGCGGCGCCGTGGTTTATCGCGATGATCGCCGAAGTTCCCGGCTACTTCGATTTCTATTTCGTCGGCGAGCATCTGCGGCGCATCTTTGAGGCGAGCTACAGCCACGGCGAAGCGTTCTGGTTCTACATACCCGTGCTCGCGGTCGGACTGTTGCCGTGGTCGATGCTGACGCCGTTTCTGACCTGGCGCGTGATGCGGCCCAATCCGGCGCGGCGTTTCTGCGTCGTATGCGCGATCGTGATCGTCGGCGCGTTCTCGTGCGCCAGCGCGAAGCTGATTCCGTACATCCTGCCCGCAGTGCCTCCGCTCGCGATCCTGATCGCCGACGGCCTGATCTCCTGCGCGTGGCCGTCCAGCGCCGACCCGGCGCGCAGCGCTCTGCGCGCGCCCGATTCGCGCATCCTTGCCGAGAGCGGGCCGATGCTGGCGCTGATGGGCGCGGGCGTGATCGCGGTGGCCGCGCTGGCGCCGGCGTTTCGCACGCCGTACCCGATGTACGTGCGGCCGGCGATGTACGCGATCGGCGCGATTCTCATCGCCGGCGGCGCGTTCGCCACCGCCGCGTTCCTGAGCAAGCGCGCGACCGCAGGCCTAACCGCTCTGGTGCTCACCACCGCGCTCGCGCTCGTCGCGGGAACGTGGGCGCGAATCGAGGCCGAGCCGCTGCGCTCTTACGCGACGCTGTCGCGCGAGGTCGCGGCGCGTGCGCCGGGCGCGGAACTGATTTGCTATCATCGCTACGTCCAGTCGCTGGCGTTTTACAACCAGCGCCGCGTGATCCTGGTCGGAACCCGGACCGAGCTGGGCTTCGGCGCGGCGCTGGCTCCGGACGTGAAGGATTATTTTTTAAAAACCGACGCCGACCTGATGCGCCTGTGGGATGCCCCCGGCGCCAAAGTGATCGTGCTGGACGCGCCGGATCTCGAGCGACTGCGCGCGCGGCTGGGCGCATATACGCTGATTGGATCGGAGTACCGCAAGCGCGCGATTCTCAAAACGGATGAACGTGCCCCGCGAAGTTGAAGCGCCATCGAAGGCCGCCGCGCCCTCCGCGTCCAAGCGTGCGCATCCGTATCGCGCGTTCGCGATGCGTGCCGGATTGGGCGGCGCCGTGATCGCGTTTCTGCTCTGGCATTACGACGCGCGCCCCGTCCTGCGCATCCTGCCGCGCGAGAATCCGGCATGGTTCGGCGGCGCGGTGTTGCTCTTCGTCGCGGGGCAGGTGATGTCGGCGTGGCGATGGCAACTGCTCGCGGCGGTGCTGCATCTGCATGAGCGCTTCGCGAGCTACTTGAGATTTTACTTTATCGGGATGTTCACCAATCTGTTCGTGCCGGGACTTATCGGAGGCGACGCCGCGCGCGCGATCTACCTGGGCCGCAAGAGCGCCAAGATGGGCGAGGCAGTAGCATCTGTGGTCGCGGACCGCGGGATCGGCCTGCTCGCGCTGTTCTGGCTGGCGGCCGCGATGGCGATGATCGAGCGCGGGGCGCTGGCGCCCGGCGTGATCCGTCCCGTCATCGCGGTGGGCGCGATCGCACTGGCAGGATTTCTCGCCGCGCCGCTGGTCGCGCGAATCGTGCATCTGATGCCGCGGCCGATCCGGCGCGCGGGCGGAATCGTGATGCCGTATCTGCATCGCCCGGCGACGATGCTGCCGGCGGCCGGGCTTTCGCTGATCCTGCAAATCTCGCTCGCGATCTGCCAGTGGATGCTCGCGCGGGGACTCGGGCTTGCCACCCCGGTCGCGATCTTCATGCTGTGCGTCCCGATCGCAAACGTGTTCGCGAGCCTGCCGCTGACGCTCAACGGACTCGGCATCCGGGAGACCGCCTACCTGATGCTGTTCGGGATGGCGGGCGTGCGCCACGACGACGCGATCGCGCTCGGGCTGCTGTGGTTTTTGGCCACGATGCTCGGCGGGCTGACTGGAGCGATCGCGTTCGTGACAACCCCGGCGCCGGTGGTCATCGAGCAGCAATCGTGAGGCCGACGAATCGCGTGAGCACAAAGCGTGGCGCTGCGATGTTCGCGATCTGCCTCGACAACAGCGGGTACGATTTCTCGCTCCAGGTGTGCAAGGTCTATCGCGTCTTGCCGGACCCGGTCGCGAACAAACACCATCTGGTCCGGGTGATCGACGACACGGGCGAGGACTATCTCTACGGCACCAGTATGTTTGCCCCAGTCACGCTCTCGACCAAAGCGCGAGCTGCCTTCGCGCAGCATTCGTGAGCACTGCTGGCGGCATTCCAGATTGAGGGGCGTGATTCTCAAAATCAGCCTCATTCCTGGGTCACCTTGCGCGCATCCCGAGGCGGCCCTATACTAGGCGACTAACCAAGCGGACAGGCTCTTGGAGTTACCCAAATTTATGGACGTGATGAAGACCCTTTTCCTGAACCCGCCCTCGTACGATGACTTCGATGGCGGTGCAGGTTCGCGATATCAGGCCACTCGCGAGGTCTGGTCGTTTTGGTACCCCACTTGGCTCGCATATCCCGCCGGAATGATTCCGGGGGCGCGCCTGCTCGACGCGCCGCCGCACGATTACACCGTCGATATGACGATCAAAGAGGCGAAGAACTACGACTTGGTCGTCCTGCACACCTCGACGCCGTCGCTGCGGATGGACGCGCGCACGGCCGAGGCGATCAAGGCCGCCAATCCCAACGCGATCATCGCGTTCGTCGGAGGCCATCCGACCGCGCGTCCCGACGAAGTGCTCAAGCTCTCGCCCGCGATCGATATCGCGGGGCGCAAGGAATTCGACCATTCGATGGTCGAAGTCGCGCGCGGGATGGACTGGTCGAAGATCGCGGGAATCAGCTACCGGCAAAACGGCGCGATCAGCCACAATCCGGACCGGCCCGCGCTGACCGACGAGGAGCTCGACCAGCTCCCGTTCGTGACCGAGGTTTACGAAAAGAACCTCGACTACTTAAAGTACAACAGTCCTTACTGCCAGTATCCGTACGTGTCGATGTACACCGGGCGCGGATGTCCGGCGAAGTGTACGTTCTGCCTGTGGCCGCAGGTCACGCAGGGCCATCGCTATCGCGTGCGGAGCCCCGAAAATGTGTTCGAGGAAGTCTCGGCGATGAAGGCCAAGTTCCCGAAGATGAAGGAACTGTTCTTCGACGACGACACCTTCACCGCCGACCCGGCGCGGGCGCGCAAAATCGCGCAGCTCTTAAAGCCGCTCGGAATCACCTGGTCAACCAACTCGCGCGCCAACGTCGATTACGAAACCCTCAAGATCATGAAAGACGGCGGCCTGCGCCTGTTCGTGGTCGGCTACGAATCGGGCAACGCGCAGATTCTTAAGAATATCAAGAAGGGCGTCGGGCTGGACCGCGCGCGCCGCTTCACCCGCGATTGCCGCGAAGCCGGCATCCTGATCCACGGCACCTTCATCCTGGGGCTGCCCGGCGAGACCACCGAGACCATCAAGGAATCAATGAAGTTCGCGCGCGAGATGGATTGCGAAACCATCCAGGTCTCGCTCGCGTCGCCCTACCCCGGCACCGAGCTGTTCGAGTACGTGACCGCCAACGGATTTCTTGCGGTCGATCCGCTGCTCGACGAATCGGGCTATCAGAAGTGCACCATCACCTATCCCGGACTGACCAATAGCCAGATTTACGGCGCGGTCGAGAATTTCTACCGCAGCTTCTATTTCCGTCCGCGCTACATCTTCAAGTCGGTGCGCAAGATGATGGGCTCGGCCGAGGAGACGCGGCGCCTGTTGAAGGAAGGCAAGCAGTTTCTGTCCACGATGCGCTCGCGGCGCCATCAGATGAAACAGCAGGCCGCGGTCTGAGCCGCGACGCGGCGCGCCGCCGCGATGGGCGGCATGGGCGCGTGACGTTCGCGCCATTTTTCCTCGATGATCATCCTGCGTAGTGCCGCGCTGGCTTGCGTCGCCATCTCGATTCTCTACTACGCGGCGGCCGCCATCGCGGCCGAGCGGTTCGCGCGCCGCGCCGCCGAGCCGGTCACGCCGTTGCCGAAGATCGCCCCGCGGGTCGCGGTGCTGAAGCCGCTGCACGGGCTCAACCGGGCGCTCCCGGAAAATATCGTGAGCTTTCTCGAGGCCGGCTATCCGCGAATCGATTACTTCTTCGCGGTCTCCTCGTATGAAGATCCCGCCGCGCAAATTCCCGCCGCGCTGCGCGCGCGCTATCAGTTCGCCAACCTGACGCTGGTCGTCGGCGACGAGCCTGAGTGCGTGAACCTGAAAATCGCCAAGGTGATCCGGATGGCGGATCGCGCCGAAAAGGCCGAAATTTTCGTCCTCAGCGATGCCGATATCCGGGTCGAACGCGATTACCTGCGCCGCGTCGTCGGCGAGCTTGCCGCCGATGAAAAGATCGGCGTCGTGACCTGCGCCTACCGCGCGCAGCCGAACAATTCGATCACCTCGCGGATGGAAGCGCTGTTCATCAACACCGACTTCGCGCCGCAGGTGATGCTCTCCGACCTGATCGAGCCGATGCGCCATGCGCTCGGCGCGACGATCGCGATCAAGCGCGCCGCGCTCGACTCGATCGGCGGGTTTCGCGCGGTCCGCGACAACCTCGCCGACGATTTTTATATCGGCCGAATGGCCGCCGACCACGGATGGAAGGTAAAGTTGTCCTGCGCGCTGGTCACGATTATCGCCGAGGAGGACAGCCTTGCGCATTTCTGGAACCATCAGCTCCGCTGGGCTCGAACCTATCGCAAGGTGCGTCCGGTCAGCATGGCGACGATCGTGACCCACGGACCATTCTGGGCGCTCGTGCTGCTGGTCGCCTCGAAGGCCAGCGCTGCGTCGCTGATCGCGTTCGCAGCGGTCATAGCCGCGCGGCTCGCGATGTCGGCATTCATGCTGCGCCGGGTACTCAAGCTGCCCGAGCTGATCGCCGATCTATGGCTGGTGCTGCCCAAAGACCTCGTCCTGACCGCGGTATGGTTCGCGAGCCTGGCCAGCAACAAGGTCATTTGGGCGGGGCGGAAACTCGAAGTGATGCGCGGCGGCGAGATGCGCGCGATCAAGGGCTGAGCGCCGACTCGCGCAATCGCGATGCTGATCTATCTGCTCATGGCCGCGCTCGCCTCGATCTTCATGGGCGGCGGCCTGGTGATGATGAAGAGCCGCTCAGGACATCTTCCGGTCGCCTCCGGATGGAAGCTCCTGAGTTCAGTCGCCAGATGGCTCAGCGACCCGATGTGGCTCGGCGGCCTGGGCGTCCAGACGCTGGGATTCGCGATCTATGTGGTCGCGCTGTCGCAGGCGCCGGTCTCGATGGTCGCGGTGATGATGCAGGGCGGCACGGCGATCTTCGTGATCTTCGCGGTGCTGATTCTGGGCGAGCGCGCCGACTGGCGCGAATGGATGGGAATCGCGGCGATCGTGGCCGGAATGATCCTGCTCGCCGCGTCGCTGTCGAGCGCCGACGCGGAAGGCGCACTGGACCCGCCCGCGCTCGCGATTCTGTCGATCGTGCTGATCGTGATTGCGCTTGCGCCGATGGCGACCGCGCGGTTGCGCGACAGCGGAGCGGCGGCGGCGATTGCCTCGGGCGTCGCGTTCGGACTGGCGAGCCTGTTCACGAAGGCGACGACGATCGAGTTTCTGGCGCGGCCCGAGACCGGGTGGGCGTTCAGCATCGCCGCCAATCCGTACGCGTACCTGCTGGTGGTCGCCAATATCGCGGGGATCGTGCTGTTGCAAAATTCGTTTCACTCGGCCCGCGGGATAATCGCGATGCCGCTGTCGTCGGCGCTCTCGAACGTGGTGCCGATCCTCGGCGGTATCGTCGCCTTCGGAGAGCATCTGCCGGCCGCGCCCGACGCGGCCGCGATGCGAATCGGCGCATTCGGGTTGACGATCGCGGCCAGCGCGATGCTGGCCGGGGCGCTCGAGGCCGACCCCGCATCACCGCGGACCCCGCCCGGCTGACACGCCGGAGCGAGAAGCCGCGGTGCGCTCGAGGCCGCTCAGAACCTTGCGGGCGGAACCGGCAATCCGGCCACGTCGGCGCGGATCCGGAAGATCGTCCCCTTGCGATCGGGATGCTCGGTGTTGTCGGCGGTGACCACGTACAGATCCATCAGGTCGCGCCCGCCAAACACCAGGCTCGTCACCATCGTCGCCGGAAACTTGATCCGCTTCCTCACCGTCGCGTCGCGCCCGATATGCACCACCTCTCCGACACGAACCGCTGCCACCCAGATGCCGCCCTCGGCATCGACGGCAAGGCCGTCGGGCATTCCCGCGGGAAGCTTCGCGAAGATGCGGCGGTCTTTGACGCTGCGATCGGCGGCGACGTCATAGACCCACACCGCCTGGGTGGGGGAATCGGAATGATACAGCAGCTTGCGGTCGGGACTCAGCCCCAGTCCGTTGGTCACCTGGATTCCGTCCCACAGCTTGACGGCGTGGCCGGGCGGATCGACGCGGAACAGGCTGCCGGGAATCGGGGTGTTGTTGCTCAGCGGATCGAAACCGAGTGAGCCGGTATAGACGCTGCCATAGTCGTCGCTGGTCAGATCGTTGAGCCCCATCAGCGGCCTGCCGTCCCACTGCGCGAACAGGTCTCGGCTCTGGCCGGTGGTTTCATCGAACAGGATAAGGCCGCGCCCGGTGCAGACGATGCCGCCGCCCGCGTTGAAGTTCATTCCGCCGACGCCGCGGCGTTTGGGAATGACGGTGTCGATTTTGCCGTCGGGGTTTCTGCGATACACGCCGCCGTTGGGAACGTCGCTGAAGTAGAGCCGATCATGAGCGTCAACCCGTGGCGCCTCGATAAGTCCGAAACCGCTTGCCAATGTCTCCATCGCCGATAGCCTCCTGCGCCCGTCGTAGCACGCAATCGCGCTGCGGCGCGAGACTTAGGGATTGGCCGAAGCGGCGGTGTTCGCGGCGTCGGCCATCCGCAGCCGGCGATGGCACAGGTAGATCAGAATCGGCTGCAACAGCCGCGTGATCACCATGATCGCGATCGCGCCGCCGATTACGACGATCGCGAGCGGCTTCTGGGTCTGCGCGCCGATCTTGGTCGAGAGCGCGGCGGGCAACAGCCCCACGCAATCGACCATCGCGGTCATGATGATCGCGCGGAAGCGCCGGTCGGAGCCCATGATGATCGATTCCAGAAACGGGTGGCCCTCATCCCAGAGCTGGCGGATATAGAAGCTCAGCAGAATCCCGTCCATCACGGCGATGCCGAAGATCGAGATGAAGCCGACCGCGGCGGAAATGCTGAACGGCGTGCCTGTAATGTACAGCGCGACGATCCCGCCCAGGCACGCGACCGGGAGCTGCGCCATGATGATGAAGGTGTCGATGAACGAGGTCGTCGCGCCGTAGAGCACGCCCGCGATCAAGAGCAGCGCGAACGGCACCACCACCATCAGGCGGCGGTTGGCGGCCTCGAGTTCGCCGTACTCGCCGGCCCATTCGAGATGCACGCCCTCGGGCATCTTCACCTGTTTCGCGATCGCCGCCCTGGCGTCCTTGATCGCCGAGGCCAGGTCGCGTCCGGTCACCGAAAAACGCAGCGGCACGTAGCGCTCGAGCGACTCGCGATAGATGAATGACGCGCCCTGCGCGCTCTCGACGTCGGCAACCTGCGCAAGCGGCACCTGTCCGCCGGTGGGAACGTTGACGCGGATCTGTTTGATTGCATCAAGGCTCTGGCGGTACCGCGGTTTCCATCGCACCACCAGGTCGAAGCGGCGGTCGCCTTCGAGCACCTGGGTGACGGCCTGCCCTCCGATCGCCGCCTGCACCACGGCGGCGACATCGCCGGAGTTGAGCCCGTAGCGGGCGCAGTTCGCGCGATTGGGCGAAACCACCAGGTTGGGCTGGCCGAGCGAGCGCAGCACGAACACGTCGGTGATTCCACGCACGCCGCGCAGGATGTCGGCGATCCGGTTGGCGATCGATTCATCGGAGTCGAGGTCGTAGCCGAACACCTTGACCGCGTTCGAGCCGGCCTTGACGCCCGACAGCGCCTCATCGACGTTGTCCTCTATATTCTGGCTGTAGGAAAATCCGACTCCGGGGAACTGGCGATGCAGGTGCGCGTCCATCTGGGTGACCAGCTTCTGTTTGGTCAGTCCTGCGGGCCACTGGTCCTGTGGCTTGAGATCGACGGAAAACTCGATACTGAAGAAGCCGGTGGTCTCGGTGCCGTCATCGGGGCGGCCGAGCTGCGAGACCACGTTGGTCACTTCCGGATAGGACAGAAAAATCCGCCGCATCCGATTGCACATCGCGGCGCCGTGGTCGAGCGAGATGGTCAGCGGCATCATCGCGTGCGCCCAGATATTGCCCTCCTCGAGCTTGGGCAGAAACTCGCCGCCCAGGCGCGGGAACAGCGAGAATCCGGCCGCGATGACGAGGACTATCACCGCCAGCGACAGGCGCGGCCACGACAGCACGCGCACAAACACCCCGTGGTAGAAGCCCCGGAAGGCCTCCCACACGGGATTGTGCGATTCTTTGAGCCCATGCGCGAAGAAGAACGAACTCAGCACCGGCGAGAGCGTGACCGCGAGCAGAATCGCGATGCCGAGAGCGTACGCGTAGGTGTGCGACATCGGCGAGAAGATCGCGCCTTCGACTCCGCGCATCGTGAACAGCGGCAAAAACGCGATCACGAAGATCAGCGTCGAAAACAGCATCGGCCCGCCCACTTCCTGCGCGGCGTGCAGAATCCGCGCGCGCACGCTTTCGTGCTGATGCTCTTCGGCGGTGAGATGGCGGTAGATATTCTCGATCACGATGACGGTCGAATCGATGATGATGCCGAAGTCGATCGCGCCGAGCGAGATCAGGTTGGCCGGCGTATTGGACAGGTGCATCAGGGTGAACGCGCCGAACAGCGCCAGCGGAATATTGATCGCCGCGATTATCGCCGCCCGCAGGTTGCCCAGGAAGAAGACCAGCACCAGGAATACCAGCACAATCCCGAACGACACGTTCTCCATCACCGTGCGCAGCGTCGTCTCGACCAGCCCGGTGCGGTCGTAATAGGGCACGATCTTGTAACCCTTGGGCAGCATCCCTTCGGTGTTGAGTTGCGTGACCTTTTGTTCGACACCCTTGAGCGTGGTCAGCGTGTTTCCGTACTTGCGCATCAGAACGATGCCTTCGACTACTTCGTTCTGATTATTCATGCCGACGATGCCGAGCCGCGGCGCGTATCCGACCGAGACGTCGGCGACATTGGCGACAGTGATGGGGGTCGATTTGTTCGAGCTGAGAACGGTGTTGCGGATATCCTCGAGCGAGCCGATTAGTCCGAGTCCACGCACGTCAACCGCCTGCTCTCCGACGTTCAGATAGTTTCCGCCGGCGTTGATATTCGCGTTCTGGAGTGAGCTTACAAGCGTGGACAAGGGGATGTTGTAATAGATCAGGCGATCCGGATCGACATCGACGTGGTACTGCTTGGTCAAACCGCCAAAGCCGTCCACGTCAATCACTCCGGGGACGGTCTTGAGCTGCTTTTCCAATATCCAGTCTTCGACTTCCTTCTGCTTGACCAGGTTGTGATCGGCGCTCTGCACGGTATAGCGGTAGATTTCGCCGATCGGATTTTCAGGCGAGATGCCCGGAGTGACTCCCTGCGGCAACGTGATGAAGCCGAGCCGGTTGATGGTCTGGATGCGATCCATGTAGTAATCGCTGTTCCAACTGAAGTAGCATCGGATGTCCGACAGTCCGAACAGCGATATCGAGTCCATGCGGACCATGTTGCGCATCCCGCCCAGTCCATACTCGGTCGGAACCGTGATCAGCTTTTCGACTTCTTCCGCGCTCAGCCCATTGGGAAGCGTCAGAACCTCGACCATCGGCTGAACCGGATCGGGGTAAGCTTCGATATCGATTTGGGTAAAGGAATAGATACCCGCGAGCAGCAACACGATTGCCATTCCGATGACGACAATCCGCTCGCGCAGCGCGAGTCCCATCAACGACTGAATCATGGCTGGATAAGTCCCGTCGCGGCTTCCGCTAGCGGTCCGTCACGAGCTCTCGCCGTGCGCCTCGTGCCAGAGCGCGTTCACCTGGATAGTCTGTCCGATGACGACCCGGTCGCCCGCCTTGAGGCCGGCGATCACGCGCGCGTAATCTTTTTCACTCCAGGACGCGATCGTGACCTGGCGCCGTTCGAGCCGGTTGTTTCCGGTATCGACGAAAGCGTAGTAGCCATTGGTCTCGAAGATCAGCGCGTCCTGCGGCACCACCAGCGCCTGTCCGGGGCGGGTTACGATCTTCACCCGCGCGAGCATCTGCGGCTTGAGCTTGAGACCGGGGTTTTTCACCTCGCACCTGATTTGCAGCGTATGGGTATTCGGATCGACGCCCGGACTGATGCGCGCGATGGTTCCGTGAAATACCTCGCTCGGATAAGCGGTGGCGACCGCGTCGAGTTGTTGGCCGACGTGGATGCGGGCGAGGTCGTCTTCATAAATATCCCCGGTGATCCACACGTCCTCGAGCGTGCCGAGCGAGTAGAGCACGTCGCCGGGGTTTACCGCGCCGCCGCGAACCGCCTTGTTATCGACCACGGTGCCCGCGATCGGCGCGCGCATCCACACCACCGGATTCGGCGCCTTGATCGCCGCGATATCCGCGTCGTCCATCCCGAGCAATTCGAGCTTGCGTTTAGCCGCCGAGACCAGCGATGCCGCCAAATTCACTCCGCCCGCCATCTCGGGCGCGCCCGTCAGATTCGAGGTGGTTTTCGCCTGCAGCAACTCGGCCTCGGCGGTCATGAAGTCGGGACTGTAGAGTGAAACGATCGGCTCGCCGCGCCGCACGTTGTCCCACAGCGAAACGCGAGTCTGCTCGATCCGGCCCTGCACGCGCGACACGATTGTGGATACGCGCCGATCGTCGAAGGTGACTTGCCCGGTGGTTTCGAGCACTCCAGGAAGCTCGACGTTGCGCACTTCGGCGAATTGCGCGCCCGGCACCGCGCCCGGCTTGAGCTCCATCAGCTCGGGCTGACCCGGCTGGCGAATCAGCAGCGGAGGCGCCGGCTCGGCCATCTGCGCCGCACGGCTGGCCGATTCATCGCGGCATCCGGCAGCCGCCATCGCGAGCATCGCGCATCCGGCGATGGCCAGTCCAAATATGTTTCGCGTCCTCATTTAGGTAACGATGCCCCGATGGTTTGTTCGAGCGCGACTCGGCCGGCCAGGAATTGGTTGGCGGCCTGCAAGTAATTGATCCGCGCAGTGTAATCGCGTCCGAGCGCGCCGGCCAGGGTGGTGAAATCGATTTTATCCGATTGATATGCGATAAGCGCGACGTTGAGATCCTGCCGCGCCAGCCCCATCAGCGAATCGCGGTACAAAAGCGCGGTCTGGTACGCGAGCTGGGTGGTGCGAAAGGTCGAGGTCACGGCGGCCGCGGTCTGCGTGCGCACCGAGGCAAGGTCGTCGCGCGAGGCCGCCAGATCGTGCCGCGCCCGCTCGACATCTTCCTTCTGATGCAGCCAGAAGAAAATCGGCACATTCATCCCGATGATCAGGCTGTGAAACTCGGTGTTAGGCGCGGCCGGCCCGAAGGCCGGAACCAGATATTGGTCAAACTCGTACCCGACCGTGAAGTCGGGCAGATATTCCATCTTGGCCAGATACAGCGCGGTGTTGGTGTTATGCTCGGCCAGCGCGGCCTCGAGCAGTTCCTGGCGCACCTGCCAGGCCAGATCGACGAGCGTATCGACACGCACCGTCAGCGCATCGAGCGTGAGCGTGCGATCCACCGCGAGCGGTTCGCCGGGCCCGCGATTTAGCAATTGGTTGAGCGCGGTCTCGTCATTCAACACCGAGGTCTGATACTGGGCCTGCTGCTGGCGCGCAGCGGCAAGATCAAACTCCGCGCTGATGAAATCGGTCTGCGTCACCTGATTGGCGGTGTACGCGATTTGGGTAACTTTCAGCACGCGCTCGAGGTTGTCCTGATTCTCGGCATTGACTTTTGCGAGCGCCTCATCGAGCACCAGTTGATAGTACCCTGTTTCGACCGCGGCGCGAGTGTCGCGCAGGGTCGCCTCGTACGCGAGCCGTGCGATTCGCGCGTTGCGCTTGGCCTGATCGGTCTGCAAGAGCGCCTTGCCCGGAAACTGAAACGCCTCGGTGACGTTGTAAGCGCGTTCCGAGGCGCGGCCGAAGGGGTTCTTGGGGCTATCGATATTCGAGTAGGTGAAGATCGGATCGTTGGGCGCGTAAGCCTGCTTGATCGAATGCTCCGCCGAGTACCATCTTTCGCGCGCGGCCTTGACGGTGGGATTCACCTGCTCGGCTAGCTGTACGAGCTGATCGACGGTCAGAACCATTTCGCCCTGGACGGGTGACGGCCGCGGCGCGGCGAACGCGACCCGCGCGACAAACAGCGCGGCGATAATCGCCGCAATGGTCCCCATGCGCAGCATCGACAGTCCTCGTTCGCGGTTCTCCCGCCCGGGCGCTCAGGCCCGCACTATCCCCAAAGGCGAACATAATTAAACAGGTTTGGAGCGGCGCGCGAAAGCCGTGTGCGTGAAAAAAGATTGTTAACAAATTTTGAGTTCGAGAACGCCGCGGGCTGCGCAACAAACAGTCCCGAAACGATGGCGAATCGGGGACCGATGGAGCCCGGAACAGTTCGCGCGAAGGTTGCTATTTCGCCGCGGTTTTGGCCGCCGCGGCGCCCGCCTGCTGCAGTGAGCGCACGTACATCACGACGTCCCAGCGCTCATGCGCCGACATCGCGTCGCCGTAAGCGGGCATCAGCAGAATCCCGTCGCGGATCACACCGTAGATATATCCGTCGGGGAGATCCTTGCTGAGGCCGGATACCAGGTTCTTGGGCTGATCGTGCAGCAGATGCGCCACCGGGCCGTCGCCGGTGGCGTTCGCGCCGTGGCACGGCGCGCAGTTGCTGATGAATAGATCTTTGCCCTGGGCCAGATTCGCGGGCGTCGCGGTCAGAGGATTCGTCATCTTCAGCGTCATTTCCTCGAGGCTCATGGGCGGCTCGCCGCGATTGACCGGCATCGTATCGTCGGGCATCACGCGCGGCGCCCGCGACAGCGGCTGCACCGCATCGCCGCGGTACATATCGATACTCCATGGGAATGACCATGCGGCGCTCGCCGAGATCGCGAGCATCGCGCATGAAAAAATCGACGCGCCCGCAATCCGCCGCACGCGGCGCTTACCTGCCATACCCAGCCGATCCCTCAATGCCAAACTCCCTACTTTTTTACGCTAACAACGCCGACCATACGCGCCTTTTCGTGCGGAACGCAAAAGTAATGATAGGTCCCCGGCACGGTGAAAGTGTAGCTGAAGGTGCCGCCTGGCGGCATGAAGCCCGAATCGAAGGTCTTGGCGCCCTTGGGCTCCGTCGCGTCTTTCGGGTTCTGCGCATCGTCGGGAACCAAGGTCACCGAGTGAACGGTCTTGCCGGTATTGATCCACTCGACGGGCACTCCCACTTTCACGGTGACCTTTGCGGGCGCGTAAACCGCCGGCGTATCGGCCATCTTGATTACCACCGGACCGGTCGCGGCACGCGCCGGATTGGGCAGGAGCGCGAGGGCGAAAACCGCGCCGATCGCGGTAACGATCACAGCGATCCGCACCCACAGGCGTCTGCGGGTCAAGGGGGTCTCCGACCTGAGACTTAAATCGATAACTCCGCTCGCCATTTGGAAAACCTCTGGAAAAGTAGCCGGAAACCCAGCTCTTTCCGGCATTTATTTTGATGGACTCGGCGACTGCCGCTTCAGTTTGATATAAGTCACACTGATATGCGCTTCACCACGTCATCATCATTTCTTAAGTATAGGAATAAAAAGAGCGGAAGCAAGAGCCCCCCTCCAATCGCATCTTCGCGCGCTTTGCCGCGCCACTGCGGCGCCCCGCTCAGGCCGTGGCAGCGCCTTGCGACTCGCTGGTGAACGCGAGTCCCCGCGCGCTCGTATCGACCTTGACTTGCGAGCCGTCGCGAATCTCGCCCGCCACGATCTTGCGCGCGATCACCGTCTCGATCTCGCTCTGGATAAGCCGCTTGAGCGGCCGGGCGCCGTACGACGGGTCGTAGCCGTGCTCGGCCAGGTAATCGAGCGCTCGGCCGGTAAGCTCGAGGGCGATCTTGCGATCCTCGAGGCGCTTGCGCAGCCGCCCCAGTTGCACCTCGACGATTTGCCGTAGCTCGGCGCGATCGAGCGAATGGAACACCACGATTTCATCGACGCGGTTCAGGAACTCGGGCCTGAAACTCTGCCGCAGTACGTCCAGACACTCGGCCTTCATCCGGTCGTAGTCCTTGCCCTTGAAGCCAAGGATGATTTGGCCTGCGATATTCGAGGTCATGATCACGACGCAGTTGCGGAAATCCACCGTGCGCCCGTGGCCGTCCGTCAGCCGTCCGTCGTCGAGAAGCTGGAGCAGGAGATTGAATACGTCGGCGTGCGCCTTCTCGATCTCATCGAACAAAATCACCGAGTAAGGACGGCGGCGCACCGCTTCGGTGAGCTGCCCGCCCTCGTCGTAGCCGACGTAGCCGGGAGGCGCGCCGACCAGCCGCGAGACGGTGTGCTTCTCCATGTACTCGGACATGTCGATGCGGATCATCGCGGATTCGTCGTCGAACAGGAATTCGGCGAGCGCGCGCGCCAATTCAGTTTTGCCGACGCCGGTCGGCCCCAGGAAAATGAACGACCCGATCGGGCGATTGGGATCCTTGAGTCCCGCCCGCGCACGAACCACCGCGTCGGCGACCGCGGTGACCGCCTCGTCCTGCCCGATGACGCGTTTGTGCAGATGTTCTTCGAGATGGACGAGCTTCTGCATCTCGCCTTCCATCAGGCGCGCGACTGGAACCCCGGTCCAGCGCGAGACCACCTCGGCGATATCGTCCTCGTCAACTTCCTCTTTGATTAGCCGGTCGCCGCCGCCGGAGCGCTGCGCCAGCTTTTTCTCGTCGGCGGCAAGCGCCTTTTCGAGTTCGGCGAGCTTGCCGTACTGAAGCTCGGCAACCTTGTTAAGATCGTAGTCGCGCTTGGCCTTTTCGATTCCAAGGCGGGTCTGCTCGATCTCGGCCTTGATCTTGGACAGCTTCTCGAGACCGCCCTTCTCGCTCTGCCACTGGGCTTGCAGCGCGGCGCGTTTCTCGCCCACCTCGGCGAGATCTTTTTCGAGCCGCGCAAGGCGCTCCTTCGACGCGGTGTCGGTCTCGCGCTTGAGCGCCTGGCGCTCGATTTCGAGCTGCATGACGCGCCGGTTAACCTCGTCGAGCTCGACCGGCATCGATTCCTTCTCGGTTCTGAGCTTGGCCGCCGCTTCATCGACCAGATCGATCGCCTTGTCGGGCAGAAAACGATCCGTGATGTAGCGCTTGGACAAAATCGCCGCGGTGACCAACGCCGAATCCTTGATCCGGATTCCGTGATGAACCTCGTAGCGTTCCTTTAGGCCGCGCAAAATCGAGATGGTGTCCTCGACGCTCGGCTCCTCGACCATCACGGGCTGGAAGCGCCGCTCGAGCGCCGCGTCCTTTTCGATATATTTGCGGTACTCATTGAGCGTGGTCGCGCCGATACAGTGCAGCTCCCCGCGCGCGAGCATCGGCTTGAGCAGATTCGAGGCGTCCATGGCGCCCTCGGCGGCGCCCGCACCAACGACGGTGTGCAGTTCGTCGATGAACAGGATCACCTCGCCGGCCGCATCCTGCACTTCCTTAAGGACCGCCTTGAGCCGCTCCTCGAATTCTCCGCGGAACTTCGCGCCCGCGATAAGCGCCCCCATATCGAGCGCCACGACCCGCCGGTTCTTGAGCCCCTCGGGTACATCGCCACGCACGATCCGATGCGCCAGGCCCTCGACGATCGCGGTCTTGCCGACGCCCGGCTCTCCGATCAGCACGGGATTGTTTTTGGTCCGCCGCGACAACACCTGGATCACGCGCCGGATTTCTTCGTCGCGTCCGATTACCGGATCGACCTTGCCCAAAGCGGCGAGCTTGGTCAGATCGCGTCCGTACTTTTCGAGCGACTGATAGGTCGCCTCGGGATTCGCCGACGTGACGCGCTGATTGCCGCGCACCTGCTGGAGCGTGGTCATCAGCTTGTCGTGAGTAAGCCCGGCGTCGCGCAAAATCTTCGCCGCGGCGCCCGGCTCATCCAAAATCGCGATCAGTGCGTGCTCGACCGAGATGTACTCATCCTTGAGCTTGCCCGCCTCTTGCTCGGCGCGCGCCAGCACGCGGCCCAGGCGTTGCGTCGCATAGACCTGCGCGGAATCGGCGCCGCCGCCGGTCACCTGCGGAATTTTTTTCAGCTCCGCCGCGAGCTTGCTCTGGACACCCGCGCGATCGACCCCGGCGACGCTCAGGACCGAGGCGGCCAGCCCGTCGTTCTCCTCGAGCAGCGCGTACAGCAGATGCTCAACATCGACGGCCTGATTATGCGCGGCCAGCGCGGCATTCTGAGCGCGGCCAAGGGCTTCCTGCAGCTTCTCGGTGAATTTGTTGGCATTCATTCATTAAGAAGGTAATCATTTTCCCGCGATCGGCAAGCCGCGCGCCACCGCGCCACGCGGCTTGTTAGGTTCGACGAGGGTATGGACTAAGGGTAGTATTCGCGACATGGCCCGACCTGCTCAGGTAAATTTCCACGATGCCAAGACCCACTTGTCGTGCCTGCTCAAACGGGTCATGCGCGGCGAAGAAGTGATCATCGCGCGCGCAGGCCGTCCGGTCGCACGGCTCTGCCCGCTGGGGCCGCGGCCAGGCCCGCGCATACCGGGCAGCGCGAAAGGACGAATTTCGATCGCCAGCGACTTCGACGCACCCATCGGGGAACTGGAACGCGCTATCGAGCGGTGAGGGCGCTGCTCTCGGCCGATCGCGAGGTCGCGCGGTACGCCGTCAAGGTCATCTGGTAGCGGCGCGCGTAAGACTTTTCTCGTCCCACGAATCGAGCGATTCGCCGTCTGCGCTCGCGATGGCCGTTTTTGCGGCGATTTGGTAAGTCTGGTCCGAGGCTTCCTGGAGCATAAACTGATGCAGCTCAATTTGACGATCAACGGCGAGCGGCGCGAGGACGATGTCGATCCGCGCATGCTCCTGGTCCATTATCTCCGCGATGTCGCAGGCCTGACCGGCACTCACGTCGGATGCGAGACCTCGATTTGCGGCGCATGCACGGTCCATCTCGACGGCCGCGCCGTCAAGTCATGCACCGTCCTCGCGATGCAGGCCCTGGGCGCCGAAGTCATCACGATCGAAGGCCTCGCGCGCGGCCCCGCGATGCATCCGTTGCAGCAGGGTTTCTGGGAAGAGCACGGCCTCCAGTGCGGATTCTGCACGCCCGGAATGATCATGACGGCGGCGGACCTGCTCGCGCGCAACGCGAATCCTACCGACGGCGAGATCCGCGAGGCGCTCGAGGGCAACCTGTGCCGATGCACCGGCTATCAGCATATCGTCAACGCGATCCAGTACGCGGCCAAGAAGCTGCGCGAACAAAAGGCCGCGTGACCAGCTCCGCACCCGCGGACAAGGACGGCTCAAGATGGCGGTAATACCGAAATTCGTCGGCGAGCGAATCAAGCGCCGCGAGGACCCGCGCCTGGTCACCGGCGCCGCGACCTACGTCGATGACCTGCGCCTCCCGGGGATGCTATGCGCGATGGTGCTGCGCAGCCCGCACGCGCACGCGAAAATAATTTCACTCGAGCTCGAAAAGGCGCGCGCGCTCAAAGGCGTCGTCGCGGTGTTCTCCGGCGCCGATCTGAAAAACAAAATCGGCTCGGTGCCGTGCGTCGCCCCTGCCGACCACGTGCCCTTTCATCCGGTTCTCGCACAGGGCAAGGTCCGCTTCATCGGCGAGGGCGTCGCGGTCGTGGTCGCGGTCGCGCCGTACCTCGCGCAGGACGCGCTCGATCTTATCGAGGTTGATTACGATCCGCTCGAGGCCGTGATCGATCCAGAAAAGGCGCTCGAACCCGGCGCGCCGATCCTGCACGAGGAATTCGGCACCAACTCCGTCACCCTGGCGAGCGTGCCGAACCCCGCCGTCGAAGACGCGATGCGCAAGGCGGACAAGATCATCAAGTTCCGCATCTACAATCAGCGCCTCGCGCCCGTACCGATGGAGCCGCGCGGAACCGTGGCGAAATGGGATGCCGGTTACCGCCAGTTGACGGTATGGTCCTCGACCCAGATCCCGCACCTGCTGCGCTCGCAACTCGCCGAGCAGCTCAAGCTCGGCGAGAACAAGCTCCGCGTGATCGCGCCCGAAGTCGGGGGCGGCTTCGGCGCCAAGCTCAACGTCTATGCCGAAGAGGCGCTGGTCGCGTATCTGGCCATGGCGCTGAATCGGCCGGTCAAATGGATCGAGCGACGCCGCGAGAATATGTCCGGCACCACGCACGGACGCGATCAGATCGCGTACCTCGAAGTCGCGGCGCATAAAGACGGAACCGTGACCGCCGTCAAGGCGAGATTCGTCTGCGACATGGGCGCGTACCTGCAGCTCCTGACGCCCGCGATTCCAGGTTTCTCGGGCCTGATGATGACCGGATGCTATAAAATTCCGGCGCTCGCGTTCGAGCAGCAGATGGTCTTCACCAACAAGATGGCCACCGACGCCTATCGCGGCGCCGGCCGTCCGGAAGCTGCGTATATCGCCGAGCGCATGATGGATATGGTCGCGGGCGAGTTCGGCCTCGACCCGGTGGAGGTGCGCCGCAAAAATTTCTTCGCGAAAGAGTCCTTCCCCGTCGCAACCGCGGGCGGACTCACCTACGACTCCGGCGATTACGATCGCGCGCTTAACAAGGCGCTCGAAATGATCGACTACCCGAAGGCGCGCGCCGAGCAGGCCGAGGCGCGCAAGCACGGCCGCTACGTCGGAATCGGAATCGCCTCGTACGTCGAGATTTGCGGTATCGGTCCGTCGTCTCTGCTGCCGCCCAAGCTCAAGGGCGGAGGCTGGGAAAGCTCGACGGTCAGAATCGAGCCCGACTGCAAAGTCACCGTGCTGACCGGAGTCTCGCCGCACGGCCAGGGCCAGGAAACGACCTTCGCGCAACTGGTCGCCGATGCGTTCGGAATCGACATCGATGATGTGAACGTCGTCCACGGCGACACCGCGATCGTTCAATACGGAATCGGCACCTTCGGCAGCCGCGGCACCACCGTCGGCGGTCCGGCGCTGATGCTGTCGGTCGGGAAACTGCAAGACAAGATGAGGAAAATCGCTTCGACCATGATGGAGGCACCACCCGATCAACTCGTGTTTTCGAATCGAACCGTCGCGCTCAAATCGGATCCGTCGAAGTCGATCGCGCTTCAGCAGGTCGTCGATGCCGCTTACGGCTACAAGCAGCCGATCCCGGGACTCGAGCCGGGACTCGACGCGACCAGCTTCTATGAGCCGACCAACTGCACGTTTCCATTCGGCTCTCACGTCGCCGTGGTCGAAGTCGATCCCGAAACCGGCGTGACGAAATTCCTGCGCTATGTCGCGGTGGACGATTGCGGAAAAATCCTGAGCCCGCTTTTGGTCGAAGGACAAATCCACGGCGGAATCGCGCAGGGAATCGCGCAGGCGCTCTATGAGGAAGTCGTTTACGACGAGAACGGACAGCTAATCACCGCAACCCTGATGGATTATGCGGTCCCGAAAGCCAACATGCTGCCGCACTACGAGCTCGCTTCGACCGTCACCCCCTCACCAGTCAATCCGCTGGGCGTCAAAGGCGTCGGAGAGGCGGGCACGATCGGCTCGACGCCGTGCGTGGTAAACGCGGTGCTCGATGCGCTCGCCCCGCTCGGCATCCGCCATCTCGACATGCCGCTCAAGCCCGAAAAAGTCTGGCGCGCGATTCGCGACGCGCGGGCGAAGGGGTAACCGCGATGTATCCATCGGCGTTCGACTATCATCGCGCCGCGTCGGTGAAAGACGCGCTCAGGATGCTCTCCGAGTACGGCGAAGACGGCAAGCTGCTGGCCGGAGGCCACAGCCTGATTCCGATCATGAAGCTGCGCCTGGCGCAGCCCGCCCATCTGATCGATCTAAGCGGCGTACGCGAGCTGGCCGAAATTCGCGATGAAAGCGGGAAGATCGTCGTCGGCGCGATGGCGACGCATCGCGCGGTCGAAAGCTCGGCCCTCGTGCGCGCCAAGCTCGGCCTGCTCGCGCAGTGCGCGGCGATGATTGGCGATATCCAGGTGCGCAACCGCGGAACGATCGGCGGCTCGATCGCGCATGCCGATCCGGCGGCGGATTATCCGGCGGCGGTGCTCGCGCTCGAAGGCGAAATCACGATCGAAGGCGCCGCTGGCCGCCGCGTCGTGAAGGCCGCCGACTTCTTCCTCGACCTGATGACGACCGCGGTGCGTCCGGGCGAAATTGTAACCCAACTCGCGTTCGCGCCGATTCCGCCCGGCCGCGGCTTCGCGTATTTGAAGCATCGCCAGCCGGCTTCGGGATTCGCGACGGTTGGCGTCGCGGCGGTGATCGCGATCGCGAAAAACGCAACTTGCGAGAGCGCGCGGGTCGGAATCACCGGACTTGGACCAAAACCGTTTCGCGCCAAGGCGGTCGAGTCGGCGCTTGCGGGCAATCCTCCGGCGCAAGCGACTGCCGCCGCCGCCGCGCGCGCGGCCGACGGAATCGACGCGCTGGCCGATATCCACGCCTCGGCCGAGTTCCGCGCCGAACTCGCGCGCGTTTACACGCGCCGCGCGCTCGAAGCCGCCATGGCGCGGGCCGCGGTCTGACCTGCGCGCGCAATTCTAGCCGAAAGGAAATGTATCCGTTGCGATGAAGCTGGCCGGAGAAACCGTCCTGTCCGCACCGCGCGAGCGGGTGTGGAATCTGTTCAACGACCCCGCGCGGCTGGCCAAGCTCATCCCGGGATGCGAAAAGCTCGAGATGCTCGGACCCGATGAATACGGTGGAACACTCAACGTCGGCATCGCTTCCGTCAAGGGCGTCTATTCCGGCAAGCTCAAGCTCGAAGACAAGCGCGCGCCCGCGCATTACCGGATGGTGGTGGACGGCAAGGGCAAGCAGGGTTTCATGCGCGGCTCGGGCACGCTTGATCTCGAAGCGCGCGGCGCGAAATCAACCGCGGTCAAATACGCCGGTGACGTTCAGGTCGGCGGACCGCTGGTGCAGGTGGGCCAGCGCGTGATCGACAGCGCGGCCAAGATGATGCTCGGCCAGTTTTTCGCCGCCGCCGAGGCGGAACTCGAAGCCGAAGCCGCCGGCACAGTCGCGCGCCAAGGTTTGATGCTGAACCTGTGGCGCTCGATCGTGCGGCTGGTCGCCTCGCTATTCAGACGAACTTAGCCGCGCGCGCCGCCGGCCAACCATAAGCGCGCGGCCGCTGGCAACGCGCGCGCCCCGCTTCTGGCCACGCATTTCCAGACGCTCGCGCTATGCGACCGCGGCGCCACGCGCCGGCGGACGGACCACGCGATCCGCGGGCGCCGCCGTGCTCGATTGGAACATCGGCAGCGACGGCAACAGATTCGCCTTTGGCGTGCCGACCAGAATCCGCCGGCGGCCGTCGCGCGCGAGCAGTCCCTGCTGCGTCATCTCCATCAGCAGCTTCGAGACCATCGGACGCGAGCTGCCGATCATCTCGGCCAGCTCTTCCTGTGCAAGCTCGGGCGTGAGCAGAACCCCGCGCGCGTCAGCCACGCCGAAGCGCAGCGCGAGTTCGTTGAGCACCACTTCGAGCCGCTGGCGCAGCGACATCCCCAAAAACGTCGCGTAGCGATACGCGAACGACGACCACAGCGAGTTGACCGCCTCGGTCAGATGCAGCAGGGTCTCGGCGTCGAGGCTCTTGAGCACCTCGGCAATATGATGGCGCGTGAAGAGCGCGACCGTGCATCCGGTCAACGCCTCGGCCTCGAAGAGCTGCGAGCGCTCGCCCGAGACTTCGGCAAAATCGGCGTACCCCACGATATCGCCCGGCCCCGCCAGCTCGATAAGAATCCGGTCGCTGCCCGGCCGCGTGCTGTGCACCTTGACGACTCCGCTCAGCACGGCGAAGACCACGTCGGCGGGCGACCCCTTGGCGAACAGCGGCGCGCCTTTCGGGTAGCGGACGGGAGTGTACCTGTCCAGCAGCGCGGTGATTGCGGCGCGTGGCAATCCCAGATTGACCAGCCGCGCGAGCAGCTTGTCGGTGGGATGCTCCATCCCCTGACCATTCATCTGGCGGTTTCTCGAGTTGGGTGCAGTATCCATCTTTTGACCTCCGCTCTCGGACGGAATGCCGATGGCCGGCTCCGCCCCGCCCGCCCAACTGGCGCTACCATAAGTATCGACAGTTCGACGTGCTGATAGCTGTAAATTCCTACACTTTGTTAGTACATCGCGCGTACTCGGTCAAGAGGGGCATTATGCGGCAAATTCGCGCTCTATGCCCCAGCGATTGTCATTTCAGCGATCTTCACGGTGGGTGACGCGACCGACGAGCGCCAATGCAGATCGCTTCCGATCATCTCGAGGTTCAGAAACATGTCCTTCAGGTTCCCCGCGATGGTAATTTCTTGCACCGGATAGGCGAGCTGGCCGTCTTCGATCCACATTCCGCCCGCGCCGCGCGAATAGTCGCCGGTCACCATATTGACGCCAAACCCAATCAGTTCGGTCAAATATAGACCCTGCTTGACCGAGCCGATTATCTGCTCGGGCGAGTAGCTGCCCGGTTCGAGATAAAGATTCGTGGTCGATACGGTGGGCGCCTGGCCAACCGAGCGCGCCGCGTTTCCGGTCGGCGCGAGCTTGAGCTTGCGCGCCGAGTAGCAATCAAGCAGGTAGGTTTTGAGGATTCCCTGGTCCACCAGATGCTTGCGATTGGTGGGCAGCCCTTCGCCGTCGAACGGCTTCGAGCCCAGCGCGCCGGGCATCAGCGCGTCGTCGATAATCGACACGCCGGGCGCCATCACCTGCGAACCGAGCCGATCGATGAGAAACGACGCACCCTTGTAAAGCGATGGTCCGGAGGCGGCGCCGGCCAGCGAGCGGATAAGTCCGGCGGCCATGTCAGGATCGAACACCACCGGCGCGCGCGTGGTTTTCACCTTGCGCGCTCCCAGGCGGCGCAGCGCGCGCTTTGCCGAGGTGACGCCGACCGCTTCGGCGTCTTCGAGTTTCGCGAACCTGCGGTTCGAGGTGTACCAGAAGCCCTGTTGCATCGCGCCGCCATCGTGCGCGATCGGCGCGACCACGAGGCTGAATGACGAGCCTTCGTACTCGCCGCAGAACCCGTTGCTGTTGGCGAACAGAATCCGGTAGCGGCCGGAGTCAAATTCCGCGCCTTCGGAATTTGTAATCCGCCGGTCGAAGGCCAGCGCGGCCTTTTCGCCCTTGCGCGCGATCTCGAGGGCGGGACCGGCCTCGATAATTCCCGCGTCGGGATCGGCGAGCGCCAGATCGGCAATCGAGGCCGGATGCAGCGCCGCGTCGGGCAGCCCCGACCACGGGTCAGCCGCGGTCAGCCGCGCGAGCGTGACCGTGTTGGCCACGAACTCCTTGAGCGCGGCGCGCTCGAACTCCGCCGTCGAGGCCGTTGCCGAAGATTGTCCGCAGAAAAAGCGCACGCCCAGGCGCCGCTCGCGCGAACTCTTGAGCTTCTCGACCTCGCCCAGGCGCACACCAGCCGCGAGCGACTCCGCGCCCATCATCAGAACCTCGGCCGCCGTCGCGCCGCGGCTTTTCGCCTCGGCAAGGATCCACTCGGCGAGGCCGCTATCGAGCTTTTCCATCCGCGATGGTTTTTTATCCGCCACTGATTGAGTACTCATGCGCGCGTGCCACCAACCGTGATTCCGTCGATTCTGATCGTCGGCAATCCCACGCCGACCGGCACTGATTGTCCGTCTTTGCCGCAGGTGCCGACGCCCGAATCCAGCGCCAAATCGTTGCCCACCATCGCGACCCGGGTCAGCACATCGGGACCGTCGCCGATAAGCGTGGCGCCCTTGACCGGGTGGGTCACCTTGCCGTCTTCGATCAGATAGGCCTCGCTGGCCGAGAACACGAACTTGCCGTTGGTGATATCGACCTGTCCGCCGCCGAAGCTGACCGCGTAAAGGCCGTGTTTCACCGACTTGATGATCTCTTCGGGGGTCGAATCTCCGGCCAGCATGAAAGTGTTGGTCATGCGCGGCATCGGGGTGTGCGCGAAGCTTTCGCGCCGGCCGTTGCCGGTCGGCTTCATCTTCATCAGCCGCGCGTTCATCCGGTCCTGCAGATATCCGCGCAGGATGCCTTTTTCGATCAGCACGGTGCGCGAAGTCGGCGTGCCTTCGTCGTCCACATTCAGGCTCCCGCGGCGCATCGGGATAGTTCCGTCGTCAACCACGGTGCAGAATTCGCTTGCGACCTTCTGCCCAATTCGTCCTGAAAAGGCGGAAACCCCCTTGCGATTGAAGTCACCCTCGAGTCCGTGGCCGATCGCCTCGTGGAGCAGAATTCCCGGCCATCCCGGCCCCAGCACCACGATCATCTCGCCGGCCGGCGCATCGCCCGCGTCAAGGTTGACGATAGCCTGGCGCGCGGCTTCGTGCGCGTACTGGCGCCATCGGTCATCGTCGAGAAAATATTTGTAATCAACCCGTCCGCCGCCGCCGAAGCCTCCGGACTGGCGGCCGCCCTGGCCGTCCTCCGCGATGACCGTAACGTTCAGGCGGCACAGCGGCTGCACGTCAGCGGCGAGCTTGCCCTCGCTGGTGACGATCATGACGATTTTGCGCTCAGCCGCGATCGAGGCCATCACGTTCTTCACCCGCGGGTCGTACGCGCGCGCGGCGGCATCAATCTCCCGCAGCAGGCGGGCGCGTTCCTCGAGGGGAATTTCGAGCGGCGTGGTCTCGACTTCATAGAGCGCGTGGCGCGGCATCGGCGTGCCGACCTGCACGGCGGGAGCGGTGGCGCGTTGATCGGCGATTGCGCGGGCGGCTTCGGCCGCGAGTTGCATTCGATCGATCGTGACTTCGTCGGAATAGGCGTATCCGGTCCGGTCCTCGGCGCATACGCGCACGCCGACGCCGTGGCTGACGCTCTTCGAGGTGTGATTGACCATCGATTCCTCGAGCCCGAGCGACTCGGCGCTGTGGTACTCGAAGAACAGATCGGCATAGTCGGCCTTGCGTTCGAGCGCGGCGCCCAGAATCCGCTCGAAGGCGCGGTCGCTCATGCCGAAACGATTGGAAAAGAATTTTTCGGGATGTGCCAGTTCATTCGCCATCGTGATACGCCACCTTCCTGATCAAGCCTATCAGACCGCCCCCGCCTCAAGAAGTTGGCCCGACGCGAGGCGCCGCGGGCCTTCGGAAAATTGCAGGAAAACGCTAGGATTCGCCCCATGACAGCGATATCGCGCGAGACCCTTGCGATCATCGACCGGCTGATGCTCGAAATGATCGCGCAGCAGGAGCGCAAGGTGCTCGATATGGCGCGCCGGATTCATCCGGGCCTCACCTCTGAGGATATCCGCAACCCGAACGACTTCGCCGATCTAATGGCCAGCGGCGAATGGAATTTCGAGGACGGGATTCTCTCGGGCTGCAAGTCGGCGCACATGGCGCTGCGCGCAAAGATGCTCGAACTGATCGGCGCCGCGGGAGAGCCGCCCCGTTAACTCGGCGCACGCTACTGACAGAAACTGATACATTGGTAGCAGGGCACGCGGCGCGGGTCGCGACACGTCAGGTAAGAAACAGGGGCGTTCCTCGCGCGGGATGATGTTCCGCTCGCCTCTCCCGCATCGCCTCTGCTGCCCAGCCGGCCGACGAGCCGTCGGCCGCCACTGTCAAAAGGAAGCAATATGCCAGTGGGGGCGGACGGCTCGTCCGCCCGCCATCGACGGCGGGCGAGACGCCCGCCCTACCGATGAAGACGTGACCGCGGTAGTGGTGCGTTACTCGCCACTCGCCGGCCGTCGCGAGACGGATAGCGAGATTTCCTTCGGCTCCGCTCGCGGCAAGCTTCGCGAGTCGGGTCCGGGATTCGTCGTGGCACAGGCTTTAGCCTGTGGCCCCACACCGGCTAAAGGCGGTGCCACCAGGCTGGGTCCGCGCGATCAGCCGGCGGCGGCGGCGCGGTGCGCGCTCTGCTCTTCAATCTTCTTGTGGGATTTTTTGCGCGGCTTTTTGGCGGCGGCGCGCTCCTCGAGGCCGGTGAATTCGATGATCGAAATCGGCGCGGCGTCGCCGCGGCGGACTCCGAACTTGATCACGCGCGTGTAGCCGCCGTTGCGTTCCTTGAAGCGCGGCGCGATCTCGTCGAAGAGCTTCTTGACCGCGTCATGCGACTGCAAAAACGCGAACGCCCGGCGATGCGCCGCGAGATCACCCTGCTTGCCGAGCGTCACCATCCGGTCGGCAAAGCGGCGCAGTTCCTTGGCCTTCGCATCGGTGGTCTGGATACGCTCGTGATCGATCAATGCCAGCACAAGGTTCTTGAACAGCGCCTTGCGATGGGCTGACGTGCGGTTTAGCTTGCGGCCCCGGTTAAGATGACGCATCGACTACTCCAGAGAATTCGAGATCGCGCTGGCGAGCGGCTGCTAGGCCGATTCGCGCCGCTCCTGCTCTTCCCACATCCGATCGAGCTCGCTGCGCGGCGGCAGATTTTCGAGCCGCATGCCGAGCGAGAGGCTCATGTCGGTGAGCACTTCCTTGATTTCGTTCAAGGACTTGCGCCCGAAATTCTTGATCTTGAGCATGTCCTGCTCGGTGCGCTGAACCAGCTCGCCGATATACTTGATATCCGCGTTCTGCAGTCCGTTGAAGGCGCGGACTGAAATCGGCAGTCCCTCGACCGGGCGATAGAGCAGCTCATTGAGGCTGGGCCGGTCCTGCGCGCCCTCGAGACCCGGCGCGGCGACGGTTTCCGCCTCTTCCTCGACGCCGGCGAAGATGGACATCTGATCGCGCATCACGCGGGCCGCATAGGTCAGCGCCTCACGCGGGCCAATCGAGCCGTCGGTCCAGATTTCGACCGCCAGGCGGTCGTAGTCGGTGCGCTGGCCGACGCGGGCGTTGGTGACGGTGAAGTTGACTTTCTTGATCGGCGAATAGATCGCGTCGAGCCGGACGGTCCCGATCGGTTCGTCTTCCTCGCCGCGCTCGGCGGGAACGTAGCCGCGTCCGCGCTTGATGACCAATTCCATATCGAGTTCGGCGCCCTTGTCGAGCGAGGCGATATGCTGGTCGGGGGTGAGAATCTCGAGGCTCGGTCCGCCGCTGATATCGCGCGCGGCCACCACTGCTTCACCCTTGACCTTGAGCGCGGCGGTAATCTGGTCGCCTTCGTGCAGGCGCACGCGGACTTCCTTGAGGTTGAGGACGATATCGGTCACGTCCTCCTTGACGCCGGGCAGGGTCGAGAACTCGTGGAGGACGCCCTTCATCCGGACCGCGCAGATTGCGAAGCCCGGCAGCGAGGACAGCAGCACGCGCCGCAGCGCGTTGCCGATGGTGATACCGTAGCCGCGTTCCAGCGGTTCGGCGAAGAACCGCCCGTAGCCGGGGGTAACTTCCTTTTCCTCGAATTCAACCGATTTTGGTTTGGTCAGATCTCGCCAATCGTTCTGCATAATTCGCCGCTTCAAGAGCTGTTGGAATTTTCGCCGCGGTCGGGTCCGCCACGGACCCCGCAGGCAGCTCCGCCTCCGTTAGGGGTTATCTCGAATAGTG
>DATKSQ010000006.1:0-53481 GCA_035531615.1 Binataceae bacterium (SeqCode)
GTGTGTCCTGTGGATTGCTGCGTGCCCGACCCGGCCAACCCGGAGACCGAGCCGGTGCTGCTCGCGCGCGCGCGGGTGCTGCATCCCGACGAGAGTTTCGCCGACGACGCGCCGTCGCGGTTCCGCAAGGCCGACGGCGCCGCCGCCGCGGCTCCTGCCGCCGCCGCGCCCAACGGTTCCGTAGCGGCGCCCAAGCCCGCCGCAAGCGCGCCCGCTCCCGCTCCAGCGGCACCCAAGCCCGCGCCGGTGGCCGCGGCTATCGCGCCACCGCCAGGAGGACTCGGCCAAGAGTTCAATCCGATCGCGTGGGAAGTTCCGGTAGTCTGCAAAGATTGCAACGAGACGTTCTCGATCCCGTATCGCCACTTTCAGGCGGGCGTGGTCTTCTATTGTCCGTCGTGCTCGGGCTCGTATGTTCCGAAATCCACGATGGCGCGCGTCGTCCGGGAAACCTTCGAGAAGTTCTACGCGCGGCGCCGCGCCGAGCAGGAGGCGATCGAGCGCCGCCACGCGCGCGAGCGCGAAGTGTTCGCGGCGCGGCAGGCCGCGGAGATGGCCGAGTTCAAGCAGCGCGTGGCGGAACTCGGACGCGAGATGAAGCCTGCGGGCAAGCTGGTGCGGCCCAAGGGCATCGCCGCGATGTTCACGTAAAAACAATCCACAGATTTCACCGATTACACAGATTCAGAAAAGGGTGAAATTAGTTTTCTTCGGTGATCTCGTAGCCGGCCTTGCGCAGGTGAGCATGGATCGCCGCGATATGCTCGGGGCCGCGCGTTTCGAGTTCCAGGCTCACGTATGCGCCGCCGATCGCGACTTCGCGCCGGGTGCGGTCGTGATCGATCGCGCGCACATTGGCGCCGGTCTTGCCAATTTGCGCGAGCAGGATGCCGAGTTCGCCCGGACGATCGTGCAGCGTCAGCGCGATCCGGTAGAGGCGCCCCATCTTCGACAGTCCGTGGCCGATGATCCGATCGAGCAGATTGATATCGATATTTCCGCCGCTTACGACCACCACCACGCGCTTGCCCTTTAGCTCCGCGCCCAGCTTGAGCGCGCCGGCCAGCGCGGCCGCGCCGGCGCCCTCGGCCAGCAGCTTCATCCGCTCGAGCATCAGCAGCACCGCGGCTCCGATCTCGAAATCGTCAACCGTCACAACGCGCGCCACGCGTCCGCGGATCAGGCGGTAGGGAATCTCGCCGATTCGTCCGGTGGCGAGGCCGTCGGCTATCGTATCCACCGGCCTTCCGATCGACGCCGCCCGGTCCGCGGCAAGGCTGGCGCTTAGCTGCGCGGAGCCTGCCGCCTCGACGCCGATAACTTCGGTCGCGGGCGAGCGCGCCGCGAGCGCAACCGCAATTCCCGCGATAAGCCCTCCGCCGCCGACGGGAACCAGCACCGCGTCAGCCGGGCGCGCGCCGTCGAGTTCTTCGGCGATCTCGAGGCCGACGCTGCCCTGGCCCGCGACCACCTGCGCGTCGTCGTAGGCATCGACGAACACCGCGCCCGACTCGCCGCGGATGCGGCCGGCGGCGACGCGCGCGGCCTGGTAGTCGATTCCCTCGAGGATCACCGCCTGTCCGTAATTGCGGGTCGCCGCGATCTTCGCGATCGCTGCCGTCTCGGGCATCACGATGGTCGCCCTTACTCCGGCGCGGGTGGCGGCGTAGGCAAGCGCCTGTCCATGATTTCCGGCCGAGGCCGCGATCACGCCGCGCGCCTTCTCCTCGGGCGCGAGCGCCGCGATCCGGTTGTAGGCGCCGCGAATTTTGAACGACCCGGTCTTCTGAAGGTTCTCGGGCTTGATGAATACTTCGGCGCCGAGCATCCGGCTGAGCGTATCGCTCAAGATCAGCGGGGTCGGCTCGACGATGCCGCTTAAGCGGCGACGCGCGAGTTCGAGGTCGTCGATCGTAACCGTCATGCGCGCACACCGGGCCGCTTAGTGCAGGGCTTTCGCGGGAGCGGTGAGCTGATAGTCGCGCGCGGGTCCGAGCGCGTCATCCTCGAATTCGAGGGCGAGACACTTGCCCGAGGCGAAATCGAGGTCGAGCAAAAGATTTCGGATTGCACGGCGCTTAACGCTGCGCACCAGTTCGGCAACTGCGGCCGCGTCGCCGCAATCGATCGCCGCGATCTCAGCCGCGTCGAGATTGCTCTGGCGGACGAAGTCCTGCGCGCGCGCCTCCGAGCTGAACGCCAACACGGAACCCCACGACGCGCCGGTGGCCTTAAACGCGATCAGAGCGCCCGCGCTGTCGAGCAGGAAATGCAGTTCGCCGAGCGCGCTCAAGCGTCTTCAATCCTGATCCTGCCCGCCGCGATCGCGGCGGCGCGCTCATGCACGAGCGCGGGGTAGGTGTAGTAATGCTCGCCGGTCAGGCGCAGAAAGGAATCGATATCCACTTCCGCGAGCTCGAGCTCGGCGATCTTCGCCTCGGCCGCCGCTCGCGACGGCGACGCGATAATTTCATCGTAGAGCGCGCGTCCCTGCTCGGACTGAAAATCCGCGCGCGGCGGGATCGCGCCGGACGCGAGCTTGCCCGAGTGGAAGTTATCCAGAATAAAGCGCAGCGCCTTGAGTTCGTGGCGCAGAATATCGATTCGCTTAAGGGTTTCGCGGGCGGCCATCTTAAGTCGAGCTTATCGCCCGCGATCCCGCCGATTCAAGGCGCCGTCCGCAGCCGCGAGGGCTAGTCGCCCTTGATCAGGCGATGGATGGCGCTCAGATGCTTTTGCGCGTCGCGCTTGCGGCCTTGCGCGTCGAACAGCTCGGCGACGTTGCGATGCGCCTCGACATTGGTGGGGTCGCAATCGATCGCGCGCAGAAAACTGCGCAGCGCGGGCTGCGGTTCTTGCTTCTTGCGATAGAGCACGCCCAGGCGCAGATGGACCTCGGCGCTGGCCGGCATGATCGCCGCCGCTCCGAGCAGATGGCGCAGCGCGCCCTGCAAGTCGCCCTCGCGCTCGAGCAGAGTCGCCAGCCGCAGGTGCGCCTCGAAGTTGCCGGGCTCGCGTCCCACCAGCTCGCTGTAGATCGTCAGAGCCTTGAGCGGATCCTGCTCGGCGATCCTGCGCGCCTCCTCGAAGCGCTCGCGCACCCGCGCCGGACCGAAGCCCTCTTCGATTTTCGCGGTCGGACGCTCGGCGCGAAAATCGAGCAGCAGTTGGCCGGTCTCGGCCTCGATCAGCATGCCGCCTTCGCTGACCACGATGCGCCCTTCGTCGTTGACCAGATTGAGCGAGGTCACGGGCCGCGCGGGATCGACCATCCCGCGCACTCGCGCCAGACAGCGCTGGATCGGTTCGAGATGGCGGCGCGCCAAGAGCAGCTCCTTGGTCAGGCGCAGCAGGAGCAGATCGTTGAACGCGAAGCGATAGTTGCGGCCCTGGGTCGCGGTTGGATTAACCAACTGCCGCCTGACCCAGTAACGAATTCGTTCGGGAGAAACCGCGAGAATCCTCGCAGCCGCGCGCGTCGAGAAGGTCGCGCTCCGTCCTACCGCCTCTTCCATCTTCACCGCCAACCGGACCGAGTATAGGAAGTTGCGGCCGCCGCCTCAACGCGCGCGCCGATACTTTCTCAACAAGCGCGCCGCCGAGCACGCCTACCCGTCGATCTCGCGCAGCGTTTTCAGCATCCGCACCACGGCTTCGACCGCATTCTTGGCGTTGTCCAGGCGCTCGAGGGCCTGTTCATGAGTCATTCCGGGACCGGTGATTCCGAGCCCCACCGGCTTCTCATACTTGATCGCAAGCCGCAGCGCGGCGTCCGCGGTCGCGTGCGTGATGACTTCATCGTGCTGCGTTTCGCCCTTGATCACCGCGCCCAACAGCACGATCGCGTCGATATCCTTGCGCCGGATGAGCCGCTTGATCGCAGGGCCCATGTCGAAGACTCCCGGCACGTGCACCACGGTGGCGACCTGGGCGCCATGATGCGCGGCGTGGCGTTCGGCCCGCTCGAGCATCTGCGCGGTCACGTCGTAATTGAAATCCGAAACGATGATCGCGAGTCTCATCGCGCGCCAACCTCCAACCGGATCGCGTCGCGCACCTCGACCCCGGCGCCCTTTAGATAGCGCTTTAGCTCGGGGATCGGATACTCGCCGTAATGCACGATCGACGCGACGATCGCGGCGTCGGCCGCGCCGCGGGTGAACGCGTCGCGCAGATGCTCCGGTGCGCCGGCGCCGCCCGAGGCCACCACTGGAATCGTCACCGATTCGCTGATGCGCCGCGTGATCTCGAGGTCGTAGCCCGCCTTGGTGCCGTCGCGATCGATCGAGTTGATCACCAGTTCGCCCGCGCCCAGCCGCGCGCCCTCGTACGCCCACTCGAGCGCGTCGCGCCCGGTGAAGACCCGGCCGCCGTCGATCACGACTTCGTAACCCGACTCGAGTCCGGGCCGCGCCCCCGTTTTCCGCACCTGCATCGAGAGGACGATACACTGGCTGCCGAACGCCCGCGCCCCTTCGGTAATAATCTTCGGGTCGCGGACCGCGCCCGAATCGATCGATACTTTCTCGGCCCCCGCCAGCAGCACGGCGCGCATGTCCTCGAGCGTGCGCAGGCCGCCGCCGACGCTGAACGGAATGAAGATCTCGCGCGCCACGCGGCTGACCACTTCGAGCATGATCCCGCGCCGCTCGTTGGACGCCGTGATGTCATAGAAGACCAACTCGTCGGCGCCCTGCTCGTAGTAGTAGCGCGCCATCGCGACCGGGTCGCCGATATCGGCGTTGTCCGCGAACTTGACGCCCTTGGTCACCAGGCCGTTGCGCACGTCGAGGCACGGGATTATTCGCTTGGCGAGCATCAGAAGATTCGCTTGGCGAGCATCAGAATTCCAGCCGGCAAAAATTATCGAGCAGCTTGAGCCCGGCGGCGCCGCTCTTTTCGAGATGGAACTGCGTCGCGATCACGCGCCCGCTTGCGACCGCCGCGACGAACTGCACGCCGTAGCCGGACTCTGCGATCGCGACGCCCGGATCGGCGGGAACCGGATAATAGGAATTCACGAAATAGAAATGCGTATTGTCCGGCACTCCCGTGAACACCGGATGCGCCCGCGTCTGGCGCACGCGGTTCCATCCGATCTGCGGAACCTTTAGCGTGCGCCCGTCGATCGATCCCGGGTAGCGCGTCACGTGGCCCGCGATTATGCCGAGGCAATCGGCGCGGTCCTCTTCGCTGCGCTCGAACAGCACCTGGATTCCGATGCAGATGCCCAGAAACGGCTTGCCCGCCGCCGCGACGTCGCGCCTGAGCACCTCGACCAGACCGAGCGCGCGCAGATTTTCCATGGTGGCGCCTGCCGCGCCGACGCCGGGCAGGATCACCCGCTCGGCGGCGCGGATTTTATCCGCGTCGTCGGTGATCTCGCATCGATGGCCCAGAAATTCCAGCGCGCGTTTTACGCTGGTCAGATTTCCGGCGCGGTAATCGACGATTGCGATCATCTCGAAGCTCCCGGGCGATCCGGACCCCTGATATTACCCGCCCGGCAACCCGCACAGAAGCGCCGCGCAAGCCCGCCGATCACTCCGGCGCAGGCGCGGATGGTGGCGCCGTCACCGTCGGAGCCGCGGCTGTCGGTTCGGCGGAGGGCTGGCAGTTCTCGTTCGAGGTATCGAGCATCAGCAGGCCGTAGCTGCTCTTCTGGCAGTTGGTTCCCGGCGCGCTGTCGGCAGGGCGCGAGTAGTACCAGCATGACGCCATCGCGAGCGCCGCCGCGGCGATAACGAGTTTCGCGGCCGCATGAGTGATTGCGCCTTTGGTCATAATCAAGCCTCCGCGAATATGTTCTCGTTAGCCGGGCGGTCGGCCGCTACGCCTCGCGATAAGGGACGGGATGCGCCGCCTCGTACGCCGTGATCGCCGTTCCGTGCGCGAGCGTGAGCGCGATATCGTCCAGCCCCTCGAGCAGGCATTTCTTCGCGAACGGGTCGATCTCGAAATGCGCGGACCATCCGAAGTCGTCGCTGACGGTCTGCGCTTCGAGTTCGATTTTCAGATGATAGGCTTCGTACTTCGCGGTCGCGCGGAAAATCGCCTCGACTTCCTCGGGCTTGAGCGTCACCGGCAGCAGCCCGTTCTTGAACGAGTTGTTGTGGAAAATATCCGCGAACGAAGATCCGATCACCGCGTGGAAGCCCGCGTCGTCGAGCGCCCACACCGCGTGCTCGCGCGACGATCCGTTGCCGAAATTGGCGCGCGCCACCAGAATCGAGGCGCCCTGATAGCGCGGCTTGTTGAGCACAAAATCCGGGTCGGGCGATCCGTCGGGCCGCTGGCGCCAATCGAAGAACAGCCCCTTTTTGAGCCCGCTTCTGACAATCGCCTTCAGGAACTGCTTGGGGATGATCTGATCGGTGTCAACGTTCGATCGATCGAGCGGCGCCACCATCCCGGTAAAATTTTTGAATGCCTGCATGTGTCTCCCGGTCAGGAATTTTCCCAGTCGCGGATATCGACGAAGTGGCCCGCGATCGCGGCCGCCGCCGCCATTTGCGGGCTTACCAGATGGGTGCGGCCGCCCTTGCCCTGGCGGCCCTCGAAGTTGCGATTGCTGGTGCTGGCGCATCGCTCGCCCGGCTTCAGGATGTCGGGGTTCATGCCCAGGCACATCGAGCATCCCGCCTCGCGCCAATCGAAACCGGCCGCGCGAAAAATCCGGTCAAGGCCTTCCTTTTCCGCTTCGATTTTGACCTTCGCCGATCCGGGCACGACCATCGCCTGCACGGTTTTTGCGACGTGCTTGCCCTTGACGATCGTGGCGGCGGCGCGCAGATCGCTAAGGCGCGAGTTGGTGCACGATCCGATAAACACGCGGTCGATCGCGATTTCCTGAATCGGAGTGTTGGGCCGCAGTCCCATGTATTCCAGCGCGCGCTCCACCGTGTCGCGATCGCCCGGATTTGAAACCTGGCGCGGGTCCGGCACCTTGCCAGTCACGTCGGCGACCATTCCGGGATTGGTGCCCCAGGTAACCTGCGGTGCGAATTCCGCCGCGTCGAAAACGATCGAGCGGTCGAATTTCGCGCCGTCGTCGGTGCGCAGCGTAAGCCACTTCTTCGCCATCGCGTCGAACTCGGCGCCGGTCGGCAGGTACTTTCGCCCGCGCAGGTAATCGACGGTTTTTTGATCGGCCGCGATCATCCCGGCGCGCGCGCCCGCTTCGATCGACATGTTGCAGACCGTCATGCGCTCTTCCATCGAGAGCGCCTCGATCGCGGCGCCCCGATACTCGACCGCGCATCCGGTCGCGCCGTCGGTGCCGATGCGTCCGATCACGCCGAGGATGAGATCCTTGGCGCTCACGCCCGGACCTGCGGCGCCGTCGAGCCGGATTTCGAGCGTTTTGGGCTTGGTCTGCCAGATGCACTGGGTCGCCATCACGTGCTCGACTTCGCTGGTGCCGATTCCGAACGCGAGCGCGCCGAACGCACCGTGAGTCGAGGTATGGCTGTCGCCGCACACGATCGTCATGCCGGGCTGGCTGAGTCCCAGGTCGGGACCGATCACGTGAACGATGCCCTGGTCGGTCGATCCCAAGTCGAACAGGGTCACGCCGAAGTCGCGCGCATTCTTGCGCATCATTTCGACTTGCGCGCGCGAGTCGGGATCGGCGATCGGCTTTAGCTGATCGACGGTCGGCACGTTGTGATCCAGGGTCGCAAAGGTGCGGCGCTTGTCGCGCACGCCGCGGCCCGCGGCGCGCAGCGCTTCGAACGCCTGAGGAGAAGTGACTTCATGGATCAGATGCAAATCGATGAAGAGCAGCGCGGGTTTGCCCGGCTCCTCGACTACCAGGTGAGCGTTCCAGATCTTTTCAAAAAGCGTCTGCGGCGCCATCGAAGCAACCCTCCAAGCCCCGTCACGAAATTCCTATTATCCTTGATCCGCGCGGCCCGGCAAAGTCGCGCTAATTACGGGATTTCTCGCCGCGCGAGCCGATGCGACGGATAGCGGCGGATTCGCCGCGATCGACGGATCAGGCTCGAAATGACAAATCAGCGTCAAGCACCGGCGCCTGCGCCGCGGATTTTTGCGAACCCGCAACGACGCCATTTAGCCGCCGCTTCACTTGATTCGCCGGCTCGGCGCGGCGCGTTCGGCGTGCGCGAAGCCGCGCGTGATCGCCTCTTCGCCGAAGCGCGCTGTCACCGCGTCGAGCGCGCGATTAAGCCGCGTGCGGCGCGCTTGAACCGTGGCGGCAGCGTCGAAGAGACCAAGTTGCGCGGCGCTTGCGCCAAAGTCCGCGCCGTCGCCGCGGTCGAGGTTATGCACCTGCACGCCGGCCAGCCGAATCCGCTCGCGGGCGGGCGCGCGCGCGAGCATGCCGATCGCGGCGGCCGTGATCGCGCCGCCGTCGTCGCTCGGATGCTCGAGGGTCAGGCTGCGGGTCAGTATCGGATAGCGCCCTTCACCGAGTGGGCGCGCGAGCTTGAGCTTGAGCACTATGGTGCGCGCGCGGACCGCGTCGGCGCGCAGCCGGCGGCCGAGCGCCTCGCCGTGGGCGATCAGCACGCGGCGCAGTTCATCGGATGAAATTGCGAGGTCGCGCGCGAAGGTGTTTTCCTCGCCGTAGGACTTGCGCTGCCAGTCGGCGGCGACCGGACGCGGGTCGATTCCATTTGCCAGCTCGCGCAAGCGCGGACCGATCGTGCCGAACGCCGCGCGCAATTCGGCGCTGTCGCGCCGCCCCAGATCTCCGATCGTGCGGATACCGCGCTCGTGCATCCGTGCGAGCGTCACCCGGCCGACGCCCCACAGGCGCTCGACGGGCAGCGGCTCCAGAAACTCGCGCAACTCGGCGGGGCCGATAATGAGCACGCCGTCGGGCTTCGACATATCGGAAAGAATCTTGGCCGCCATCTTGGTCGGTGCGACGCCGACCGACACGACCAGCCCGGTCTCTTCGCGCATCCGGCGCTTCAGCGCGCGCGCAACTTCGAGCGGCGCGCCGAGCAGGCGCGCGGTGCCGGTCAGATCAAGGAACGCCTCGTCGAGCGACAGCGGTTCGACGATCGGGCTGGTGGCGTCGAATACCCGGCGCACCATCCGCGAGATTTCGAGGTAGCGTTTCATGCGGCCCGGCACGAACACTCCCTGCGGGCAAAGTTTGCGCGCCTGGATCGTCGGCATCGCCGAGCGCACGCCGAATTTGCGCGCTTCATATGACGCCGAGGTCACGACGCCGCGCGCGCTGCGGCCCGCGACGATTACCGGCAGTCCGGCCAGTGCGGGATTGTCGAGCACCTCGACCGAAGCGTAGAACGCGTCCATGTCGGCGTGCGCAATCACGCGCGGCCACGACCCGTCCGCACCGGAGATTTCGCTGCCGGGCGCCATCGCGCCCATTATCGTCGATCGCGCGCGAGCAGGTCGAGGATCGCGCCGGCGGCTTGTTCACCGCCGCGGATGCAATCGGGGATGCCGACGCCGCGATAGGCGGCGCCGGCGATCGCGAGGCGCGGGATCGCGGCGGCGGCGCGCTCAATTTCGGCGACCCGCACGAGATGCCCGACGTCGTATTGCGGCATCGCTGCGGGCCAGCGCCGCACGATTGCGAATCCCGGCGCGGCGCTCACGCCAAGGAGATCGCGGAATTCATCGCGCGCGGCGGCCACCATCGCGTCGTCGGGAAGCTCGTTCAGCTCGCGCTGCAATTCGCCGCCGATAAAGGCGCGTACGAGGATCATCCCGGCGGGCGCGCGATTTTCAAACTTCAGGCTGGTGAAACTGCCGGCGATAATCCGGCGCCGCTCGATTATCGGCACGACGAAGCCGAAGGCGCGCGGCGGCGCGGGAAAGTCGCTCTCGCGAAACGTCATGCTGACGGTCGCCGCGCTCGCGTAGCTGATCGCTCCGAACATATCGGCCAGGCGCGGGTCAGACGCGCGGATCATCCGCGCGGCGGCATACGCGGGAGCGGCGCAGATCACGGCGTCGGCGGAGATCTGCTCACCGGTTTCGGTGATGATCGTACACCCGTCAGCGCGCGGCGCGATCTGCTTCACCTCGGCGCCGAGCCTCACGCACTCGCCCAGACGCGCCGCGAGCGCGTCGGGCAGCGTGCCGATTCCGCCGCGCAGAGTAGCGAACAGGCTCCAGCGCGCGCCGCTGGTCCCGGAAGCGCTTGCGCCCGTCGCTGCGGCGCGGGCGCGTTCGGCGGCGCGCAGGCCGCGGATGAGGCTGCCGTGGCGGCGCTCCATTTCGACAAAGCGCGGGGTGGTCGCGGCGATACTCAGGCGGGAAGGGTCGGCGGTGTAGATTCCGCCCGCGAGCGGCTGCGCGACGCGCTCAAGGACTTCGCGCCCGAGCCGCCGCGTGACAAACGCGGCCAGGCTCTCGTCGCGCAAATCTTTTCGTTTCGGCACGAACGGTTCGAGTGCGATCCGGAGCTTCCCCAGCGGCGAGAACAGTTCGCTCTTCAACACCGGGAGAAGCCGCGCGGGCGCCAGCATCGAGAAGCCGTCGGGAATCTCGACCAGACGGCCGCGATGCACCACCAGCGTGTGGCGAAATTCCTCGCGGGTGGAAATCAGCTCCGCGCCTAAACCGAGGCGCCGCGCGAGATCAATCGCGTGGGGTTTTTCGGTCAACAGGGAATCCGCGCCGGTCTCGATCGTGAAGCCGTCGCGCCGCACGGTTTCGAGCGAACCGCCCGCGCGCGTGGCGCGGTCGAGCACGATCACTTCGAGCGGAAACTCGCGCTCGGCCGCAAGCTCGCGCATCCGGTACGCGGCCGCGAGCCCGGTGATTCCCGCTCCGATTACGACTACGCGGCGCAACGCGCTATCCTTCGAGCGCGTGGCGTCGCACGATCTCCGCCATCATCGCGATAAACTCCGGATGGTCGCTGACCGTGGCCGCGCGTTCCATCCGGATACCGCCCTGGCGCGCGATCGCGGCAGCTTCGACGTCCAGATCGTAAAGCACCTCGACGTGGTCGCACAGGAATCCGATCGGAGCGACCACCGCGACCGCGCCGCGGGCAAGCTTGCGCAGCGCGGCGCCGATATCCGGTTCGAGCCACGGATCGCGCGGGCTTCCGCTGCGGCTCTGAAACGCGAGCGTCCAATTGTCGAACCCAAGCTGCGCCGCGACCAGGCGCGCTGATTCGGTCAATTCCTCGACGTAGGGCGACGCCGCGGCCATCGCGACCGGGATGCTGTGGGCGGTGAAGAGAAGACTCGCGTGCGAGCGTTCGGCCGAATCGAGACGCGCAAGCGAATCAGCGGCGCGGGCGGCGGTGGCAGCGATAAATTTCGGATGCGCGAACCACGGCTCGGCATACACGATCTCGGGCGCGGCGCTCCCAAGCTTTTCGGCCGCGGCCGCGACCGCCGCCTGATAGCGCTCGAAGCTCGCCTCACTGCGATGCGCGGCCATGATAAAGGCCAGGAGGCGGCGCGCGCCGCGACGTGCAAGGTCCGCCAGCGCGTCTTCGATGTAAGGCGCCCAGTTGCGCATTCCGACCGCGACCGGCAGGTCGATACCGCCGCGCGAGAGTTCGGCGCGCAGCGCATCGGCCTGCCGCAGCGTCAATTCGTTGTATGGGGAACCGCCCCCCAGATGCTCATAATGGCGCACGACATCCTCGTAGCGATCGCGCGGGATCGGGCGTCCGCGCAAAATGCAATCCAGAAACGGACGGATCTCTTGGGCGCGGGTGGGACCGCCGAAGCCGACGAGCAGCACGCCGTCGCATTTGCGCGACTCGCTCACGGCGGTCTCCGGCTCATTTCGTGGACGGCATCCACCAGCGCGATCACGTGATCGACGGGAGTCTCGGGAAGAATTCCGTGGCCGAGATTGAAAATGTGTCCGGGACGGCCGTTCGCCTGATCGAGGATCGCGCGTGCACGGGCGCGAATTTCCGGCACCGTGGCGAACAGCGCGATCGGATCGAGGTTGCCCTGCACGGCGACCTCGTAGCCGAGCCGCTTCCACGCCTCGGCCAGATCGACGCGCCAGTCCAGCCCGATCACGTCGCCGCCCGCCGCGCGCATCAGTTCGAGCAGATTTCCGGTAATCGTGCCGAAATGAATCACCGGCACGCCCGGCGTAACGCCCGCGATGATCGCGGCGGTATGCGGCAGCACGAAGCGGCGGTAATCGTCGGGGCCGAGGCTGCCGACCCAGCTATCGAAGAGCTGCACGATACTGGCGCCCGCGGCGACCTGCATGTTCAGATAATCGATCGTGACGCGCGCGAGCAGGTCCATCAGGCGATGCCAGGTAGCGGGATCGTTGTACATCAGAGTCTTGGTCGCCTGATACTGACGCGACGTGCTGCCTTCGATCAGATACGAAGCGAGCGTGAACGGAGCACCGGCAAAGCCGATGATCGGCGTCTTCGCGCCGATCGCGTGATCGACCAGCTTGATCGATTCCGCGACGAAGCCGAGCGCGCCCGCATCAAAGGGCGGCACGCGCTCGAGGTCGGCGGCACTGCGAATCGGGCGGTCGATAATCGGCCCGTCGCCCTTTTCGTAGTGCAGCCCGACTTGCATCGGGATCAGCGGCAGCAAAATATCCGCAAAGATAATCGCGGCGTCCACGCCGAGCCGCTCGACCGCCGTGACGGTCACTTCCGCGGCCAGCTCCGGACGCATGCACAATTCGAGAAAATCATGCTGATCGCGCGCGCGGCGATACTCGGGCATGTAGCGCCCGGCCTGGCGCATCAGCCAAATGGGAGTGTAATCGGCGGCCTCGCGGCGGCACGCGCGCAGGATAGGATGCTCCCAATGCCTGAGATGCGAAGCGTTGTCGGCCAGGCGTGAAATCCTGGGCGCGATCGCCTGGACGCGAATCGGCGCGCGGCGCTTGTCGGCGAGGATCGCGGGCGCGCGCGCGGCGGCTTCCTTGATCAGATGACCGAGCTTGGGATGCGCGGGCTCGAAATCAACTTCGATTCCGTGTGCGCGCAATTCGGCGGAACAGACCGGCCCGATCGAGCCGACAGCGAGCGCGCCCAGGCCGCCGCGTACGTCGATCCCTTCGGCGGCCGCGACCTGCATCACGTTGGTGACCTGATGCGAGCTGGTGAAGATCGCGACGTCGGCGCGCGCGTCGGCGATCGCGCGCAAGGCCGCGCGCAGCGGTTCGAGATCGGCGGGCAGCGTCCAGCGATAAACCGGCACGATGCTGACGGCCGCTCCGCGCGCTTCGAGACCCGCGATCAGATCGCGATTCGAGACGCCGTATTCCTGCACCGCGACGCGCGCGCCGCGCAACTCGCGGGCGGCGGCCAGCGCGGCCAGCAACTCGCGCGAGGTATTCGGCTCCGGCGTGGCGACGGTGGGTTCGATTCCAAGATCGCGCAGCGCGCGGGCCGGCTTCGGTCCACGAACCACGGTGACGATCGCGCGCAACGCCGCGGCGATCGCGGCGCGCCGATGGCGTGATTCGATCACCTCGAACAGCGCGCGCACGCCGACGCCGGTCAGGAAGATCGCGATATCGATTTCGCGCGCGAGCAGCCGGTCGGCGAAATCGAATGCCGCCGGATTGTCGGCGAGCGCAACCTCGCGCATCGCCGGAGCGACGATCGCGACTCCGCCGCGCCGCCTGATCATCGCGGCCGCCTCGGCCGCCATCCGGGCCTCGAACGCCACGATACGCAGCCCGCCAAAGGCGGGGGTGGTCTCGGATGCGTGTGGTTCTGTGTGAGATGCCATGAACTGGTTCGACCGCTCGTGAGAATTTATCTTGCCGCGCCCGCGCGCGCCAAGTCCACCGCCCGCTGCCGGGCCGCCGGCAAGGGCGCTTTTCGATTGTGCCGTGGGCGTGCTACCAATCGCGGGACAAAGGCGCGAATCAGAACCGCACGAGCCTCAAGTCGCGCCGCACGGCGCGGGGAGCATCCAACGATGAAGATCCGATACCTGGCACTGGCGATTGCGATGAGCACGATTACCGCGGCAGCGGCGACTTCGATTGCTGGCGCGCAGCAGAATGCCGCGCTGATGGCCAAGGTGGCCGAGACCGCACCGATTCCCGAAGCGAAAATTCCGGCCTATATAACAGCCGCCGTTAACGCTCCCGATCGTCCCGCCGCCGACAAGGCGCTCGACGCCGGGCGCAAGCCCGAACAGATGTTGGCGTTTTTCGGCATCAAGCCGGGAATGCAGGTCGCCGATATCTGGGCCGCGGGCGGATGGACCACCGAGCTGCTCTCGCACGTGGTCGGACCCGAGGGCAAAGTCTATTCGCAAAACGGCCCGATACCCGCGAAATTCAAAAAGGCCGCGGACGATTGGCACGCGCGGATCAAGCGGCTTAAGAACGTGGTCGAGGTTGACCGGCCTTTCGGCGCGCCCGATCTGCTGCCGGTGGCGCCCGCATCGCTCGGCGCGGTGATCGTCAACCTTAACTATCACGACATGGTTGGACTCCAGATGGATCGCGCGAAGATCAACCAGCAAATCTTCACGGCGCTCAAGCCGGGCGGGGTTTACGGAATTGTCGATCATAGCGCGCAGAAAGGATCGGGCGATCGGGACGCGGCGACGCTGCATCGGATCGACGAGAATTTCGTGATCAATGAAGTCGAGCAGGCGGGCTTCAAACTGGCCGCCGCCTCGAGCGCGCTGCGCCATCCCGAGGACGACCGCACCTGGTTCATCTTCAAGAAGCGCGGCCAGACCGATCGCTTCATGCTCAAGTTCGTAAAGCCGCGCTGACGATCGCGCGACACAGGATTAAGTCATGCAAGTTGGACTGTTCTCAATCGGGATCGGCTCTGCGGTTCATCCTGAGATAATCCGCGCCGAGGCCGCGCACGCCGAGCGGGTCGGGTTCGCGACGCTCTGGGTCGGGGAGCACGTGGTGCTGTTCGATCGCCAGGACTCGAAGTATCCGTACGCGCCAAGCGGTGAATTTCCGCTGCGGGGCAACGCGGATTGGCTCGACCCGTTTCTCGCGCTTACGTTTGCCGCCGCGGCCACGAGCCGGATTCGCCTGGCGACCGGAATTTGCCTGGTGCCGGAGCATAATCCCGTCGTGCTGGCCAAGCAGGCAGCCACGCTGGACCGCCTGTCGGCTGGACGCTTCGTGCTGGGAGCGGGAATCGGCTGGTCGGCCGAGGAATTCGCCGCGCTCGGAGTTCCGTTCGAGCGCCGCGCCGATCGCACGCGCGAATATATCACCGCGATGCGCTCGTTGTGGGGCGAAGGCGCGGCGACCTTTCACGGTGAGTTCGTCAACTTCGACGCCGCGCATAGCTCTCCCAAACCTGTCCGCGGAGCGAAGCTGCCGGTGATGTTCGGCGGCGAGAGCGCTCCGGCATTGAAGCGCGTTGCCGACTATGGCGACGGATGGTTCGGCTTCAACTGCGATCCGAACGATGCCAGAGAGAAAATCGCGAAGCTCCGGGCGCTGATGCGCGAGCGCGGGCGCGACCCGAAAGATATCGAGTACATCGTGTCGCCGTACACCAAGAAGATCACGGGCGACGACCTGAAGCGATATCGCGACGTCGGCGTGCAGGAGGTTGTGATTCTGTCGGACCCGCCCACCGATGCCGCGCGGATTCCGGAATGGGCCGATGGCCTTGCACGCGACTGGATCGCGCCGGCGCGCGCCGCGGGCTAGCGCCGTCTGATCCCTCGCCCTGAAAGGGAGAGGTCAGGTGAGGGTCCGACCCGCGCGCGGCATCTGTTTGCCGCGCGCCTTATATTCCGGGCGCTTGTATGCAGTATGGTCGGGTTGCGAGCGCCGCTTGTCGAGCAGATTCATAGTCGCACGGCGCTTCGCACCGCGCTGAACAATGACCCTCACCTAACCGCGTGCCAGTGGCACCTCCCTTTCAGGGCGAGGGAGCAGGCACGGGAGAGTAACGTCAGGCGTTGGCGAGGATTTCTTTGGCGCGTGCGAGGTCCAGCGCAATCTGATTTGCGAGCGCTGCGCCAGAGGCGAATTTTCGCTCGGGCCGGATTCGCTCGATGAGTTCGAGCTTGATGCGCTGGCCGTAGAGGTCGCGATCGAAATCGAAGATGTGCGCCTCGATCGTGCGTTCCTGCTCGGCAAACGTCGGGCGCATCCCTATGTTCGTAATCGATCCGAACGCACCGTCGGCCAGGATGACCCGCGCGGCATAGACTCCGTCGGGCGCGGTACATTCCGTTTCATTGTCGAGATTCGCGGTCGGAAATCCTATCGTGCGCCCGCGCTCGCGCCCGTGTATGACGGCGCCGTGCAGAAAATGGTAGCGGCCCAGCAGCTTGGCCGCGGCGCGCAGGTCGCCGGCCGTGATCAGCTCACGGATCTTGGTCGAACTCACCTCGATGCCTGCGACCTTGACCGGACCGACCACGGTGGTGTCAAAACCGAACTCGCGTCCGAGCTCGACCATCACCGAAGCGTTGCCCGCGCGGTTATGGCCGAAATTCACGCTATGGCCGATTACCATCTCGCGCGCGCCGATTCGTCCAAGGAAGTAGTCGCGCACGAAGTCGCGCGGTTCAATCATGCTGAGCGCGCGTGTGAATTCGACGACGATCACTCCGTCCAGGCCCGACAGGCGCAATAGTTCGAGCTTGTCTTCCGGCAGCAGGATCAGGCGTGGAGCGCGCTCGGGGACCAGCAGCTTGGCGGGCAGCGGCTGGTAGGTGAGGGCGAACGCGGTGCCGCCGGCGGCGCGGGCGCGATCGATCGCGGCTTTGAGAATCGCGCGATGGCCCAGATGGACGCCGTCGAAATTGCCGGGCGTGACGACTGGATACGGATGACGCGCCATCGCGTCGAGGTCGCGGATTATTTCCATCACAGATTCGGGTCCGCCGGGGTTTGGACCGCGTCCGGCGTCATTCGCCGCCCAGGCTTTGCATCATCGGTTTCGCGGCGGCGGCCTGCGGCGTACCGTCGTGATCCGAAATCAGTTTTTGCAGGGTCAAGCGCGCGTCGATTCGATCATTCATCTTGAGGAATGCCTGCGCCTGGCGCAGCAGCGCCTGCGGGGCGAAGCGGCCCTTGGGATAGCGCATCACGAGGTCGTTGAACTGCAAGATCGCTTGATCGTACTTGCCGGTTTCATACAGCGCGTTGGCGGCGAAGTAGTCGGCCGGCTCGACCAGCGGCGACTTCGGGTATTGATGCTGCAAGCGGGTGAAGCTGGCGACGGCGAGCGGATATTTCGCGTCCTTCATCGCACGCAACCCGGTCCGGTAGATCTTCACGCCCGGAGCGCTCGAACTTTCGGCGTTCGAGATCTCCTGATCAAGTTCCTGCGGCCAGGTCGCAGGCGGCGCGGCGGGCGCGACCGATTCCGGCGCTTCGCCGCCTGCCGATTCTTCGCCCGGCGGGATTCCCGAGGTTTCGCCCGCCACGGCGCCGCCCGCTCCTGCCGCGGGTTGCGCCGCCATCCCGGCCTGCAGCGCGCTCACTTCGGATTCCAGCTTCGCGATCCGAGCCTTGTCCTGCGTGATCTGATCGCTGGCGCCGGACGTGCCGCCGCCGTGCTGAATCTCGGTGAGCTGATCGTGCAGTTGGCGGACCTGCTGTGACAACGCGTCGATCTGCTGGCGATCGCTCGCGATCATGCCGCGCAGCGTGAATTGATTCTGGTTGAGCTGCTTCATATCGGCCTGGCTGGTGCATCCCCCGAGCCCAAGCCCGGCGGCGCAAAGCGCGATCGCGGCGACCATGCCGAGTGATAGCGGTCTTGCGGATCGAAGCTTCAGGTTTCGCATGTCGAATAAGCGCACGCGCACGAGGTTAGCTCCTACTGTTGGACGACAAAGTGATCGCGCCGGTTCTGCGACCAGCAGCTTTCGTCGTGCTCCGTGCATAGGGGCAGCTCTTTGCCGTAGCTGATGGTCGAGATGCGGCTGGACGGGATGCCCAGCGTCACCAGGTAATCTTTGGCCGATTGCGCGCGCTTGGCGCCGAGCGCGATGTTGTATTCTTCGGAGCCGCGCTCATCGCAATGCCCCTCGACCTGGACGCGGGTCTGCGGATGGCCCTCGAGCCATGAGGCATTGGCCTTGAGCACCGAACCATCCTGCGGCTCGATGGTATAAGTGTTGTATCCGAAGTGGATATCGCTGAGCGGCCCGCCGGTTCCGCCCATGGTTCCGTTCTGGAGATCCTTGAGCGAGCTGGTGTTGCCGCCGATTCCGGTGTCGCCGAGCTGCGAACCGCCGGTGCCCGCTCCCGGCACCTGCTTGGTTTTGGATGAGCATCCCGCCGCGAGCGCGACGACCAGCACCACGATGAGCGCGCCCATTGAACGGGCAGTCCGGCCCCTATTCACCCAACCACCACGACCACGCTGGAGAAGTGTCATTACCCTTGCCCTCCGTCAAAGCAGAAATGATTTTGCCGCTGCGCACCATCAGTAGATAGATCCGCGCATGTCCGCCGCGAGTCGAACTGAACGCCAGATAGCGCCCGTCGGGCGACCACGCGGGGGATTCGTTGGAGCCGACGCCGTCACTGACCTGGGTCGGCTCACCGCCTTTGGCCGGGATCACGAAGATATCGAAACGCCCGCCCGAGCGGCTCTGATAAGCGATCCGGTCCGCGCTGGGCGAAAACGCCGGCGTCGTATTGTAATTGCCCTTGTAGGTAATCCGCCGCGCCGCGCCACCCGCGGCCGGCATCACATAAATCTGCGGGGTGCCCGAGCGATCCGAGGTGAACGCCAGCATCGCGCCGTCGGCGGAGAACGCGGGACTGACGTTGATTCCGCTGGTGTGGGTCAACTCGCTCAGCTCGGAGCCGTTATGATCGAGCAGGTAAAGATTGGTCGCGCCGCCATGCTCAACCGCCGCGACAATTCGCTGTCCGCCGGGCGAGATCGTGCCGCCGATCACCATCCCGTGCGTGCTGGTGATTCGCGTCGAACCCTTGCTCTTCAAATCGGCCAGATACAGCGCCGGCTCGCCGGTCTTGTACGAGAGGTAAAGGAGATGGCGACGGCCTTTGTCGAACGACGGAAACAGGTTGATGGTGCGATTGAAGGTGCGCTGCTCGACGTCCTGGCCGTCGATCGATTGTGTGTAAATCTCCTTGAAGCGTCTGCCTCCGGTCGAGACAAACGCCAGGCGTGTATCGAACGGGCCCTGCTGTCCGGTGGCCGCCTGCAAAATCGCGTCGGCGAACCGGCGCGCCATCCGCGGCACGTCGGCGGGCGAGCCGGTGAAATTCCGGCCCATCATCCGGCGCTGCTGCGCGACGTCATACAGCAACGCGGTCAACTTCAGATCCTGGCCGCTCAGCGTCACGGCGCCTTTGACCAGAAAATCGGCGTTGATCGATCTCCAGTCGGCGAAATTGAATTGGCCCAGCTCGTAGCCCGACTGCTGCGCATCTTCGATATAGGCGTGCGCGGAGATCAGCCTGAAGTAGCCCGAGAGTTCGAGGTCGCGGTTCAGCGTCGCGAGGAAGGCGGCCGACACCTGATGATTGTCGTCGCCGGAAAGATTCTTAAGCCCCGAGACCGCGATCGCCGAGAGCTGCGAGCCGGGACCCACGATGTTCATTTTGATCTGCGCGCGGGCCGCCGGCGCCACCGCCATTATCGCGGCGAACACCGCCGCCGCGAAGCTCGGAAGCAGTTGTTTCATCATCGCTATTGGCCGGCTGGAAAAATAACCGGAAGCATCCGCGTCCCGCCGCACCATCCGCACCTCTCTCAACATTACCGAACTTCGCGCCCGCGGACTATGACTTCAGATCGCCGAGCCGGAAGGTCGCTTCGACGCCGTCAGCCCATTGCGCCTGATACTTCCCAGGTGGCGGCGCAAACGGCGCCGCGCGCCGAATCGCGCGCAGCACCGAATCGTCAAACGCGGCGTCATTCGAGCTCCTTGCGATCTTGACCCCGGTCAACGATCCGTCCGGGCCGATCGCATAATCGACCACCGCGGTCAGGTCCGCCGAGCCGCTGGTGAAATTCCAAGCCTTTTTTATCTTATCCTGAACCGTCGAAAAGTAGAGCAGAAATTCCGGGTCCTCTTGAATGCCGAGGCTGCCGGTTCCCGGACCCACGCCGTAGCCAGCCCCCGCGCGCGCCGCGCTGGCGGCGACTGGACCGCCTCCCGAGGGAGCGCCGGCGACGGGACGGGCGCCGGTCTCGTCGTTGCCCGCGTCGGGATTTTTGGCGATCGCCGCCAGATGCTGCTTGAGCAATTGCTCGCGAATTTTCTGCATCCGCGCGCTCACGCTCGGCGTGGGCTTCGTCCTGGCGATCATCACCGGCGTTTCATGCGCGCCCGGACCGCGCCGGTTGCGCGCCTTCGCCGGCGCCGGCGTGGGTTTGGGAGTTGCCCGCGGCGTGTGATGCCGGTGCGGAGTCCGGGTCGCGGTCGGCGTCGGTGCTGGTTCGGCGACCGTCGGCTCGGGAGTCGGTTCCGGAGTCGGAGTCGGCGTCGGCGCGGCTTTGGTGGTGTTCAGCGCGATCGCGTTCTTGTCGGTGTCAGGCGGCGGCGTGAGTTTCGGCTCCGGCGGCTTGACCTCTTCGGGTGCGGGTGGCTTGGCCTGATGCGCGCGAGCCGGAGCAGCCAGGCGCGGCAGATGCGTGCCCAAGTCGCCGGCGGGAATGTTATCGACGATCTTCACGGTGTAGGCCGGAAGCGGCCGGTCCTCGGCGGCGAACATCCCCGGCGCGATGAAGACCACGAATGCGAACAGGGCGGCGTGGCAGAGCGCGGCGATCAGGACGGCCGCGAAGTAACCCGCGCGCGATGGCCCCGCGTCGCCGTTATGGCGCGGGCTTGCCACGATCGTGCTTGTCCGCCTCCGGGCCGGTGCCCGAGTCGGCGGGCATCTCGGTGACCATCCCGACGTTCTCGATTCCCGCCGCCTTGATCGCCGCCATGGTGCGAATCACTTCGCCGTAGGGAACCTGCTCGTCGGCGCGGATGAACACCTCGCGGTCCGGGCGCTCGCGCGAGATCGCCGCGAGTTTTTCGGTCAAGTCACTCGGGCTCAGTTTCGTGTCGTTGAGATAAATTTCATTGGCGCGCGTGATCGAGACCACGAACTGCTCTTCCTTGCCCGCCAGCGCCTCGGCCTTGACCTTCGGCAGGCTGACCTGCACGCCTTGCTGGATTATCGGGGCGGTGACCATGAAGATCACCAGCAGCACCAGCATCACGTCCACCAGCGGAGTCACGTTGATCTGCGAGACCATCTGCCCGCGCTGTCCTGAATCAAAAGCCATTGTAATTGTGGATACCCGCTACGACAGGAAGTGACGCTCCGCGATATTCAAAAATTCGGAAGTGAAATTTTCCATCTCGGTCGCCAGCACCCGGATGCGCGCGGTGAAGAAATTGTAGAACATCACCGCCGGAATCGCCGCGACCAATCCGACCGCGGTCGCGATCAGCGCCTCGGCGATTCCCGGCGCCACCGCCTGGATGCTCGAGGAATGCGCCGCCGACAGGCCCATGAACGCGGTCATGATGCCCCAGACGGTGCCGAACAGGCCGATGAACGGCGCGGCCGAGCCGGTGGTGGCCAGAAACGTGGTGCCGTATTCGAGCTTGGTCAGCTCGACGTTGGACTGCCGCTTCATCGCGCGGGTGACGTTTTCGATTCCGCCCAGGTCGGTCGAAAATTCCGATTGCGCTCCCACCGCCTGGCGCTTGGCGCGCGTCAGTTGGAGCAGCTCCTGATAGCCGGCGCGGAACACCTGCGCCACGGGGCTGCGCGTGAATCCGACGCTGGCGGTATGGATCGCGTTGAGGTTCTTGGATTCCCAGAAAATCGTGATGAAGCGTTCCGATTCACGCCGCGCGCGCGAAATCTGCACCAGCTTGTACAGGCTGATACCCCAGCATCCGATCGAAAATCCGATCAGCGTCCACAGCACGGCGGAAACCACCGGACCCGTGCCCAGCATGATCTGCACCACGCCCAACTGCCCCGCCGCACCTACCTGAGGAGGCATACCACCGCCCTAAACCCCGAGATGGCCCTCATTATACGGGTTTCCCGCCGCTCAAAACCAGTAACTTCCCGCGCCCTGGACTTGGCGCCTATCAAACTCGACGCGGTCCAGAGGTGTCCCGGCGTGAGTCTCGATTGGCGCGCTGTGCGGAGGGCGGGTTGGCTTGGCCGAGATGAGTCGAACGCATCGCGGGGGCGGCTTTGGCACATCGCCGACAATCGAGGCATGGCGCGGCTCGCGGATAGCATGAGCACGCATGCGTACCGAAGTGAAACACGCGGATAACGGATCGGACCTTGCACCGCGCTTCTGGCGTGGATCTCCGATTCAACCATTCGCGTGCCCGGCTGATTTCGATATGCCTGACTTTCGCGATTGTCACCGCCGCCATCGGTGCGCTCATGGCCGCGTCGGGCGACACAATCGCGGATAATGTCCTGGGCCAGGTTGACTTCACCCATAACGCGGTGAACCTGGCCAATGCGTCGTCGCTCGATCTTCAGGACGGCGTCGCAATCGATGCGGCCAACCATCTCTACGCCGCCGATCCGAACAACAACCGGGTGCTCGGATGGAACGACGCGGCGACTTTCGCCGACGGCGCGCCCGCCGATCTCGTGGTTGGCCAAGCCGACTTTATTTCTTCGAGCTGCAATCAGGGGGCGAGCATGCCGAGCGCGGCGTCGCTATGCCAACCCAACGGCGTCGCGGCGGATGCGGCGGGCAACCTGTACGTGGCCGATACGAGCAATAATCGAGTGCTGGTATTCGCCGCGCCGTTCGCAGGTTTCAGCGGAACTCAAATTGCCGGAGTTTCGGCCAGCGTGGTCTTCGGCCAGCCCGACGCGCAATCGAACGCGCCCAACAATGGCGGAGTCAGCGCTGCGAGCCTGAGCGATCCATGGGGGCTTGCGCTCGACCCTCATGGAAATCTCTACATCGCCGACAGTCTGAACAGCCGCGTGCTGATCTTCAGCGATCCGCTGGCCACCTTCCCGCCGAACACCAGTGCGCAGGTCGTGATCGGACAGAGCGGGTTTGCCGCCGCGCTATGCAATCAGAGCGCGAATCCCGCGGCCAACCCGAGCGCGAGCACGCTGTGCGCGCCGGAAGGACTTGCGGTCGATTCCGCCGGAAATCTCTATGTCGCCGACTCGAGCAACAATCGCGTGCTCGAGTTCGACGCGCCGCTCGCCACCGATGCGGCCGCGCACATGGTCCTCGGCCAGAGCGCTTTTACCGGCAACGCCGCCAACGCGGGCGGGACTGTTGGAGCTTCGACTCTGAACGGACCGGCGGGCGTCGCCGTCGATCTGTCGGGCGATCTTTATATCGCCGACACGTTCAACAGCCGGGTGCTCGAATTCGACGCTCCGCGTGCTACCGGCATCACCTCCGCCGCGATCGTCTTTGGCCAGGGCGGTTCGTTCGCCACCAGCGATTGCGACGGCTCCTCGGGAGTGCTCGCCACCGCGCTGACGCTATGCGGTCCGATCGACGCCGCGCTCGACGCGGGTGGCAGTCTCTATATTTCCGACCAATCCAACAGCCGGATCGTCGAGTTCGACAGTCCTCTAACCCCCGGCGCAAGCGCCAACCGCGTGCTCGGCCAGCCCGACGCCAACCACAGCGGCGTCAACGAGGTGAAAGGACAGGGGCAGGATTATCCGCAGGGAGTCGCCGTCGATGCGAGGGCGCATCTGTACGTCGCCGATACCAGGAACAACCGCGTGCTCGGATGGCATAGCGCGACGGCCTTCGCCAACGGCGCGCCCGCCGATCTGGTGATTGGGCAACCCGATTTCGCCTCGAACGCGTGCAATCAGGGTGCCACCAATCCGGCTGCGGCATCGCTATGCTTTCCGACCGGAGTCGCCGTTGACGGGCTTGGCAACCTCTACGTATCCGACACCGACAACAGCCGGGTGCTCGGCTACGGAACTCCGTTTGGTTCATTCAGCGGCAATCCGATAATCGATCCCGCCGCGACCATCGTGCTCGGGCAGGGCGGAAGCTTCGTCACCGCCGCCCCGAACGCCGAAGGCATCGGCGCCGGATCGCTCGATCAGCCGCAAGGCCTCGCCTTCGATCAGGCGGCCAACCTGTACGTCGCCGATACCGCCAACAATCGCGTGCTCGAATACAATCAGCCGGTAGCCAGCGGCGCGTCGGCCAGCCGCGTCTTTGGGCAAGATTCGACCGGGTCGAATTTCAGCGCGATCCAATGCAATCAGGGCGCCGGAACCGCCGGTCCCGCCAGCGCGACCACGCTGTGCCTGCCCGAGGGCGTCGGTCTCGATCCTGCGCAGAATCTGTACGTGGCCGATTCGAACAATAATCGGGTCCTCGAATACAACTCGCCCCTTACGGTCGTAAGCGGAGTCGCCGGCAGTGGCGACGTCACCGCCGACGCGGTGTTCGGGCAGAGCGGCTTCGCCGCGAACGGACCCAACGCTCCTTCGGGAGTCGCCGGCGCGGGAACGCTCGAGTTTCCAGAAGGCGTCGCCTCCGATTCGCTGGGAAATCTTTACATCGCGGATACCTCGAACACGCGCGTGCTCGGATTCGTAACTCCGCTCAAGAATCCGGCCGCGCCGAACACCACCGCGGCGATAGTGTTCGGACAAAACGGCGCGTTCGATTTCGCCGACTCGGAATGCAACAGCTTCAGCACTCCGTACGGCTCGCCCAGCGACTCGAATCTATGCGAACCCTCAGGGATCGCGGTGGACGGCTCGGGCAATCTGTATGTCGCCGATACCGACAACAGCCGCGTGCTCGAGTTCGACCAGCCCCTTCCCATTTCCGGCGCAACTCCAACCGCAACCGCGTCCGGCACGCCGACTACGACTGCCACCGCCACTGCGGCCGCATCCGCGACGCCGACCGCGACTGCGACTTCCACGGCTACGCCCACTTCCACTACGACGCCAACTCCCACCGCGACGGCATCCGCCACCTCGACGCCGACCGCGACCGCGACCGCGACTGCGACGACTACCAGCACCGCGACCGCAACTGCGAGTGCGACAGCAACAGCAACAGCGACTCCGACAGCCACATCCACTGCGACCGGCACTGCCACCGCGACTGCGACTTCCACCACGACCGTCTCAGCAACTGGTACGCCCACCGCGACGGCGACCGCGACGAGCACGCCGACGATCACCGCGACGCCTACGCCGACGCCGACGATGGTTCCCTATGCGCTCAAGGTCGCGCCGGGAAGGCTCAATTTCGGCAAGGTGAAGGTCGGCTCGAGCAAATCGAAATTGGTCAAGGTATTCAACAAGGGCAAGCGCACCGGCGCGATCGTGATGGAGCCCTACGGCGTCGCGGCGGGTTTCACCGCCAGCAGCAACTGTCCGCCGACACTTGAGCCCAAAGGAAAATGCGCTCTGACCGTATCGTTCAGCCCCGTCGCAGCCGGCAAGGTCATCGGAACCTTGACGGTTGGCGATAACGCGGACAACGGTCCGCAACACGTTTCGCTCTCCGGCATCGGCAAATAACTCTCGCCCGTAGCCTCCGGGCTGAAATTCGCGCAAATTAGATCGCAGGGAGCGCTTGAAGAGAGCGCTGCGCTTATCTAGTGTCGGGCATCAATTTGCCCGGATTAAATCCGGCGGAGGATACTGCACGTGGCGACCAGGATTGGAATCAACGGCTTTGGGCGAATCGGCCGGATGTTCTTTCGCGCGGCGCTGCACAAACCGGATTTGGAGATCGTCGCGGTCAACGATATCACCAGCGCCGCCACGCTCGCGCATCTGCTCAAATACGATTCCGTTCATGGCACGCTGAAACACGAAATCAAGGCTGACGGCACCCGGATCACGATCGACGGCAAGCCCGTCGAGGTGCTGGCCGAGCGCGATCCATCGAAGCTCCCGTGGGCCAAGCTCGGCGTGCAGGCCGTCATCGAATCGACCGGGCTGTTCACCGCGCGCGACAAGGCGGCGATGCATCTCGGGGCTGGCGCGAAAAAGGTGATCATCAGCGCGCCCGCCGACGGCGCCGACGTGACGCTGTGTCTGGGCGTGAACGAGAAGACCTACGACCCGGCGAAGCATCATGTGATCTCCAACGCTTCGTGCACGACCAATTGCCTGGCTCCGGTCGCGATGGTGCTGCACGAGAATTTTGGAATCGCCCACGGTCTGATGACCACGGTGCACGGCTACACGTCCGACCAGAGCCTGCACGATGGACCGCATAGCGACCTGCGCCGCGCCCGCTCGGCGGCGCTTTCGATGGTGCCCACGTCAACCGGAGCGGCCAAGGCGATAGGGCTGGTGTTGCCGGTGCTCAAGGGCAGGCTCGACGGAATCGCGATTCGCGTGCCGACGCCCAATGTCTCGATCGTCGATCTGACCGCGACTCTCGAGCGTGACGCCGACGTGGCCGCGATCAACGCCGCGATGAAAAAAGCCGCCGAAGGTCCGCTCAAGGGGATTCTGGCGTACAGCGAGGCGCCGCTCGTATCGGTTGACTTCAACGGCAATCCGCACTCGTCCACTTACGACGCGCCGCTCACCAAAGTCCTCGGCGGCCGGCTCGCGAAAATCTTTTCATGGTACGACAACGAGTGGGGCTACTCGAACCGGTTGGCCGACATCGCCGCCTACGTGACGGCCAAGCTCTGAGCGCGCGACGCTGCCCGGATCGCGAATTCGCTATGGCGATAGTTCCTGTCACGGCGCTTAGGCTTGCGGGGCAGCGCGTGCTGGTGCGATGCGACTTCAACGTGCCGCTCGCCGACGGAAAGATTACCGATCCGTCGCGTATCGACGCGAGCCTGCCGACGATTAGATACCTCCTGGACGCAGGCGCGGTTGCCGTTTTGTGCTCGCATCTTGGGCGCCCCACCGAGCGCTCGGCCGCGCTCAGCCTCAGGCCGGTCGCCGAGTATCTGAGCATCGCGCTCGGGCGCAAGGTCGCGCTCGCACCCGATTGTATCGGCGACGTGACCGGCAGGATGATCGCGGCGCTCAAACCGGGCGAGGCGATTATGCTCGAAAACCTGCGCTTCCATCGCGAGGAAGAAGCCAACGACCGTGACTTCGCGCACGAACTCGCACGCGGCAAGACCGTGTATGTCAACGACGCGTTCGGCACCGCGCATCGCGCGCACGCCTCGACCGCCGGAGTCGCGAAATTCCTGCCCGAGCGCGCGGCGGGCTTCCTGATGATCCGCGAGCTCGAGGCGCTGCGCGCGGTCACCGAAAATCCCGCGCGTCCGATGATCGCGATTCTGGGCGGAGCCAAAGTGTCCGACAAGATCGGCTTAATCAAGAACCTGCTGCCGCGCGTCGATACGATCCTGATCGGCGGCGCGATGGCGTACACGTTTTTGCGCGCGCGGGGGATTGAAGTCGGGCGCTCGCGCGTCGAGGCCGACAAGCTCGATCTAGCGCGCGAGCTGATGACCGAAGCCGCGAAAAAAAGCGTCGCGATCGAACTCCCGACGGATCATATCGTGGCGTCGGCTCCGGAAGCGGGCGCGATCGTTCAAACCGTGGCCGAGATTCCCGCCGAGATGATGGGGCTCGATATCGGCCCCGAGACGATCGAGCGCTTCAAGACCGCGCTGGCCGGTGCAAGAACCGTGATCTGGAACGGTCCGCTCGGCTTCTTCGAGATCCCGGAATTCGCCCACGGCACGCTTGCGGTTGGAGAGGCGCTGGCTGGACAGGCCGGCACAAAATCGATCCTTGGCGGCGGCGATACCGCGGCGGCCGTCGCGGGACAGCCGTGGGCCGCGAGCTTTACCCATATCTCGACCGGAGGCGGAGCGACCCTCGAGTTCCTCGAGGGCCGCGAACTGCCCGGCGTCAAGGCGCTCGAGCGCTAGGCGCGCCGCGCGCAAGGAATATCGCGATGCGCAGGATGCTTTTCGCGGGCAATTGGAAAATGAATCTGGGCGCGGTGGAAGCGCGCGCGGTGATCGCGGCGTTGCGAGGAGAAATCGACCGCGACGCGGCCGTGCTGGCGCGCGATCGCGATCTGATGATCGCGCCGGCGGCCGTGATGATACCGGCTGTCGCGCAGGCGCTCGCCGGATCGTCGATCGCGCTCGGCGCGCAGAATATGCACTTCGAGGACAAGGGCGCGTTCACCGGCGAGGTCTCGGCGCCGATGCTCGCGCAGTTCGGCGTGACCCACGTGATCCTGGGCCATTCCGAGCGCCGCCATATTTTTCACGAAACCGACGAGCTGATCAGCCGCAAGGTGATTGCCGCGCTGCGCCATCGGATGATCCCGATCCTGTGCGTCGGCGAGACCCAGGAGGAGCACGACGGCGGCCACGCGCTGGCCGTGGTCATGCGCCAGTTGCAGGACGGGCTTACCGGGGTCGCTGCCGATCAAGCCGCGCGGGTGGCGATCGCGTACGAACCGGTATGGGCCATCGGCACCGGGCGCACCGCCACTCCCGAGCAGGCGCAGACCGTCCACGGCGCCATCCGGCAGGCGCTGGCGGACACCCACGGGCGCGAAGCGGCGGCGGCGATGAGGATTCTTTACGGCGGCAGCGTCACGGCCGAGAATGTTGACTCGCTGGTCTCGAAGCCTGATATTGACGGGGCTCTGGTCGGCGGAGCAAGCTTAAAGGCTGACTCTTTTGCGAGGATCATCCGGGCCCGCCGCGAATGATAACCCTATGCTGTTAACCACCGTGATAACGATTCACATCGTCGTGTGCATCGTGCTGGTCGTCATCATTCTGCTCCAGCAGGGCAAGGGCGCCGACGTCGGCGCGGTGTTCGGTGGTTCGAGTTCAACGGTATTCGGCGCCAGCGGCGCCGGCAGCGCGCTGACCAAGGCGACCTGGGCGCTGGCGACGGCGTTTTTCGCGACCTCGATCTTTCTGGCCTATTCATCGACCCAGCGCGTGACGGGCAGTATCTTCAACAGCTCGTCGGCGACGACCAGATCGGTGATGCCGTCGGCGCCGGCGGGCAAAGTAGCGCTTCCCGCGGTTCCGGCCGCGCCGGTATCCGGCGGCGCACAGCCCGCGCCGCAAAAAAAATAGCGGGCGGCGAGATCCCATCCGATGCGCGGGTGGTGGAACGGCAGACACGCCAGTTTGAGGGGCTGGTGGCCGAAAGGCCGTGGGGGTTCAAGTCCCCCTCCGCGCACCAAATCTTTCCGCTCAGACTTAATCCGTCATTTCGACCCCTTCGGCGCTGCTCAGGGCAGGCTCTGGGAGAAATCCCGTGCGCTCGCGCGGTGGAGTACGGCGAAAGCCGGATGCCGTTCCTGGGCTTCGCCGCCACCCGTGTAATACTCATAGTCTCTAGAAGAATAGGCGTTACCCCGGCTCTTATTCCGGTATGCCCTCGTCCATGCAGGCCTTCGGTCGCCACCTCCGCGCAATGCGAGAAAAGCGGGGCTGGACGCAGGAAGAATTAGCTGGGCGTTGCGGCCGTCACTGGACCTACATCGGCGGAATTGAACGCGGCGAACGTAATCCCACCTTACGTGTAATCGCGGACCTTGCGCGCGCGCTGGGAGTTCCTGTGCGTGACTTGTTTCCAGAGCGGGGCATACAATGAAACGGCACCCGTTAGAGAGGCGTTGGAACACGACCGCGTGGGATATTCTGTCAGCGATCGAGCACGGTTTCCGAGCGCAGGTGGATGTGAAGGGAAAGCTTGCGGAGTTCTATCTGTTTCGAGAGCTGCGGGCGCTTACGGCGGACGCCGCCGTTCGCGATTTAGTGTGGCAAGATAACGACGGTCAGCCGGATTTTCAGATCTCGTATCGAGGAAGGCCAGTTAGAATCGAATGCAAAAACGTTCGGTCGCCGATAAAGGCGCGCGAAAAGCCGGTGAGCGCGAAAGTTGAATTGCAGAAAACGCGCAATTCTAAGGCGGGCGAACCGACGCGCGGGTACAAGTGTGATGAGTTTGAGATCCTTAGCGCCTGCCTGTTTAACTACACGGGAAAGTGGGAATATCTGTTTATTGCGACCCGAAACTTGGAGCTACGGCCTGCGCCGATGGATCGGTTTCTCAAGATCATGCAACCAGTTCCACTCCACGAAGCAGAACAGTGGCGGTCCAATCTACTCGCTGCATTGCAAGACGCTTCCGGGTAACTGAGTTATGGCAGAGCCTGGCCGGAACCTCACGCCTAAGCCTCTTTACGAAACGAAGCTCGGAAAGGCCTTTGTGGCGGACTCGCTCGCGTTTATGTCCGCGCTTCCGGCTGAAAGCCTGAATCTCGCTTTTACGTCGCCACCATATGCCCTTCACTTCAAAAAGGAATACGGCAACGCGAACCAGCGCGATTACATCTCATGGTTTATACCCTTCGCTCGAGAGATCCATCGGCTGTTACGCGATAACGGTAGCTTTGTAATCGACATTGGAGGCGCCTGGACTCCGGGGAGACCCACGCGTTCGCTCTATCACTTCCAGCTTCTGATTTCCCTCGTGCGCGAGGTCGGCTTCTATTTGGCCCAGGAGTTTTATTGGTACAACCCCGCGAAGCTACCATCGCCCGCTGAATGGGTGACTGTTCAGAAAATCCGCGTAAAGGATTCCGTAAACTGTCTGTGGTGGCTCTCTAAGACACCGAGACCGAAAGCCAATAATCAGCGCGTGCTCAACGCCTACAGCCCGGACATGGTCCGACTAGTACGGCGGGGATACCGCGCCAAGATCCGACCGTCGGGACACGTTATTACGCACAAGTTTATAGATCGAGGCGGGTCGATACCGTCGAACTTGCTGATTCATGGAAATAATGACGCGAACGGTCGATATATGGAGCTTTGCAAGGTAAATAAAGTTAAACCGCACCCAGCGCGATTCCCCATTCAAATTCCAACATTCTTCGTCCGATTTCTCACCGACGCGGGCGACTTAGTTTTGGATCCGTTCGCCGGTAGCAATACGACTGGCGAAGCTTGTGAACGCGAAGCACGGAATTGGATCGCTATCGAACTACACAAGCCGTACCTCGACGCGAGTAGGTATCGGTTCGAAGGTGATCTGAGTCCACTGCCCAAGCGGCTCGCGGAGACGGCGCCGCTGCGGGCGATCCAAACTTCTCTATTCTAATCAGTTGTCCTGGGCATCGACGCATCCCAGGGTCCGCCGCCTATTTCTCGAACTGGATACTCGACAAGAACGCGTCCGATTCCGAAGTTCCCGCCGCGGTGCCGCCGGTGGGGCTGCGCTGGGTGCAGATGAATCTAACGATGAAGCCGGGCGCGTGGGGATCGATACATTCGAGGCTGTCTTCGTCGGTCACCAGCCGGTCGGCGGACGGCGCCGTGGTGTTCGCGTAGTTCACCGTTATCACCGAGCGGCCGTGGTAGCGGATACAGGTTGCGCCATGCCCGGGTGCGGCGGCGATCACCTTGTCGCCGTCGGGCAGGTTCTCGGCCCAGCGGGTCAGCTCGCTTGCGTTCCTGACGGAGGCTTTGGGTTTGACCCCAAAGACTAAAATCTGCGATTCAGCGCGGCCGTCATGGCGCGTGAATTCGACGATCGTCGGCGGATCGACCGTGTCGCGCAGATACCATCCGGGCCGCGCGGGACGCTGGAAAGAGAAATCTCCGCGCCGCATCCGGCCGGGGAGGTCGCCCGCGTCGGTCTGCAAAAGATGCGTGCATCCAAGCGATGTGATCGCGAACCCGAGCGCCAAAGCGTAACGCCGCGTCAGCCGCCAGCGGTTCGTGACGGCGCTCCTTCGTCGAGCAGGCGGCGATGAGGTCTTCATGATCCATCCAGCGCGCGGAGAACAACCGCGACGGTTATAGCGGGCATTGCGCGCAGCGGCAATCGGCGCGGTTACTGCTGGTTGGCGCCCGGATCGAGCGGAGAACTCGCGGGCTCCTCGGACTCCGAAATATCCAGCGACACGAGCATCGTCTGCGTGCCGCCGGCGCTGCGATAAATTCCGGTCAGTGGTGGAACGTCGCCATAGTCGCGTCCGACGGCGACGCGCAGGTGATGATCGGTGCAGCGCGAGCCATTGGTCGGGTCGAAACCGATCCATCCCGCATCGGGAATCAGCGCTTCGATCCAGGCGTGGCTCGCCTGCTCGCCGAGCGGGCGGCGACTTTCGGACTCGACGACCGGAGCCAGGTATCCGGAGACGTAGCGCGCCGGCACTCCGGCCAGGCGCAGCACGCCGATCGTCAGATGCGCGAAATCCTGGCACACGCCGCCGCCGACTTGCAGGATATGGTTCAAGTCCGAGCGCACGTTGGTGGCGCCGGGCTCGTACGCGAACTGGCCGCGAATCCATCCGGTGATCCGGCCCACGAAATCCACCACCGTTTCATTCATCCGCGGCCGCGCCATCCAGAAAAACTTTTTCAGCGGATCGCTGAAGGGCACGTAGCGGCTGTGATGCAGGAAATCATATTCGAGCTGCGAGCGGAGCGCGTCGCCGGCCAGAAATTCTCCGAACCGATGGCGCGGCGCGCTCAGCAGGCGCGGCGCGGCGCGCTCGATCAGCGAATCGGCCACCACCACCAGCTCGCGATGCGGTTCATGCACGGAAAGCGAATGGACGTGATTGCCGAACGAGTCGCGATACTCGATAACCGCGGCGCGCGGGATCACCTCGAGGCGAAATCCTATCGTGCGCTGCCCCGGACTCTCGCGCGGGCGCAAGCGCACCTCGTTGTGCGACTCGTAGGCCGGCGCATCATAGCTGAATCTGGTGACGTGTCTGACTCGAAATCTCATTTCCGCCTGGCCGCCATCGGTTCCGTCCGCGCCGGATGCCGGGATCATTCGAACTTCAGGTACTCGGCGAATACCTGCTCGCCGATTTGGGCGCAATCGTCCTGGATGCCGAGCAGGTATTCGTGCAGGCCCGACTCGATAACGGTCGGCGCGGCTCCCGCCCGCAGCCGCACCCCGAGTGCATGCGCCGCCGGCGCGCGGTCACCGCCGTTGGCGTGCATCCCGGCGGCCTCGACGCGCCCCAGCGCCGCGCCCAGATGGTCCAGGCAAAAACGCGCGGCGCGCGGAAACGATCCGTCGAAGAGCAAAATCTCGACGACCTTGTCCGCCCGAATCAGGTTGCCGTAAGCGCGCCGATACGCCTCGAGCGCCGACGCGCTGCGCAGCAGCGCCGCCCACTGCGAGAGGTCCAGCGGCGAGCCGACATCCTCAAGCCGCGGCAGCAGCAGATGATACTTCACGTCGAGCAGGCGCGAGATATTTTCGGCGCATTCGAGCGAGCGCCCGATAGTCAGAAAATCGAAACCGACGTCGCGCGAGATGGTGGTCTGGATCACGCCCGCGATCCGATAAAAGCGCTCGCGCAGCTCGGAGAAGAATCCATACACTCCCGCCGCTTCGAGTTCCCGCGGCGTCCAGCGCTGCGCGTCCAGATACAGCGTGTTGATTTCGAGCCACAACTCGGAGGAGATGCGATGGCGCAGCGCGCGGCAATTCTCGCGCGCGGACCCGATACAGCTCCGAATCGACGAGGCATTGTTTTCGTCGAATGCGTAATACGCCAGCACCGACGCCTCGTCGTCCTTCTCATAGCGCGTGTTGAAATCGTCCCGGTCGCCCGTGATCGCCAGCATCGCGCCCCACGCCCCGCTCGGGCCCGGCGGGCTTTCCACCAGCAGATGGTAATTCACATCGACGATCCGCGCCCGCCATTCGGCGCGCTCGAGATAGCGCGCGGTCCAGTACAGATGATTTGCAACCCGTCTCAGCACGGTCCGTCAAGCACCCAGGTGTCCTTGCTGCCGCCCCCTTGCGACGAGTTGACGACCAGCGAGCCCTCGCGCAGGGCGACCCGCGTCAGTCCCCCCGGCAGCACCCGCGGCGTGGCGCCCATCAGCACGAACGGGCGCAAATCCACGTGTCGCGCGGCCGGAGCGACGCCGCCTTGGCCGTCATCGATGAGCGTCGGATGGACCGACAGGCTCACTACCGGTTGCGCGATATACTCACTCGGGTTGGCATCGATCAGCTTGCGGGTCGCGGCCAGCTCGGCGTCGGAGGCGCGCGGTCCGATCACGACTCCGTAACCGCCCGACGCGCCGGTCGGTTTGATAACGAAGTGATCGAGGTCGCGCAGTACCATCGCGCGGACCTCGGGTTCGCGCAGCAAGTGAGTTTCGACGATCGGCAGAATCGGCTGCTCGCCAAGATAGTAACGGATCATTTCAGGAGTGTAAGCAAACACCGCCTTGTCGTCGGCCACGCCCGTGCCGATTCCATTTGCTATAGTCACACTGCCCGCGCGAATCGCCGCGGTCAGCCCCGCCACCCCCAGCATCGAGTCGTGCCGGAACACGACCGGATCGAGGAAGTCATCGTCGATTCGCCGATAGACAACGTGTATCCGGCGCAATCCGTGGACGGTCTTCATCCACAATTTGTGATCCACGCAGACCAGGTCGCGCCCCTCGACCAGCTCGATGCCCATCTGCTGCGACAGAAACACGTGCTCGAAGAACGCCGAGTTAAACGGCCCCGGCGTGAGCAGCGCCACCGTCGGCCGCGAGATTCCGGCGGGGGCCTGCTCGACCAGGCTCGCCAGCAGATCGGCGGGATAGCCCTCGACGCTGCGCACCCGCGAGGCGCGCACCGCGGCCGGCATCAGGCGCGTGCTCACCAGCCGGTTCTCGATCACGTACGACACCCCGGACGGCGTGCGCGCATTGTCCTCGAGCACGTAAAACCTGCCGTCGGCGCCGCGCACCAGATCGATTCCCGCCACCGTGATGAACGTGCCGCCCGGCGGCGTGATTCCCACCACGCCGCGCCGGTATTGCGAGGACTCGAGAATCAGGTCGTGCGGAATCAGGCCGTCTTTCAGGATATGCGCTTCGCCGTATATGTCGGCCACGAACGCATTGAGCGCGCGCACGCGCTGGATGAGCCCCGCCTCTAGGGTCTGCCAGGTGGCGGCGTCGATCACCCGCGGAATCGGATCGAACGGAAAGATTCGCTCCGCGCCCTCGGTCTGCCCGTACACGTTGAACGTGACTCCCATCCGCAACAGCATCCGCTCGGCCTGCGCGCGCAGCGAGGCGAACTCGGCGCCGTCCATCGCGAGCAGACTCGCGGCGACCGGAACGCACCACGGATGCGGCGCTCCGTCGGCGGAAAACATTTCATCGAACATCCCGGCGGGCGGCCGGTATGCCGCGAAAACAGGCGCTTGCCTGCCCGCCCGCAAGGCAGTCATCGAGGCTTCCACTGGATTCTCCTAACCCTTTCGGCACGACCCACGGATTGCAATCGCCATAGGAGCAATCGACGTGCCTCGCGCGCCGAGCCAATCAGGCAGGCTACGAGCCAAGTGGGAATCCGGGCAAACGCGCGATGCTCAGGTGCCGGGTCCGCAGGTCCATCCGAACGACACGGTGCCCTGTCCAATCGTGGAAGTGTTGTCGTCGCTCACGAAGATGAGGTCTCCCGGTGGGCACGTCCCCGTAGGAATTATACCGGAACACGGAATGTTGTTGAGCGTGCCTGGAGTGCTTCCCGGAGTGACCGAGGTGGAACAGTTGATGAAATTGGTGTCGGTTCCCAAGCCCACAACCACGTCGCCGCTGCTGATAGGGCGCTCGATATCGAGCGAGACGCTGCCGGTACAGTTGTCCAACCCGACGAAGCTGTTATTCGTGCAAGTTGCACTTCCCCCAAGATAAGTCACGTTCACTCCGATCTTAGTCGGCGATGAGGTCGGCGTGGCGGTTGGCGTGTCGGTCGCGGTGGCCGTCGCGGTGGGCGTCGCGGTGGGCGTCGGAGTCCGAGTGACGGTGGCGGTTGGCGTGCCGGTCGTCGTTGGGGCCGCGGTAGGCGTGCCCGTTGCCGTGCGCGTCGGAGTCGCAGTGCGTGACGCGGATGCGGTCGGCGTCGCGGTGCGCGTCGCAGTCGAGGTTGGCGTTCCGGACGAGGTCGCCGTCGGAGTCGCGGTCGCGGTCGCAGTCGAGGTGGGCGTCGCAGTCGCGGTACTGGTCGGAGTTGGCGTGGGGGTCTTTTTGACCTTTTTGGCTTTGCCGCCGCCTCGGAGCGTGACCACCAGCGACGGATCATTCGCGTTGCTCGCGATGACAAGATTCGCGACGCGAAGGCCCGCGCCGGCCGGGGTAAAGGTGATCGCGACGTCGCACTTGCCGCCCGCGGCAAGCTGGCCCAGGCAGTTTTGCGCGGCGGAGAACTCGCGCGTGCTGGTCTGGATCGAGCTGATCACGATCGGAACATCTTGTTTCTTGTTCCTCGAATCGATCAGCGCGAGATTTTTGGGCTTGCTCGCGGAGCCGAGCTTGACCGTGCCGAAGTTAATTGCGCGCGCCGAGGCCTTGAGCTCCGCCGGCAAGGGAGTTGGCGATGAGGTCGGCGCGGCGGTTGAGGTCGGCGTGGCGGTTGGCGTGATCGTCGCAGTCGCGGTGGCAGTCGGGGTTTGAGTTGCGGTCGCCGTTACGGTGCCGGTCGCGGTTGGCGTTGCGCTGGAGGTTGAGGTCGGGGTGGCGCTTGAAGTGGACGTGCCGGTAGCGGTCGGGGTCGGAGCCGGGGTCGCCACGACGGGCGTGCCTCCCCTGGAAACAAATAGTGCGTACGGAGAGCTGCTAAGTTGCGTGTTGCTGCCTGAGATGGCCGCCAACGGCGAAACGTCGCCGCGGCTCCCGGGTGGGTAAACGGTGACGCTTCCGACGGCGCCGGACAATCCCCTGTTGCTCGCGAAGATATTCCCTTGCGCATCGAGCGCCAGCCCCAATGGGCTGAGCGCGGTGCTGCCGCCCGAGATCGTGGCGACCGGCGCGACGTTGCCGGTATCGCCCGCGGCAAACATCAGGATGCCCGGAGTATTGCCCTGCGGACCTTCAGACGGCACGAATATATCGCCGCCGCCATCCACCGCGATTCCCCACTCATTACCCGATAGTCCCGTACTGGAGCCGGTGATTATCAGGCTCGGAGCCGCGTCGCCGGTGCTACCGGCCGGATATGCGGTGATACTGGGCTGCCCGCTGGATCCCGAGTTGAGGACATAGAGATTGCCGCTGGTGTCCAACGTGATCGCGGTTGGTTGGTCGAGGTGAGTATTAGCGCCTTGAATGATCGTCATCGGCGCGGCGCCGCCATTGCTGCCGGCCGCGAAAATCTGGACACTCGGAGTAACCGATTGCGCGTTATTGACTACGTAGATATTGGCGCTGGAATCGAGCGCGATGCCCGCGGGTCCCGTGAGGCTGGGGGCGGAGATGGTATTGCTCGGAGCCGCGTCTCCATTGCTGGCCGCTGGATATACCGTGACCGTGCCGCTGGTGGAATTTGCGACGTAGATGTTCCCGGCGGCGTCGGCCGCGACGCCTTCGGGTCCATTTATTCCGGTGTCGGGTCCAGCGATTCGCAGGCTGGGCGCGAGGTTCCCGTCACCGGTCAGGGGAAACTCCGTGATGCTTTCGGCCCCCGGGTCGGCGACCAGCAGCATCGGCTGCTGTGCCGGCGTGAACGATTCGTTCGCGCCCGAGGCGGTGTTGCCACTGTCGGGAATCCCGCCAATCGCGTATATCGAGCCGTCGGCGATGACCGATTCCAGCGCCCAGCGCGCCGTCGGCATCGAAGGTTCCGCGCTCCACAAGTTGGTGACCGGATCGTATACCTCGACGGTCGAAAGCGGAGTGTTGCTGCCGTCGAGGCCGCCAATGGCGTACAGCAGACCATCGTACATCACGACCGCCAACCCGGTTCGAGCGGTAGGCATCGAGGCCCGGGTCGTCCAGTTATTGGCGGCAGGATCGTAAGCCTCAACGGTCGCGAGCGCGAAGGTGGTGCTGGTGCTGCCGCCGACCGCATAGATGACGCCGTTGATTGCCACCGCGCCGAGACCCGAGCGTGCCGTCGGCATCGGAGCCATGCTGGTCCACGCGTTGGTTGCAGGATTGTAAACTTCGAGCGCGCCGGTCATCCCCGCCGGCGTGTAACCCCCGACCACGTAAAATTCGCCATCCGCCGCCACTCCCGCCGCATTGTCTCTTGCCGTGGGCATCGAGGGCAGGGATGACCAGGTATCGGCGGTGGGATTATAGGCGGTCAGTGAATTGATAATAACGCAGCAATTAGTACCGCCCGCCGCGTACAGGGTGTTATTGACGACACCATATGCGGACGAGGTCTGAATGCTGGGCCTGGGAGTTTTGGTGATCCAGGAATTGGCTACTGGATTATACGCCTGAACAGTAGTCAGATGGCCGCCGAGTGCGGGATTATAGCCGCCAGCGACAATTATCGTCCCGTTTACGAAACCCGCCGCTGAACTCCAGCGCGCAGTGGGCATGGGAGCGTCGGCAACCCATGCGCCTTGCGCGAAAATCCGGGCGACGATCAACCCGGAGATCAGGATGACGCTGGCCACGATGGCCAGCAGCGTGACCAACCCGTGTTGAAGCAGGCCACGGTCTGACCCGAGTGCGCGGAAACCCGCGCTCGTGCTCGCGCCGGTGGCCGCTCGGGCAATCCTGAGCTTAGCCAACTTCCTGGTGCGGAGTGCGCGCGAAATCGCGGCTAGAACTCGGCCGTGACCTTCGTCCATGACAAGAATCCCTTCCTCCTAGCAAGAGTCAGAATCCCGCCGAGCGGGCGGCGCATCCGCCCGTCGCCATCGCCGTGGACACTGCAGTCCCGCCGCGCGTGGTGCGCGCCGTCGGGAGCATCGCGGATGCACCAGCACATGCCACGGCCAAAATCAGCAAGCTGTACGGGCCCAGCCTCAATCGGTGCATCCGAGTTCCTCCGCCGATGACCCGGTAAATCCTCCCGCCCTCGCACGAGCGATCGATCCGAAACGGGCTGGGCAAATAATCGGCGGCAGCCAACTTAGCCGATAGACCTTATTGGTGCAAGATTTTCATCTAAAACTACCTCACAGCATAAAAATCCGCCTGATTACGTCAGTCTGCTGAAGGTCGTCAAATTATGTCCGCTGATGCTCTGAGTCGTTCCCTATGGTAACGGAACCGGGCGCGCGCGGTTCGCGGCACTACGGAGGGAATCCTTGGGGCCGCGGACTTTCGCGCGCGACAGCGGCGGCGCCCGCTGCGCGCAGCATCCGGCGCCCGTGCGGATCACTGTCTTGGGCGGGCGTTATCCGATCGCGAGTTCGAGCTGCGCGGGTTCGGGCGCGCGAGGCGCCGTCGAGGCGAGCGGTCCGGCGTCGTCTTCGTGGGCGACCGGAAAGCCGTGGCGGCGGCGCAGCCGGTCGAAGAGCGCGCGCATCCGATCGTCATACGCATCCGGCGCATAAGCCGATCGCGAGTAGAACGCGTCGATACCGTCCGCCAGATGCGGAAAATTCTCCCGCACGAACGGGATGAACCGTTTCGCCGCCGCCGAGCGCAGGAACATCGTGCGCCACCATACGCCCTCGGCTCCGGCCCGGCGCGCCATCCGGATCACGCCCTCGATCGCGGCGGGATCGTCGGTCAGCCCCGGAATCATCGGCATCATCATGACGTTGCAGCGGATTCCCGCGCGCGCCAGCGTGCTCAGCGCGCGCAGGCGCAGGCCGGGGCGGGGTGCGCGCGGCTCGAGAATCCGCTGCAGGCGCCGGTTGAGCGTGATCACGGAAAAGTTGACTGAAATCCGCGAGCGCCGGTTGATCGCGAGCAGCAGATCGAGATCGCGCGTGACCAGCGCCGATTTGGTCGTGATCGAAAGATTCAGCCCCGAGAGTTGCGCGAAGACCTTGAGCATCGAGCGCGTCAGCCCGTACTTGCGTTCGGCGGGCTGGTACGGGTCGGTCGCGGTGCCGATCGCGATCGCGTCGGTCCCGATCGGCGTGCGCGAAAGCGTATGCGCCAGCACCTCGGCCGCCATCCGCTTCACGAAGATGCGGCGCTCGAAGTCCATCGGGTCGCGCAACTCCAGGAATTCGTGGGTGTAGCGCGCGTAACAATAGACGCACCCGAACTCGCAGCCGCGGTACGGATTGATAGTCCACCGAAACGGCATCCGCGCGCTCGTGCACCGATTCAAAATCCGCCGCACCGGCATCTCAACAAACTCCACCCCCCGCGCCCCCTCGTCGGGGATGGCGATATCGGCGTGGAGCGGCAATGTGGCGACGGCATTCATCGGAGCTGGGAGTATTTTCGTTTTTTATTCGCTATAAGTCAATGGGTCTCTGTAACTTGTCAACACCGGCCATGTTAGCTGGTGTCTCGTGGCAGGCCGATGTAGGGGTTGCCGATCTGTCTCGATTTGTCCGCGATAATCCTGCCGCTGGTAGGAGGCAGCAGCACTCGCTCAAGCCCCACAGACACAGATTCATCGCCTTTGGACAAGGAGTGGAGTGGATATGTTCGCCTCCTGATCGCTACTCCGGTAGCCTGGTGTGAGAGCCCGCCGGAAAGATCGTCGTCGCTTGCTATCCGGCGCGTGCGCGATAATATCGGCGGACAGCAAGATGGCAAAGGTTCCAGTACAGGGCGCGGTGCTCAAGTGGGCACGCGAATTCAGAGGCCTTTCCTTAGACGAGGCTGCGCCTCAGCTTGGTCTAACAGCGCATGAACTGGAGGAAATTGAGGCGGGGACTAAGCAGCCGAGCTTAACCCAGTTCGAGAAATTTGGAACTGCTTACCGGCTGCCCAGATGCACGTTATTTCGAAAGACTCCGCCCCAGGAACCGCCGAAGCCCACAGACTTCCGCACCATTGGAGGCGTCGGGCATCGCGATAGCTTCGATTTTAGTGTAGCAGAAAGCAGAATACGGAGCTTTCAAAGTGTTCTTCGACTGCTGCGTTCTGAGGATGAAGACCTCCCCCCAGCGGAGCTTCGCCATTATGATTCCAACGCAAGTGCCTTCACACAAGGAGATACCGAGCGCAACGCAATAGGAGTGTCTGTCGGGGCTCAATTAGGTTGGAAATCTGATGAAGGGTTCCGGCGTTGGCGCGCCATAATTGAACACATCGGTGTCGCTGTATATCTGCAAAAATTCAGCTTACATGCGGGGCGCGCATTTAGCCTATGGGAAAAGGAGGAGCCGCCCGCGATAATCATTAACAAGACGGACCCGAGTGCGAATGCTTGGACCCATAGCTTGATACACGAGTACGCGCACCTATTAATTCGCAAGCCGGGCCTTTCTGATTTGAATCCTCAAAATCCTATCGAGGCTTTCTGCAATCGATTTGCAGCCGCCTTTCTGATGCCAATCGCCGCGCTTAAGCAGGTCCTACCGAGCTGGCCAAATCAGCCCATCAACTGGGATGTAGGCACCGTCCGGAACGCAGCGGGACGCTTAAAAGTGAGTGCGCGGGCGCTAGCAATCCGATTGGAAGAACTCAACAAAGCGTCGTCAGGGTTTAACAAACTATTCGATCCTAAGGGAAATCTCCGCTCTAAGCCAAGTCCTGGTCAAAAGACGGATTTCGTTCGTACCAGATTGAGCGAACTTGGCGGCTATTATACCGAATCCGTGATAGGGGCTTTAGACCGAGAAGTAATTGATATAGTGAACGCGTCTCAGGCGCTCGGCTTCAGTCCGAGTCCAAACAGCATGGAAAAAGCGAGAAAATATCTCGATAGGTATCGCGAATTAGCCAGTGTCGAATGAAGATTACAAATATCTCCTCGACACAGATGTTTTCGTTCGTATCTGCGAATTGAAGGAAAGGCAAAAGATATTCGACCGTATAATAATTATGGCCCGTGCTGGTCGCGTGAACACTATTCGTCAGGTCTTCGGAGAGCTTAAGAAGTGGCCGATCGCGCTCGATATGCTAAAGCCGCATCGTTCGATATTCGAAGTTAAACAAAAAGATCAGTACACACCCGAAGTGCAAGCAGTAATTGACGAATTAGGGAACAACGCTCGGTGGTTGTGGGAACAAACTGGAACGGGCAACCCGGACCCCGCTGACCCTTGGTTAATCGGAGTAGCAAAGGTTCTCGGCTATACTGTGGTTACGAATGAAGGCCAGCGAAAGGAGAAGCGGATTCCGGCTGCTTGCAGATTCCCGACTATCGGTTGTCGATGCATTACCGGCCCGCATTTTTTGGTAGAAGTGGGCATTGTCCAAGTGATTAAGCCCGAATGGATCGATACAGACGCGTTCTTCAAGAAGGGCGATTAGAGCACGCACACTCGGAGCGCAGAATCTTCCCTCTCTCGTTTTGCTTCGTTGAGCGCGGGATGGGCCTTAGGCTCCGAACTATCTGATCCTTCGGAACTTGGATTACGTGTTTCATGGGGCGGTCAGGCACTTCCGTGTGAACGTTTTTTAGTTCCCCGCGGGTTCTTTGCGTTCGGGGTCCTTCGATTCGCGCAGCGCTCGCTGAGGATGACACCAAACACTTAATGAGCAATGAATTTACCGACCCTGAGCCGATCGGAAAAAAACCGGGATTTCTCGCCGAGGCTGCCAGCGCGTCGCGCACCGCCTCGATGATCGCGATCGGTCGCGCTCGCTCGAAATGACGGGCGTGGACTTGGGGGTATCCGCGAAACTGGTTGTTCCACCCAAACATCGCGCCGTCATTTCGAGCCAGACCCTCCGATCGCTGTGATGCCGGCAGTTCACGTCGCACCCGCACGCTCGGCGAGAAATCCCGAGGCGTCCATGCTGTGAGCTGCGCCACATGCATTGCCCCCGCGCCCGGGATTTCTCGCCGGGACCACCAACGCGGCGCGCGTCGCACCGATGATCACGATCAGGTGCGCTCGCTCGAAATGACGGGCGTGGGATTCGGCGGCATCGGGACCGCCGGTTCAGCGAGGCCTGCCGAAGCGCGCGCAGAACGGCGCCGCAAACCGCTTATGACGGGGCGATTTCCGTCGCCTAACGCGCGTTAGGTTTTTTGCCAGATTTGTTCAGGGATGAACTGTTCAGCCTTATGCTCAAGCGCGCTTCGTGCGAAATTGAGCGCATGGAACCAAGCTCCCACGCTCCCGATCGCCCGCCCGTTGCGACGCGGGGCGCGGACGGTCGAGTTCACGGGCAATCGCACCGGCGGCCCGCGGGCTGCCGCATCGGGCGGCCTCTGGCGAGCGCGATCGCCGCTGGGGCTGAGACTATCGCAGGGGTTCTCATCCTTGACGGTGCGGGTGCGAGAGCCGGGTCTCTGATTCGACGTGACGAAGTTCCCGTCCGAGCGAAAATCCGCAGCACTTGCGCGGAAGATTTTTGCGGTGACCGTCGAAATTTTTCAAATGAACCCATCGCCTGCGCGCCTGTTTCAGGGGCCGCTGTGCGCCGCTGCGCTCGACAATTTCCCGCGATGCGCGCATCGTGCGCCCAGGCCCACACGTTCCGGAGGTGATGCGCGATGCGCGTTCAGGTTGGCGACATCAAGATGTTCTTCGACGTCGAAGGCGCCAAGCTTCGTCCCGACGGCGCCGTGATGCGTGAGGTTCCTACTCTCCTGCTCCTGCATGGCGGCCCCGGCGGCGACCATTCGTCGTTCAAGCCCGGATACGGAGCGCTCGCCGATATCGCGCAAGTGATCTATCTGGACCATCGCGGGCAGGGCCGCAGCGACGCCGGCGCTCCCGAAGATTGGCGGCTGGCGCGATGGGGCGACGATGTCGTGGCGTTTTGCGACGCGCTCGAAATCGAGAAACCGATAGTGCTCGGGCTGTCGTTCGGAGGCTTCGTCGCCGCGGCCTACGCGACCCGCCATCCGGAGCATCCGGGAAAACTCATCCTATGCAGCACGCGCGCGGGGCGTCCCGATCCTGCGCGCGAGGCCGCCGTGTTCGAGCGCCTGGGCGGCAAGGCGGCAGGCGACGCGGCGCGCGGCTTTCTGTGCAGCGAGAGTCCCACGCACGATCAGTTCCGCGAATTCGTCCGGCACTGCCGCTCGCTCTATACGCGCGCGCCCTACGACGCCGATATCGACGCGCGCCAGCTCTGGAAGTTCGAGGTGATGCGCTCGTTCCGCGCCAACGAGGATTACAACTTCGACTACCTGGAGGATCTGGCGCGTATCCAATGCCCGACGCTGGTGCTCGCGGGCGAGGACGATCCGATCACGCCGCCGTTCTACTCGGAGCAAATGGCCGCGAAGCTGCCCGCGCATCTGGTGCGCTTCGAGCGCTTCGCCAACGCCGGCCACGGAATCGCCGCCGACGCGCCCGAGCGCTACTTCAATGCGCTGCGCGAGTTTATCGCGTCGTGACGCGCGCGGCGGCGCACCCGTCATCGGGTCCGAGCCGGCACGCGGACATCGGTATGGATAAAATCCTGTCCCTTGAACAAGAGCGCGGTCCGGTGGTTCTTCGCCGCCGCATACGCGAAGCAACCCCCGAGGTTGAGTTGCGCCGGATGCCCGCTTCCCTTGCCGTAGCGGGCGAACGCGAGCAAAGCCGTATCCGCTTCCATGGCGGTTATCGGGATCGTTTCGATTTCCGCCAGTTCAAGGAACTCGCGAACATCCTGTTCGGCCTCCTCGACACTGGAGTGGCGCGTGCGGCAGATACCGATCGCGGCCTCGAAGATGGCGATCGCAGAGGTGATCGGCGCAGATGCGGCCTCGAGCATATCCGCCAGCGCGTCGGCTTCCGGCTCGCGAGTCAGGATGGCGACGATTGCGGACGCATCGATGAACATCATGCGTCTGCGCTTAGCTCGTCAAAAAATGGCTTGTCGGCCTCGAGCCCGGTCGCGGGTCGCGCCGCGATACGATTTTGCATCGGGCGCAGCCGTTCCCGCAGGGGCAGCGCCTGGTCGATTCGGCGCAGCTCATTTTCCAAAGCGAGTTTAACCGCGTCGGTCTTGTTGATATGACGGCGCGCCGCGAGCTTTTTTGCGAGCTGATTGACGGTTTCGTTTCGGATATTGAGCGGCATGGCCGACCCTCGCGAAGATGTGTAGACAATAACATCGACACGTCAATACAACAACCGGCCACGATCCCGCGCAGGCATATCGAGGCTGTGGCCGGACCATCCGGTGCGCTTCGAGCTTGAAGCGGCTAGCAGGAGGTTGAAAAATGCGTTTTCAACCTCCTGCTCCCTCTCACTTTTCCCCCGCAGGGGGAGAAGATGAAGGAAGGCAGCCAGTTTTCTGCAGGGCGTAACAGACGGGAGAGTTCCCGCTGCGCGGGAACTGGCATATATCAACACCCTGCTACGGCAGGATCACCAAGTCGTGCGCGGGGGGCAGCTTCTCGGCGATTGCGGCGACCGCGCCGCCGCCCTCGAGCGCGCGGATCACGTGGCCGTCGGTGGTCACTCCGAAAAATCCGCCGCGCTCGGCGTCGGGCCGCAGCCGCATCACCATCCCACGCCCCCACGCATACTCGGCCGCGACAGGAGTGAACGACGCGCCGCGGTCGCGGCTGCGGAACAAAATCGCGTCCGCGCCCGAATGGCCCCCCGACCAGGTCGGTGGCGGACCTGCAGCCGCCGCGGTGACGACGGTGTCGCCGCCGGGGCCTTCGACCAAAAGCGGAACGGTGTAGGTGCGGCTGATTCCCTCGCGGACATGGCTCCACGAGCCGCCGCCATTTTCCGAGAGGTAGAAGCCGCGTCCCGTCGTCGCGTACAGGCGGCGCGAGTCGGCCGGATCGACGGCGACGGTGTGAACGTCGATGTATAGCCCCTCGTTCAGGGACTCGAAGGTGACGCCGCCGTCGCGGGTGCGGAAGATTCCGCCTTCCTCGACCCCGGCGTACATCGTGCGCGGATCGTGCGGGTCGAACGAGATCGATCGCACGTGCGGGATGTGCGGCGGCGGCGGAAAAGTCCATCGCTCGCGCCCGGGAATTTTCAGGAAGCCCGCGCATTCGTGGAACGAGCGGCCGCGATCGTCGCTGCGCAAAAGCCGCGCGTGCGAGGTGCCGACGAATACCTGGTCCTTGACGGCGGGCGACGCGGCCAGCGCCCAGATTTCCTCATCGCGCGCCGCGGCGGGCGAGATGTCAGCCCAAGTCCTGCCGCCGTCGGACGAACGCGACAGCGTGCCCCTGCCGCGCAGGTGCTCGAAGCCGCCCGCGTATATCACCGCCGGATCGGCCGAGTCCTGCGCCATGCACCACACGGCGGTCGGATCGGCGAGCACCCTCAGCGGGACGCCGCCGCGATCCGGATCGAGAATCACGATTCCTTTCGCGGTACCAACGCATAGACGCATCGAAGTCTCTCCACTATGCACCACCGATCGTAGCGCAATGCCGCGTGAAGGGACATCGCGCTTCGCTGATCCTCTGCTTGGTGCCTTGGTGTCTTAGTGGCCGGTTGGTGCCTTGGTGGCCTGCCGGGATTATCCGAGGCGCGCGCCCGCCTTGAGTTCGCCGGCGGCGGCGAGTTCGGCGGGGGCGAGCTTCTTGGGGTTCGGATCGATCCGCGCGCGCTTGACTACGAGCGTCGCGCCGTCGAGCGCGATCGTCATCGCCTCGGCGCCAATTTCGAGGATCGTTCCGGGTGCGGCGGCTCCGGAAGCCGACGCGCCGAGCGCGGCGTCATACAGGCGCACGCGCTTGCCGCCAAGTTCCGCGAACGCGCCGGGCTGCGGATCGCATCCGCGAATCAGATTGAAGACCACGCGCGCGGGCCGCGCGAAATCGAGCTTCGCGTGCTCGTCGCGGCACGGCGGCTCGTAGGTCGCAAGGCTGTCATCCTGCGCGATCCTGGGCGCGCGGCCGTCCTTGATCAAATCGACCGCCTCGAGCATCGTCTCGATCCCCATCGGGAAGAGCGTGTTGAAATAAATCGAACCGGTGGTGTCGGTATCGGCGATCGGAACGCGCTTCTGAATCAGGATCGGGCCGGTGTCGATGCCCTTGTCGGGCCAGAACCAGGTGACTCCGGTTTCGCGGTCGCCTTCGATGATCGCCCAGTTGATGCCGCTGGCGCCGCGATGGCGCGGCAGGAGCGACGGATGGAAGCAGATCGCTTGATGGCGCGGATGGTAGAGGATTCGCTCGGGAACGATGAGCGTCACGAAGGCCAGGATCGCGAGCTCGGCGCCTGTGGTCTTGAAGTGCTCGAAGGCCGCGTCGCTCTTGAACGACTTGGGCTGCGCGAGCGGCAGGCCCATCGCGCGCGCCTTCGCCGCCAGCGCGTCGGGGCGGCCGGCGGGCGGATCGGCGGGGGCGAAGACGTGTACGATCTCTTCACCGTGATTGACCAGCGCTTCGAGCGCGCGCTCCGCGAACGCGGCCTGTCCGAGCAGTGCGATACGCAAATGACCGTCCTCCAGTATCTAAATCTCACGCTACCAAATCATGCGCGTCGCCCCAAGGCGCGCCGCCTGCCGGCCGGGTCGATTGACTTCACGCGCCCGCGCCCGCTTTGATGCTCGATGCAATGAAAGCTGTTCGCATTGGTCCGCTGATGCTCGCCGCGGTCGCGCTCGCGATCGCTGCGCAGAGTTCGATTCGCGCCGCCGCGGCCGACACCCGCGCGCGTCCGCGCATCTTCATCCTGATGGTCTGGGACGGCCTGCGGCCCGACTTCGTGACCCAGCGCGACACGCCAAATCTGTTCGCGCTCGAGCGCGAGGGCGTGCGCTTCGCGCGTCATCACGCGCAATATCCGACGGTCACGATGGTCAACGCGGCGACGCTCGCGACCGGAGCGCCGCCGGGTGTGACCGGAATTTTCGCCGACACGATGTATCTCGCGCCCGCCCTCAAGGAGCTGGGCGTGAACCTGCAAGCGGACGGCCTGATGCAATTCGCGGTCGGTCCCGCGATGCTCGAGAACAGCAAACGGCTCGACGAGCTGAACGCTCCCGACGCGTTCAAGGGCAATCTGCTCGGGATCGATTCCGTCGTTCAGGAGGCCGCGCGCGAGAGCGGCTACGTCGCGATCGTCGGCAAGCAGGGTCCGGCTTTTCTGTTCGACGATCGGGTGCTGACGGTCGCGGGCGGGCAGGACGAGCTGCACCAGGCGCATGCGAATTATCTGTTCTTGTCCGACGACGCCGCGGCCGCGCCCGCCGATGCGCAGGCGCTGAGCGCCGCGATGCCGCCGGCGGCGGCGACGGGAGTCTCCGACGCGGATCGCGATCGCTACTTCGCACGCGTGGTAGCCGATCGCGCGATTCCGGCGGCGAAAACCGCCGTCGGCGCGGGTCATCCCGCGGTGATCGTTTTGTGGCAGCACAATCCCGACCTGACCCAGCATCACGCGGGCCTCGGCACGCTGCCCGCGCTCGAAGCGTTGACGGCGGCGGATAATAACCTTGCGACGGTGCGCGCCGCGATCCAGTCGAGCGGCGTCGCCGATCGCACCGACCTGATGGTCGTGTCGGATCACGGCTTCGCGACGATCCGATTGCGCATCTCGCTGGCCGCGCTGCTGGTCTCGGCGGGACTCAAGCAGGCGCTCGGCTCGACCGACGTCGTGGTCGCCCCCAGCGGCGGCAGCGATCTGGTTTATCTCTCGCGCGATGAATTCAAGACCAGCGCCGCGCTGGAAGACCGCTTGCAGAAGATCGTCAACTTCGCCGAGGCGCAGGAATGGTGCGGCCCGATCTTCTCGCGCGACGGCGCGGCGCCGCCGCCGGCGCCCGCGCACGCTAGACGCGGCCATCATCCGAGCGCGGCGGCGCTCGCGTATCGCGGTTCGATCGACGGCACCTTCGCGCAGTCCGCGCTGGGACTGTTCAACGCCGTGCGCTCGCCCGACCTGATCATCTCGTTCGCCGAGGCCGCGAACGCAACCAATCGCGGCTTCACCGGTCCCGAGGCTCCGGCGTTCGCTCTGGCAGCCAACGGGCAGCGGTCGGTCGCGAACAAATCACAGCCGCTGGTGCGGCCGGTCGAGGGTCTCATCTATTCCGACACCGGCTCCGGCGACCGATGGACGACAGGGATGGGGATGCACGGGGCGTGCGGCGCGCGCGAGATTCATAATTTCGGCGCCGCGATAGGCCCCGACTTCAAGCGCGGGTTCCTCGACGAGAATCCGACCGCGAATCTCGACGTGGCGCCGACGATCTCGCATCTGCTCGGCCTGATGATCAACGCCGGTCCAGGAGGAGCCTATCCAAGCGGCCGCGCGCTGACCGAGGCGCTCGCGGGCGAGAGCTCATACGCGGGAGCCGCGCACGCCTTCACGATGACCACCAGCCTCGAGCTGCAAGGCGTCGAAGCGATCGCGACCCTCAAGCTCACACGCCTGGGCACGCGCATCTATCTCGACGATTCGTCGGTGCTGCGCAAGCCGCTGGGCAGCTCGCCGTGACCGTGAACGGTCACGCTATCTGTGACAATCTACTACCCCGTACAGAGAAGAGGATTGCGTGGCTGACAGTGATTACATCATTTACGTAGACGAAAGCGGCGACCATAGTCTGTCTTCAATCGACCGAAATTATCCGATCTTCGTGGTAGCATTTTCCGTGATCGAGAAGTCGGTTTATTCACGCCTGATAGCGCAGCTTTTGCAGCTCAAATTCGATACGTTTGGACACGATATGGTCGTGTTCCACGAGCGCGAGATTCGAAAGAGAATCAACGAATTCGCCTTCATCCGCCACCCTCAAAGCGGACCGAAATTCTTGAATGACCTCAATGCTTTTGTCCGGGACGCTCCATTTACGGCGATTGCGGCCGTCATTCGCAAGCAGGCACTGATCAACCAGTACAAGAATCCCGACAATCCCTACGAAGTCGCGCTTAGGTTTTGCTTAGAGCGAGCGTACGGTTTTTTAAAGGACGAGGGACAGGAAACGCGGCGAACCTTCGTGATCGCGGAGAGTCGAGGTTCGAAGGAAGACAGAGCCCTTGAGCTATCGTTCAGGAGAACTTGCGCAGGTGCGAATTCTTGGAGCTGTACGTTTCCGTTTGAAATTCGATTCGCGCACAAACAGTCCAATTCGACAGGGATGCAGCTCGCAGATTTAATTGCACGTCCAATCGGACAAGAAATTCTTAATCCCGGCTCACAGGCTAGAATTTATCCGATAATCCAATCCAAGTTTCGCAAAAGTCCGAACGGTCAAATCGAAGGATGGGGATTGAAAGTCTTTCCCTAAAAGCGAACAGCCCCGGTTACCCGAGGCTGAACGCCGACCGAGAGTCCCGATCCATTTGATGGTAATCTACCACATCTAACCACAACTTCCTACAGCCGAGATTAATGTCGAGTCTTCGCCCAAAAATCGCCTCTCTACCCCGCGTCCAGTGCGGTGATGTCGCGGCCTCGCGTTTCGGCCGGCAGCCAGATCCTCGCGCCCCCTGCGCCCGCCGCCGTGATGGTGGCCATGATGCGCGCGGCACCGTCCGGGGTCAGGCTCTCGCCGGCCCCGGGCTAGTTTCCTTTGACGACGACGCAGTAAGTCGCGTAGATGCCGAGGATATTATTCGCGGTCTGATCGACGGAGATGATTTCCGTGATTCCGGCGCTCTTCTTCGCGGTATCGATGCTCGCGTCACCCCACGCGAACAACGCCAACACCGTTTGCTCGCATGCCGTCCCGGTCTTGCTGGCGCTGGTCTCCTTGGCGGAGGTTGCAGTCACAGGGCCCTTTGTGTCGGCATACAGGTACCCGAGCGCATTGCCGCTGACCGGCATGCATCCGGCGAAAGTGACTATAGCCAGCGCGGCCGCCGCAAGTTTGAGGCAGTTCCATTCCCGCACAATTCCGGAATTTAGTGACATAACGGTTTCTCCAAAGCGGAACTTCTATTCTGGACTCCGAGTCAGCGTTCCACGAACCGAAGGGTTCTGCAAACGCAGCGCTCGAGCCGTATCTTTCGAGCTCACGGGGCTTCACATTGCGTCGCGCAATGCTGGCCGCACGTCGCCGTGGCGGCGAACCGCCGTCGCCCGCATAATAGACAGTCGAAGCCTCGATGAACTCCTGCTCCATGCCCTGATACAAGAACGGATAGCTGTTCGCCTGCCCGCTCAATGCCGGCCGCCCCAACGGATCATACGCGTAAGTGGTAGCAGGAGGCGAGTTCGGCGCCGCCGGATTCACCAGCGCGATCGTCGAGCCATTCGCGGGGTGGCACGCCGGGAGCCGCCCGGGCTCAGGTACTACGCAGATGCAGGCGCCACCGCGTCTGGCTGAGCCCGAGGATAACGAATATCGGAAGAAATACCAGAAAGGTGAACAGATCAGAGTATACGAGGAGGCGGTAGGCGCACCAGACAATGAACGCCGCGCTTAGCAGAAGGATGAGAACTTGACGGCAGCGCAGGATGGTAATTCGCGTCTTAAGTGAGGCCCTGCGGTCAACGATCGCGCCGACAGCTACGCCGAGCAGCGAACCGACCAAGGCCGCGACCGGTAAGGGAAGAATCAGCCGCCAGAACGTCAAGTGTGGGTTCCCGGAGTTAGCGTACATCCAAGCCCTTATGGCTGGCGCCGCAGCCAGTATCGCGATCAGCCCACCAGCAAGCGGGAACAGCAGGGAAGCCCTAGCACCAACCTCGGAGTCTTCCGGTTTCGCAAGAAGTGATTCGACCCACTGCCACATGTTATCGCTCCCAAGAGTTGGCCGCTCATGCGGCCGTCGTCGAGCCCGGCGCAGCCGCCTCGCTCGCAGCTTATGGCAAGTCCTCCCCGTCCTTGGGCGGCTCGTCCGGTTGTGGCGGCGGAAGCGTGCCGGCCCGCGCAGCCTGATACGCAAAGGTTAGGGCTCCGATAACACCTCCGACGCCGCCTACGATACAGCCGTACCCGGCAGCAACGGGCTTCAACTCAGCGTACTCGTCCGGCACGAGCGCTCTTGTGACCGGGGCGCCGGCGGCGCAGCCGGCGAAAAAACCCGCCACCGAAAATACCTCGATCGAACCGACGAATCGATCGAACTGCTCCTGAGTCATGCCAGAAGCCGGCGACCCGTTAGGGCTTCGATACTGCAGCGGGGGCGTATTGCAGGGGTGCGGGTCTGCGCAAAACTCTGGGGCCGCCGGGCTTTGGTTCAGGACTATGTCGATCGCCACGCCGTCAATTTTTGGATATTGCGGATGCCGTCCCGCGCGCTCGAGCCGCGCCTGGAAGACGAAGTAGTTGGGCGGAAGGCTGGAGCCGCCGCCGCCGAAAAGGCCATTGAAGAAGTTGTAGATATCCTCAAGAATCGCTGGCAGCGAGCTTGGAGTACCACCACCTTCGCCACTCGAGTAGCCGCCGCCGCCCTCGACCGCGACATCCGCCATCGATGCCGCATCGGTGTGTCCGCTGATCGCGGCGCCGCGCCCGCCGCCGCCGTGATGGTGGCCATGATGCGCGCGGCGCGGCGCCGCTCCCCCCGCGCCGCCGCTGCCGAGTGCGCCGACCAGCGACAGGCCACGGCTAATCTGGGCGCTGTAGAACTCTCCATCGCCGCTGTAGTATAGCGTTGCCGGATCGGTGAACTCTTGCTCCATGCCCTGATACAAGAACGGATAGCTGTTCGCCTGCCCGCTCAATGCCGGCCGCCACGAGGGATCATACGTGTAAGTGGTCGCCGGTGGCGAGCCCGGCACCGCCGCATTGACCAGCGCCTCGTGCCCATAGGAGGCGTGGTGTCAGAGAACGTCCAGTAGATACGAATTCACCCTTTCCTGACTGTTCACCGCTACGATGCTTGACTCGGTCGCTGACTCGGACGGCCACGCACACGAACGAAGATCGCAAGAGTCCCGGCCACCTGGAAGCCGATTATGGCTACCGCAAAGAGGCAGAGCGCCGCCCACGAATCGGGCCAGAGAACCAAGGCTATTGAGCCCAACCCTCCGGCGGCACAACCGACGACGGGGCCCAGTATCAATGGTACGCGCGTTGCACGCGACGGATGGCGTCCTCTCACAATGAAACCCAAAGAGACGGCGCTTACTACGATCAGCGCTGATCCTAGCGCCACGAGTAGTTCCGATGAGAAAGACGGATTGATTGCTGCGGCATGCCATGCGAGTGCAGAGCACGTTATAGTGAATGCAACGCCGCCCAACAATGGCAGCCACCGCCGTTTCGACCACTCGTACAGCCTAATCATCTGCAGCTCACAATCTTCATGCGATATTGAGCAATGCATTCAGCCTCGCCAAGCGTCGAAGGAATCTCCATTGCTATAAAACCAGAGCAAGCGAGGCCTCCAGATTCTTCACCGCCCGCCAAACAACCCCAGATAGCCGCTGCTTTCGGTATATCCGATGGGGCTTCAAAGACGGCGACACATTCCGCCAGCTCCCTCCGCGCCGCCTGTCGGCATCCCCCTGCCCCGGGGGCCGTCGCCGGCGGTTCCTGTGTGAACGCCACTGAGCGGATGGCGCTCTGCGACCCAGCCCGGATAATCTGGCCGGAATAATCCGCGCGGAGTAGCGGAGGAACATTAGGAGGGATGGTGCCCGGACCCGAGAACAGCTCCCACACGGGCGAAGCCTGCGTCAGAATCAGTTGCCTGGCGATCTTCATAATCTGGTCGTACTGCGGATGCCGGCCCGCGCGCTCGAGGCGCGCTTGGAAGACGAAGTAGTTGGGTGGAAGGCTGGGACCGCCGCCGAAGAGGCCGCCGTAGATGTCGTTCCACAAGCTTTCGAGCGCTTGCCCGAAAGACACCAACAGGTTGCCGCTGCCCCCGCCGCCGGAGCCTCCGCTCCCCCCGCCGCTGACCTCCACGTCAGCCGCCATCGCGGCCGCATCGGTGTGTCCGTTGATCGCGGCGCCGCGCCCGCCGCCGCCG
>DATKSQ010000007.1:0-5297 GCA_035531615.1 Binataceae bacterium (SeqCode)
CATATTGCAGAATTTGGGCGGAACGCTTCCCGAGAAGCCACCGACAATCAGCGCCGCAAAATCCGGTGGCGATTCAGCTTGGGGCACCGTGGCGTACGCGCTCGATCAGCTCGCTCTCAGGCATATAGTTATTTGCGGACACTCTCGCTGCTGCGTGCCACCGATGTGGCTACGCGGAAAATGGGGAACGGTAATCAGGGACATGGAACCTGATTCAGCCATGATCCGGCAACTCTCCGATGCGAACCTCGCCTCGCAGCCGTGGTTGACGGAGCAGATGACCAGGCTGGACCGATTCCTGGCTCAGAGCCGTCACCGAGCGGATACCACCACTCATGCCTTGTGGTTTGACGAAGATCGACGCGACATACTAATGATGTCGGAAGCCTCGCGACGATTTGTTTCCGTCAACAATGCGGAGATACAGCAGCTCCTGCGGCTGCTCGACCTGACGCTGGAAAGAGCGCAGGAGGTGTTGAACCGAATTCGACAGATTTAAGAACCGTCAACCTCAAGGCATTTCTGTCTCGCACGCACTGCTTGTTCACGCTCCCGTCCGCGTTTCCGCATCCCACCGCGCATAGGAACTCGCCTGCGGCGGAGTCGCCCTCGACATCGCGGGCAGAGGCTGAAGAAAATCCGATCGAGGAAGGAATGGCGCGCCCGGAGGGATTCGAACCCCCAACCCTCAGATCCGAAGTTCGGCGGACTAAGTATTAGCGCCAGTTCGCAATAGCGTCCGCACGTTACGTCCGCGTCCAACCGTCAAGTGGATAGCTCGGGAACACCTTGTCCGCCAAGGGTTTCAGCGTGCGCCAGTGTGTTAGGGTGTATTCTGCGCTTGGAAGTGCTGTGGCTGTCAGAGAAAAAACACCGTTTTGAAATTCGCGTTTTGCTACTCTCTGGCTGTCAAGTTGGCTGTCAACATTCTCATCTCAACATTCTCAAGATTCTCAGAGAGAATGTTAGATATAAGCTATATGGGATATATACGAAATCTACATTCTCACCCTAATTCTTTGTTGTGAGAGCCTTAAAACGCCCGGCGGGATTCTTTGGGCGGCTATCGGTATCTCGGGCGCTATAGACGCGGCGTCGGCACGGCGGTAGTCCGCTGCCGCGACACCCGAATAGCCAGTTTCTATACCAATATCCAGTCCAGATTCTGTAGCTATTTCGGTGACTATCCGTTCGTTTGACATTAGACAGCGTGAAGTATAATAAACCATGCCAGAGGTACGGCAATGAAACAGAATGATGGCTTTAGGCGATCAGTTCAGCGCGCAGTCGAGGCGGTAATCCGCGAGGTAGCCGGCCCGGCGCGCGCTCTTGGACTGCCCGCGCGAGGAACCGCGAAAGCCGCGGCGGACGAGCTCGGTGCGATTCTCGAAATTTACGGCATAGACGAACTACCCGAGCACTGGCGCGAAATAATGCCTCCAGGCGTCGCGGAGCGCGCGGAGTGCTTATACGCCGTCGAGCAAATTCGCTACTTACCGTCAGAGGAAGGCCGCAACACAAGCGGCGACTGGGTTGACGAACTTGCGGATGCGGAGAAATTATTGCGCCGCGCATTCCCGCGTGCGCTGCGGCAGCGGCTCGCGCCGATCGAGGATGGGAACGCGAAAGCGGTCTGATCACGCCGCCCAGCGCGGCGATTTCGCTGGCACGATCTCGAGCCGTCGGCCAAGAAGCTCGATGCCGTCGAGCGCGGCGATAGCCGCATCCGCGCGATCGTCCGGAATCGTCGCGTAGCCGAAGCCTCGCGCGGCTTCGCGATCGTCGCGCGCGATGTAAATTTCGGTCGCAAAGAATGGCGCGAGCAGGCGCTCGAGGTCGCCGATCGTCGTCGATCGCGAGAGGTTCCGGATCTTGATCCGCACCGCTCATCCCCGCCGCGGACGTGCAGGCTGCACTTTGAGCGCGCGGCCGGCGTACATACGACCGTCCATTTCCGCGCGGCACGCATCCGCGCGGTCGTCGGGGATATCGACGAACCCAAAGCCGAGCGCGCGGCCGCTGCCGGCCTCGGCGATGACCTCGGCCGCCGTGCAACCGAACGGGTTAAACAGCTCGAGCAACTGCGCGGTCGTCGTTGCCCAGGGTAAATTACCTACAAAATATCTCATATTTCATTCACCTTGTTTCTGAGTATGTTCTTCGGGAAATTCCCACGCGCGGCGCGATCGCCGCATCTCGACGAGCACGCGCGGGCAGTCGGGAATGCAGCACACGAAACTCGGCAGCGGTTCCGCAAGGCACTTCGGGCAGCATTGCCGCGTTAACTTGCGACGCATGCGCCGCTCGCGTTTTTCTTTGAGCACGTTCATTAATATGCCGCCCACCTTGATCGCCGCGCGCGCATGATCGCGGATGCACGCCGCGCATCCGCGCGGGCATCGTCGGCCGCATCATCGTGTCCGCCCCAGCCGGCGCCGGATATGCCGCCGGTACTCGGCACAGATCGCGGGACGGGCAAGAAAGCGTATTCGGTCACCGCCTGTCCCTGCCGCACAGCGCCCAGGGCAGCTTGAGCGAGCGCGACGATCACGTCGATCTTGTGGCTGGCTTTTTCTTTCGCGATACGCCATCCGCGCGCGGTTTCGATCGCTACGCATCGGGAAATGGCCAGTCTGACATCATCATCGGGATATGCGATCAGATTTTGGCCCTTGATCGCTTCATAGAGATTCGTGCTCGCTTCCGTTAAATTCGGCACGCTCTGCGGGAATTCAATCATCGGCAAACCGGCGGCTGTTAGGCGTTGCGCGACGGCTTGCATTTGCCACGGATCAAAGCGGACCTCGCGCACGTTGAACCGTCGCCGCAGATCGAGCAGCGTGCCTTCGATCGTCGCCTCGAAGTCGAGCGGATCGGCCGCGGACGGTTGGAACACGCGATGCCACACCAGGCGGAGCCTTTTCGCTGTCGTGTCGAAGGTGGCGCACACAATCGCGGTGCTGTCGCGTTTCACGCTAGCATCGACGCCACACCACACAGATAGCCGTGGGTCCGCGAGTTCGGGATGCGCTTCGGGATCGACGCAGGCGTCCCACCACTCGACCGGAACGAAAGTCGATTCTGAAGTGACCCATCGATTCTCGATCAGCCGTAGATACGCATTTGGGCGAAGCTGCCCGCGCATCTGCGATAGCCAGTCGGCCGTTTGCCAGGGTGCGACGGGCGTATGCGACCAGAACATGAGAAGTCCGGGCTGTCGATAGAGGGACGGCGCGATTTCGTCGCCCTGCAGGCCGCGCTTATACAACCCTTCGAGCAATTCCGATTCAGATTCAAAACCCGCATACGTCGTAGTGAGCCGGATACTCACTTTGCGCGTCGGGACCGGGATCATTTCGTCCCATAGCCGCTGCGAACGTTCGGACGTATATCCCCACAATTCATCGAAGACGGTGATCGTCGGGTTCGAGCCGGCGGCACCGGCGAAGTCGGACGCGATGGCGGTTATCATGGCGCCGGTACTGGGAAACTCGATCCGGTTCGCCGTGATCTTGGCGGAGTCTCGTAACAGCGGGCTCGCCTCGATGATTCGACCGATCGCCTGAAACACGCGGCCTTGGGCTTGATCGAAGTCGTTCGCGACACAGTAGCCCTCGGCATAGGGTCCGCCCAGGGCGACGATCACAAACAGAGTAGCCATCGCGGCCGTCGCGGTCTTTCCGCTTTTCTTCGGGCAGGAAAAAATTGCTTCAGGATAGGGTAGTCGGCCGTCATCCGTTGGCGTGAAGGCCTCGCGAAGGAATCGTTCTTGCGCAGCGTAGAGCTCGAACGGGCGCCCGGATTCCGGATCGATCAATACGTCGCGGATGAACGCGACCGGATCGGACTTCCATCGCGTAAGCTTATTGGTCGCCGCCATTATCGTGCTCTACGAAGCTCGCCGCGAGATCAACGGGACGCTCGCGGGACATCGCGCGCAGGGTCGAAGGGGTCAGCCCGAGCTCTTTCGCCAGCCGCGCGGCGGTTTCCGCCATCCGGCGCACGGAATCGTAGCTTGATCGAATCTCCCCATCATCGCCCACCACGTCGGCCGCGCGAAGGAATGCGTATCCGCGCTCGAGCATCAGGCTCACGCGAGCGAACGATTGCAGCGTCGGCAAAAATACCGGATTATCCAGGTGCGGCGCGAGCGTGCGCAGCCGGCGGATTATCCGGCGTACTTGCTGATCGCGCTTTCGTGTCGGCGCGCGCGGTGTGGTGACTGTGATGTTACTCATTGGCTATTTGGTGCCGGGGCGGGATCGAGCGGGCGCGAGACCGCCCGATCCACGTGGGAAAACCACTAACCACGTTTGCCCCAGCGTGCCGTCCGGCGACTGGAGCGACCCGCGCCGAACGGCAATATGTTGATTAATATTTTTCAACCACGTCGATCGAGATTCGCGTGCCCGCAGCATAGCTGCCCGCGATCGCGGGACTGTTGTCGCACACGACGCTGATACTGACATCGACCATCGCTGCGGCGCCGGTCAGTCCGGCGACTGCCGCATTGGCGGCCGACTTCGCGGCTGATAGGTGCGCGGCACCGTTCGCGTCATCGGCAAAATCGCCGATTACCGTCGCCGACGTGATCGCGTTGATCGCAGCAGGCGATCCGGGTTTCGGGACATTATGTAGTTGTTGCGTCCAGTGCATTTGAATTTACCTCGATGTTTCACCGCTCCGCTTTCCGCCGCGTGATGCGGCCGTCGGGGTGCCTTTCTGTGATCGTTGCCGGAAAGCGCACGCGCATCGGCGCGGTGCGCAACGCCCGCTCGACGGGATCGTCATCGGGATCGTCCTCACCGTCGCCGACATCTTCGCTCGGAAACGGCGCGAGTCCAGGCTGCGCAGTCACGTCGGGAATAGCCTTTCCCGTGACCGGATCGATTCCGCTCAGCCGCTTGGCGCGGGCTTTCGTGAACGCTGCGATCGAGCAGCCCGTCATTCGACAAATTTCACGCTCTTCGCGAGACATCGTGACGGCGTTGGGCGACACCTCAGTCATGTGATAGCCTCTGCCGCCGATGAAGATTCCTTTCATTTTCTCTTACCTCTTACTCTTCGAGTCCAGGGATAACATGCCCGATTAGCTCGGGCGGCCCGCTCTGATATCGTCGGGCTTTGTCTTTCGCGATCCGTTCGGATTGCTCGATGTCATCGAGCGCGGCGTCGCTCGTGAACTCCAACGCCAAAAACTCAGCATCAGGCGGCGTGACGCCGCGCGGGCGCCGTTCGAGCCTGTGTGCGCGAAGATCTCCGCGCGTGAGAACAACTCCGGACGCGAGCTCGATCTG
>DATKSQ010000008.1:0-20889 GCA_035531615.1 Binataceae bacterium (SeqCode)
GCGCCGACTTCAGGCCGGCCATGATCCAGCGCCGCGATTCGAGCGGATCGATCACGTCATCGATCTCGAAATGCGACGCGGTGTTGACCGCCTTGCCGTGAGCGTACATGCGCGCGACCATCTGATCGAACAGCTCCTTGCGTTTGCCGGGATCCTGCTCGGCGGTCAGTTCGTTACGATAGCCAAGCTTGACCGCTCCTTCGAGCCCCATTCCGCCAAATTCGCCGGTCGGCCACGAAACCGTGAAGATCGGAGCCTTGAAACTTCCGCCCGCCATCGCTTGCGCGCCGAGTCCGTAGCCCTTGCGCAAAATGATCGTGAAAAACGGCACCGTGAGGCTCGCGCCGGTTACGAACATCCGCGCCGCATGGCGAACCAGCGCGGTCTTCTCGACTTCGGGGCCCACCATGATTCCCGGAGTGTCGCACAGGAACAGCAGCGGGATGTCGAAGGCGTCGCAAAGCTGCATGAAGCGGGCGGCCTTGTCCGCGCCGTTTGAGTCGATCGCGCCCGCCAGATGGGTGGGATTGTTCGCGATTACGCCAATCGGCCGGCCTTCGATTCGGATCAGCGCGGTGACCATCCCAAGCCCGAAGTTGCGCCGCAACTCGAGCACCGAGCCGGTGTCGGCCAACGTCTCGATAACCTTGCGCACGTCATAGATGCGCAGCCGGTTCTCGGGAATGATCGAGCGCAGTAGGCGCTGATCGGCGTTCTTCCAGTCTCGGACCGGTCCCTGAAAATACGAAAGATAGCGTTTGGCCGCCTGGACCGCCGCGGCTTCATCCTTGACCGGCAGGTCCACGACGCCGTTGCCGACCTGCACGCTCATCGGGCCGACTTCCTCGGGCCGGAAGATGCCCAGCCCGCCGCCTTCGATCATCGCCGGACCGCCCATCCCGATATTCGAGTTCTCAGTCGCGATCACCACGTCACAGCATCCGAGCAGCGCCGCGTTGCCCGCAAAGCATCGCCCGGAAGTGATCCCGACCAGCGGCACCATCGCACTCAACTGCCCCCAATACTGGAACGCCAGGCAATCCAGCCCCGCGACTCCCACTCCGTCGGTATCGCCGGGACGGCCGCCGCCGCCCTCGGTGAAGAACACCACCGGCAGCCGCATCCGCTCCGCGATTTCGAACATCCGATCTTTCTTGCGATGATTCTGCTGACCCTGGGTTCCCGCCAGCACGGTGTAGTCGTACGACATCAGCACGCACTGCGCGCGCGCGTCCTCGAACAGGTCGCCGTTGACGCGCCCGATTCCCGCGATCATTCCATCGGCGGGGGTGCGCCTGATCAGATCATCGAGCGCGCGGCGGCGGCGCTGGGCCGCGATTACAATCGAGCCGTATTCGATATAGGTGCCGGGATCGCACAGGTCGTCGATATTCTCGCGCGCGGTGCGCTGATGCGTCTTGCGCCGGCGCGCGACCGCATCGGGCCGCGCGGTATCGAGCCCAAAGGCGTGGCGCTCCTGAACTTCGAGCAGGTCGGGCCGGATTCGATCGAGGTCAATCCGCTCGGCGGCCTCGACGGCGGAATCTTCGACCTGGGACTCCTCGATGAACAGCAGCGGATGGCCCTCGAAGACCGCGTCGCCCTTGGCCACCGCGATTTGGCGCACGACACCGCCTACGTGCGCCGCGATGACGTGCTCCATCTTCATCGCTTCCATCACGACGAGCTGTTGCCCGCGGCGCACGAGGTCGCCCTCGCGCGTGTCGATCGAGACGATAGTGCCCTGCATCGGCGCCGTGACCGCGACCGTCCCCTCGGGTCCGGCGGCTTCGTGCGCGGGCGGCGCGGACGCGGCAATCGCCGCGGCATTGGGCGACGCTTCACCGCCGCCCGATTTTCCGTGATGCAGCACGGCCAGCGGATCGGAGGTGTCGATCTTCGCGCCGGCTTTGGCAGGACCGGACGGCGCCGATGCGCCGCGCTCGAAGAACAGCCTGCGATGCGCCGCAGGGTGCGCGCCCGTAAGCTCGGCGGCATGCTCCTCGACGAAGCGCGTATGCGTCCGATTGGCGGCGAACTCCGGATGACGCAACAAGTTTTGGAGAAACCCGATATTCGTCGCCACGCCTTCGATTCGAAACTCGCACAACGCGCGATAGATTTGATTGACCGCATCGGCGAAGTCATCCGAGCGCGAATGCGCGATGAGTTTTGCGACCAGCGAGTCGAAGCGCGGATTGGTCGTGTAGCCCGCGTAGGCGAAGGTATCCACCCGCAGACCCGGGCCCGAGGGAACCTCGAAGGCGGCGAGGGTTCCACCGGCGGGTTTCGCCCCGCCGTCGGCGCTCATCGTCTCGGTGTTGATGCGGGCCTGGATGGCGTATCCGCGCGGCGGCGCGATCGCCGCCTGCGTCAGTCCCAGCTCGCCAAGCCGCGCGCCACCGGCAATCTGCAACTGGACTTTGACCAGATCGATCCCGGTCACCGCTTCGGTCACCGTGTGCTCGACCTGGAGGCGCGGATTAGCTTCGATAAACGCGAACGCGGCGCCCGCGGGCGGCTGGGCCGCGTCGAGCAGGAACTCGAAGGTGCCAAGGCTGTCGTAGCGAACCTCGCGCGCGATCCTGACCGCGGCGGAAGTCAGCCGCTCGCGGGTCGCGGAATCGATACTGGGGCTCGGAGCGATCTCGAGAATCTTTTGATTGCGGCGCTGGATGGTGCATTCGCGTTCGTAGAGGTGGACGACCTCCCCGGTGCCGTCGCCTGCGATCTGGACTTCAAGATGGCGCGCGCGCGGCATAAGTTCCTCGACGTACACGGAGCCGTTGCCAAACGCGCTGCGCGCCTCGGACTGGCACCGCGCAAACGCCTCGTCGATTTCGTTGGCGCGATGAACGGCGCGCATCCCGCGCCCTCCGCCGCCTGCCACCGCCTTGATCATCATCGCGGCTCCACTGCCCAGCGAGACGAAGAATTTGTGCGCCTCTTCAACCGTGGTGGCTCCCGCGGTGCCGCGCAGGATCGCCACGCCGCATCGACTCGCGAGCGCGCGCGCCGCAATCTTGTCGCCAAATAGCTCCAGGATTTCCTGCCGCGGACCAACGAACGAGATTCCAGCGGCGGCGCATCGCCGCGCGAACTCGGCGTTTTCGCTCAGAAAGCCGTAGCCCGGATGGATCGCGTCGCAATCCGCGGCTTGCGCCTCCGCGATGATCCCCGCGGCGTCCAGGTAGGCAGCCACGCCCACGCCGCGCAGCGCACGCGCGTCGTCCGCCTTGCGGATGTGCAACGAGGTCGAATCATCTTCCGAGAAAACCGCCACCGTTCGGATTCCGAGTTCGGCGGCCGCGCGGATAATCCGGATTGCTATCTCGCCACGATTGGCGACCAAAAGACTCTTCGCGAGCATAGGATCTGCCGTCTTCCCTTCGCCTGCCGTATCGGCATGGTCCGATCGGCGGCGCGTTACCCTGATTTAGCATCTAAAGCACGCCCGCGACGGGTTTTGGAAGCGGCGGCCGGGCTGGGGCGCGTCGCGTCAGGCCGATTTGGCATGGCTATGAGAAAAGTATTTGCTTACGATGGATTTCGGCAGGGTCATAATTGCCGAATGCCGGATTGGGGGTAGCGTGGATGGACGTCCTTAGGTCCGTTTCCGAGCATGCAAAAGCATGGTCCGCTCGCGCTCTCGCGTTCGGGCGCACGCGCCGCGCGCGCAATATCGGTATCGCGATTATAGTTGTCGTTGTGATTTACGGCCTGGCGGGTTTCTTCGCAGTACCGCCGCTGCTGCGGCATATTCTCACCGGACCAGTCGCAACGCAGATCAAGCGCCCGGTCACGGTGGGCGAGATAGGCTTTAATCCTTACGCGCTCCGATTGGATATCGACCGGCTGCACATCGGTGACACCGATCCGCAGAAACCGTTCGTCGATATTGAACATCTTCGCGTCGAGGCCGCCTGGAGATCGCTCGTTCGCATGGCGCCGGTTATCGAGGAAGTATCCGTCAAGCATCCTTCGATTCATATTGTCCGCATCGCACCGCAACGCTTCAATTTCTCGGATTTGTTCGAACCGAAGACCCCGCCCACACCGGTTCAGCCTGCTTCCAAGCCGTTCAAGTTCTCCGTGTCGAACATCAGCCTGACCGACGGCGACGTGCATCTGGACGACCAGGTGGTTGGGCAGCAGCACGCCATCGAGCACCTACAGATTGGGATTCCCTTCGTCGCGAACCTGCCGAGCGACGTGGATATCTACGTGCAGCCGCTGCTCAGGATGGACGTGGACGGCAGTCCGGTCCGGATCGGCGGACAGAGCAAGCCGTTCGGCGCCACCCGCGATTCGATCATCGAGCTTGATCTGCATCAGCTCGATCTCTCGCGCTACCTCGGCTACGTGCCACGCAAACTGCCCGTGGAAATTCCGCAAGGAACTTTCTCGTGCGCCCTGCAAGTGCATTTTGTCGCCAAAGATACCGGACCGGTTATCGCGATTGCGGGCGAACTCGCCATCGACCACCTCGACGTACGCGATACCAGTGGTGCGCCGGTCGCCACGCTGGATCATGCGATGGCGATGCTCAACGACGTCGAGCCGCTGCAAGGCCGGATTCATCTCGGCAAGGTCCGGGTTGACGGAGTCAACGCCAACCTGGTGCGTAATCATGACGGATCGACCAACTTGAGCGCCTTGACCACGGAGAATCCCGCGCCCGCCCAAAGCGCGGTTTCGCCGCAGACCACCACGGCCGCTCCGGTTTCGGCGCTGGCCGCCGCGCCCGCCGAAACCTCACCGCCGCCCGACGTCGCGGTGGATTCGTTCGAGCTGGCGCAAAGCGCCGTCAAGGTAACTGACAACACCGGCGCGAGCCCAGCGACGGTATCGATCACTCCCATCCACGCGCAGCTCGGCTATATCAACTTGGGCGGCGGCGCGCCGTCGCCCTACCAGCTCGCGGCGAACCTGTCCGGAGGCGGGTCGATCGAGGTCAAGGGAGGGCTGGATTACTTACATAAGCAGGTGACGAGCGACGTGACGATCGACACAATCGATCTGCCCGCCTTGCAGGATTTCGCGCAATCTGTGCTGGCCGCAAAAGTGACGGGCGGCAAGCTCAGTGCGCAGGCGACGGTCAAGACCAACTTTTCCCCCGACGCCTTCAATGTCCACACCGAGCCGGCCAGCGTGTCGCTTGACGGCTTCGCGCTGAGCGCGCCGAAGGGGCGCGGCCAGCCCCTGGCATGGAACAAATTCAGCATCGCGATCGGGCAGATCGATCTGGCCTCACGCCAGGCGACGGTCAATGAGATTCGCGCCGACGGGATTCGGCTCTTCGTCCGCCGCGAGCCCGGCGGAAAGCTGAGTCTGCTCGAGCTTATGAAAAAAACCGCGCCGCCGCCGCGCACCCGCCGCCGCGAAACCGCCGCGGCCAGACGCCAGCGCGAGCGCCGGCGCGTCGAACCAGCCCGCGCCAAAACTCCGGCCCCCAGTCCGTGGCGATTTCGCATCGCATCAGTCGCAATCGAGAAGACCGATGCAACTATCGAGGACGCCGCCGCGCCGCGCCCGGTCAAGATCTCGCTCGCGCCGCTCAACATTCACTTGAAGGATGTCACCAGCGACTTCGCCAAACCGTTCGGGGTCGAGCTCGATGGTGCACTAAATGGACGCGGCAGGTTCAAAGTCACCGGCGACGCCGCGATTGCGCCGCTTCGGGCCAAGCTCCACGTGGTCACACAGCGCCTGGATCTCACGCCTGCGGACCCGTACGCCACCGGCCATTTGAACGCGACCATCAAGAGCGCGCTGCTGACCATGAGCGGCGCCGTCGCGCTAGCGCAGGAGCGCAAGAGCTTTCACATCACCTATCGCGGCGGCGCCACCCTGGTTGATCTGGCGATGCTCGACAAGCTCACCAACGAGAAATTCTTGAACTGGCGCGCGTTGAGCCTAAGCCGTATCGACGCCGACTTTGGCGCCGGACCGCCCAAGCTGCATATCGGCGCGATCTCGCTCTCGGACTTTTACTCGCGCGTTATTCTCAATCACGACGGCAAGCTGAATCTGAAAGACCTCACGGCCAATCCGAATGCCGCCCCGAAATCGCTGACCGAGGAACGTCCCACGCAAGCCGCCGCACCCGAGCCTGCGCCAACCCCCGCCGCGGCGACTACCGGGCAACCCATCGATGCCGACCTCGCGATCGGCAGGATCACGCTGCAGGGCGGCAAGGTCGATTACAGCGATTTCTTTATCAAGCCCAATTACTCCGCCGACCTGAGCGATATAGCCGGCAAGGTGAGCGCCTTCGGAACCCACACCTCGGCGCCCGCCGCCGTCGAACTCAACGGGCAGGTAAACGGCAGTGCGCCGGTCGAGATCAGCGGATCGGTCAATCCGCTGGCGCCGGCCGCATTCATCGACCTCAAGGCCAGGGCCGACGGAATCGAGTTGACGGGACTGACCGCCTACTCGACGCGCTACACCGGCTATCCGATCACCAAGGGAACCCTGACCGTCAACGTTCACTACCTGCTGGATCAGGGCAATCTGACCGCCGACAACCACATCTTCATCGATCAACTCACGTTCGGCGACCGGGTTGAGAACGCGACCGCGACCAATCTGCCGATCCGGCTGGCGGTCTCGTTGCTGGAAAATTCGCGCGGCGAGATCAATGTTGACGTTCCCATCTCGGGCTCGCTCAAGGATCCGGAATTCAGCCTCGGCGGCGTGATTCTGCACGCGTTCATGAACCTGATCGTCAAGGCGGCGACCTCGCCTTTCAGCCTGCTAAGCGCGGCCTTCGGCGGCGGCAAGCAGGATTTGTCGTACGTCGAGTTCGCGCCCGGCTCGGCGGCGTTAAGCGCGGACAGCAAATCCCGCCTTGATACTCTGATTCAAGCGCTCCAGGAGCGGTCCGGCCTTAAGGTCAGTATCGAGGGACGCGTCGATCCCACAATCGATCGCGAAGGGCTTCTCGAGCAAGCGATGAAGGCGCAGAAGCTGAAGGCCACCGGCGGCCCGAGCGGCGATCTCGACAGCGTCAAGATTGCGCCCAATGAATATGACAAGTACCTGACCCGCGCGTACAAGGCCGCCAAGTTCAAAAAACCGGCGGACTTCCTGGGGCTCAACAAATCGATACCGCCCGACCAGATGAAAAAGCTGATGATCGCAAATACTTCCGAGCGCGACTTGCGCGCGCTGGCCGATGCGCGCGCCAACGCCGTGCGCGCGTACCTGAGCACGAAAATCAACCCCGCGCGATTGTTCCTTTCCCCGCCAAAGCTCAACGTCGGCGGAATCAAGGATCACGGCAAAACCACGCGCGTCGATCTGTCGTTGCAGTAGCGGCGGGTCCGGAAAAGCCTCCCCGCGGGAGTTCGAGGGTTCCGAAGCCCGATTCAAAAGACGACGCCCGATGAAAGCCTTGCGCGCGCAAGTTCCCAATCGATCGCCGGGTGAGGTATATCTCGTCTGCCCGCGCGCAGGCGGAACGTCGCTTGCCCGGCCGCCCTGAAACGCCACGGTCCACGCGAAAAGGAAGGCGAATGCCCAGCTTCGACAAAATTCTCTGCCCGGTGGATTTCGATCAGAACTCGATTCTCGCGCTCAAGCTTGCCTCGGAGCTTGCGCGTGAACGCAACGCGGCCCTGTATCTGCTGCACGTCGTGGCGCTGCCGCCAGGCCCGGAAGTCGCTCTGCCGTTCGGTAAAATGGAAGCTGCCGCGCGCACCAAGCTCGAACGGTTGGCCAAAGAAAATATCGGCGGCAAGATTCGCTATGAAATCGAGATCGTGATGGGCGATCCCGGGCTCGAGGTGCTCCAAGTCGCCAAGCGGCTCGGCGCCGATCTGATCGTGATGGCCACGCACGGACGCAAGGGCCTTAGTCATTTGCTGCTGGGCAGCGTTGCTGAACGCGTGGTTCGTGGAGCACCCTGCCCCGTGCTCACCGTAAAACCCGGCGCGCCTGCCGGGAAATCGCCGCGCCGGGCGGCGCGCGCCAAGCAATCCGGCTAAGCGGCGCCGATTCAATGCGGTTCGCGCGGCGGGTTATTTCGCGCGGACCGTCTGATCGTCATCTCATCACCGCGATCGCGATTGAGCGTTTTCACCGGGGTTCGTTTTCGTCGCGCGCAGTACAAAGTGATATTTCAGCGCGGGCAACAACTCGACCCCGAGGCCAAAGCTCTCAAGCCGCGCGCGCGCCTCGGCGGGGCTATAGGTGTGATCCTTCGGCGGGCCAATCGGGCGATCGATCGAGGAATCCCAATCGATAAACAGAACCTCGCCGTCGGGCTTCAGCAGGCCAATCATCTGCTTGATCGCATCATCGCCCAGCTCGTGCAGGACGTTGAGTGCGAGAATCCGATCCCCACTACCCGTGAAACGCTCGACCTCATCGGTGAGGACCGCTTCGAGATTCCGGAGATTCATAGCCTCTGGCTTCGCACGCAGCAACTCGAGCATTCCGGGTTGCTCGTCAAGCGCGATGACGCGCAGATCGGAGCGATGTTTTGCGATCTCGATCGCGAAGGTCCCCGTACCGGTTCCGAAATCGATCACCAGTGCGCCGCGCGGCGCGTCGAGCAACTCCAGCACCTGATGCGGCGCCAGATGCTCGAAGCGGCGCGGATCGTCAAGCAGGGCGGCGCGTGCGGGGTCGAATCGAGCAGGCTGCCGGGCCCCGTGCCGGTCTTCGCCATGATGGCCGTGCGGATGACCGTGTGAATGGTCGTGCGCGTGACCGGGTCCGTGGCCATGACTATCGCCGGAACTCATCGTGACACCTCCGGATGCGCTTGAAGCGGCACGCGCATCGAATCGATCTTCGTCTTGGGTACTTTACTCTGGACGGGCGCGGATACGGTAATACACGAGATTTCCGGTCAGACACACCGCGAGCCACAATCCTCCCAGTGCGAAGCCGCCGATCGTGGCGCTCAGTAACCGTCCCGAATAGAGCGCCCCCAGCCACACCAGCAAAATCAGGTATAGCGCCATCGAGACCGCCAGCGTCTGCATCCGCCAGCTCCTGGCACGGGCCGCCGCCGCGTATCCGGCAAGGCCATACACCGCGCTCGTGGTAGTGAGCGCGATACTCGGGAAGCCCTGGAATCCGTGGACTAAACGCGCCCCCGCCACTTCCGGGGAAAACCCGGCGAACGTCATTTGCGCTCCGTAGGCAAGCACATATGCGCCGCCCACAATCAGCCCCGCCGTCATCGCGAGCGAGAAATCACCGGCGAGCGCCGCTGTGGCCGCGACGATCGCGGCGATAATGATCAGCCACCAGGTGCTGCCAAGAAATCTCGGCACGACGATGAAGTCGTCCAGGCCGGCGGTGCGATGATTGGCGATAACCGCGGCAACGACGCGATCGACCCGCACCAGCGGATCCTGCGCGAAGATATCCTGTGTAACCCCGCCGAACAGCCACGCCATCGCCCCCACCGCGACGAGACCGACCGTGAAGTGCAGGCCCAGATAGCCGCTCGGCGAAAGCCGCGCCCGCATGAACGCAATGAACGGCGCCGGATCAAATCCATATTGGCGCGCCCGCCGCCGCCATGCCGCCGTGATTTCAAATTGCCGCCCGGCGGCCCATCGCCACAGCGCGGCCATCGCGATCGTCAACGCGAAGAGCACGAAGATCCCCGCGCCGAGCGATCGCATCCACGTCTCGACGATCCTCCAGTGGTTGCCCAGCACGAACCCCGCCGTGACCAGCACCGCTGCCCACACCACACCGCCGAGCGCCGCCATCGGAACGAAGCGCCGCGCCGGCATCGCGGACAGCCCTGCGGCGAACGGCGCAAACGCGCGCCCCACCGCTACGAAACGAGCAGCCAGCACGGTTACGGCACCCCAGCGCGCGAAGTAGTATTCGAGCCGATCCCGATTGCGCTCGAAATGGCGATTCGCCGACGGCCATCGCGCCAACACCGCGCGCCCTTTGAAGCGTCCGAGCGCGTATCCGCCTGCGTCACCGGCTATCGCCGCGCCGCCGACGCCCGCGAACGCGAGCCACGGCGAGAAGACCCCCGACGCCGCGAGTGCACCCGCGAGCAGCCCAGCCATCTCACCGGGAAACAGCAAGCCCACAAAAGCGGACGACTCGAGCGCGATCACGAGGCAAATCGGAACCATCGACCATGCGCCCGCGCCTTTGAGCGCCGCTTCAATTGCCGCGATCATCGCGGCGATCCAAATCTTCCCCAGCGCAACGCCATCGTGGGCAGCACCAGCAGGTTGAGCGCGGTCGAGCTGAACAGGCCGCCCAGGATTATAATCGCCATCGGTCCTTCGATCTCACGCCCCGGTGAGCCACTGCCGATCGCCAGCGGCAGCAGGCCCAGCGCGGTGACGATCGCGGTCATCAGGATGGGGGTCAGCCGCTCGGAGGCGCCGCGCAGCGCGGCCTCGGGTCCCCAAGTCATGCCCTCGGACTCGACCAGATGCTCGAAATGCGAGATCATCATGATCGAATTGCGCATCGTGATTCCAAACAGGGTCACGAATCCAACCAGCGATCCCAGCGAAAGCCAGCCTCCCGTCACCAGCGCGGCGAACACGCCTCCGACGAACGCGAACGGAACATTGGCCAATACCAGCATCAGGTTGCGCGTGCTGCCCAGCGCGATAAACAGCAGGCAAATTACGATCACCGCCGCGATCGACGAGTTTATCGCAATCTCGTGGACTGCTTGCGCCCGCGCCTGGGCGGCGCCGCTGAACTCGAGATAGTTGCCGGCGGCAAGTGGAACCCGTTGGCGGACTTCGCGCTCGGCAAGCGCGACGAACGAGGTCAAATCGCCGCCGGCGTTGCAGGTCACGACCTGAACCCGGCGCGCGCCACTATGCAAAATCGCGTAGCGTCCCGAGGTGAGAGCGACCGTCGCCAGCTCGTCCAGCGGCATCAGTTGCCCCTGCGCGTTGCGCAGCATCAGATTCCCGATCGCCTCGGGACGGCGCCGATCTTTTGGATCCAGAATCACGCAAACGTCGAAGACCCGGATGCCGTCGTACACCTGCGCGACGATCGCACCCTGATAGGCGCTCGCGATCGCGTCGAGCACGTCAAGCGGGCGGAACCCGAACTGGACCAGCCTTTTCCGATCGAGCCGCACGGTGATTTGCGGCATCCCGCCGGGCGACTGTACTGCCACCGCGGTGGCGCCGCGAATCCGCCCCAGAACCGCTGCTATCTGGCCCGCCTCGCGATCGAGCACGTCAAGATCGTTGCCGAACACGCTTATGACCACGCCGGCTTGCTCCCCCGAAAGCGTTTCCTGGATTCGCTCGGTCAGAAACGAGTTCATCGAGAACGCGAAGCCGGGAATCCCCGCCAGCTTCTTTCTGAGCGCGTCTTCGATGTCGTCGACGTCCGCTCCGCCAAGCGGCTTCAATCTGACGTCGAATTCGCTCTCTTGCGGCCCCAAGGTGTCTTCGCCAAGTTCCGCACGTCCGATCCGTTGCGCGGCGCTTTGGACGTGAGGATTCGCGAGCAGGACCTTGGTGACCTCGCCGCCCGCGCGCATCGACTCGCGCAGCGAGGTTCCCGGCACCGCGACCATATGCAGCACGAAACTGCGCTCCTGCAGTTCGGGCAGAAAACTGCCGCCGAAGAATGGCAACACGCCAAGCGCGAGGAGACACAAAATGGCCGCGCCGCCGATGACGATATCGGGATTCGCGCTCGCGCGTTCGAGCGCTCGACGATGCATCGACTTGAGTCTTTTCACCAGCGCGGTATCGGCGCCTACGCGATGCTCTGACAGCATCGCGTAGCACAGCGCCGGAGTCAGCGTCAGCGCCACCGCCAGCGAGGCCATGATCGCCAGGATGTACGCCCATCCGAGCGGCGCGAAGATGCGGCCCTGGACTCCCGACATCGCCAGCACCGGCAGGAACACCAGCGCGACGATAAAGGTCGCGTACACCACCGCGCCGCGAACCTCGAGCGACGCGTCCAGGATCACCTCGAAGGCGGGGCGCGGGGCCGCGAGCGCGCGGTTTTCGCCCAGTCTGCGCAAGACGTTCTCGACGTCGATTATCGCGTCATCGACCACCTCTCCGATCGCGATCGCCAAGCCGCCCAGCGTCATCGTGTTGAGCGTCACGCCGGCGGTTTGCAGGGTAATGATCGCGATCAGCAGCGAAAGCGGTATGGCGGTCAGGGAAATGAACGCGGTGCGCAGATCGTGCAGGAACATTACCAGCACGATCGCGACCAGCACTCCGCCCAAGAGCAGCGAGAAACGCACGTTATCGATCGTGGTCGTCACAAAGCTCGCCGCGCGAAATAGCGCCGGCCACACGACGATCCCCTCGCTTCTGGTAAGCGGCCCGAGATCCCTGAGCGCACCGTCCACGCGTCCCGTCACGTCGAGCGCGTTCGCGCCGAATTGAATGGTTACCTCCGCGATCACGCCCGGCTTGCCCATGATCAGCGCCCCGCCGATCGCCGGCGCGGGCGCCCATCGCACCGCCGCCACGTCGCGCAGGCGCACGCTCGAGCCCTTGCGATGCGCGACGATCGCGTCGCCCAGTTGCGCGGGCGTAATCGATTGCCCCTCGCTATGGATCACCACGCGCTGATTCGCGGTCTCGATAAAGCCCGCGCCGCGCACCCCGGTCGCGGCTCGCGCGGCGGCGGTCACGTCGCCGATCCCCAATTGATGTTCCACCAAGCGGGCCGGATCGATCTGAATCTGGAGCTCGCGTTCGTCGCCGCCGTAAATCGAGATATGCGCGACCCCCGTCACCGCGAGCAACCGCGGCCGCAGCGTCCAGTCGGCGAAGGTCCGAAGCGCCATCAGCGCGCCCTGGTTCGAGTCCACCGAAGTAAGCCCGATGTCCATAATCACGGCGGTTGCCGAGGTCAGCGGAGCCATCGCGGGCGCGGCCACCCCCGCCGGCATCGCGCTTGCGATTTCGAGCAGCCGCTCACCTGCCAACTGCCGCGCCCGGTAAATGTCGGTGCCGTCCTTGAACACCACCGTGGCGACCGAGAGACCTTGAATCGATTGCGAGCGAATTGATTGCAGGCCGATGGTTCCGGCCAGCGCGTTTTCGATCGGCTGGGTAACGAGAGTCTCGACCTGCTCAGGCGAAAATCCCGGCGCCTCGGTCTGAATCACGACCTCCGGCGGCGCGAACTCGGGAAATACTCCGAGCTTCGCGTGGTAGGTCACATACAGCCCGTACAGCACGATCAGACACGCCAGGGCGATCACGACTCCGCGCAGGCGTATAGAAAATTCGACAATTGCCTTGAGCATTGCTGGCGTCCGCGGGTTCGCGCGCTAGTCCTGAACCTGGATTTGCGATTTGAATTCCTCGGACAGCAACGCTTGCGCGCCGGTAACGACGACCCGATCGCCCGCGGCAAAGCCGCCGCTCTCGAACCATCCGCCACCGGTCGCCGCGCCGGCCGCGACCGGACGCCGCTCGAATTTGTCCGGCGCGATTTGCACGTACGCCCACACCCCTCCCGCGCTTCGGACTACCGCCGCCGACGGCACCACCACCCCGCGCTCGCCGGCGCCGGGCCCGCTTAGCCGCGCACTGACCGCCATCCCCGGCCGCAGCGAGAATCCGGAGGCGTCCGCCCGCATCAGGAAGCTCTGACCCTGAAGTTCGGGATCCACCGAGGGCGCGTACCATATCGCTTGCACCGCGATCGGACGCGAGCCACCTACGATAGTAACCTCAGCCTGTGCGGGTAGCTGCTCGACCGGCTGACCCGGCGCGACCGCGACGCGGAGGATCGCCAGCTGGCGCCTGATCGCCGCCGCGATCAGGCGCGCGCGCGCGGCCGGCGCAAGCGCGGCGATCGGCGCACCCCAATCGCCCGCCAGGCGCTGGTCGAGCAAGTCGAGTTGCGCATGGTCGGCGCGCAGCCGCGCCTGCGCGGCCTGATAATCCTTAAGCGAGATATTCTGATGCTCGGAATGAAGCAGTTTGGCGCGCGCGTATTCGGCTTGTGACGCATCGAGCGCGGCGCGCGCCGCGATCAGTTGCGCGTCAAGCGCGGCCAGCGGCGCCGGATCGACCACCTCGCCGTAGCCGGTCAGCTCGCGTACGTGGACCACCGGCGCGAGCGCGGCCGTCTTCAACCCGATGCGCGATTGCTGCCCGCTGGTGAGGGCGACAATCACGTCGCCGTTTGCCGCGCGCGACAGAACCGCGGCGCTCGCGGTGGTCTGATCCTCGTCATCGCCCTCGTCGTGGTTACCTGCGCCGATCCACCAGACCAGCACGACAATCACGGCCACTATCGCGGCCGCAAGCCCAATCAACCGTGGCCGATTTTTATTCACTGGCCCCCCTGTGGCCGCGGCGGCGGAAACGTGAATCGACCGGAAGCCTCCTGGTCCAGCGGCCGCTGCATCGCATCCTCGAGCGCCCCCAGCGCCAGTTGCGTATTCCTGAGCGCCTGCAGCGCCGCCGCTTGGGTATCCAAATCCTGCAAGCGGACCGTGCTCGCGGCGAGCGCGTCGCTCTCACCTGCCGCGAGCGCGCGCCGCGCCTGGCGGTAGCGCCGCGCCTGATGGCTGGCGGCGCTGCGCGCAGCCGCAAGCGCAGCCAGCGCGCCACGATAGTTGATGAGCGCGATACGCGCCTGCGCGATCACTTCCGCCTGCATCGCCAGGAACTGGGCCGCAACTAAATTGCGCTGCGCCCGCGCCTGCCCGATCGGCCCCTGATTCTGGTTGAACACCGGCAGCGCGAGCGACGGCCCGAGCTCGAAGATGTTCTCGCCGCCCTCCCACGAGTACCCGCCGGCCAGATTGAGGTCCGGATACTGCTCGGCGATTTCGAGCTTCAGCGCCTCGTCGGCCGCCGAGTATTGCGCCAGCTCGCGGCGCAAATCGATCCGGTTGAGCACCGCCATCCGCTGCACCTCGGCAGGCGACAGCGACTGCTCCTCAGGCGGGTCGTCGAGCGCGTCCCATGAGAACTCGACGCCCGTAAGCGCCTGCGCCGGTATGCCAAGCGCCTGCGCAAGCGCGCCGTCATCGGCCCGGACGCGAGCCTGGGCCTGCGCAGCCGCGAGCCGCGCGCCCCCGAGATTGCTCCGCGCAAGGTCGAGTTCGGGCGCGCCTGCGTACCCGGTCCTCACTCGCGCATTGATCAGTTCCACTGCCGCCGCTAGCGTCCGCTGCTTCTTTGCGGCCAAGTCCGCGTCTATGCGGTCAAGCAGCAACCGCACCAGCGCCGTGCGAATCCGGCTTCTCACCGACCACGCGGTTTCTCCCGCCGCAAGCCGGGCGGCGTCGGCCAGCCGCTCGGACGCGGCAGTGCGGTAACCGCGTTTGCCGGCGGTCTCGATCGGCAAATCCAGCGAAAAGTATCCCAGCGCCCAGGGAGCGAAACTCGGGCTGCTGCGCAAATCATATTGCGGACCGAGCCCAACCACCGGATTGGGTCGCGCCCCCGCGGTCACTATAGCGGCCGCGGCACTTTGGACCTGGGTATCGGCCACGGCGATATCGGGACTGTAGTAGAACCCCACCAAGGTGAGCGCGGCCAGATCCCATCGCGCCGGAGGACACGCTAAAGGCCGCGCCGCGAGGTTCGCATCGAGATAGGCGCACAGACCCGGATTCGATATCGTGCGCTGCTCGAATTGCCGCGCGACCCGTTCGGGATCCAGCGGACGCGGCTGATACGACGCGCACCCGCCGAGCGCGAGCATCATCGCCCCCGCCAATCCGGCGCGAATCAAAGGCCGCGCACGATTGCGGCCGGCGCGATGGCTCGCCCTGCTCAAGACGACTCTCGCGCGCCGCGATTCACGCCGCGATCCGCAATAGCGCCGCCACCGCCGCTTCGCCGAATATCGTGCCGAGCCCGACCGCCGCCAGAAGCCCGCTCGCCAGCATCAAGATGTAACGCCGACCGCTCTCGATACGCTTGGCGGCGGCGGGCATCGGACTGGTCAGGCGGGCGATGCGATGCTCGAGCACTGATTTTTCGCCGATCAGCGCCGCGACCGGCGTCAGCGAGTGACTGCGGCGCATCCGCGCCGCGGCCAAAATCGCGCGGGCCAGGTCCGCACCATCGACGCCCGCGGCGCGCGCCTCTTCATCGCGCGCGAGCTCGAGCGCCACAATCCACTGCCCCAGGCGGCTTTGCGCCTGCGGCCACGGCCACTGCAAATCGATCGCGATCTGCGCGAGCCAGATGCGCAACGGATCGCGATTGCGCGCGTGCGCGCGCTCATGCTCGAGCGCGGCTTCGAGCGCGCTATCGTCCAGCGCCCTAGCCAGGTACGGCGAGAACACAACCCACGGCCTTAGCAATCCCACCGTTACCGTGTCCGGATCGCCGTCATCGCGAACCAGCGACCATCCCGCGCGCACCGCCGCTCTTGCCGCCACGAAAAAAAAAGGAACCGCGGCGATAAGAACCGCGGGCGGCACACGTTCGGGCACCGGATCCGGCTCGGCGAGCGCCCAGCCGCAAAGCGCGGCGGCGATGAACCCTGCCGGAACCAGCGGCCCCCAGATGCGCCGCCACAGCGCCCGCTCGAGCGAGCGCGCGCCAGGATCGGCGGGCAATGCGGCGGGCCATCCCGCGCAGGCCGCAATCGCGCTCCCGCCCAGCATCGCGACCAGCACGGTCAGCAAACATTCACGCTCCACGTTGTGACCTCCGGCGTGCGGCCACCGCCTGTTCGAGCTCGTCGAGCAGCCGCGGGTCAATCGATTCAACCGCCTCGACCAGCGCCGCCAAAGCGCCGTGCGGGCGCGAGCCCAACAGCCGTCCGATTACGCTGCGGGCGCGCGCATGATCAACCGCGCCGCGCGCAACTCGCGCGCGGTAGCGAAATGCCCTGCCGCGTCTGGTGCGCGTGACCAGTCCCTTGTCGCGCAGGCGATCGAGCACCTTGGCGATCGTCGTATAGACCAGCGCGGCGGGCTCTCCGACCTGTGCGTGAATTTCGCGCGCGGAGGCGGCGCCAAGCTCCCAGAGCTTGACGAGCACTGCATATTCCAAATCGCCGCCGGGCAGTCGCATGCGTGCCATCGGCTCAAACTACGACAACTGTCGTAGTTGATCAATCAGATTCGTGCGCGGATTCGTGCGGGCCGATCCGGCCGCTTCCGAAATCCGCTCTGGTTCGGGCTGGTGTGATCCATGCGATCTGGATTAAGTATGCTTGAAGATGACCGCGTCGGCCGCCTCGGGTGGCCGGCCGGCGCAACCGCGCAAACATCCGGAGGGAGACATGATCCAGGTAACCGAGATGGGCTACATGGGTATCGGGGTGAAAAACCTTGACGAGTGGAAGAGCTTCGCCGGCGGCCTGGTCGGGATGGAAGTGGCCGACGAAGGCGAGCGCGATCGCTGCTACTTGCGGATGGATTATTGGCATCATCGGATCGTGATGCACCGCGACGACAGCGACGACTTGCTATACTTGGGCTTTCGCGTCGCCGGCGGCGAGGAGTTCGCCGCGATGCAGCATCAGTTGAGCGCGGCGGGAATCAAATTCCGCGTCGGCTCGAAAGAGGAAGCCGCCGAACGCCGCGTGCTGGAAGTCCTGAAGCTCGTCGATCCGGATGGCACGCCGATCGAAATCTTCCACGGGCCCTATGTTCAGACCAGCAAGCCGTTTCATCCCGGGCGCGCGATGCATGGCCGGTTCAAGACCGGCAGCGGCGGACTCGGACATTGCATCATCCGGCAAAAAGACCCCGCCGCGGCCTACCGCTTTTACTCTCAACTGGGGATGCGCGGGGGCGTCGAGTACAAAATCCAGGCCGGTAAACAGACCCTCGAGCTTATCTTCATGCACTGCAACGATCGCGATCACACGGTGGCGTTCGGGATCGGCGGCCCGCAGCGGCGAATCAATCATCTGATGATCGAAGTGGACAATCTCGATGACGTCGGTCTGACCCACGACCTGGTCCGGCGCAACAAAATTCCAGTTACTATCGCGCTGGGAAAGCACTCGAATGATCATATGTACTCATTCTATTTCCAGAATCCTTCCGGATGGATGTGGGAATATGGATTTGGCGCGCGCCCGGCGACTTATCAGTCCGAATACTTCACGGAGGACCTGTTCGGGCATAAAATGGAATTCGGCGGCTTCGACCTGCCGGAGTCATAGCATGGCTTGGGAAGCGATCTGAATTCCACCCGATTCGCGCGCAACGCGAACGCGCAACGTCGTGGAGCGTGCGTATCGATTAGAGGAACGGTCCGGGTCCTCATACGTGGCTCGGTTTATCGGTTCGCGTACTGCCGCCGCGGGCAGGAGTCCCGCGAAAGTTCGCACCCGGAAAATGAGCCCGGCCCCCAAGCCGCCCAAGCGGCGGCTTGGGTTCTCGCGACCGCTACGAGCGCCGGTGGCTCTCTCAGCGCCAGGTCGTGTCGCGATTGCGTATGCGGTCGGTGATATAGCCTTCCTTATAGTATGTATCGTAGAAGCCCACATCCACGTTGTGAACTACGCATCCGAAATGCGCTTGCATCGGATTATATGTAACCGGCCACTGCCCGAAGTTACTCACGCAGTAGTCAATGTATGAAATAATAGCGTCGTGTACCCACTCCGCCGGCCGATTGCGCGGATGTGCGATGACCTGCTCGGTGGGATCCTTCTTCCAGGGCGATCCGATCTTGCGCAGATAATTATCCTCGCTGCGGGCCAGAGAGCCGCCGGGTCCGTACTTTTCATTGTACCAGAAATCGACCAGTTGCTCCGCGCTCTTGAAACGGGGCGAGGGAACGTAAGTCGCCTCCTTGACTCCCTCGATTCCGAAGATCTTCTCCTGACCCGTGGAAACCGGAGCCCTCGGGTTCGGCGCCTCGACCTGAAATCCCAGGCCGCGCGCGATTTCAGGCATCGCTCCCATCAGGATATTCGGACTGAAACCGCAATAAACCCATGCTCCGAGTCCCATCGCCTCGCACGCCAGGCGCATGTTCTGCACCATGCACCCCACCGGATACGACTCGCTTTGCAAGAGTCCCTGCTCCGACGCGGCGATGGTATTGGGCAGCTCGAGCATCCCTTCTTTGATCCATTTCTCCGTTCCGGCGGGCCGGCCCCCGTTCCATTCGTCGATCAAATATGTGTGCCAGTAATCGAACATGTTGATCAGCACGGAATTGAGCCATCCCGAGTCGCTGATCGGCAGGAACCAGGTCGAGCCCGGCATGTTCATGTTGAACTGATACGGCCCCATCAGCGTGGCATTCGGGGCGCCCGGGGCACGCATTGCGAAATCTATGTCCGGACGCTGATCGAGGATTTGGATCAGGCCGTCGTCGTACCACTTCAGCACCTTTTCGTAATCGCTCTCCGACTGGATTTCGATTGGCGCCGAGCGCGATTTGGTCGGCTTGTAGATGTAGGCGCCGGAGTCGTTGATGATCAGCAGATCGGTGGCGAGCGAATTGCCCGGCGACGGACAGGTGCGGCCCGCGACCCACGTCAACTCGTGAAAACCGCCGTCCATCGAGATGTCCCATGCCACCAGGCCGTTGGGACCGCATCCGCTCCACGCGATGAGCGCCTCTTCCAGACGCGTAAGCGGTTTTGGTTCCTTTGCGGAAACGAACTTCAGCGGACCCGTGGCCTGCGTCATTGTGCGGCCGGTCGCCGGATGGCGGACGCTGGTGCCTGAATCGATTCGATAGCCGAGACCGACGCGCCGGCTCCTAATCGTGGTAAGCAGATTGAAGACCGAGGGAGTTTTCTCGAATGCGTGTTTGAGTTTCTCTTTGTCTGTCATCGGCGCTTCTCTCCTGAACCTTCAAGCGGGATTTCCCTTTTGAATTCTGAATCAGACTCGCACCGATGCCCGGCGTTATGCAAATGCGAAGCTCGCCCCCAGTTTTCAGAACCAAGGTGTTTTCACGTCACCACGTCGGATTAGCGGATATTTCCGTTTTTCCGTGAAATATCGATTTGATGAGGTGCGAGAAATTCCCTGATGCATAAGGGTTTGGATGCAATCGGAACGGCGCGGAGTTGGAGCGGCGGTGCGGCCAGAGAAGTGGCTTCAGCCTAGGCAGTAGAGAAACCAGCATGCGCGACGTAGATTTTGGCAGACCGATCGGTGAATGGAAAAGCGCCTGGCGGCGCGCCCTCAAGATCTCCAGCGTCAAGGTTCGCTGGCACGATCGCAGGCACACGCTCGTTTCGCGCCTGGCGGAAAACCCTGCCGTTAGCGAAGAAACGATTCGGGCGCTCGCCGGTCATGTTTCACGTTCGATGCTCGCTCGATACAGCCATATCCGAGCCGATGCAAAGCGCGCCGCGATTTCGGCGTTGGAGCAGCAAGAAGCCGCCGGCGAACCCTCCGCTTCGGGCACAGATCGTGGACGCGCTGACGAGCACTGAGGACTCGGTCTTGTCCGGACAATGTCCGGATGCTATAAAGAGCAACAAGAGGTGATTTCGATGCCGGTGGCAGTTTCAAAAACAAAGCGCATAGACGTGCGGGTCAGCCCCTCCGCTAAGGACACGTTGCAGATGGCCGCAACGCAAGTAAACAAGACGGTGAGTCAGTTTCTTTTAGATGCCGGTCTGACTGCAGCGGCTGAGACCCTCGAAGACCGGCGCTCTTTCGTGCTCGACAAACTGCGATGGAATGCATTTCTTAAGATTTTAGACCGTCCTGCCCGAGTGAAGCCCAGGCTTGCCCGGCTGCTCGCCGAGCGGAGTGCCCTTGAGTGACCAAGGCCCCGCCCGAAGGACTCTCGCCAGTCCACAAGCTGAGCGCCCAAGACATCACCGATCCGTTCAACTGCGGACGAGAAGAGCTAGATCGGTTCCTAAAGAAATTCGCGCTGGCGAACCAGGCTGCCAACGCGGCGCAGACATACGTCACCTGCCGCACGAGCCGCGTTGTCGGCTATTACAGTCTCGCGGTTGGATCCGTCCAAC
>DATKSQ010000009.1:0-4196 GCA_035531615.1 Binataceae bacterium (SeqCode)
ATTCATTTCTTCCTCGCGCTCCAGCGCCCGGCCAAATTCGAGTTAAACAGCGCGCGCGTCAGCAGCGCCTTCAGCTTCTTTGGATCCATATCCGGCGCGACACGATCGAGCCTGTGCTTCAAATCCTCGTAACTCATCGCCTCGCGTACCGCCGCGAGTATCGGCTCGACCAGCGGATCCATTACTTCCTTCCAGTGTTCCGCCGTCAGCCGCTCCGCAAATTCGTCGCCCATCGCCGCCGGACTCTTGCCGACACGCGCGCGCGTCGGTGGCCGCCGCGCACGATTCACAGCAACGCGCGAATTTATATCCGGTGCGTCCGCGCCCTCGGAATCGCCCGGCTCATGCACATCCTCAATCGGCGTCTTTATGCGATCCGTCACCTTCGTCGGCGGCGTGAGTATCTTCTCGCCCGGCTCCGGTTTCGGGAGCTTGAGCTTCGCGCGTACCGCATTCTCGCCAACCTCGAAGCCGCTGCCGGCGAGATCGATTATCATTTTGACGAATGCAACTTTATCCTCGTCATCCGGCATTCCGAGGCGCAGCTTCGGATAGCGCCCTGTCGATGGCGGTCCATAATTCAGATCCGCCACGGGCCGCACCAGATCGCGATTCAGGGATGCCTCAACGCGCTTGGCGTCGCCCTCGAGCACCTCGAGCTCGACACCACGGTGTACTTTCGCTGCCGCATGGCTGCCGCCGCCGAAGCGCGGTAGCTGTGTCGTCAGCGTCTGCCCGAGCACGACCTTACTGACCAGCGCCTCCAGATACGCGAGATAATCGCCGAACAAGGTGACGTTGCCCGAAATCGACGCCGGTGTCACGAATTCGAGAGACATACTCTCCGGTATCACGCCGGCCATATCCGTGCCGAAAGCGCCCACCGCTGCGAGCAGCGCCTGCTTGTCCGCGTCGGTTGCACCCGGATTATACTTACCCAGGCGTAGCGGCATGCCGAAACGCTCGGTAAACATCGCCCAGTCTTTTTGCGCAAGGTTGCGGAACAGATAGGTCCACGCGATGCACCGCGCCATACCGGCGCGAATCGGTATGCCAGATTTGGCCTTTCCGAGATGCGTGATGAATTTCCACGGCGCGAGCGGTGCCGTCATCGGCTGCATGCCGATCTTGGTCGCCTGTACGTTCCAACTCCAACTGCCTTTGAAATGCGACGATCCGGGCGGCGCGTCATTCGACGTGCGCAGGATCGCATCCAGATCGCCGCGGCTGTTCAGGCTGCGGACGAGTATTTGCTCACCGCCGATCCAGTCGAACATGAACCAGCGCGGGTCGCGCCACTTGAGCGCGCGCGGTACCCACCACAGATCCCCCTTCAGCCGTTTCTCGGTATCCCAGATGAGTTCGGTCGCAGAGAATCCCTTGCCTACAGCATCGAGGATATCGAAAATATGATCGCGTAAATTCAGTTCGGTCTCGTCAAGCAGCACGCGCCGGACGAAATCGGCAATAGCCACATCCTCGGGATCATCGGAGGCTGCATCGATCGTGATGTCGAGAGAGGCGGTGGCGCCCTTCCGCTTCGTGAGAACGGCAAGGTAGTGGTTATCCTTCTCTTCCATTTCCTCGGCGAGCTCGAGGTAGAGATATGGGTCGCCAATATCGGAAGATCGCAGGATGGCATTGAGTTTGATCGGATCCAAATCGATCGAAGGATAGTTGCGGTCTTGGATAGTACGTAAACCTAAAAATTGCGGCGCGGCTTGCTCGCCCTTCAGGAGTGACGTATCGATGGTGCGGCCGTAGGCGTCAAAGAGTGCCATCGTCATGCTCCAATCGGCGCGACCGGCGCGCGGCGATCCCACGGCTCACCGCCGCGGAATGCTTCTTCGAGATTCAGTCGCCAGGAGGCAAAAAAATCCGGCGGCTGTATTCCGACAGCGCCATGATGGAATTCGAGAAACTCCTGCGCGCGGGCGAGCTGCATCCAGCAAATGTCGATATATGCGGCTCGGAAAATCTCGCGCGCGGCGAGGGCGAACGTGTCAGGCATCGGGAGATTCCCCGGTCGCGATATGCGCGATCCATTTTTCGTGCGCTTCGCGCCACCATTCCTGCACGGCCGGCGTTTCTGAGTAGCGGGCAATACCAGCGTGCGGCCAGAATTCCGGTTCGATCCCTATGAAGCAGCGGAAGTCGCAGGCGAAAACCTCGACAGGCGATCGATGCCACGTACCGCCATGACCGAAAATATTTTCGAGCCCCCGCAGCTTTGCGTATTCCTCGATGAGCTTCCCGGATCCAAATGCAGGTAACGTACCTTCCTTCGATGGATAGAATAGCCGTTCGAGCCAGTTCTCCACGTGATGCCCGTACTCATGCGCGACTAGATATCGCGTCATTGCCGGATGCGGCGGGATGCGCTTGGCGTGAAGCACGACATAGCCGAGTTCGTCGGCGGCTGATTTACCCTCGCGCACGCAATCTGAGCACCGGCAACCGGATGCCTCGTAGTTCGAGAGGCCGTTGGTCCGACTCATGCCCTCGAACGGAATGAGAAAATAGGTAAGCGAGTAACCGAGTGGCCAGACCTGTACGCATCGATCGGCGAATAGCGCCGCCAGCTTCGGATCGTGCGCATAGGCCGGGAACGGATCGACGGGTTCGCCGCGCCATTTCAGTCCGGGCAACATCACGGACGGAGCCGATCCGGCAAAAGTCCATTGCAGCCTGTCCGCATTTACGTCGATGATTTCGAGTTTATGTTTTCTCAAAACGGCTGCTCGTTGACATTGAGAATCGGAACGGCAAAATGCAGGTCTAGCGACCATATCCGATTGAAAATGTTTTCCCGGATCGGTGCGCAATGCGTCACGCCCAGCGCCTGAACGAGCACCGGGATATTGCCGTGATGCCAGCAGATCAGCACCTTCTTATGATCGTATTTTTTCTTGCGCAGGTGGCGCGCCAGCTTTTTGAAATCCGCGTCAGCGAAATCCAGATTGAGCGGCAGATTCAGATGCGCGGCCGTCGGCAGCATCGTGAGTTCGGGACGGCAGTTTTCCTTCGACGATGCCGCCGCGAAAATAAAATCCGGTGCGTAGAATCGATCGAGGTATCGCGCGAGCAGCAACGCCCGCGAGTATCCGGACAGGGAGAGGCCGCGATTCGCCGGATCGACGGGTTTCTCCGCGTCCCGGATGATGTATATGCGATCCGGTTTCACGGGCGGACCATTTGTCTAATTGCGTTTGACATTTCAGAGCGCGCGATCCTGCGTCCGTGCTCCTCGCGCACCTTGAAGCGCCGCTCGAATCCGGCCTTGTGCGGCTTGCAGAGCGCGCAACCCCGATAACGGCTGTGCCGATAGAACTTCATTACCGCCGATGCGCCCGAGCGACAGCCTTGCGGCGACGGTCGCGATAATTCTTATGTCCCGTGGCTCCAGCGTCCCGGTTGGCATGCGCCTGGTGCCACTGCCCGCGATGCGGATTGCGCCGATGGGATCGCGGCGCGGAATTCAGTAACGCAGAAACGTCCGGTGCCAGCGGCCCCATCGGATTGCCGGCTATCAGCCGCAGACCGGCTTCGAGGCCGCGCACGGCTGCGAGGTTCCGGCGCAGTGCGCGCCGCGACGCGCCACCGTCATTCGGTTCGTAGCGCACGGGGCATTCGCGCCGATAGGCGATCGACAGATCGCGGCCTGTGGGCTTGCGCGGCTTAGATGCGGGCGTCGTATTCATAGCCCCACCATGCCATAGCGCGCGCGTGCCTATTCCCGGGACCGCATGCTAGGCTGATAGGCCATGATCCGCCTCGTCTATACGACGGCCTGCCACGATATTTCCGAGCTGGATTTCACGATCCGGACCGAATGCGCCGCGTTTATCGCGGATGCGCAGATCGATTCGGTATGGGTGGCGGATTCGACAACGGGCCACGTACTCGCGCGCATCGTGGACCGCGCCCAGGACGGCGATCCGAGGAACAATCCGCGGGCGATCGCGATTCGGATCGTTAAGGCGCAGCGGGATCTGGCGCGCGAATTGATGCTCCGGAAGATGCAGCCGTAGTAGAGCCAGGCGCGGATATTTTCAGGCCCGAAAGCGCGCGATGCGTAAAGTCCTTGCCGCTCTAGGGCCAAATCGCAGCGCAAAATCTTTCAGACCGCTCTTGACAATATGCGTGGGCTGCGCTAATATCCATCTTGTGAGCGAGAGAACAAACGAGGAGGAAAG
>DATKSQ010000010.1:0-4928 GCA_035531615.1 Binataceae bacterium (SeqCode)
GAGTTCGCGCCGCTCCTCGTTGGCGGGACTTACGACCAGTGTCCGCTGCCCAGCTTGGTAAGAGCGCAGATAATCTTCGGCGATCGCCCGATAGCGATCGACGGCAGGAGCAATCTGGGTGATGCGGTCCTGTTGTGTCAGTGCCTCAATCACCTCGCCGGCCTTGCCCGCCGACGCGAGCTCAACCGCCCGGCGCAGCTCTGGGTCGCGCTGGCGGCGGATGAAATTCAGCGACGCGATGGTCATCCCCGCCTGCCGCATCTGATAGACCGGGCGCCCCGCTTCAATCGCGTGATGCTGGCGCTGGTCGCCGACGAAAACGATCCGCTCGATACCCGCCTCCTTCGCCAGATGGAGGAGCAGGTTCACCTGCCGGGTGGCGAGCAGACTCGATTCATCGATGATCCAAAATTCCCTACCGTGCTTTTCGGGCGGCGGATTCTCGAGCAGGCTCGCGACCGTGCGCGACAGCACTCCGGCTTCCGTCAACGCTTTGACGCTGCCGCTGGTGGGTCCGAAGCCTCGAACGAAGTAGCCCTGCTCTTGCGCCAGTTCGCGAATTGCTCCGACGGTGGTGGTCTTGGCGGCACCGGCTCGACCGTCGATTGCGCTTAGCCAGTCGCGAGTCGATAGCGTAACTTCGGCTGCGGCGGTCTGATCGAGCGCGAGTCGTCGCCGGACCGCCCATCGTCTGATCTTCTCGACGTCGGAAATCGCCGATGCCTTGCTCTGGCCATCACGCATGACGGCGATGTTGTCGCCTTCAAGCGCGGCCATTTCGGGCGTGGTGAACGACCCGATTGGATGGCGATGGCTCGGTGCGATAGCGATCAGCTTTCCGTCATCGCGGTGGCGTTCTACGGCGCCGCGCACGTGCTCCAGAATGCTGCGGCCCATTGTGTGCTGGAGCGCGAACGTCTCAAGCTCGCGTCGATCGGGAACCGCGTCGCGCTCGGTCGCATGCGCAATCGTCACGCGCACGTTCTCCCTGAGCGTTGGCGCGTCACTCCGCCGCCACAGACTTCCACGCCTGAGCGCATCAGCGGCGATGCCATCGACCTTGATGTCATAAGCGTCGGCGCGCTGACGCCACTCGACCTTGAGCGCCTCTTCGTCGCGGTGATCTTTCGCCAACCGCGAACGATGCGCGGCAATCTGAGCCGCTCCCGCCCCGTTCACGCCCAACCGCGCCAGCTCCTGCTCGATATCCTGGCGGCGGTGCGAGAAGGCCATCACCTGCTCGCGGCTGTAGCCTTCGAGCTCCCAGCGGCCATCTCGGCCGGTGACGCTGATCGCATAACCGAGCTTCTGAACCTGGCGCGCAAGCTCCGCCCGATAGACTGCCGTAGCGAACGCCTGCGAGCGGTAAATCTCGACCGGATCGAGCCCTCGCCATGCGCCGTCGGGACGGCGCGTCATGTTCATCACGACAACGTGCGTATGAAGATGGGGATCGGGACCGTAGCCGTCGTTCGCGGCGTTCTCGGATGGCCGCGCGGCGATATGATCGAAGCGCGCGGCGACGACATTGGCGGTCGTCACCCACTCCTGACCACGATGGATACGCGCTTGGGCGAACTTCTCGAGTTCGATGAGCGCGCGCTCGACGGCTTCCCGGTGGGCGACGATCAGACGCGGGTCGCTGCCGACCAGCGCCTGCACGCTGACCGATTTCGGCGCGTTGAAGGTGGCGTCCCATCCGGCGCGCCGCTCGCCCTCGCGTTGCGCGGCGTGGACCAGAGTCGCTCCGGTCTTCGGATCGAGTCCGCTCAGCGCCGCGCGGAACTCCTCCGTTGCAATTTCGCCAGTCAGTCCCAGTTCAGCGGCGGCTTGGCCGAACCATCGCCCGGCCACACGCTGCTGCTCGGTGTAGTAGTCGTCGCGGCTGTACTTCTCTTCGTAATAGGTCGCGGCCTGACCAACCGTGAGCGCGCCTTTTGACATCACCAGCATCGCTTAATCCCACCCTCCGCGCGCAGCGGATTCTCCGCCCGCTTCCCGCTTCGGCGGCTCGTTCGACGTTTGAGCTTGTGCGGATGGTTCCGGATTGGCCTCATCTGAACCGCGCCGAAGGACAAATCCCGGTGCCGCTTTCTTCGGCTCGGCCCATTGCAGCGCCACCCGCGCCCGGTCGTAGCCCGCGATGCAAAGATAGCCTTCGAGCGCCGGAAGCTTCTGAATCTCGGCGGGCAACACGACGCGCTCCAGCGTCTGATGCGGCTGCAGGTTGAAGCCGTCGCGAAACTGAGACGGTCCGGTCAGCGTCGTCATCTGCAGCCGCACCACCTCGCGCTGTCCGAGAGTCCGGCTCGCCCACTCCGCGGTCTCGGCCTCGTCCGAGCGCAGAATCAGTTTCGTTGCCGGAGCCGACAGCAGCGTCACTGTGCGGTCGCGTCCGTAGATCGAATAGAGCTGCGACACCGCCTGAAAGCCGAGCGCGACGCACAGCCCGCGCTTACGCCCGCGCACGACGAGGTTTTCGAGCTGACCCTGATAATCGAGCGCGCCAAGCTCGTCGATTACGATCCAAACCTGCCCGCTCTGCTTATCGAGATCAGTCGTCAGCAGATGACGCACGAGACAGTCGAGCCAGACGTTTTGCAGCGGCAGCGCCGCCGCGCGCGAGTCCTCGGTTGAGGTCAGGAACAGCCAGCCGCGCCGGGTTTTGGCCCATTCGACGGCACTCCACCTCTCGCGGCCCGCGTCTTCGGGCGGCAGATATCGGAACGGATTGGTCGCGTTGGTCACCATCGCGACGATGCCCGCGCCCTGGTCGTGCGCGCCCGGATCGATCAGCGCCTCTGCTGGCGTCCCGGTGAGCGCCCGTTTCAGTTGGTCGCGCGGCAGAGCGACAAGACGCGTGATCGTCTCGGGGGTTTGCGGCTTGGCGGTTTCGAAGATGCTGACCAGCGTCGTGCGCCCCGAGCGTCTGAAGAAGCGGTCGGCGCCGCTTTGGGCGAAGCTGTTGGGAACGTCCGGGATGAGCGATTGCGCGAGCGCCTCGGCGTCCATCCGGAAGCTCTCGCGCCGCAATTCCGACCACGGCGACCAAACCGGGCAGCGGTCGTCGAGAGGGTTGAGAATCAAGTCGCCGCGCTCAGGCCGGTAGAACTCCGAGACATATTCAGCGTCGGGATCGAGTACGACGGCCGTTCCGCCGCGCGCTTCGACCTGGCGCAGCATGTGCCGGATGAAGTTGGACTTGCCCGAGCCGGTCTTCCCGGTGACCAGAAAGTGCTGCGCCTCAAGCTCCGCCGGAATCGCCACGTCGGCGACGCGGATCGCCGCTGAAGTGCTTCCGCCGATCCGCCGTCGTCGGGCAAGCATCCCAAGCAATCCGCGTAAGTTGGAACTCTCGATTGTGCGATCAAGCTCGCGGCTGGTGATCAACTGTAACCCGCGTACGAGGTGCGCGTCCGGACCTTTCCGCCGCAGCAGGATTACCGCAACAACCGTAATCAATGCCGGCGCGATCACACCGAATCTCGCGTAGTGGATCAGCCATTGCCCGAACGAGTGCTGATAGAAATGGCTGCCGCTCAAGAAAGGATAGAGGACTTCGACCGGATAGCGCCGACCCTTGTACGGCAGCGTCGGATGAATAAATGGGATGCTGAGCTTCGTCAGCGCCCAGGCGGCGAACCATCGGACGAAGTAGCGATGGCCGAAGCTCGGGAAATACCGCCCCGTCCAGTACCAGACCAGCGCAAGCGTCGCGGCCAGCCACGAGAAGACGCAGAGCTTGAGCCACACGAAAACAAACCGCGCACTCATCCGCGCGCCCGTCGCGTAGGCCTGCCAATTCGCCGCCTGTCGGCCGCCCGACAACATCGCCGCGTTACTCCTTGCGGACCTCGCCGCCGGTCTCAGCCAGACCCATTCGGCGGCGCATCTCGGCGTCAAGCCGCCCGAGATACTCGCTCGCATCCTCGCGCGACCACTGCTGGATTTGCTTGAGCTTGTCGCGGTCGAGTCCGAAGGTCCCGCTTTGCTCGACCACGTTGTAGAGCGATGAACGCGTGCGCGAGATTTCATAGACGAGATGGCGAAAGCGATCCTCGATCAGCTCTCGTAGCTCGCGCATCAAATCGGTTCCCTGGCTCGTTCCGCTGTAATGCTCGCAGACAATCGAGCGCACAATTTCAGTCGGGCTCGCCTTGCGCCCCTGCGCGTCCGCTTCAACCTGCGCCGCAACTTCCGGCGCGAATCTCACCAGAATCGCTCGGGGCTGATCGCCGGCCTCGCTGATATCGGCTGATAGCTTTTTGTTTTCGGCCATTTTCCTCGCCTCACGCTCTACTTCTGATATCCGCGATAGCGTCCGGATTTCCGGGGTTTTCCGCGAAAAGTCCTTCATCGGGGGATGAGTGACGTGTCAAAGCCTGAAACGCGCAAAGCGCGTCTGCGGAACTCACGCCACATCTGATGCCTATGGACATGCGCAACCTCACCGCACCAATGGATGGGCGGCGGTGCCGTTCGCATCGCCAGTGCCGTTGGAATGACGCTTCAGCCATGTCTGGAACTCGCGGTCGGCCTCAACGAAGCTGCGTGCCATCTCGACGATCAGCTTGCGGATGCCGATGGGCTCGCCATGCACCTGCTGGTAATAGGCGGCGTAGCTGTCGAGTTCGCCCTTGAGTTTGCCGGGCAGGGTGACGTTCACCTGCGCCGATGGAAGTTGCTTTTCGAGTTTGCCGAGCTTCATGAAAGCCTCCTCATTCCAGCCTGAGTTCGCGCGGTCCGATGACCCGTTTGGAAAGCGCGTTGATTGTCGTCGCGGCGGCCAGAATCCCGAGCGCCGCAAGGCAGAGTCCGTAAACGAGCGCGAGCGTCTGGGCGAGCAGCGGGCTCGACCAGGTGGCCAGCGGCGCCAGCCGCGAGATGACGCTGCTTGCTGGCACGGGGCCGAAGTAGCGGCTGTCGAG
>DATKSQ010000011.1:0-2610 GCA_035531615.1 Binataceae bacterium (SeqCode)
CATCCCGAGCTCTTCGCCGCCGGTGAACAGCACGATCAGGTCATTGCGCAGCGGCGGGCCGCTCTTCAGCGCGCGCACGGTTTCGAGTATCGCGGCGACGGCGGCGGAGTCGTCGCCAGCGCCGGGTCCGCTCGGAACGGAATCGTAATGCGCCACGAGCATAATCGCGCCGGTGCTGGCCGCTCCGGGAATCGGCGCGACGATATTGTTGACTACAGCGAAAGCTCGCAGCCCTTGTCGGTTCGAGCTCGCGACGGTTGCGGTTTCGATATCCGGAGCGGCGCCAAGCTCGGTCAGGCGCTTTATGAGGTAGCCGCGCACACGCGCTTCATCGGGCGAGGCTAGAGGATGCGGGCGCTGAGCGATCTCGCGCAGATCGGGCATCGCGCGCGCGGCCGAGAAATCCGCGGCGGACGCGCGTGTGCCAACCACCGGCGGAGGATCGTTCTTCTGGATTGCGGAAATCGTCAGGATAATCGCCAGCACCAAAACGATCGGACCGCTCGAATAAGCGGGATCGCGGGTGGCGCCGGATGACGCGGTGGCCAAGGCGGATCGCTCAGACATCACTCGCGCGTTTTACCTGCCGCAGGTGCGCCACCGCAAGCGCGCGGCGAATCGTCGCGCGCGGCCTTCTGAGTTGGCGACGGGTTTCCGCGGCGGCGGTAGTTTCTTAGTGGATTTCGTACACGACGTTTACGTCGGCGCCGAAGCCAACCTCGCGCGGCAAAACCGGCAATGAGCTACTTACCATCGAAGCGGTTGCACTATGCATCATGAAGTTGTTGCCGTAGATCACCCGGGGCTGCGGCTGCGCGTTGATCGAGATCCCGAGCGCCTTGCCCAGCTTGACGTTCATCGAGGTCGCCAGCACTTGCGCCTTGCTCTGTGCGTCCTTTGAGGCGGCAGCGATCGCGTCGTTGCGCGCCGCCGCGTCGCTGCTGAGCGTAAAGCTGACGGAGTCGAGTTGCGATGCGCCGGCGGCCATCGCCGCCTCGATGAGCGGCCCGAGCAGGGCGATCTGCCGGGTGGTTACATTGACGTTGGTGTGCGCGCTGAAAGATTGTTTTGTCTGGTACTGGATTTGCGGCTGTGGCGGCATCTGGTAGTAAGGGCGGTTTTGTTGGTTCACCTGCATGATGCTTAATTCCTCGAGCCGAACGGTGCCCTTCGGTCCGAGCTTCTCTGCGACCGCCTTTTCGACACGTCGCGCGGATTGGGTGCACTGGTCCACGGCCTCGGAGGGGGTTGCCGCTTGGACCTGCACTTCAAGGTTCACCCATGGCGCGTGCTTGGTCGGGGTCCGGATATTTTGACGTTCGACGTCGCCGATCTCGCTGTTTTGGATGCGGCGGCTGCCCGGATCGATTGGGACTTCCTCGACGCCGCTTTGCATGACCCTATCCGCCCCCGCGGCCATTCCTGCCTGAATCGCGGGCCCGATGTCTTCGAGCCGATCGGCCATCGCCTGAATCTGGATGGAAGCGTTCCAGGGGATGCCGGTCGGAGTCGGCATCACGCTCGGGGCACCCATCGGAATCGACTCGTTATACGGGTTGAGCGAGAAATTCGAGGTCTGCACGTCGCCCTTTCCATTGAGCTTGGCTTTGAGCGAATCGACGATCTTGTTCGCTTTTTCGGATTGTAGCGCCGTGCATTCGGCACCGGTCGCAGCCTTGCTGTCAACCGAGAATGAAGCGATTAGCTCATCGGGTTTGGCTTTGATGTCGCCGTGCCCGCTGACGGAGATCGTCCGTGTCCCCGGCGTAAGCGGGGCGACAACCTGTGTAGAAGCGGAACTGACGCCGAAAAGAATCAGCGCCGCGGCAATCAGCGCCTGTGGAACGCATCGCATTGGCAGTCCTCTCGAGCCCGCTGGCATCGACTGGCGGTTAATCTCGCACACATCCGGCTATGCGCTCCAGCCCCACCCTCTTCTGGCTCCCGTTCGGAGACTCGGCATCCGCCTAAGGGCTGCGTCGTTGTTGACCGCGACCGATTGACCGGACCGGCGCAGCCGCTTGAACCGCTCCGAGGCCCGCTTTGCCCACGCCCTCGGCGTCGATATCATCGTGCGCGAGGGCTGGCTCGTCCGGCCTCGACCATGAATGAACTCGAAACGATCGCTACTGTGCCGCTCGACCGCGCTCCGCGGCGGATCCTGATCGTGCTGCACGGCGCGATTGGCGACGTGGTGCGGGCGTTGCCGCTGCTCGGCAGGATGCGGCGCGGATGGCCCGATGCGTTCATCGCGTGGGCGGTTGAGCCGAAATCCGCGCCGATTCTCGAGCGCCATCCGTGGCTCGATGAGGTTATCGTCTTTGACCGCGCGCGCGCCCCGTGGTCGTTCGTTCCATTTCTGCGCGCAGTGCGCGGCGGGCGCTTCGATCTGGTCGTGGATCTGCAACGCCATCTGAAGAGCGGGGTTACGTCGCTCGTCTCGGGGGCTAGCACCCGAATCGGGTTCGCCGCCGCGAACAGCAAGGAACTGAACCATCGCTTCTCGACGATCCAGATCGCCGCGCAACCGAATCTGCGCCGCAAGCTGCTCCAGTATCAGGCATTCGGCGACCGCCTGGGACTTGCGGCCGCGCCGATCGAATTCGGACT
>DATKSQ010000012.1:0-11786 GCA_035531615.1 Binataceae bacterium (SeqCode)
TACTCGCTCACGATCGCACGCGGCGAAGGCCCGTTTTTGTATGATATCGACGGCAATCGCTACATCGATTTGCTCGGCAACTACACCAGCCTGGTCCACGGCCACGCCTATCCTCCAATCGTCGAGGCTATAACGCGCGCCGCCCGCGACGGCACCGCGTGGCCCGCGCGCTCCGAGGCGCAGGTGGCGCTGGCGGAGCTGCTGCGCGATCGCGTCGCTTCAGTCGAGCGGGTGCGCTTTTGCAACTCGGGCACGGAGGCCGGGATGCTCGCGTGCCACGTTGCGCGGCGGCTGACCGGCCGCAAACTGATCCTGATGGCGCGCTACGGCTATCACGGCTCATACGACGACCTCGAACTCGGGCTTTCCGGGCATGATGGCGAGCGCACGATGCTGGCGGATTTTGGCGAGGCGACCTCGTTCGAGGCGCTCTTGACCGAGCGGGGGCAGGAAATCGCGGCGGTATTCCTGGAGCCGGTCCTTGGCTCGGCGGGAATTGTAGCGCCACCGGCCGGATTCCTCGAGCGCGTGGGCGAGGCGGCGCATCGCGCGGGCGCGCTGTTCATCCTCGATGAAGTCATCACACTGCGCCTGGCCGTAGGCGGCGCGCAATCGCTCTTCGACGCGAAGCCTGACCTCACGATGATGGGCAAGATAATCGGCGGCGGGCTGCCGGTGGGCGCTCTCGGCGGCAGCGCCGAGGTGATGTCGGCGTTCGATCCGCGTGAGCGCGGCGCGCTGTTCCATTCCGGCACCTTCAACGGCAACCCCGCCACCTGCGCGGCGGGAATAGCATCGGTTAAGGAACTGACGCAGGACAAGATCGACGCGATGGAGAAGCGGGCGGAAAAATTCGCCGAAGATTTGAAACTCGCTGCGCACCAGGCGGGGGTCGGGTTCTCGGTGCGCCAGTTCGGATCGCTGATGAACCTCTTCCTCCTCAACGAGGCGCCGCCCGCGACGATCGATCGTCCGGACGCGCGCGCAATGGCCGCCTTCCATCTGGCCGCCCTCAACCAGGGGCTGTTTATCGCGCCGCGCGGGATGATCGCGCTGTCGACCGTGTTGACCGACGAGCTGATGACCGAAGTCGCCGAGCGCGCCGCCAAGGCGATGCTCGAGGTTGCTACCGCATAGCGCACCGCCCGCCGCGCACGCGGGTCAGACTATGCCGCCGCCTTGAGCTCCGAGGTGCAGTGCGCGCACTTGGTCGCCGCGATCGGAATATCGCTCAGGCAATAGGGGCACTGCCTTACGGTCGGAACCGAGGGCGGCGCGGGCTTGCGGCTGAGCCGTTCGAGCTGCTGGACGAGGATGAACATCGCGAACGCGACGATCAGAAAATCGAGAATGGTATTGATGAACGCGCCGTACGCGATAGTTGGCGCTCCCGCCGCCTTGGCCGCCGCCAGCGACGGATAGTGGGTCCCCGAGAGATTCACGAACAGGCTCGAAAAGTCCACCTTGCCGAGCAGCAACCCGATCGGCGGCATGATGACGTCGCCGACCATCGAGGTGACGATCTTTCCGAACGCGCCGCCCAAAATGAATCCGACCGCCAGATCCACCACGTTTCCCTTCATCGCGAACGCTTTAAAATCCGACATCATCGACATGGCTCCGTGCCTCCTTGCCTGCTTGGGTCTGCTGAACCCGGATAGTCATTAGATAGCAAGGCGGCGCGAGGTAGCGCGATAGAGCCAGACGCGACCGTGCTGGACGCACAGACGCGCGCGGGCGAAGACGCCGCGCGCGCTGGTGGGAAAAAGCGAAGTTTACGGTTTGATTGCGCTCAGAGAATCGATCACGCCGCCGAATCGAGCGCGCCCGCACTGGCCGTCGCGGCACGTTCGCGCCGCGCGTGACGCCGCGCCGCGCGCGCGGCTTTTAGCTCGACCGCCGAGGGCGCCCGCACGTCGCTCGCGAGCCCAAGCCACTCGAGCGCCACGATCACGATCCAGCCCACGTCAGGCTCGCGCCAGCTCCATCCGAGCCGCGCAGAACCGGGACGGGAATGATGATTGCGATGCCAGTTTTCGCCCTGGAAGAGATGCATCAACCCCAGCCATCGCACATTGCGGCTCGAATCCTCGCCCACCTGGATTCCCGGCTCGGTGTGGCAGACGCTGTTGACGAAGCATTGCGCGTGCAGCCCAAAGCACAGCCGAATTGCGCCCATCCAAAAGAATGCCGGCCATCCGAACACCAGCGCGCCAAAGTACGACACCGCCAGGATTGCCGGCTGGAACCAGCGAAAGGCGCGATATTCGATCCCGCTCAAATCCGGGCAGTAGCGCTCGACTGGAGGCTCGCCCGACTGCCATAGCCAGCGCAAATGCGCCCACCAGAATCCGCCCCACACCGGGCTCGAAATATCCTCCGGAGTATCGGCCTTCGCGTGATGCAACCGATGGCCCGCGGCCCAGGTGGTGGGCGCGCCCGAGCCGTTGAACATCGCGAAGAAGATCAGAATGCTGCGCGCCCACGGATGCAGCGTCACCGAGCGATGCGCTATTGCGCGATGATACCCGACCGTGGTGCCAAGCCCGCCGATGAAAACCAGCGCGAGTGCGCCCGCGAGCACGCGCCATCCGGGTAGCGGATACATCACCAGCCCAACCACGGCCGTAACATGGATCAGCACGATCCACAGGAAGATCGGAAGGTCGCGGCCCGAGGCGCGCCACCAAGGCTGTTCCCAAGGCGCCCGGCCCTGCGCGATCGCGGCGCGAGCTGCGTTCGTATTCGTCATTTATTTTCTCCGCGTTTCCGTTCGCATCATCGGCGCCCGCGAACGGAGCAAATCAGGCTCGGCACGCGAGAAGGTTGCGCTTCACCATCGCATCGCGCCGGACTCACGCGCGACACGCCAGCATCCGCACATTTCTCGAAAGGCAACCTTCGTGGCCGCAGGGAGGGATGTGCTGACCGCCAAGAACTGTGACATTAGCGGAAATATCGCCCCCGTGCTACCCGCCCGCGAATCAGGGCAAGTTTCCCGCACCGTGCTCCGGGCGGATGCATCTGGCCGCGCCAGTATAGTACCGTGCGCGCATAGCGAGGTGATTTATGGCATCGCGAATGACCGCGCGCGTGGTGCGCGCGTCGAATATCGATTTCCAGGTACTCGAGATGGGCGCCGGTCCGCTCATCCTGTGTCTGCACGGATTTCCGGACACCGCGCACTCGTTTCGCCATCAGATGCCGGCGCTGGCCGCGGCGGGCTACAAGGTCGTCGCGCCGTTCATGCGCGGCTATGCGCCGACCGGACTGGCGGCTGACGGCCGCTACGACTCGGCCGCGCTCGGCGAGGACGCGCTCAATCTGATCACCGCGCTTGGCTATCAGGATGCGATCCTGTTCGGCCACGATTGGGGCGCCGTCGCCGCCTATCCAGCGGCCGCCGCCGATCCCGCGCGGGTAACGAAACTCATCACGGCGGCGGTACCGTATGGCGCATCATTCATCAAGGCACTGGTGACGAGTTACGCGCAGCAGAAACGCAGTTGGTACATGTATTTCTTCCAGGGCGCGTTCGCGGAAGCTGCGGTCAGCCACGATGATTTCAAATTTCTCGAAAAGCTGTGGACCGACTGGTCGCCGAGCTGGAAATTTACCGCTGACGATATCGAGCCGCTCAAGAGGTGTTTCCGCGCACCGGGCGCGCTCTCGGCGGCGCTTGGCTATTATCGCGCGACGATTGGCGCGATGCTGAAAATACCCGCCGACGCGATCGCCGCCGTCGCCGCTCCTGCGCCGCCGATCGATGTCCCCGCGATGATGCTCCACGGGCGCGAGGACGGATGTATCGGCGCGGAGCTGCTCGACGGGATGGAGGCATTTTTTCCCAAGGGACTGCGCAAAGAGGTGATCGCCGGTGCCGGCCATTTCGTGCATCAGGAGAAACCCGCCGAGGTTAACAAGCTGATTCTGGAATTTCTGAAATCTTGAGCGGTGCTCGGAGCGTTTCCCGTTCGCGGCGGCGCTGCGCTAGGCTTCCGGTAGTATCGGCCAAGGCTAGAGGCCAAGGAGAATGCCAATGCCGGGCAAGCTCAGCTCCCAACAAATTCGCGCGAAACTCGGCCATCCGGTGATCGATGCCGACGGCCACTGGCTCGAATTCGGTCCGGAGATTTCCGAATATCTCAAGCGCGTCGCCGGCCCCAAGGTGGCCGATTCGTTCCGCTCGCGCAACGAGCGCGTTCAGCACGCGCTGACGATGACTCCGGACCAGCGCCGCGACCAGCGCCGCGCGCAGGAGGCCTTCTGGGGCGTGCCCGCCAAGAACACCCGCGACCGCGCCACCGCGATTCTGCCGCGGCTGCTCTATGAGCGCCTGGACGAGTTCGGTTTCGACTTGACCGTGCTGTATCCAACCGCCGCGCTCGGAGTGGCGTTTATCCCCGACGACGAGATGCGCCGCGCGACCTGCCGCGCGTTCAATCTCTACGTCGCCGATCATTTCCGCGAATTCGCCGATCGGATCACGCCCGCCGCGGCGATTCCGATGCACACGCCCGCCGAGGCGCTCGAGGAACTCGACTACGCGGTGAAAACCCTCGGGCTCAAGGTGATCCTGATGGGCAGCATGGTGCGCCGCACGATTCCCGCCGTCGCGCGCAAGTCCCCCGAGGCCGCGCGCTACGCGCCGTGGTTCGACGTGCTGGGACTCGACAGCGAGTACGACTACGATCCGGTGTGGGCCAAGTGCGTAGAGCTGGGCGTCGCGCCGACGTTTCACACCGGGACGCGCGGGGTGGGCTTCCGCGTCTCGCCGAGCAACTTCACTTTCAATCATATTGGCCATTTCGCCGTCGCGAGCGAGGCGGTCTGCAAGGCGCTGTTTCTGGGCGGAGTAACGCGGCGTTTCCCGACGCTCAACTTCGCGTTCCTTGAAGGCGGCGTGGGATGGGCCTGCAATCTGTATAGCGATTTGATCGGGCACTGGAAAAAGCGCAACCGCGAGGCGCTCGAGGAGGTCAATCCGGCCAACCTGGATCGCGCGATGCTGCGCGAGCTGATTCAAAAATACGCCTCGAAGGAACTCGCCGAGCGGGTCGCTGGATCAACCGCGCTGCTCGAAGGAGTGGGCTCGGCGGCGACCGGCGGAATCACGGAGCTCGACGACTTCGCCGCGTGCAGGATCAATCGCGCCGAGGACATCCGCGAGCTGTTCACGCGCAATTTCTACTTCGGATGCGAGGCCGACGATCCGATCAACGCCTGGGGTTTCAATACTCACATCAACCCGTTCGGCGCTCGGCTGAAAACCCTGTTCGGCAGCGACATCGGGCACTTCGATGTAGTCAACATGGCGGAGGTGCTCGAGGAAGCATACGAACTGGTTGAAGACGGACTAATCACCGAGAGCGATTTCCGCGACTTCGTATTCGGCAATCCGGTCCGTTTCTGGGGCGAGAGCAATCCGCGCTTCTTCGACGGCACTGTCGTCGAAAGCGCCGCCGCAAAGCTCTTGCGCGACACACCGGCGCCCGCCGCGCACGCAAACGCTTGACCGGCCCAAAGAGGAACGCGATGGAACAGTCCAAACGCGGAATCACGCTAACGATCTTGCCGGCGCTTTTCATCCTTGCGGCAATTTCAGATATCTTGAAGCCGTTTCATCTCGAAGGACCAACCACGGGTTTCGTCTTTTTCGGTACTCGCACTCACGGACTCGAAAATGCGGTCCTCGGTCCGCTTTTCGGAATTCTCCTGATTATCTATGCGATCGGGATACTCAGGATGAAGAAATATGCACTGCCACTCGCATTTCTGTATGCAATCTATGTGGTGGTAAATATCGTCCTGTACAGTGTCAATCCACCGCCGGGAGATCAGGACGGAGCGGGGTTTCTGATTGCCTTCACGATTTTCGCGATCGGGGTTCCCTGGCTCGCCGCGATCCTGCTGTGGCGCCGCCGCGCCGGCCTTGCTTAATGGGCGGGACGAAATAGAGTTCTCAATCAGCAAGCACAAGGAGGATCTTCAATGGCCAGCGAGTCAACGATCGTCCCATCCAAGTTCGCGCATTTCGTGCTGCGCACCAGCCGCTTCGAGGAGATGAAGCGATGGTACCTGGCGGTGCTGAACGCGCGCATCCAGTTCGGAAATGAGTCGCTCGCGTTTTTGACTTACGACGACGAGCATCATCGGATCGCGCTGGCCAATATCCCCGGGCTCGCCGATCGCGGCAAAACGGCGGGGCTTGACCATGTCGCGTACACGTACGCCACGATGGGCGATCTGGTCGCGACCTACAAGCGGCTCAAGGCCCGCGGGATCGCCCCGGTGTGGTGCGTGAACCATGGGCCGACGACCTCGATGTACTATCGCGATCCCGACGGAAACCGCGTCGAGCTGCAAATCGACAACTTTCCCGACACGGCCGCACTGAACGCGTGGTTCCATTCCGGCGCGTTCGAGAAAAACCCGATCGGCGTGGATTACGACCCTGACGAGCTGGCAGCCAAGTTCGACAGCGGGGTTCCGGTCGACCGGCTCGTCCAGCAGGGCGCGATCTGACGGCCGCGCGCGCGGCCGTCAGGCGCAAAGCGTGAATCTCGCGGTTCGGCCGAAATGGCGAATCACGGCATCGCGGATTCCCCTTGGGGGCTGCGCTCCGAATAGCGGGTCAGCGGAATGAGTATCGCGAACGAGGCGAGCGCGCCAACGAGAGAATACGCAATCGCCCATCGGTAGCTGCCGGTATAATCAATTATCAATCCCGCGACCGGCGGACCCAGCAGGGCGCCGACTCCGCCGCTGGTGTAGAGGATGCCCATGACGGTGCCGAGCCGCGCGACGCCGAACAACTCCGCCAGAACGGCGGGCGACAGCGCGACGAATCCGCCATAGCCGGCGCCCATCGCGATCGCGAAAACGACCATCGAGAGATACGATCCTCCGGCGAGCCACAGCGCAAAGCTCGCCGCCAGCAGCAGGTAGCACGCCTGGTAGAGGCGAATCGTACTCATCCTGTCGGCTATCGCGCCCAGCCCGAGGCGGCCGGCCACACTGGCGCCGCCGATGATGCTAATCAGCGCGGCGCTCGCAATCTCACTGGCGCCATGATCGTGCGCAAACGCCGGCAGATAGACGAATGGCACGAACAGCGCCATCGAGGATAAAAATGAGTTGAGGTACAACAGGCGGAACGCCGGCGTGCGGACTGCCGCGCGCACGTCGATTGCGCTGGGAATCACATGCACCGGAGGCCGCTCGACAAGCGCCGCGCATGCGAGCAGCACAACGGTCGATGCTGCGCCGAGCGCCACGTAGGTGTCGCGCCATCCGATTAGCTGAATCATCGCGGCGGAGAGCGGCGCGACCAGCACCGTACCGCATCCGATCCCGGCCACCGCGATTCCAAGCGCGGTGTTGCGCCTGCGCAGAAACCATCCGCCGACCACCGCGACCATCGGCACGTACGCCGTGGCAATTCCGATTCCCACTCCGACGCTGTAGGTCAAATAGCCAATCCAGAGTCGATCGATGTATGCGGTCAGCACCAGTCCCGTCCCCATCAAGAGCGCGCCGGCGGCCAGCACGGCGCGCGGACCGAGGCGGTCGCTCAGATGGCCGGCCGGCCATCCGAGTACGCTCCATATGAACACCGTCAGCGAAAAGACCACCGAGGTACGGCTGCGATCGGCGCCAAACTCGGCCGCCATCGGCTTGAAGAACGCGCCGAAGCTGTACGCGACGCCGTACACGGTGAACATCGCGGCGAACGCCACCGCGACCATCCGCCACGCGCGCGGCGAGTCGAACTCGGCGAGCATCCGCACCGCGTCAATCTCCGCGGCACAGGCGGTCTCGGGCGTGGCGGCTGGGTCAGCAGTTTTCATGACGGCAAATCGCGCCAAGCGTCGCGTAGCCCGGCCCCGGATGCAAGCGCGCACAAGTCGCTGTGACGGCCTGGAATTGCTTTGGTTCGCGGTACCGGAGCCCCAACGATACGTTTCCGGGGATCGACGTTGACTTCGGGAGTCTGGACAGGATTTGGTTCCAGTGGCAGATCGATCCCAGTGCGCTCGCTGCGTTCAAGAAGATTCTGCGCGCGGCAACCCGCGAGTTGAGGAAAAAATCATGTCACTAATACGGCAACCGAATTTTTTGAAACTTGCGCTTGCTCTGTTGTGCGTGGGATTGCTCGCCGCGACCGGAACCATGGCGCCGGCGCTGCTGGCTCTTCCGGGCGGCGAAGCGGGAATCGGCTTCGACGATATGGGGTTTTCTCCTTCAATCCACTCCGTGATTGTGCCGGCCGGCCGTTCCGGAAATCTGGACCTGATTGACCCCGACACCAGACAGATTACCGCGATCGGCGGATTCTCCGGACAGGCGTCGTTCGCCGGAGGACACGGTCAAGGTGTGACGTCGGCGGACGAGGGCCGTGGACTCCTGTTCGCGACCGATCGGGACGCCAAGCGACTCGAGGTCATCGATCCAATGGCACGGTCTGTTATTGGCAGCGCACCGCTCGCCGCGGAACCCGATTACGTCCGGTATGTATCCGCGGCCGGCCAGGTTTGGGTGACGGAGCCGCGCGCGGCGCGCATCGAAGTCTTCTCCTTGCCGCCGGGCGGCGCCGCGAAACCATCTCACCTTGATTTCATTTCCATACCGGGCGGCCCCGAGTCGTTGATCATCGATAATAAGCGAAGTCGCGCGTACGTGAATCTGTGGACCGACGCGACGCTCGCTATTGATTTGAAGAGCCGCAAGATCGTTCAGCGGTGGAAGAACGGATGCACAGGTTCGCGCGGCCTCGCGATAGACGCCGCACGCGGCTTTCTGTTCGTGGGATGCGCGGAAGGGAAAATGACGGTGTTGGATTTGAACACTCGAGCGCGGCTGGGAAGCGCGTCCTCCGGCTCGGGTGTCGACATCATCGCCTATAATCCCCATCTGGCGCATGTGTACTTGCCCGGAGCGAAAAGCGCTACGATGGCGATCATCGGAATTTCCGCCAAGGGCGCCGCGATCGTGCTCGCAACCGTAGCGACCGCGCAGGGTGCGCATTGCGTCGCGGCTGACGATCGTGACAACGCTTACGTGTGCGATCCGAAAAGCGGACGTTTGCTGATCTTCCACGATACTGTGACTTCTCACGGCTCATAGTCTGTTCCGCTCATAGTAGTCATTGCTGATTAGCGAGAGGTCTGGAAATGCCAATTGATAACCTCGGGAAGATCGCCCTGCTATGGCGCGGGGACCGCGACGCCCGCGCAAAAACCACCAGCCTGAACAACAGGCTGCGCCCGATGTTCGAGGCGCTGGCCGAGCTCAACGTCGACGCTGAGCCGGTAGTCTACTCGGACGAGGCCGTGGATGAGGCGCGCGATCAACTCCTGCGCCTCGACGGCGTCCTGGTATGGGTCGATCCGATTTCAGAAGGCCACGATCGCTCGAGGCTGGACCCGATGCTGCGGGAGGTCGCGGCCGAGGGAGTCTGGGTCAGCGCGCATCCCGAGGTGATCCTCAAGATGGGCACCAAGGAAGTGCTCTTTCGCACCCGGCAGCTCGGATGGGGAACCGACACGCGGATTTACCGCACGCTCGAGGAATTGAAGGAGCAGTTCCCGCCGCGGCTCGCGTCAGGGCCGCGCGTGCTCAAGCAGAATCGCGGCAACGGCGGGATCGGAACGTGGAAGGTCGAGCTCGGCGCCGGCGCCTCCGTGACCGCGGGCGCCGATACCATCGTCCATGTGCTGCACGCGCGCAGAGGCAGCGTCGAGGAGGATCTGCCGCTCGGCGAATTCCTCAGCCGATGCGATCAATACTTCGCCGGGCACGGATGCATGATCGATCAGCCGTTTCAGCCGCGCCTGCCGGACGGGATGATTCGATGCTACATGGTCATCGATGAAGTCGCCGGATTCGGGCATCAGCTAATCAAGGCGCTGATGCCGTCGCCGGCGGGGACCGAACCCGCGCAGCCGGGACCGCGCATCATGTACGGCGCGTCGGAGCCGGCCTTCCAGGCTCTCAGACGAAAGATGGAATCGGAGTGGACGCCGGCGATGATGCGGATGCTCGGCATTGAGCGCGCCTCACTCCCGGTAATCTGGGACGCGGATTTTCTCTATGGACCGAAAACCGAATCCGGCGATGACACGTACGTTCTGTGTGAGATCAACGTCAGCGCCGTATTCCCGTTCCCGGACTATGCGATAACGAAGATCGCGCAGGCCACAGCAACGCGCCTGCGATCCGCCCGAGCCACGGCTCCGGCCAAAGATCGCGGTGGGTTCGTTTGAAAAAATCATCGGCATCCGATGAACATTCTTCCGCGAAAATGCTCTAATTTCTCAGTTTCACGCCCCGTTCGATGCGGCCTTTCGCGCGTCGCGGTTTGACTCCGGCGCGCGGGCCGGAAACCGCCTCTAAGGACGCTCACAGACTTTACGTGAGCATCCGGCGGCCACGCGGGCGAATCGGGCGATTGCATTCGCATAGTCAGTCCAATCTCCTCGAGCCATCGCGGCAAGCGCAGGAACGAACCATCGCGCGGCGACACATTGAGGACTCGAACCCGGGCAGGACAGGACTGAGGAACGCTCACCAGCGGACGAGTTAATGCTAGCACACAGTCAACAGGTTTTCAACCCGATGCGTATAGGCAGACACAGGCTAAAGCCTGTGCCACCATCATCCCCTATTTGTTGATAATCGGGAACACCAGAGGCATTAGCCAGCGTTTTATTCATTGATGCGAAAGCGGGACTCAATACGTGCTTCACGCGTTCGAGAAAAAAAGCGGAAAAACGGCGAGGTATGATTTGGAGCTGGCGAAATCGCGATTGAGCGAATTACTCCGAACCCGGCGCGGCAGCGTAAAGTCCGGCAAAGTAACCTTACGATGAGAATCGAACGCTCGGCTGGAAACGTGTTCCGGAACCTCGGCTTCGACCCGAAGGAAGCCGAGAGCCTGCGGCTGCGCGCCGAACTGATGATCGAGATCCGGCGTCTCATCAAGGCGCGCAAGCTGACGCAGGCGTCGGCGGCAACGCTCTTCGGCGTCACTCAACCACGAGTAAGCGATCTCGTGCGCGGAAAAATCGATCTGTTCAGCATCGACACGCTGATCGAGATGCTCGCGCGAGCGGGAATGCGAGTCGAGCTTCACCTCGCTCAAGCTGGCCGCCGCCGCCGGCGCGCCGCATAAGGCCTCGTCACCGGAAAGCGGGATGCTCCGCGCAAGGAATCTTTCGCGGCAAGTTTCCGTTGTCCACGGGCGCTAAACCGGCGCGCGCCGCCACCCGCGCGGCGATCGGCCGCGAAATCGTCAGCGAGCGAGGCGTTGGCGGCCAGATCGGCGGCGTTTCGAGGCCAGGAACAGCCGCATCGGTAAGACCTCGCGCGTGACGGGGTTTACCATCAAGCCGAGACTTTCAAGGGTCAAGGCTCCGAGCAACGGGGTCACGTCCGGCGGTCCGAAGACGATCTTCGAGGTGCCGCGCCTTTCGCCGACCTCGAAGAAGGCTTCGCCTGTGTCATAGGTGCGGCGGGTTCCGTCCGCCAGCGTGAATTCTTCGCGCTCGAGTTTTGCGATCGCAAGCTTGCGAGCTATCGGGGCGGGAACCACGCTGAAGATCGCGCCGGTATCAATCAAAAATTCGATTTCGACCGCACGCCGGCGCGGCTGGCGAGGATTTGAAATTTTCGCTTTCGTGAACGTAATTCCCATCGCGGCCTTCACGAAAAACCCTAATCTTCCACAGATAATGTGGTGCGCCGTTCCGGGCTCGAACCGGAGACCCGCTGATTAAGAGTCAGCT
>DATKSQ010000013.1:0-4131 GCA_035531615.1 Binataceae bacterium (SeqCode)
ATTATGCGGCGGCACGCGCCGCAAGATATCGTCAGCCGCCCCCGCCATCGCCCGCCCTCCAATCTCGACCTAACCCCCACCCCTTCCCGCACGGGAAGGGGAGCTACATACCCGCTCGAAGCGGCAGGATGCTCTGTCGCAGCCGTTCGACTGCGATACGGCAGTATTTTTCCTCGATCTCGATCCCGATGGCCCTGCGTCCGAGATTCTTCGCGGCGAGCAAGGTCGTCCCGCTCCCCATGAACGGATCGAGGATTAGCTCACCGGGATCGGTGAAGTCGCGCACTTGGCGGCACATAAGCCAGAGCGGCTTCGGGGAGGAATGTCCGCGCGCCGCTTGCGAATTGACGATCTGACCGACCCACGCCGCCGGTTTGCCGCCGCCGTTCCAGCGTAACCGCTCGGAAGTTCCATGCGCTATAACGCACGCCTCTGCGCCTTGGGCCGGACGGTCGCCCGAAAATTGCGGCGCGCCATGTTCGCGCACCCAAACCCCAGTTCGGATATACCGCAGCCCCGCGCTTTCAAGATCGACGCGCCACGCCGAGATACTTTCGAGATCGCACCACGTCAAGCACCAACGGCTTGCGAGGCGCGCCATTTCGCGGCCCACATCGGCGCGAAGTTCGGCAGTTAGCCCCGCATAGCCGAAATCGTAAATTTTTCCGTCTCGGCGCTGTTTGATGGTCGAGCCGCTACGCGCGTTTTTCATCGCTCTCGGCCAATACGGCGGGTCGGTAATCACGTGGTCCGCCTGCCCGAGCGTCGGCAATACCTCGCGGCAGTCCGCGTTGTAAATCGTGATCCCAGCTTCTGAGTAGTAGGGGTTCACGCCACCGCCTCCTTTCCCGCCGGGAACACCGTCGCCCACGGCAACGCGACCGCCACTTGCGTCCGTCCGCTCGCGAATTTCGACGGGACGCCCAACTCCGCACCCGGCAGCCGCGCGAGTGAGTCCGCCCAGTTCCGTGCCCACGCCGAATCGCGATAAATTTTGTCCAGTTCCGAATTCCGGTGCGCGATGAATACCTTTTCGGCGCCGCGCACCACACGCACACCCATCCGCAACAGGTACTGCCGCGCCTGCGACTCGCCGATATCAGCCAACGCGCGCAGTTCTTCCGCGTCATCCATATCGCCACGCGCGAGCTGGACCATCTGAGCAACGCTGGCCTCGACCACGCCGCCAACCGGCTTAACGGTGCGGACGACCTGACTGAGTAATCGCCCGAGTGCGCGCTCCTCATCCCGATCCTCGCCGAGTATCGGCGCGTGTTCGTCCCACTCCTGTCCAGCAACCCACTCGCGCGCTTTCTCTTCCGAAATGAACCGCGTCGATTTCAGCAGGCACGCGCCGGCCAGCATCGGCCCGAGCTGATCGCCCATCGCCTGCGAACCCAGGTGTTGCGCAACCGCGCGCTTGAATATCTCAATGTTATGTTCGAGTGCGCTGAAGTATTTCAGCGTCCGTGCAATCAGACGGTCGCCCTCCGGTAGCTGCTCGATGCCGCGATTGATCGATTCCCATGCCGTCTGATTCGGATCGGACGCCATATTCAGTTCGAGCAGCGTGATGCGCCGCGACGCCGCCTGCGTGTCGCGTGTCGCGGTGTTAATCGATGCCAAACAAAAGCACGCGCGTACGTCCTTCGAGGTTGCGCCCTGCGTAGCCGTTCCCTTGATGATGCTGCCGCCACCGCCCGATGCGCTCATAATGATTTCAAGGATATCCTCGATGCGTTTTTCGGCGGACTTACCCGTGCGCTCCGCTTCGTCGAATATGACGGGCAGGCTATCGCCGTCGAGTGCACCGCGGATGCCGGCCGCCGTGCTCGGACCCTCGATGTAGAGTTGCGTATCCGCGAGCAGCCGCTTGACTATTCGGTTAAGCAAAGTCGTCTTCCCACTCCCGGCTGCGCCGGAAATCCAAACGTGCGAGCGCCACTTCAGCGCGCCGCCGAATGGCGCGAGCACCATCCATCCGGCGAACAGGTACGCCGAGATAGGCTTGCGCCAGCGCAATTGGCAGCAGACCTCATCCAGGATACGGGCGCCCTCTTTATCGTTGAGTGGCTTCGATAGATCGAGATTCAGATCGGCCTTCGCGTCATAGACAAGCCGCGTGCGCGATTTGAAATCGGCGAGCGCAACCTCCTTCGGGCCGATAATCAGCTTCGATCCGGTATGCCAGAGCAGATAGTCACCAGGCTCGCCCTTCTGGCGGTCCAGCCATGCGCCGCGCCCGCGTTTCTGATGCTCATGGAAAATGCCCTTTGCCGTCGCAATCGCAATCAGATCGCTGATAGCCGCAGTCCAATCGCATCCAGTCTTACTCGCGTACCGGGATTCCCAGTACACAAGCGGCGCGAGCGACAGCAGGAAGTTTTTGCCGAGCGTATTGCAGTTGGCTTCGAGGATTTGCGGATTGATCGTGCGCCGGAAAAAGAAGCGGTTGCCGTCGTGACCGAGGATCGTGAACTTCGATGCGTCGTGGCCATCAATGTCGATCGGCCCGAGTTTCATCGGCGCGTTATCATGACCCTTAACAAAATCCTGTATCTGGACGGCGGTCCATTTCGGGCAGCCGTCCTTAATTTTCGAGCCGTCCTCTGCGTCCGCGATATCGAACTTGTGCGGGAACTTACCGTCGTCACCCAGATCGAGGATTTTCACCGTCCGATTCGGGTCGAGCTTTAGCAGTCGATCGCTCACTGCGGCCGCGAAATTTCTGCCTGTAGGATCCTGATCGGCCCATATCGTGACGGCGCGCCCGTTGAGCGGCGACCAGTCGGTCTTCGCTGGCGCACCCTCGCCGCCGCTGGCGCTGACGGTCGCAAAGGTCGGGACGGTCCGGTCGCCCGCGTCCGCGCATTTCTCGCCGGCGACGATCAGGACGGGCGCGTCTGGTTTCTCCGGTAGGCGCCAGAGTCCATACAGCGGCCGGGGCTCCGGGAACGCGCGCGCGGCCCATCGCATGGCGCCGGTTACGCGGTTGCGTTCGAGCACCTTCGGAAAGAAGTCTTTGCGTGTGCCTTCGCGGTTGACGCGCTCGACGTAGCCAAGAATGCGCCCGGCGATATCGCGGTATTGCCAGACGGCGGCGGCATTCGGCGATTTGGTGAACGGCGGCGCGTCGTCGGGAATTGGTGAGACGATTACCCAGTCGGGCTCAGCCTTCGGAGCGGACTGCTGCGGGCGGAACTGGATTACGTTGTCGCGTCCGTCGCGGGGCGGCCACAGTCCGGCATCGCGGAGCGCGTGACCGACATCATCATTCGAGCATCCGGTACCACCGCAGCAACTCCAGATTGCGGCGACATGCGAGCCGACCTTGATGGTCAGCGACGGATTGCTATCATTGTGTGCGGGGCAGAGCGTGAGCCAGACACCCGGCTTGATCTGCCGCTCCGCGCCGCGGCCTAGCACGCGCGCGATCCGCTCGACGATGGCGTCACTCATCGGCGGTAATCCTCGACCATCTGGATACGGCGGCCTAAATAGGCAATCACGGGCACCGCGAAGCTGTTTCCAAGAGCGCGATACCTTGGACCGTCAGCCGCAAGTTGCCAAACCTCGCCGCCAATCTCGACATATCGAGGCACATCATCCGCATTTCGTTTTGGTGATTTCAGGCGCTCGCGTTTAACGCGCTTGACTGGGATTAGACAATAATCATCGGGAAATCCCTGTAGTCTGGAACATTCGACGGGCGTAAGTCGCCTGACTCCCACATACGTTCGCGACGATCCGCCTGATGATGACCGCAGGCTGGCGAGATCGGTTTCTTCCGGCATTGCGCCGCCCTCGCGCCCGCGAAGATTGAAGAAGGCGACGGTAGGCGGATCGGCATGAAGCGTGTGGCTCGGGCGTCCAGGTTCGACGCGCGAGCGATTACTCTTGGATGTGATATTGCGCTCATCGAACACAAGCGGCGTCCCCCTCCCCGTCCCATCCTCGCTCGCGTCGAAGCCATCGGCGCGCAGGGAGTGGGTGACGAATGTCTCTGTTTCCCAATCAATGCGCTCATTGCTGGTCGAGAGACATCGAGCCCGATCGGGCACGAATGTCATCCTGTCGGTATCGTCACACCAGCCGCGCGCGCCAGAGCCGCTTCCAAGGCTACCGGCAACT
>DATKSQ010000014.1:0-29171 GCA_035531615.1 Binataceae bacterium (SeqCode)
CCCTTCAAGATGGTCTATCCGTGTCCCAACGTCCGGACCGAGGAGCGCAACATCTACACCAACGCCGGACCGTCGTCGCCGATGCGCGCGCCCGGATGGCCGCAGGGCATGTTCGGACTGGAAATGGCGATGGACGAGATGGCGCGCAAGATCGGGATGGATCGCCTCGAGTTCCGCCGCCTCAACAATGACAACCCGATTCGCGCGATCGAACTCGAACTCGGCGCACGCTCGTTCGGATGGAGCGAAAAGAGTGCGGCGAAAATATCCACCGGCCCGATGCGCCGCGGAATCGGCGTCGCGTGCGCCGCGTGGCACGCGCTTGGCTTTTCGGGCCCCGAGGCGCTGGCGATCGCGCATCGCGACGGCCGCGTCGAGATTCGCTGCGGCACGCAGGATATCGGCACGGGAACCCGCACCGCGCTCGCAATCGTCGCGGCCGAAGAGCTGGGACTGCCGATCGCGATGGTCTCGTCAGAAATCGGTGATACACGCTATCCGTTCTCGCTGCCCTCGGGCGGCAGCATGAGTTCGCCGTCGAACACGCCCGCGGTTCGCCAGGCGGCGGCGCATCTGAAGGACAAGTTGTTCAAGATTGCGGCGCCGATGCTCGGCGCGGAACCGGCGGATCTCGAGGCGCGCGACGCGGTGATTCGCGTGCGCTTCGATCCCTCGCGCAAGGCCGCGTTCAAGGACGTATGCCGCCGTATTCCCGGAGATTCGATCTCGGCCGGCGGCGAAAGGATTCCCAACTACGCCGCCTATCGACCCGATCAGGCCGGATGCCAGTTCGCCGAAGTCGAGGTCGATACCGAAACCGGAGTCGTGCGCGTGCTCCGCGTGGTCGCGGTGCATGACGCGGGCACGATGCTCGATCCGCTGACCTCGCGCAGCCAGATCAACGGCGGCGTCCTGATGGGAATCGGATACGCGTTGTTCGAGACGCGGCGGATGGACCCGCAACTGGGGCTGATGGTCAATCCGACGATGGACGATTACAAGCTGGTTGGCCCGCTCGACGTGCCGCAAATCGACGTGATGTTCGTCGAGGTGCTCAACGGCGGCACCAACACCGGCGTGCTCGGAATCGGCGAAGTCGCCCACGTCGCGAGCGCCGCCGCGGTGGCGTGTGCCGTCAGCGACGCGGTCGGCGCTCCGCTGCGCGAGCTTCCGCTGACGCCGGACAGGATTCTGGCCGCGCTGGGGCATCCGTGATGAACAAGTTTACGATTGTCACGCCGGCCGATCTTGCGCACGCCAGTGCGCTCGTCGCAAAGCCGAATCACAGTGCGATCGCGGGCGGCGTGGATGTCCTCGATCTGATGAAGCAGGGCATCGCCACGCCCGCCATGCTGGTCAACCTGAAGGGACTAAGCGGGCTCGACGGGATCGAGCTCAAGCCCGGCGGCGAGCTGCGGCTGGGCGCGCTCGCGAAGCTGCACGAAGTGGCCGCCAATCGCGACGTGCAGGCGCGCTTCACCGCGATCTCGGACGCGGCGGGCGAGGCGGCGACGCCACAGATTCGCAACCTCGGGACGGTCGGCGGAAACCTGCTGCAGCGGCCGCGATGCTGGTACTTCCGCAATCCGCTCGTCAACTGCCTCAAGAAGGGCGGCGAAAAGTGCTACTCGATCGGCGGGCTGAATCGATACCACGCGATCCTCGGCGGCGGCCCGTCGTATATCGTGCATCCCTCGAACCTAGCGCCCGCGTTGATCGCGTATGGTGCGAGCGCGCGAATGATGGGACCCGAGGGCGAGCGGACCGTTGCACTCGAGAAATTCTTCACGCTGCCCGAGGTCGATCCGAAGCGCGAAAACGATTTGGGCGCCGGCGAGATAATCACTGAAGTGATTGTTCCCGCGCCCGCGCCCGGCGCCCGCGGCGTCTATCTTGAAGTGCGCGAGAAGCAGAGCTTCGATTGGCCGCTGGTGAGCGTTGCGGTCGTGATCGTGCCGTCGGCCGATCGCAAAACGATTCGCGACGCCAGAGTCGTGATGGGCGCCGTCGCACCGATTCCGTGGCGCGCGCCCGCGGCGGAGAAAGCTATTATCGGCGCTCCGCTCGATGAAGCGCACGCGCGCGCCGCCGCCGACGCGGCGCTGGCCCAGGCGCAACCGATGTCCGACAACGCCTACAAAGTCGCGATCGCGAAAGCGATTGTGCGCCGCGCGATTCTGGCCGCCGGCGGCGCCGCGGAGGGTTGAGCACGATGGCGACCCGAAAATTCTGCGGATTGCTCCGCACCAAGACCGCCTACTATCGCACGCCCGACGGTGAGCGGAGGTTCGATCCCGACAGCACCACCGCGTGCTACACCTGCCTCTTAACCCAGCGCCCGTTCGGCCCCGACGGCGAGCCGGCGGACGCGGACTCCTGCGGCGAAAATCGCGGATGCTACGAAGAGGAGCGTTAAGCATGGAAGCGGCACAAACCGAAACCTTGGGACCGGTCGCAACCCGCACCTTGTTCGAGAATGACGACGTGCGCGTGTGGGAGATGGACCTGGCTCCTGGCGAAGTCTGCGGACTGCATCACCATACGCTCGACTACGTGCTGTTCATCCTGTCGAGCGCGTCGGTCGGCGCGCTGCGGCAGGGCGAGAATCCGGCGGGCGGAAAACCGCGCGGCTTTCCGCTGCACTCGCGCGCGGTCTATTTCGTTCCGGCGGGGGGAATTGAAAGCGCGCACAACGTCGGCGCGACGCGCTTTTACGAGGCGCTGATCGAGCTCAAGCGGCCCGCCAAGCGTGGCGCCGAGCGGTTGGGGTTCGTTGGATGCGAGGCGCTGGCCGGTCGCGAGCCGGAGCCTGGAGCGATCATGATTCTCGACAACGACCGCGTGCGCGTGAGCGAGATTACGCTCGCGCCGGGCGCGCAAGCCGCGATCCGGCGCTATTCGCATGACGCGGTCGCATATAGCGCCGAGGGCGGCGAGCTCGAAATCCTCGAACGCGCGGCCGGCGGGCGCGAAAGCGCGCGGCGCGAATAGTTGCCCGCCGGGAGCGTGCGCTGGTATCCGCGCGAGGCGGGACGCGGGTACCGCAACGCGGGCCAGACGCGCGTGCGCCAGGTTCTCGTGGAATTAAAGTAATGCTTCAGGTTTTCCGCCGCGCGCCGCGCGGATGACGCGCTCCGCGGGTAGGATCGTGCCGATGCGAAATCAATGGTTCGCGGCGGGCATGGCGGTGCTGGCCGCCGCGGTGATTGCTCCGCTCCGGGCGGGCGCCGCCGAAGTCAAACCCGGCCAGACGATCACCCAGGCAAACGCCGCCAGGGTCCAGCCGCTCGTGAGCCCCGGCACCTACGTCGCAGTTACCAGGGGGATGGAGCTGCACGTCGTCGCGCCCGGGCGAATCGACTGGCCGCCTCCGTACCGGGTCGCGACCGAGAAGTACTCGCCGCAGGTGCGCCTGTCGCGGGACCATCGCACCGTGGTGGGTTACGTGGCGGGTCAGCCGTTTCCGCTGCTCGATCCGAACGACCCGGACCTCGCGACCAAGATTATGTGGAACTCGAGCTTCAAGCCGATCGCGACCGACGATTTCGATCTGCGCTACTTCGAGTGCCAGGTCGTGCGCTTCGCGCCCGGCGCGCCGCAAAATGTGATCAACTTCACTGAGGCGGGCCATTTGGCGGGATACTTCGATATTGGCCGCACCGAGGTCGAGCCGCTGCCCGCCGATCCCGACTTCAAAACCACCGGCATCTGGTGGCGCGTCGCCGCCTATCCGACGATCGCGCCCGCCGAGGATCGCGGCAGCGGCGGGATGCGCTATCGCTACTGGGATCCCGACCGCGGCGACGACGCGTGGGCCTATCTTGCGCAGAGCCGGCGCATCCGCCGCGTAAACGAGGTGATCTTGAGCGCGTCGCCGGGGCTTTCGACGTTCGACCCCGATCACGTTGGCGGATTTGCCGCCAAGCCGCAGGAGTACAACTACAAGTTCCTGGGCGAGCGCGAGATGCTCGGATGCGTCCACGCGCGCAACTCGCCGGCGCATCCGTGCCCGACCGACGGCGGCGCGACCTCATGCGCCGACGACTGGGAGATGCGCCATCTGTATGTCGTCGAGGTCACGCCGCGTCCCGAGCGGATAAGCGGCGTGCTGCAATCGAAGACGATCGTGTATATCGATGGCGAAGCGTGGTTGAGTCCCTACGTCGATAGCTACGACCGCAAGGGTGAGCTGTGGAAGACGCAGATCTATCTGTACACCTATCGCGATCGCCCGGTTCCCGACGCCAAGGTCGCCGTGTATCCGTACCAGCGCGAGTTCAATGTGGCGGCGTCGAGCGTCGATGACCAATCCGGCATGGTGACCACCTGCTATCTGCCGGGCCCGGATACGCCCGAGCGCGAATGCTGGTATATCAATATGGGCGCGGTCGATAAGGCGTTTCTATCGACCGAGGCGATGGCGAGGGCAGGGCACTGATGCTTGGACGCAAGCGTTAGCGCTCGGGTTCGAGGAGAAATCCGCTATTGATTATCGATCGCGGGCGAGGATAGCGCCTCGCCCGCGATCGCATTTCAGGCCTGCCGGGCGATCACTTGATCGCGAGCGCGTTGGGCGGCGACCCAATCCCTCCGGGTACGTTGAGCGGCGCCGAGGTCAGGAAAAATTCGTACACCTTGTCGCGCGCGCAATCCTCGGCGAGATCCTCGAGATTCCACATCTCGCCAATCGGCATCCCGAAGAACGCCAGCAGGTGAAAGTGCATAAATTCCTGTTCGCCGGATTTCGGCAGCGCCTCGAGCGCGGGCGAGTCCGACGCGACCGCGGCCAGGTGATGGTCCCAAATCCATCGCGCGACGCGCTGGCTGCCCTCGATTCCCGGCACCACCGTCTCACGCGCAAGATCCTCCTTGACCGCGTCGCTGGCGCCCAAGTAGAAGCTGGTCCATCCGATACGGATGAGCAGGATGTCGCCGGCGCGCAGCGCCGACTTTTGCGCGGCGAGCGTGGCCTCGAGGTCCTCGAGCGGAATCGACTGCGCCGTGGTGTATTCGATCGATTTTCCGACCCGCGCGTAATAACGCCCGATATCGGCCAGCACTCCGCGCCCCGCGATTCCGCGCCGCGCCAGATTGTCGATTCCGAGCCGCGTGCCGCCGCGTCCGGTCATCTCATGGTCGGGAATCCCGTTGTATGCCCCGAACACGGGATGCTTGACGTGGGCGAGCGCGTCCCACTGCGAGGACGCCTGCGGATAAAAATTGTCCAGGTAGTCGTCGAGCACGAACTCGGTCGGCGGCGGGAAGGCCTTTACGGTATGGCGATGCGCCTGCCGGGTGAACAGCGGAGGATTCGGAATATCGATCGGCAGGTTCAGTGCGAAGACCTTGCCGGTCTTGATCGAGCCGGCCGCGGCGCGCACTCGCCCCGGGGTCAGCAGGTTGATTGTTCCAACCTCGTCGCGATCGCCGAACACGCCCCATGCGGAGCCTTCCGGCGCTCCAGCGCGAACCGGTAGCTCGGCGTAGCTGGGGATGCGCGGCTCCGATGGCGCGGCGGGCCGCGCGGCCGGGCGCGCGACGGCGGGTTTCACGATCGCTGCCGTGCGCTTGGGAGCCGGCTTGGGCGCGGGCTTTGCGCGCATCTTGAGTTTGACCGGTTTCGGATTGGGCTTGCGGGTAGCCTTTTTTGATTTTACCTTTGCCACTGTGTGGTCCTCCTGAAGGGTCACGCTTGAATCGCACTGCGCCGGATCTTGGCCGGTGTCAACTTATGTTCGTCTCTCTCAATAACAGAGCGCGGCGTAATCTCAAGGGCAGGGCTGATATTTTCTGAAATCCGGCTTGTTAGGCTTGCATTGCGATGATAGTTTAGACGTTTGCTCCTTGCTCCAAACTTGGGGCTAGAAACCGTAAGGAGGACTACGCGCGTTGCGGCGCTACGAAACCATATTTATTCTTCGCCCCGACCAGGGCGAACCCCAAATCAAGGAATCCATCAAGCGTTACTCGGCGATCGTCGCCCAAGGCGGCGGCGAAATCGTCGAAAACGAAGAGTGGGGGTCGCGCGAGCTTGCCTACCAAATCAAGGGCGAGCGCCGTGGCTACTACGTCCGGCTCGATTATCTCTCCGACGGCGCGGTGATGAACGAGGTCGAGCGCAACTTGAAGCTGTCGGACACCGTGCTGCGCTATCTTTCGGTGCTGGTCGATTCCAACGCCGACGCGGCCAAGGTGCGCGAGGAGATCGAGACGCGCAATCAGCGTATCGCCGAGGCTCGCGCCGCCGCCGAAGCCCGCGCCGCGGCCTTTGCCGCGCAGCAGGCCGAACGCGAGCGCCAGCGCGATGACACCCCAGACGCGCCCGAGGAGATCATGGCCGAAGCCGACCCGACCGCGATCGACCCCGACGGCGGTGGCGAACCGAATTGAACTCGAGGGGCGTTTAACCCGCGTGACTGAGCTTCGGGCGGCCTCGGCTGGCGCCCCCGTGATGAGCGGTGTCGCGCGATGGGCGCGGAGTCGAGGCGGCGGACCGGCTCGGGGACGTATGCGGCGCGCATCCCAGGGTCGGCAGTTGTCGAGGTGACGGCGGCCCGAATCGAGGTCCGCGCACCGGCTTAAACAGCATCGCGGTCAGGACCAGCCTGACGGCGGTGGCGCAATAGTTGTCGGTTATCAAGGAATTGCAATGGCAGACGATAGAATGGAACAAGGCGGCGACCGGCCGCGCAATGACGAGGGTTCGCGCGGGCCGCGCGGCCCGCGTCCCGACGGAGACCGCGGCGGCGAAGGGCGCGGCGGCGCGATGCGTCGGCGTCCGGGTAGTGGACGGCGCAAGGTGTGCCGTTTTTGCGCCGACAAGACGCTTAAGGTCGATTACAAGGACGTGCGTACGCTGGGCAGCTTTATCACCGAGGGCGGCAAGATCGTTCCCAGCCGCACCTCGGGCAACTGCGCCAAGCATCAGCGCCAGCTCGCGATTGCTATCAAGCGTGCGCGGGTGCTCGCGCTATTGCCGTTCTCGACCCTCGGAATCTGACGGATTCGCCGTGACGCGCAGGGAACTATTCGGGATGACGCGGGCTTCCGCGCTGGCCGCTGCGTTGTTCATCGCGGGCGGACTGGTGCCGGTGGTCGGCACCTTTGCGGCGCTGCTGTCGCCGCTCCCGATCTTGCGCCATACGGTTGGACGCACCCACGCCGATCTGCGCGCCGCGATCGCTATCGTGCTTGCCGCTGCGCTGGTCGCGGTTCCGGTCGGACCAATGGGAGCAGGGGCTTACCTGGTGAGCCTTGGGCTCGCCACCGCGGCGGTGGCGTTCATGCTCGAGCGGCGCCGCCCGTTCGAAGTGATCGTGATAGCGGGCGCGGGCACGATGCTCGCCGCGGCGGCGGTTACAGCGCTGGTGGCGTTCGGAACGCCAGCCGCCGTGGCCAAAGCGATCGACGCGCAGCTTGCGGCCGGGATGGCGCGCGGGCAGGAGATGTATCGCGCGATGGGGATGCCCAACGCGATTGCGGCCGACACCAAAGCCGAGCTGCTCAGGGTGATCGTCCGGATCATGCCGGCGCTGGCCGCGATACTGGCGGGGTTCGCGATACTGCTCAACCTGCGCCTGTACTGGCGATGGGGCGGCAAGAGCAGCCTTGCGTATCCGCTGTTCGGCGATCTGGCCAAGTGGTCGGCCCCGGAATGGCTCATCTGGGGACTGATCGCGACCGGGTTCGGGATGCTGGCGCCGATGCGCGCGGTAAGCGACATCGCGCTCAACGGCTTCCTGGTTTTCGCGGCGATCTATTTTTGCCAGGGCCTTGCGATCATGGGCTTCTACTTTCAGTCGCTGTCGGTGCCGGTGATCGTGCGCGGGGTGATTTATTTCATCGCGATCGTTCAGCCGGTGGTGGCGGCGGTGGTCTGCGTGGCCGGAATCTTCGACTTGTGGGTGGATTTCCGCCGCCTCAAGCCGCCACGCCAGGAAGCGGGAAGTTACGGGGATTTCCTATAGACAGGGGCGCGCGATTGAGGCGCGAATAGACAATGCATGTCCAGATAATTCTCAACGAAGATGTTCCCAGCCTGGGACGCACCGGCGACGTGGTCAAGGTGCGCGCCGGCTTCGCGCGCAACTACCTGTTGCCGCGTGCGCTGGCGGTCGAGGCCAATCCCAGAAACCTGCGCGCCTTCGAGCATCAGAAGAATATCGCGATGCTCAAGCGCGAGCGGCGCAAGGACCTTTCGATGACGCTCAAGGAGAAGCTCGAGGCGATCGTGCTCGCGATCTCCGCGCGTGCCGGCGAAGAAGGCAAGTTGTTCGGCTCGGTCACCAATATCGATATCGAGCGCGCGCTGCGCGCGCGCGGCTTCGACCTCGAACGCCGCAAGATCATCCTGCCCGAGCCGATCAAGGCGCTCGGCGAGTTCACGGTTCCGATCAAGCTCGACGCGGAGGTTGAGGCGAGCTTGAAGATCCAGGTTGCGGCGCAATGAGGCTTTGCCCGATATGATCAAACTCTACGACTTCCTGTCCTGCCCTTATGGCCAGAAGGTGCGAATCGTGCTGGCCGAGAAAAGTCTCAGCTACGAACTGGTCGCGGTGGATCTTGCCGGCGGCGAGAATCGCAAGCAGGATTTTTTGCGGCTCAACCCCTTTGGCCGCGTGCCCGTCCTGGTGGACGACGACACCACCATCTATGACTCGACGATCATCAACGAGTATCTCGAGGACGAATATCCGGAGCCGCCCGTGCTGCCCGCGGTCGGCTCGAGCGCGATGCGCTCGCGGGCGCGCACCTTCGAGGACTTCGCTGACACTTCCTTTACTCCGCAGGTCGGCCAGTTGATTTCCGAGGTCGCCAAGCCCGAGGCCGAACGCGACCAGGGCCGGATCCAGCGGCTGCATCAGGGCGTCGAGCGCGTGCTTATCTACCTCGATCAGCAGCTCCAGGGGCAGCAATTCCTGGCTGGCGAATTTTCGGTCGCCGATATCGCGTTCGCGCCGCGCCTGCTGGTGCTGCCGCATCTGGGGATCGACACTATCGCCAATCACGCGCAAGTCGATGCGTGGCTCAAGCGGATGCTCGAGCGGTCCAGTATCCGCAACCTGCAAGGGCTCGAAGCGGACCCGGTGGCCACCGGCTGATTGAAGAACAATCCACAGATTACACAGATTTCACGGATTATACGGGCGGCGCCGCAAAACGGCGCCGCCCGTATCTTTGTGTGGGATCTTAAATCGGTGGAATCGGTGTAATCTGTGGATTGTTCCTTCCCGCTTCTCGCATGACGCGCTGACCGTTTGATCAGGATTCGCGCTATGGGTTATTACTCGCCCGGCATGCTCGATCCCGCAATCCAGCATCTAATCGCGATCGCGCTCGCGGCGATCTTCGCCGGATCGGCGGCGATGAAGCTCTACGATCTCGAAGCGTTCGAGGGCGCGGTGGCGAATTATCGCCTGCTGCCGCGATGGTCAGAGAAGCCGGCCGCGTGGGCGATTCCGATCTTCGAGAGTCTGTGCGCCGCCGGGATTCTCCTGCCCGCGACGCGGCCGGTGGCGGCGCGGGCACTGGTGGTGCTGCTGGGAGTGCTCAGCGGCGCGGTCGCGATCAACCTGGGGCGCGGACGGCGCGATATCGATTGCGGATGCTTCGGGCCGATGCTGCGCCAGAAGCTCGGCGCATCGCTGCTGGCGCGCAACCTCGCGCTGATAATCGCGGCGCTCCTGCTCGAGCTTGCACCTGTGGCGCGCGGCCTGGCGCCGATCGACTACGTGACGATCGCATTTGGCGCCGCCACCCTGATAGTCCTTTACGCCAGCGCGAACTACGCGATCGCCAACGCGCCGCGCACGCGCGCGCTCCAGGCCCTCTAAATGCCGCAAGCGATTGTCATCTCGCAGATAGTCTTGTGGATCCTGCTGCTCGTGATGGCGGGAATACAGCTCGCGCTGCTGCGCCAGATTGGCGTGCTGCACGAACGGATCGCGCCGCTCGGAGCGCTGACGATCGACACCGGACCCAAGGAGGGCGCCGCCGCGCCGGTCTTCGAACTCAGCGATCTGCGTGGCGGCCGCGTCGCGATTGGCGCTCCGAGCGAGCGCGGACTCGACACGCTGGTGTTTTTCCTTTCGCCGACCTGCCCGGTGTGCAAGAAGATGCTCCCGATTCTGAAGTCGCTGCGCGCGGCCGAGGAGAAGTCATTGCGGATTGTTCTCGCCAGCGACGGTGAGCGCGACGAGCACGAGCGCTTTGTCGCGGCGCACAAGCTCGGTGATTTTCCCTACCTGCTGTCGCAGGAACTCGGCATGACCTACCGCGTCGCCAAGCTCCCGTATGCGGTGCTGATCGACCGGGCCGGCGTGGTGCGCGCCAAGGGCCTGATCAACTCGCGCGAGCATCTGGAAAGCCTGCTCGAGGCCAAGGAACGCGGGGTCGCGTCGATCCAGGAATTCATGCACGCCGCGCATCCGCATCCGGGTCCGCCTTCCGCGCCGGCGCGATGAACGCGGCGCCGCATACTGCGCGGTCGCTGGCCGCGCTTGTGGGCGGGTGCTTCGCTGTCCTGGCGATAGCCGGCGCGGCGCACGCATCGGGGGCAGGGCGCGCTTCGGGCGCGGCGATATACTCCGTCCACTGCGCGGTCTGTCATCAGGGCAAAGGGCAGGGCGTGGCGCTCGCGTTTCCGGCGCTGGCGGACACGGTCGGTCGCTACCTGCACGCGCCGGACGGGCGCGAGTACCTGGTGCGGGTCGTATCGTTTGGATTGAGCGGAGAGATATCCTCCAACGGCGTGGATTATGATGGCGTGATGCAGTCGTGGACGCAGCTCAGCGACGCGGAGATCGCGGCGGTACTGAATCATGTCCTTACCCATTTCAATGCGCGGACCGTGCCCGCCGATTTCAAACCCTACACCGCGGCCGAGGTGAGGCGCATTCGCACCGCGCGGCGCTCATTTGATCAGGTGCGTGCCGAGCGCGCGGGAATTTTAAAGTCACTCGGGGCGAGCGCGACGGCGCCGCGCGCGATCAAGGCGCATTAGCGATGCGACGGGCGGTCTGGATGATGGTTTCGGCGCTGCTGCTGCTGGTGGCGGCCGGCCTCGCAAGCATCGCGATCCCGGCGCTCGTGCCGCCGGCGCGCGCGCAATCCGCCCAGGCGCTGTACACGCTCAACTGCTGGGGATGCCATTCCTCGCGCGCGCAAGGGATTCCAGGCACGGTTCCGCGCCTGGCGCATTCGATGGGTTGCTTCCCGCGGATTCCCGAGGGTCGCGCCTACCTGGTGCAGGTGCCCGGAGTCGCCAATTCGCCGCTGGATGACGGCGAGACCGCGATAGTGCTTAACTGGATGCTGTTGACGTTCAGCCGCGCCGAGTTGCCGATGGATTTCAGACCCTACACGGCGGCCGAGGTAAAGCGGTATCGCGCGCATCGGCTCGCCAGCGTTATCGATACCCGGCGTGCGCTTGGGGAAAAGCTTGCGGCGCGGCGATGCGCAATCGCGGCGATGAATCGGTAAGTGTGGGAGCTATCAGCGATGAATTTTCCGAAGGGGTTTTCGTGGGGCACGGCCACCGCGGCGCATCAGGTCGAGGGCGGCAATTCCAACAGCGATTGCTGGCTGCTCGAGCACGTCACGCCGACCCCGTTCGCCGAGCCCTCGGGCGACGCCTGCGATCAGTATCATCGCTATCGCGAAGATATCGCGATGCTCGCCCAGCTCGGGTTCAATTCCTACCGCTTCAGTATCGAATGGGCGCGCGTCGAGCCCGCACCCGGCGAGTTCTCGGCCGCCGCGCTCGAGCATTACCGCCGCGTGCTGGCCGCCTGCCACGAGCATCGCATCGCGCCGATGGTGACGCTGCACCACTTCACCAGTCCGCGCTGGATCGCGGCGCGGGGCGGATGGGAAGCGGCCCCCACCGCCGATCTGTTCGCGCGTTACTGTGAGCGGGTCGCGCGCGAGTTGGGCGATCTCATCGCGTCGGCCTGCACGATCAACGAACTCAACTCGGTGCAGATGCTCCAGACCAGCGGCCTTATCGCGCCCGACGAGAAGATCGCGGGTTCGCGATGGCGCGCCGCCGCGGCGCGCGCGGCGGGCGTCGAGCCGGAGAACTTTTCCGCGTTTCCCTTCTGCTGCCGGTCGATATGCCGCGAGGTGATCTTGAGCGCGCATCGACAGGGCGCGCAGGCGCTGCGCGCGGGCCGCGGCAAATTTCCGGTCGGGATGACTATCGCGATGGAAGAAATCGTAGCCGAGCCGGGCGGCGAAGCGCTGCGCGACGTGGCGCTCGAGGCTGAGCGGCCGTTTCTTGAAGCCGCGCGCGCGGACGATTTTATCGGGGTGCAGACCTACACGCGAGAGCGCTTCGGCGCCAACGGGCGGCTCGGTCCCGCGCCAGGCGCGGAGTTGACGCTGATGGGCTACGAATTCAGGCCACAGTCGCTGGTGGCGGCGATCAGGCGCGCGGCCGCGGCGGCGCCGGGGATTCCGATTATCGTGACCGAGAGCGGGATCGCGGCGACCGACGACTCGCGCCGGGTCGCGTTTGTCCAGGCCGCGCTCGAAGGGGTCTTGGGATGCATCCGCGATGGAATCGAGGTGCGCGGATACTACTACTGGTCGATGCTCGATAACTTCGAATGGATATTCGGCTACCGGCCCACTTTCGGCCTGATCGCGGTCGATCGGGCGACCCAGCGTCGCATCGTGCGTCCGAGCGCGGAATATCTGGGCCGAATCGCTCGGGCCAACGTGCTTGAAGCCGTAGGTTCAGCACCTGATAGAAACCAGGCACTTGCCACCAACTGACTATCAAAGGAGTTGAGAATGAGTACACAGCAACGCTATCAATTGCCGCTCGATGGACTCGAGTGGATCGTCCCGAGCCACTTCGACTCCGCCTTCAAGTGGGAGTATGAGGACGGCAGCGAGCCGCTGCGCCGCCTATACGAGAAGGGCAAAAACCTGCAATGGAACGCGACCAACCGCATCGACTGGTCGCAGAACCTGGACCCGGAAAATCCCGAGGAGCTGCCCGATGAGGCGCTCTCGATCTTTGGCTCCGAGGTGTGGAACCGGATGACGCCGCGGGAGCGCGCCGAACTGCGCCGCCACGACCAGGCCAATAGCCTGTCGCAGTTTCTGCACGGCGAGCAGGGCGCGCTGATCTGCACCGCCAAGATCGTCCAGCAGGTGCCCAATATCGACGCCAAGTTTTACGCCGCCACCCAGGTGATCGATGAGGCGCGGCACGTTGAAGTATATTCGCGCCTGCTGCACGAGAAATTCGACATCGTTTATCCAATCACCCCGCCGCTCAAGTCGCTGCTCGAAGGAATTTTGCGCGACTCGCGCTGGGACATGACCTACCTCGGGATGCAGGTTCTGATCGAAGGACTCGCTCTCGCTGCGTTCGCGGGAATCCGCGACATGGCCAAAAATCCGCTCGCCGCCGCGGTCAACGCCTACGTGATGCAGGATGAGGCGCGGCATGTCGCCTTCGGCCGGCTCGCGCTGCGCGAGTATTATCCGCATCTGACCCAGAAGGAGCGCGACGAACGCGAGGAGTTCGTGGTCGAAGCCTGTTACACGATGCGCGACCGGTTCAACTCGCGCGAGGTTTACGAGCGGCTCGGCCTGCCGGTCAAGGAATGCATCGAATGGGAGGAAAATTCCGAGGGGATGCAACAATTCCGGGCGGGCCTGTTCACGCGTATCGTCCCCGCGATCAAGGACATCGGGCTGTGGGGACCCAAGGTGCGCAAGGCCTACACCGACATGAACGTGCTGGCGTTCGCCGAGATCGATTCCGCGGCGCTCAGCGCGGAGGACGAACGCGTCGCGCTCGAGTTCGACAAGCTCCGCCAAGGCGCTTAGCCCGCGGCTGTGGCCCGAGTTCGAGCAATCTGCTCGAGCATCAGGCTATGGATTCGGCGGCGCGCCGGCTGGCGACGCGGTGCGATCAACGTAGCTTTGGAGCCAGATGAGCTGCTCGCCGTGGGCCTGCACCGAGGTGCCGAGAGCCTGGCAGGACTGCCCATCGCCGGACTTGCACGCGGTCTCGGCGGCGGCGATCTGAGTATCGACCCGCCAGAACCCCGCGTCCGGCCACGGCGCTTTCAGATCCGCGCACGCGGCGTGGTTGCCCGCCCGACACAAAGGCTCGAGTTGTTTATAGATCACCGCTAGCGATTGGCAGACATGCTGGTCGCCACGGTCGCACTTGGTGGCGGCGAGCGCCTGGCAGGAGGGCATGTCGCCGGCCTGGCACTTAATGATGGTCTTCGACTCGGCGGGCTTGATGCAACTGATCTCGCCCGCGTTGCATTGCTTCAGGACCTCGGCCTCCTGGGCCGCTTGCGGCGATTTATGCCAGCATCCGGCGGCGGCCAACAGCGCCACCGCGATCGCGAGCCGGGCGCTTACGCGCAGGGTCATCAGGAATGTCGCCATATAGATTTGATCGCTTGCGCGAGCGCTGATTTCAAGACATACGGAATCCGGCGGCTCGATGGCGCGCGCGCCGCTTGGCTTTCCATCGCCGCGATAGTCCATCAGCTTGCGGTCGATCGCGGATTACGGGAGATTGACCGGCAGACGCCGCGGTTGGTTTCGCTTCACGATAAAGCCTCACTTGGCCGCGCGCCTCGCGCAATCGGAGGCGAGGCCGCCGTCAAGACCGGCCGCGGCCGCGCCGGCCGCAGGAGCGGAGAAAAAATGAAACTGGGACTTCATCTCCCTCAGATCGCCATCCCCGATGGCGCCGCACACGGAAATATACGCGCCGATATCGCCCGGATCGCGGCGCGCGCCGAGCGCGAGGGCTATGCCTCGATTTGGGTCAGCGATCATCTGCTGACTCCATCGGCGGGCGCGGCGATCAACGCCGTCGAGATCCTCGAACCGATCGTCACGCTCGCCTACGCGGCGGCGATAACCACGACGATCCGGCTCGGGACCAGTGTAATCGTGGTTCCATATCGTGGCGCGGTTCATCTGGCCAAGGAACTCGCGACGCTGGATTTGCTTTCGGAAGGGCGCGTGATCGCGGGCCTTGCCAGTGGATGGCTCGAGCCGGAGTTTCGCGCGCTGGGCGCGCCGTTCGAGCGCCGCGGCGAATACACCGACGAAGCGATTCGCGTGATGCGCGCGTGCTGGGCAAGCGCTACGCCGGAGTTCGCCGGCGAATTCTCGACGCTCTCGGGCATGAGCTTCGGACCGCGTCCGGCCGCCGGAAATATCCCAATCTGGATTGGCGGAATCAGCCGCCGCGCAATCCGCCGCGCGCTGGAACTGGGCGACGGATGGCACGGCACGCGGATGACGCCCGAGCAACTCGCTGAGCGTCTGCGATGGCTGCGACAGGGAGCCGAACGGATCGGCCGCGACTTGAGAGGCTTCGCGCTGTCGCATCGCGTGTACGTCGGATTCGCGGAAAAATGGACCGAGACCGGCGGCTACGTCGAGGGTATCCTCGCACCGCCCAGCCAGCTCGCCGAGTACCTGCACCGGTTCGCCGAGCTAGGAATCGGCGAACTGCTCATCACGCCGCTGGTGGGCGCGCGCGGCCTCGACGCCTTTCTTGATCGCTTCGATCGCGAGGTCCGCGCAGCTCTCGGATAGCGCACACGCCATCTGCAATCATCGCCATTGGTAGCTTGTCATGTTCTGTTTGAGCCTCTAAACTGCATCCTGTCGCGTCGGGCCGAGCAGTGGCCGCACGACGCCGGTCTTCGCGTCACTCGAGAAAATGGGTATCAACAGGCACTCTATGCTTGCGCCGGAAGCGGTTGTCGTGGTGGCTGACGACCAGATTTCCTGCAATCTGGACGGGCAGGCCGCGATCCTGAACCTTTCGAGCGGAACCTATTATGGACTTGATGAAGTCGGCGCCACGGTGTGGGAGTTGATCGCCAATCCGCGCCGCGTCGAAGAGATTCGCGCCGCGCTGATGGAGTCATACGACGTTGATGCCGCGCAATGCAGTCACGACCTCAACGTGTTGCTGTGCGAGCTTGAAAGCCACGGGTTGATCAGGGTGAGCGATGGGCCGACTGGCTAAGCTTGCGGATCTGCCGCACTCCGAGCGCCGATTGCTGATGCGCGGATGGGCCGAGGTTGTGGTGATGCGCGCCGCAACCTGGCTGTTCCCATATGCCCGTGTCCGCCGTATTGTTGAGCGCCGCACGCTCCGGCGCGTCGGCGCGGATTCGCAGCGGCCTGAGCCGCAGAGACTCGCATGGGCGGTGGGAGCAGCCAGCGGGTTGGTTCCCGGCGGGCGCAATTGCTTGGTGCGTGCGCTGGCAACCGAGGCGATGCTCGGGCGGTATGGCTATCCGGGCGAGCTTCGGTTCGGGATTGAAAAGGACGCCGCCGGTGGCATCCGCGCGCACGCGTGGCTCGAAAGCGCAGGCCGTCCGATCATCGGCGATTTCGAGCTGGACCGTTACGCAACCATGAGTGCGCCGCGCGGCGACGCTCATTGAATGAATGAAGGAATGCGCCGCGCCGGACCACAAACGTCGCGACGACAAGGATCACGATGCCAATAAAGGTGCCGGACGACGTGCTCTGGCGCTGGGTTGGAGATGAGATAGTCATCACCAATCCCGCGACTGAGGTCTTCTTCGGCCTCGACGGCGCGGGCGCGCGGATGTGGGAATTGCTCGCCGAGAACGGCTCGGTCGAGGAAACTGCCGCGACTGTAGCGGGCGAATTCGACGCCGACCCGGCGACGATCCGCGCCGATCTGGATGCCCTCGCGGCGGATCTCACGCGCCGCGGCCTGCTCGAAAGCGACGATTCGGGCAAGGTCGCGGGCTTGCGAAAACCCGCCTCCGGGGCGCGGCGCACGTCGCGGCGATGACCACACGAGTGGCCATCCTCGCAGGTGCTCGAGCAGAATCGATTAATGAGTGGAATCGCCGCAATCTATAATCGCGACGGACGCCCCGCCGACGCCGCGGTGCTCGAGCGGATGCTCGCCGCGGCGCCGTATCGCGGACGCGACGGCTTCGGGCGCCATACCAGCGGCGCCGTTGCGCTCGGCCATGCGATGCTCCATGCCACGCCCGAGTCGCTGCATGAAACTCAGCCGCTGGCTGACGAGACCGGCGCGATCGTACTTACGATGGACGGACGGGTCGATAATCGCGCCGCATTGCGCGCCGCGCTCGAGGCCGCGGGTCGGCCGCCGCGCGACGACACCGACGCGGAAATCGTCTTGCGCGCATACCAGGCTTGGGGCGAGGAGTTTCCGCGCCGGATTCTCGGCGATTTCGCGCTGGTGATCTGGGATGGCACGCGCCGCCGCCTGCTCTGCGCGCGCGATCCATTTGGGGTGAAGACTTTTTACTACTTTCTTGGGCCGCGCCTGTTTATCTGCGCCTCCGAGCCGCATCAGCTCTTCGCCGACCCGCGCGTCCCGCGTGAGCCTAACGAAGGGATGATCGGCGAGCTTGCGGTGCAATACCCTGCCACGCTCGAGGAAACGCTGTTTCGCGGGATCCTGCGCCTGCCTCCGCGCTACGCGATGACGGTCTCGGCGGACGGGGTGCGCCGATGGCGCTATTATGAGCCTGATCCGTCCGCCGAAATTCGCTACCAGTCCGACGACGAATACGCCGAACACTTTCTTTCCATCTTTACCGAAGCGGTGCGATGCCGGCTCCGATCCCATGGCAGGATTCTGGCCGATTTGAGCGGCGGACTCGATTCGTCGTCGATTGTTTGCACCGCGATCGCGATGATAGCGCGCGGCGATGCGAAGGCGCTCTTTGAGGCGGTGGCGATTCCGAAGACTATCGACATGGACGATAGCGAATACATAGAGGCAGTCGAGCGCAAGACCGGGATCATAGCAACCAAGCTGGCGGCCGAAGATGCGGACTACGCGACGCTCGCGGCGCAGGCCCGCCACTACCAGAATCTGCCCGATTACCCCAGCCAAGCCATGGCTGATTACGATTCGCTGCTCAATGCGCGGGGTGATTTCCGGGTTCAACTCACCGGTGTTGGCGGCGACGAATGGCTGACCGGCAGCAGCTTCGAGTACGCCGACCTGCTGCGCGGGTTGCGGTTCGGTAAGGTTCTTGGCCGGCTGCGCCGCGAATGGATTGTGTTTCGCACCGATGCGGAGGCGGTTAACCCGCTGCCGATCCTGCTCGCGTGCGGAGTACTGCCGCTGATGCCGCGCGTACGGCGCTTGGAACGCGGCATCCGGCGCCGAGTCGCGCTGCGGATCGCGCCGCTGACGCCTGAATTCGCGAGACGGATCGATCTTGGCGCGCGCGTGCGGTTTGAAGAAGCCGCGCCGCAGTTTGCTTCGTTCGCACAGCACGACGTTTACCGCGCGTTCACCCTCGGAGCTCGGGTCCACCCATACGAGATGATGGAACGATGGACTTCCGCGCGCGGCATCGAGGGACGGCATCCGTTCGTCGATCGGCGTATCTTCGAATTCGCATTGGCGATTCCCGAAGAGCAACGCGTACGCGGCGAATTCACACGCTTTGTCGTCCGCAACGCGATGCGTGGGATCCTGCCCGAGGAAGTGCGCGGCCGGACCACGAAGTCCACTTACGGTTGCTCCATCGTCCTGACCCTCGAAAAAGCCGGAGGCGCGCGGCTGTTCGACGCGATGGAGACGGTAAAGCTTGGATGGTTCGATGGTGAATGGCTGAAGCGGCAATATGAAGAAACGCTGCGGCTGTATCACGCACGAGATTTCGCATACCAGAGCAAATTAGATGAGCTGTGGTCCGCAGTCGCAATCGAACTGTGGTTCAATTCGGTGTTTTCCAAACCCGCCGCCACCGGGCGCGCGCTGCCGCTGGCCGGGGCCGCCACGCGTTAGCATGTATCCACTCAGAGTCTGTGAATTTTTTGGGATCGGCGCAAATTTGTGTCATCTTGAGCCCTTCGGCGCTGCTCAGGGCAGGCTCCGGCCGTTGCGGCCGGTGTCGAAAGCCCCCGGCTTCTTTACTTTCGGGGTCCCCCGACTCGCGCAACGCTCGCTCGAGATGACACCCAAGCGGCGATGGTCACAAAATTCACAAACTCTCAGTGCTGAGCGGAGGGAGCCGCAATGTCCCTGATTCTCGACGAGCACCGTGAATACCTGTCCGACCAGACCCGGCTTGCGCTGTTCCGCAAGGCGATCGGCAAAGTTGTCAAGCCCGGCGACGTGGTCGTCGATCTCGGCTGCGGCAGTGGAATACTCGGCCTGTTTGCATGCCAGGCGGGCGCGGCGCGGGTTTACGCGATCGATGATGGCGGCATCATCGACGTCGCGCGTCAAGTCGCGGCCGCCAACGGTTTCGGCGATCGAATCACCCACCTCCGAGGACACTCGACGCAGGTCGAGTTGCCGGAGAAGGCCGATGTGCTGCTGGCCGATCAGATCGGTAACTTCGGCTTCGAGGCCGGCGTGTTCGAGTTCTTCCGCGACGGCGGCGCACGAATGCTGAAGCGCGGCGGCAAAGCGATTCCGCGCCGGATCGACTTTTGGCTTGCGCCGGTTTCTTATCCGCAGGCGTTTCGCAATACCGAGTTTTGGGCTACGCCTCGCGCCGGGTTCGATTTTGGCCTCGCCGGCACGATCGCGAAAAACACCGGCTATCCTCTCGACTTCGCCCCTGCGCGCTTCCTTGGACGGCCCGCCCGCCTGGCCTCGGCCGATCCCCTCGACGCGCCGCCGACCTTCAAGGGTGAGGTTTCGATCAAGATTACGACTCCGAGCACGCTTCACGGGCTCGCCGGTTTTTTTTCGGCCGAGCTGGCCCCTGGCGTCACAATGACCAACTCGCCGCTGTCTGCACATCCCATCACCCGCCGTCGCGTATTTTTTCCAATCGATAAACCAGTGCGCGTGAGCACGGGCGATCGCGTTGCGATCTCGATGAGCATTACCCACGCGCAGACGCTCGTCTCGTGGCGAATCGAAGTGGCCGGCCCCACCGGAGGCATCAAGCTCCGCTCTGCGCATTCGACGCTGCGCGGGATGCTGCTGACGCCCGGCGATTTACGCAAAAGCCGGCCGGATTTCGTGCCAACACTCACGCCTTGGGGTGAGGCCCGGCGCACGGTAATCGCTCTATTTGACGGCCGCCGCACTGTCGCCGAAATCGAGCGCGAGCTGCTCGCCCACCATCCTGAACTCTTTCCGGCCCCCGCCGCAGCCGCAAATTTCGTGGCCGAGGTCGTGATCCCGTATGGCGGAGACGGCAGTATTGCCGCGCCCAAAGACACCGGATCATGAGCTTTGCTGACCCGCCGAGACGCTTGGCAGGTGCTCAGGTTCCTGATAGTCACCAGCCTCCTATCGCATTAAAATCTACCGATTGTTCACCTGCATTAGCCTAAGATGGTTTGACCAGGTTGGCTCCGTTTGATACATAGGAACCGGCAGCTTCGGAGCGTATGGGCGAAGGAGTGGACGATGGCCAAAGCGTCTGAGAAGACACCAAAAGAAGACTCTCAAGTGGCTGGCGCCAAGCGCCGCTACGTTTCCCCGCGTCTGATCGAATACGGCGCCATCGCGAAGCTGACCGCGGGGGGCGCCGGAACGGTAGCCGATATGATGGCGTTGCGCCATTTTAGGATGACGTGCCTATAACAAATTGCGGGTCTTCCCGTTGCGCCTTTTCGCTTTGACCGATTGGTTGCGGCTTCTTCAGGTATCTCAAAGCATCAGCCCAGCGGACGCTGAAAACTTCATTTGCAGGTGTTCAGGTATCGAGCCTACGGCCTGAGTTTCAAGTCCGACGTAAAAATTCCCGAACTTTGCGGGGCTGCGAATAGCCATCCTCGAAATGCGCCGGAGCTTCGGGTGCGACTCGCGGCCAAAGCACCGATCCTGCTCCGTCCGCGCGAAATCGTTTCGACTCGCACGCTGGAGGACCGGCGCCCGTGGCTGAGTTGCGGGCGATTGCGCGATGGCTACCTGCTCCGGTTTTTTCGCCTGGCCGATTTCCGCATCAGTGCCGACGGGGGCGAGATCGCATGCATCCGCCGCGCCGCGCGCACTTCGCTCAACACTATCCGCCATCTGCTCCTCGACCAGGTCCTCCCGATGGTCCTCAACCTGCGCGGGCGCGAGGCGCTTCATGCGACCGCGGTGATCGTCGATGGCGCCACGGCGATCGCTTTTCTGGGTCCCGCGGGAGCCGGGAAATCGACGCTCGCGGCGAGCTTCATGCTGGCCGGCTGCGGGGCGCTCGGCGACGATTGCCTGGCCCTCGATGCCGGGGCTCGCATCCGCGCGATTCCCGCTTACCCGGGCTTTCGGCTGTGGACCGATTCCGCCGATGCGCTCAACGCGGATGCCTCCGGCGCAATCCCGGTCGCCGGCTACACGTCAAAGGTCCGGATGCTGGCGCGCGAGTGCGCCGCTAGCTTTCCGCGCCGGCCGATACCACTGAGCGCACTCTACCGGTTGACGCGCGTGCGCAATTATCGCGGTCTGCCGCTGCGGACGCCGCTTATCGAGCGCCTGAAACCGCGCGATGCGATGATCGAACTGGTGAGTTCCTCGTTCCCGCTCGATATCGCAGATTCGGCGATGCTCGCGCGCCATTTTCAAGTGATGCAGCGGGTCGCAAGGGAAGTTCCGTTTAGCCGGGTGATGGTGCCCGACGAGTTCGGCGCGCTGCCCTCGGTTCGCGATGCGATTCTTACCGACCTGGCGACGCATTGACGGCGGCTTCTTGGCGGCCGGTCAGGCGGGTATTCTCATTCGCAAGTGAAACGGCCCGACGCAAAACCGCTCGGCGCATCATTGCCCTCCGAAGCGGAATTCATTCTCGCGTGTATCGCGAATCCCGCGGCGCCGGATTCGCCGGCGCGCGCTCGCGCGCTGGCCGCTGGGATGCTTGATTGGGATCAGGTGCGCCGAATCGCGAACTGGCACGGCGTGATGCCGATCGTGTACCGATTCCTGTGCGCCAACGCGGATGCGGCGCCGCAATCATTCGCCGCGGCGATGCGCGCGGATTTTTTTGGCAACGCTTTGCGCAATGTCGGGCTGGCCCGCGAACTGGCGCGGATCTCGGGTGAGCTCGAGGCGCTGGGAATCGGGGTGATCGCGCTCAAGGGTCCGGCGCTGGCCATTTCGGCATACGGAGATCTCGCGCTGCGGCAGTTCAGCGATCTCGACATATTGATCCACGAACGCGATCTTCCGCGGGTGGCCGACCTGCTCGCCGAATCCGGCTATTACCCGCGGCGCTATGAGCGTGACCGTCCGGACGGCGGCTATTTCCAAAGCTCCGAGGACGAATTCTCCTCCCAGGATGGAGCGCGGCTGATCGACGTTCATTGGCGGCTCGTCCCGTCTTATTTTCCGTTCGCGCCCGACGCAGATGGCCTGTGGGAGCGCGCGGTCCGCGTGCCCGTCGAGGGCTGCCCGGTTGCTACGCTGGCGCCGATTGACGCCATGATGTTTGTCATCGCGCACGCGACCAAGCACGGATGGCCGGCGCTGCGCTCAGTCTGCGATGTCGCCGCGCTCGCGGCGCGCGCGGAGTTCGACTTTACGGCGCTCGCTGCGCAGGCGGCGGAACTCGGATGCATGCGGATACTGCTGCTAGGCGCCGCGCTGGCCGCCGATCCGGGTGGTGCGCGGATTGCGCCTGAGATTCTGGCCGCCGCGGCCGAGGATCCACACCTCGCGCCGCTCACGAAAAAAATCCGCGCGCGGATGTTCGCGTACACCGGCGGCCGGCCAAAGTTATTCAACGAATGGATGGTTCCGCTCGCCGCTATCGAGCGCCTGCCCAACCGGATCCGCTACTGCCTCGTCCGCGGCTTCAAACCTACGATCGATGACTGGGAGATTCTGGCACTGCCGCGTCCGCTCTATCCACTCTACTGGGCGATTCGCCCGTTTCGCCTGCTAGCGCATCATGGGCCGCGCCTGATACCGGGGGCGCGCCTCGTAAGCGCGGACGACGCGGTGCGCCGATGATCCGTGTCGTCGGTCAATTCGCCCGCGCGCTGATTGGCCAGGCGCGATGGCGCGCGGCTTCCGCGCTCGGGTTGATGCTCGCGTTCTCGCTCACCGAGGGGATCGGAATCCTGATGCTGTTTCCGCTACTCGAGGTCGCGGGCCTCAACCTCGCGCATCAGGGCGAGGCGGGACGCCTCGCGCGGGTCGTGACACGCGGGTTCGCGGTCTTCGGACTAACGCCTTCGCTCCCGATGCTGCTGGCGATCTTTGTGATGCTGGTCGGCACGCGCACGATTTTGGGCCGCGTGCAAAGCGACGCGATGTTCATCGTCGAGCAGCGCTTCGAGACCAGCCTGCGGCTGCGGCTGTATAGGGCGATTTCGCACGCGAGTTGGCTTTACCTGTGCCGCAGCCGCGGCTCGGACTTCGCGCATGCGCTATCCTCTGAGTTGGAGCGCGCGGGGCAGGCCGCCTTCGAGCTGCTGCTGCTCGCGGCCGACCTGATCCTGACCGCCCTGTATCTGTTGATAGCGCTGCGCCTGGCGCCCGCGATGACCGCGCTGGTGGTAGCCTGCGGCGCCACTCTGATCGTGATGCTGCGGGGCCGCACTCAGGAGATTCATCAGGCGGGCGAGGATATTTCCGCATCGACGAATTCCCTGTTCGCCGCGATGACCGAGCATCTCGGCAACCTCAAGCTCGCCAAGGCTTACGGAGCCGAGGACCGCAACTACGCGATGTTCGCGGAGCTTACGCGCAGGGTCGAAGGCGCGAATACCGCGGCCCAGCGCGGGCAGGCCGCCGCCTCGGCGTGGTTCGAACTCGGCTCGGCGATCATCCTGGGCACGGTGCTCTACGTCGCGGTCGGCAGGCTCGCGGTTCCGGCCGCTGCGATCTTGATTTTGCTGCTGCTGTTCGCGCGAGTGATGCCGCGCTTTTTGTCGGCGCTGCAGCGCTGGCACTCGATAGTCAATTCGGCGCCGTCGTTCCGGAACCTGATTGCGATGGAAGCGCGCTTCGCCGCGGAGGCTGAACCGCCGCCTGCGGACCGGGTGGCGCCGCAACTGAAACGCGAAATCAGATTCGACCACGTCGAGTTTGCCTACACCCCGGCATCCCCGGTGCTGCGCGCGCTCGAGCTGGTGATTCCGGCCGGCTCGATCGTCGCAATCGTAGGCCCCTCGGGCGCGGGCAAGAGCACGATTGCCGACCTTGCGATGGGGCTGGTCGTGCCCGACCGCGGCCGCGTCATGATCGACGGCAACACGCTCGAGCCCGCGACGCTGGCGCACTGGCGCGGGCAAATCGGTTACGCGGCCTCCGACACCTTTCTGTTTCACGGCACAATCGGAGACAACCTGCGCTGGGCGCGCCCTCAAGCGACCGACGCGGAACTTCGCGCGGCGCTCGAAGCGTCGGCCGCCGCCGAGTTTGTCGCCGCGATGCCTGCGGGGCTCGATGCGATCGTCGGCGACCGCGGCGTCGCGCTCTCGCAGGGCGAGCGCCAGCGCCTTGCGATCGCGCGCGCGTGGCTGCGCCGCCCGCGCTTGCTGGTGCTTGACGAGGCCACCAACAGCCTCGACTCCGCCAACGAGGCGCGCATCCGCACCGCTATCGAAACGCGCCGCGGCGAGCTGACCGTGCTGACGATCGCGCATCGCCTGGCGACGATTCGGTGGGCGGATCTGATCTACGTGATCGAAGACGGCAGGGTTGTCGAGCATGGCGACTGGAGTGCGCTATCCGCACTCGCGGGCGGCCACTTCCGCGCCCTGTGCGAAGCTCAGACGCTGACCGGATGAACGGGCGCCCGCCTCGCGGCCGGGCAACGATCCCGCGAATCAATCACAGCAATTTCCGCCGGCGCGATGCGAGAGGGGGGACTTGAAAATCTCACTTACGGAGACGACAGGAGAAGGAAGTAGTAATTTTGCGGCTTCTTTCGCTGCCGAGCATCGTTGATCTACCTGGAATTCCGGCCGTTTGTCCCCAAGGAGACCTTTGCGTAACTCGCCGATAGGGGTGCAGGTGCCCAAGGCGAGATTCCTCGCGGAGCTTGCCCTGAGCAACGCCGAAGGGGCAGACTGCGCTCGGAACGACAGCAAATAGGTGCGAATTGTCATTCCGAGCGCAGCGAGGAATCTCGCCAGTCTCGCCAGTTGCCCGTGGGATCGAGTTACGCAAAGGTCTCCCGAGGGACGCATGTTGGGCGAGCGATGCGAGTGCGGTTCGGAGGCGTCGCTCACGGCGATGTGACCCTTACATTTGCGGCCGATTCGACGCACACCGTCTGCATGACACCGGGCTCTTGGGTTGTGAGCGGACATACGAGAAAATCGCCGAACATCTCAGCCCCGAAATGGATCTTGCCCGCGATTGATTCGGGGAGAGTACTGTCTTCCGACATTCCCAGAACGCGTTTCGTGCCGACGCGCCAGATTCGGATCTCGGGTGTGCCATTTCCAGCCGAGAGTCGGCCGTGAAGCGTGAAGCACGGACCCACTATATCGGGGTCCCCTTTACAGGTCGCCGCTGCCGTCCTGATTACTTTCCCATACCGTACAATACGCAGTGTTTCCGGCGCACGCACCGCCTTGGTGGATTCCAAGTCGAGGACGTAAAGGCCACCAGCGGAAAGGTCCGGCATCATATCGCCTGGTCGGATGCGCGCCGAGATGCAGTCACGACGACGAGCGGGCAAGAAAATGGATGCGCGAGCCAGCGCTACAATTCTGCCATCGGGCGTGATGCCTTCCGGCTCGACGGTGGCGTCGCAGTCCTTCCAGCCGAAGACCGCCCAGACATCGCGCCATTCAATGTGATCGCTGCTAACTCCTAGCCTCGCGATCTTGATGTAATCCAATGCTTCGTTGGGGAATTTGTTGATGATCCGGCCATCCAATAAAAGCTGCGACGCGTTCTTCGAGAAGTCCACGAGATCAAATTGCTTCATTGACGAAGGCAATCGTATTGTCCGAGTCTTCCCCGCGCTGGTGATGCTCATCTCGGCTGCCTGTTCGCATCCATCAGGATCTCGACGGGCGGTAGCAATGATTGCGACCGTCGTGTCATTCGCCTGCGCAATGTTGCTACGAAACTGCCGGCTTCCGATGTGCTTCGGACATTCCGGAATCGCTGCCGTGGCAAGGGGCGCCTGTTCATATTGCAGCCATGCTGGAATCGGCTGAGCTACGGCACCTCGCGGTAGCGCAAGAACTAGAATCAGAATGTCGAGCCATACGCCGAAAGCCAGCGTGCCGTTCAAATTCATTCAATCCGCTCGTGTCGATTAGAAACGCGCCTGACCAATGGGCCTCAGAGCCTAACATCAGCCAACTGCTTTCCCTTTTTAAGGACCAAGCCTCGCTATAGTCACACCGGCCCCAGTTTACCTGGGCAGCTAACCCGTTCCAAATCTCGCCAGCCTTTCAATAGTGCGGCATGGCGCTCGAGGGTCCCCTGCTTCCACTGTTTTGCTCAGAATTTGCGAATGCGCTGGAGCGCCCGAGCTGGCGCAATGCCCTCGACGACCCCGGCGCGGCGGTGCGGAATCGTAGTGAAGTTGAAGACCTCGCGGCGCACGGAACGGAGCGCCGTTTGGCACCGAACTACGTACCGACTCCGGCGATCATAGCGAGCACTCAGATGCCCGCGCAGCCGCGCGCGCCGAGGCCTCCGAGCCGCCACGCCCCAACAGGCCTATCTGGACTTGGGGTCAAAACTGGAGGAGGCCGCATAAAATGAAATCCATTCAATGGTGCGCCCCGAGTTGCCCACCGCGGCGGCCGGTTCGTCGCAAGCGCCGACCGCCGCCGTGGACAACTCTGCACCTCGCTTAACCACCCCGCAGTCCACTTATAAATCGGGGAAACCTGTTCAGACAACCGGAGCCACTTCTCCCCTGTCGCCATAAATACCTGATAAATAAAAGGAAATTTCAAGAATGCGAGAGGGGGGACTTGAACCCCCACGCCTTGCGGCACTGGATCCTAAGCTCTGCACCTGATGTTTTGTGAGATCATCTCACATCATAGAACGTAGTAAATTCAAGGGTTTTCCTTGATTCAACGTCATGTCGTACCCTGTGGATAAATCCCGAAGTGGGCACTAAGTGGACACTGTTTCGAGCTCGGCACCACGTTTTTTGACACACATTTCGCGCTCTGAAATCCACTTATTCGGACACCGCGATCCGACAGGATTGATCATCTGACTTGCACCGCGAAATCGTGCTCTTCATCCCTCTGCTGAACGTTCCGTACGCCACTAATTCCTTCGCATCCGTTTCTCCGCCGCGACCCCGCTCCGGCTGCGGCAAGGAATTTGCACACCAACAGAACTCCGCGAGCCACACTTTGACGTGTGAGCTCGGCATTCACACGAAGAGGGATTGGTAGGGAAGGGAACGTCTACGTTGAAGCGCGTCGGGAATGGGACGAGCGATACGCCGATCTCGTTCTCGGCAAACGCAACTGGCAGATCGCCGCTGGCGGGTTGCTGGTTGTCACCTTGATTCTCGCGAGCGGCATCGTCTGGCTAACAACTCGGAGCCGCTACATTCCGTACGTTGTTGAAGTCGATAAGCTCGGATACTCGCTGACCGTTCCGCGGCCGCTGACTCCATCGGCGGTGCCCGACGTGACGGCACGGATGCAGCGCTACGAAGTCGCTGCCTTTATCCGCAGCGCCCGCTCGGTGAGCACCGATCCCCAGGTCGAGCACGAGATGCTCAATTCATTGCTCGCGCACGCGCGCGGCGCGGCGGACCGATTCCTCGACGCGTACTACCACTCGGACGGCTTCACGCATAACCCGTTCAAGATTGCCGAGAGGCAAACCGTCTCGATCCAGATCGATTCGATCCTTCAGCTTTCGCCGCAGAGCTACCAGGTGCGCTGGACGGAAATTCCGCACGATCTGAACGGCATCGAGATCGGTGCGCCGACGCATTGGGAAGCGGTGCTCCAAACTCAGATCGTTCCGCCCAATTCCGACCAAGCGATCCTGAGCAACCCGCTCGGGTTTTACGTGACGCAGATCAGTTGGACCGAGCAGCAGGGATAGACATCCACGGAAGGGAGGGAAACGACCATGAGACGTATCGCATCGGCAGGCACTCTGGCACTGGCGTTGACGTTTGGAGCGTGCGCCGCTCAGAAGCCGCCCACGCCGCCACCGCTCAATCTGGTTACGGAAGCTCCGTCTCAGGCCGACGCCGCTCCCGCAGCGCCCACGGGAGCGCAGCTTCTCGCGCAGCAGCCGAGCGAGGTTCAGGCGGCGATCAAGGAGCATCAGCAGGACGGCAAGTGGCCAGTCTACAAGACGCCCGAACTGATCCTGTACCCATACGGCGAGAACCCCGAGCCGATCGTCGATTGTCAGCCGCTGCGCACCACCGACATCCAGCTTCAGCCGGGCGAGACAATTACCGACGTTGCCATGGGCGATACCGAGCGCTGGATGTCCACGCCCGCGGCATCGGGCGATCCGCGCAATCCGGTGCCGCATCTTTCCTTGAAGCCGCAGGCTCCGGGAATCTCAACCAACCTGACCATCTACACGACCAAACACATCTACCACCTGCTTCTGCGCTCGCGTGGAAGACACGCGATGCAGGAGGTCGAGTTCTACTACCCGAATGAACTGCTGACTGCGATGAAAGACGCCGATTCGGTGGTGGCGCAGGCGAAGCAGGAAGCAGCCGATCCGCCGGGCGATTCCGACAACGTCGTCAAGGTCGCGAACGTCGACCCGAAGCAACTCAACTTCGCGTACACCATCGGCGGCGGGAACGTCCCGTGGAAGCCGATTCGCGCCTTCGACGACGGCTCCCACGTGTACATACAGATGCCCGCCGGAATGAAGACCAGCGAGGCTCCGGCGCTGCTCGTGAACGCCGGCAGCGGGACCCAGATGGTCAACTATCGGATGGCCGGCAACTACTACGTGGTCGATCGGCTTTTCACCAACGCAATTTTGGTCTCCGGAGTGGGGCGCGATCAGGACCGCGTGACGATCAGTTACGCGGGTGGATCGAGGTAAACGCGATGGCAACCGCAGAGCCAATTCAGGACCAGGACGAACAGGAACAGGAGCATTCCGGCGGCGGACGTTTCAACCGTCTGCTCGGGATCGTCTTCATCGGCGTCGCCATGGTCAGCGGAGTGGCGATCGCGCTGGGCGTGCAGTCGTCCGGGACGGGCTCCGATGCGGCCGTGCTGAAGGCCCTCGACGACCCCGGCGCGGCGGTGCGGAA
>DATKSQ010000015.1:0-13005 GCA_035531615.1 Binataceae bacterium (SeqCode)
AGATAGCGGCGCGGGCGGCGACCATTTCACGCTGGACCCTGGGGTCGTCTTGTCGAGTAACGCGCGCCACATTATAAGGAAGATCGCGGAGAACTATTACCTCAGGACTTGCGGGACGTTGGAGGTTCACAGCGGCACGCGCACGCCGCAAAAGCAAGCCCAGGCGATGTGGAATAACTGGTACTACGGGAGGAACCGGAAAATTCGTTACAAGGATCGTCAGGCTGAGGAGGAAATATACGCGGCGTATTTGGAGGGGCGGCGAAATGGCGCGGGTCAAGGAGAGACCGTGGAAGCAGTGACGCGCGTGATTGAAACGCAGGTTCGCAATGGCACGTACATTTCCCGCCATCTACAAGGCGAAGCCGTTGACATCCTGCCCGGCACCAATCCGCCTTTGCAGCCAAAGGTCTTGGAAGAGGTGGTGACAGAGCTTCTGGGTTCCGGCCACTGCTATCCGGAGGAGGATCATTTTCATATACAGTTTTGAGCGCGGAAGGCGGCTCTTGCGGCGGCTATTGCTCACCTCGCTGGCGATACTCGCTTTGGCGGGCGCCTTCCGCGTTGAATCGGCGTGCGCGCAAACATCCGTCGCCGCGCAGGATTTCGATTTCGATTGCGAGCCAACACGCCTGTATCGAGGCGATACCTTGGCGATAACCTTCCATTCGCCACACGACGATGCGGATCTAGCGATTTCGAATGCGAGCGGCCAGAAGATGATCATTTCATTCAAGCGCCGTCCGGAAGACAAAGTTGACCCGGTAATTCCCCATGACCAGTTCGGAAAGATGCACCAGATTAGACTAGACACCGCGAAAGCCCGAGGCTCAATGATGAAAAAATGGGCGGATGGTGGAACTCCGGCTGTCTTGGACCCGCCGCAATTCATTTTCACAGAATCGGGGAGTTACGAGGTGATCGTTGGCCCGGATCTCATGGCGCCAAACGGAGAAATTGATGTATGTGATGTCAATTACTACGATTACCCGAAACCGCCGATGACCACGCACGCCGATCAGGCGCCAAAGACCCCGCCAACGCGATGACTCGGCATCACACACGGGGAAGTTCGATCTACCGCCCCGTGTGTCCGAAACCGCCCGCGCCGCGCTCCGAGGCGCTCAGATCATCGGACTCGATAATCGTCGCGCGGATCACCGGCGCGATTATCAACTGCGCGATCCGGTCACCCCGATGAATTTCGAGCGGGCGCTCGCCCAGATTCACGATGAGAACCTTCACCTCGCCGCGGAAGTCGGCGTCGATCGTGCCGGGTGAGTTGATAAGGGTAAGCCCGTCGGCGAGCGCGCGGCCGCTGCGCGGGCGGACCTGGCCCTCGTAGCCGGGGGGAATTTCGAGCGCGATTCCGGTCGGGATCGGGCGGCGCTCATGCGGCGCGATTGTCAGGGCCGCGGAGAGATCCGCGATCAGATCCATCCCGGCGGCGTGCGCGCTCTGATAGGCGGGGATTTTAGCGGAGGCGCGCAGCCGCTTCACTTTGATCTCGACATTCATCGGCGATGAGCAAAGCATAGAACCGGCTCGCGATGAAATGCACCCGCACGACTCCCTGCCCACGCGGACGGGCCGTCAGCACCCACCACGGGAAGATAAAAGCAGGTGAACAGAGTTCAGCCTTCTGACAGTGGCGCGGTTCGTACGCTCAGGCGAAGTCATTCGAGGGCGCTGGCGTTTTCGTGCGCCCGATCGAATGCAGATTCCTGAGCGCGCGCTCGCAGCGAGCGCGCTTTCATCTGTCCCTCACCTAACCTCTCCCTTTCAGGGCGAGGGATCGGGCACAGCGCCTGTCAGGCGAGCGCGGAGAAGACGGCGGGGTCGAGCTTGTTGCCCCTTAAGTCGCCGAGCAGGATCATTGCCATCTTGTCGGGTTGGAACCATGCGGCAGCCAGTTCGACGATCTGGTCGTTGGTGACCGCGTCGATTCCGGTGGCGAGCTCGGCGACCGGGATTTCGCGGCGGAAATAAATTTCGTTGCGCGCAAGCCGGTTCATCCTGCTCTCGGTCCCTTCGAGCCCCAGCAGCATGTTGCCCTTGAGCTGGCTCTTGGAGCGTTCGAGTTCGGCGGGCGTAAGCCCCTCGCGCGCGAGCTTGCGGATTTCGCGCATCGTGACCTCCAGGACTTCATCGACCCATTCCGGATTGGTGCCGGCGTAGATTCCGAAGTAGCCGCAATCGGCGTGCGAAGACATGAACGAGTAGATGCTGTAAACGCGGCCGCGCTTCTCGCGCACTTCCTGGAACAGGCGCGAGGACATCCCGCCGCCAAGCGCGGTGTTGAGGACATAGCTGGCGTAGCGCAGCCCGGCGGCCTGGCTCAGGCCGGGGCCGCCGATGCAGATGTGGGCCTGTTCGAGTTTTTTTTCGTGCTGGATGACGAAGCGATGATCGGCGGGCGGCGTGATTTTTTCGGTCATCCCGTCGCCTGGAATCGAGCCGAACAGGCGTTCGCAATCGCGCACCAGTTGTTCGTGATCTACCTGTCCGGCGGCGGCGATAAACACGCGATGCGCGCGGTAGCGTTCGGCCATGAACGAGCGCAGGAGCCCGCGGTCGATTTTATGGACGGACTCGACCGAGCCGAAAATCGGCAGCGACAGCGGATGGCCTTCCCAGAATTTCAGCGTGAACAGGTCATGGATAAAATCGTCGGGGGTGTCTTCGGCCTGCGAGATTTCCTGGAGCACGACCTGGCGTTCGCGGTCGATTTCCTCGGAGTCGAAAATCGATTCGAGAAAGATATCCGCCAGCAGATCGATCGTCATCGGCAGATCCTCGCCGAGTACTTTCGCGTAGTAGCAGGTGTATTCCTTGCCGGTAAACGCGTTGAGGACGCCGCCCACGGCGTCCATCTCTTCGGCGATCTGCGCGGCCGTGCGATTTTTGGTGCCCTTGAAGAGCAGATGCTCGATAAAGTGCGAGACGCCGCTTTCGGCGGGAGTCTCGTAGCGCGAGCCGTTTTCGACCCAGATGCCGATGGTGGACGAAACCATCTGCGGCATCGCCTCGGACAGCACCCGGACGCCGTTTTTCAGTACGCTGCGTGATACCATCGCGGGGAGCGCCTACTTCCGGTCCCCGGAATCCTGCTCGGCTTCGCGCATCGAGAGCCGAATCTTTCCGCTGCGATCGACGTCGAGGACTTTGACCTTGATCTCGTCGCCTTCGTGGAGCACGTCCTCGACGCGGCGAATCCGCTCGTTCGAGATCTGCGAGATATGCAGCAATCCGTCGGTGCCGGGCATGATCTCGACGAACGCGCCGAACTCGACGATCTTGCGGACCACGCCTTCGTAGATTTTGCCGATTTCAGGCTCGGCGCAAATCGCCTGGATCGCGCTGATCGCTTTTTCCATCGCGACGCCGTCGCTCGAGGCGATCAGCACGGTGCCGTCGTCCTCGATATCGATCTTGCAGCCGGTCTCCTCGACCAGGCCGCGGATCACCTTGCCGCCCGGACCGATTACTTCGCGGATCTTGTCGGGCTTGATTTTGATCGTGACGATGCGCGGGGCGTAGGCGGAAAGATCCTTGCGCGGCTCGGAGATCGCCTTGTGCATCACGCCCAGGATGAACAGGCGCGCGTCGCGGGCCTGATAGAGCGCCTGGCGCAGAATCTCGCGCGTGATTCCGCCGGCCTTGTTGTCCATCTGGATCGCGGTGACGCCGGCCGCGGTGCCGGCGACCTTGAAGTCCATGTCGCCCAGATGGTCCTCGTCGCCAAGGATATCGGTCAGCACGGCGACCTTGTCGCCTTCCTTCACGAGGCCCATCGCGATTCCCGCCACCGGCGCCTTGATCGGCACCCCGGCGTCCATCAGCGCCAGGCTTCCGCCGCACACCGTGGCCATCGAGGAGCTGCCGTTGGATTCGAGGACTTCCGACACGACGCGAATCGTGTACGGGAAATCGGCCTCATCGGGAAGAATCGGGGAAAGCGCGCGTTCGGCCAGCGCGCCGTGTCCGACCTCGCGCCGGGAAGGCGCGCGCAGGAACTTGGATTCGCCGGTCGAGAACGGCGGGAAATTATAATGGAGCAAAAACTTTTTGAAGCGCTCGCCTAGCAGCGCGTCGATCTTCTGCTCGTCGGATGAGGTTCCGAGCGTGACGGTCGCGAGGACTTGGGTCTCGCCGCGGCTGAAAATCGCCGAGCCGTGGGTGCGCGGAAGGACCTGCACCTGTGCGCTCAGCGGGCGGATATCGGTCGGCTTGCGGTCGTCGATGCGCTTGTGGTCGTCGAGAATCGCCGAGCGCACGCGCTCGCGCACGATCTTTTCGCAAGCCTCGGCCAGCTCGCCCGCGTGATTGGGAAACCGCTCGGCCAGGGCGGCCACGGCGGCGTCGCTGACCGCATAGACGGCGGTGCTGCGTTCCTTTTTGCCGGCGGTCGCAAGGGCCTTTTCAATTCCGTTGCCGACCTGCTTTTTCACCGCCGCGAACAACTCGGCGTCGGTCGCCTTGACCTTGAATTCGCGCTTGGGCTTGCCCGCAAGCTCGCGGAGCTGCTCCTGTATCTCGAACAGCGGACGCATCGCCTCGTGCGCGGTGAAGAGCGCCTCGACGATCGCGTCTTCCTCGACAATCTGCGCGCCGCCTTCGAGCATCACGATCGAATCGGGTTTCCCCGCGACCATCAGCGAGAAATCGCTGCTCTCGAGCGCGGGCATGGTCGGACTGACTGCGATCTTGCCGTCGATTCGGCCCATCCGCACCGCGGCGACCGGTCCGTCGTGCGGAACGTCGGAGACCTGGAGGGCGGCCGAGGCGGCGATCAGCGCGAGCGCGTCGGTATCGTTGTCGCGATCGGCGCTGAGCACGGTGACGATAATCTGGGTTTCCTTGTCGTAGCCCTTGGGGAACAGCGGACGCATCGCGCGGTCGATGAGGCGCGAGGTCAGAACTTCTTTTTCGGAGGCGCGGCCTTCGCGCTTGAAAAATCCGCCGGGAATCTTGCCGGCCGCGAACGTCTTTTCGACATAATCCACGGTGAGCGGCAGGAAATCGATCTTGTCGCGGCTCTCGTAGGCCGATACCACGGTGGCGAGCACCACGGTCTCGCCATACTGGGCGAGCACGGAGCCGTGCGCCTGTTTGGCCAAACGGCCGGTTTCGAGCGACAACTTCCGCCCGGCGAATTCAATCTCTAGTTTTCGGTACATTTGATTTGATGACACCTGAGGGAGGCACGGGGCCGCGGACGACTGCGGGTGATATTCCCGCCGGGCACCATCGATGGTGCGCACTCCGGCCGGCCGGGCGGCTGGTCGGGGCCCGCGTCTGCCCGGGAGAAAAAGCGGGCGGCACGGCCAAAAGATGCGGCCTATCTCCGGATGCCGAGTTTCTCGATCAGCCCTTTGTAGCGGGCGAAGTCGCGCGAATGGAGGTAATCCAGCAATCGGCGGCGCTGGCCAACGATCCGAAGCAGACCCCGGCGCGAATGATGATCTTTCTTGTGCGTGCCGAGATGCGCGGTCAGCTGCTCGATCCGTCCGGAAAGCAGCGCGACCTGAACTTCGGGCGAGCCACTGTCGTTGGCGGACCGGGCGTTAGCCTGGATAATTTCCTGTTTACGTGCGACCTGGAGAGGCATCAGAAGTTCTTCTTTTCCCTTTGTTCCTTTGTTAGCCGACCAAACTACCAAAGCCCCGGCTTCGAGTAAAGGCCAGCCCTCAGGCGGCGAAGATTCGCTCGATTATCGCGGTGGCGCGGGAAGTGGCGCGGGCAATCGCGACCAGCGCGCCCGATTCTGAAATCACCTTGAAATAGCCCGACGCGACCGGCGCCATCATGTCGAGCACGCTCGAATCGCCGTTGCGCAGGCGGCGTTCGGCCGCGGCCCCGAGGACGACTTCGGGCAGCGCGGCGACAGCGGCGCGCGGGGCAAGCGCGTTTAGCGCGGCGGTATCACCCGCCTCAAGCGCGGCGACGACGGTATCGAGCGCGAGCGCATCGGCGATCTCAAAGTGGCTCGTGCGGGTGCGGCGCAACGCTTCGAGATAGGCCGCAGTGCCCAGCGCCGCGCCGATATCGCGCGCCAGCGAGCGCACGTAAGTGCCGGGCGAGCATACCACGACGAAGTTAATCCGGTCGCAGCCGGACGCCTGAAGCGTGAGCGATTTTATCTCGACCTCGCGCGGGGGCGGCGGCGCGACCTCGCTATTTTCGCGTGCGAGCTTGTACATTGGCACGCCCTCGCGTTTGATCGCGGAAAAGATCGGCGGGACCTGTGTGATTTTACCGATAAAGCCCGGCGCCACCTCGCCCAGCCGCTCGGGCGTGAGCGCGGGAATAGCAGTGGTGCGGATAACCTGTCCGTCGCGGTCAAGCGTGTCGGTCTCGGCGCCGAGCGTGATCGTGCCGATATATTCCTTGTCGCCGCCTTCGAGAAAGGGCGCGAGCTTGGTCGCCTCGCCGATCATGATCGGCAACAGCCCGGTCGCGAATGGATCGAGCGTTCCCAGATGTCCCACGCGCGCGGGTTTCACCAGTCGCTTGATCCGGCGCACCGCCTCGGCAGAGGTGATGCCGGCGGGCTTATCGAGCAGGATTACGGCGTCCAATTGGAATTAATACCGGGGCGAAGGATGAATCATCGGCGGCAGCCGAATGTTCAAGGATAGCCGAGCGCGACACGCAGCGTAAGGGCGCGCAATTCGCGGAGGCTCAGAGCTTTCGATCGAAGATGAACAAGGGAACCTGGCTCGCGAGTTTCGGATCGACTGCGAGCACGCGGCGCCCGGATTCGACGCGAATCGCGCCCGGCGGGAGGCCCGCGCGGAGCATCGCGGCGGCGACGGCGTCGAGGTCATCGGCCTCGAGCCATAGCGCGTACATCCCTTCGCCGGCTGCGGCGATTTGCCCGGCTACGGAGTCGCCGGAGGCGAGGCGAATCTCGGCGTCGCCGATCTTCACGGATGCGACGGCAGGATCGGCGCCGCGCGAGACCGCGAAGCCGAAATTCTTTTGATATATCGCCGCGGCGCCGGCAAGGTCGGTGGTGGCGATATCGAGGCGGTCCAGGCGTTTGATGGTGCTCATGAAAATCGTCCAGCGCCTGAAGTTTAGTGCGCGATCATCGCGGACGCAAAGCGCGCTCAGAGAAGAAAGACTCAATCAACCACCAAGACACGAAGGAGACCAGACGCCAAGGACACCAGGCAGAGGCGGGCCTTTCCTTTCGGAAAGACCCGCCGCCCATCTTCTTTGCGCCTTAGTGCCTTGGTGGCCGCCTGCCAGCCGGGCACGCGCGCGGCGGAAATTGTCAGACCTAAATCAGCTCTTGGGCTTGAGTGAGAAGTTGGCGTTGGCGGTCGCGCCGTCCTTCACATCGACCTTCTGATCCTGGGTACCCAGTTTCTCCTGCCAGACCTGGACCGTGTAATCGCCCGGCGGGACATCCTTGATGGTGAAATTGCCGCTGTCGTCGGTGACCGCGTAATACGGAGTGTCGGTCGAAATCCACCAGCCTTTCATCCATCCGTGCGCGTCGCAGGTGACTTTGATCACCTCGGGCTTCTCTACTTTCTTCGAGATCTTCTTCTTGAACTTGGGCTGCGCCATGTTGAAGGAAGGATTGATCGTCGAGTAGGTATGGATGTTGTGCAGGATTCCGTCGGAGTTGATGATATCGATGGTGGATCCGGCCGGGAACACCAGCACGTGCGGCTCGTAGTCGCATCCTTTTTGGTCGAACTCGACGGTCTGCGGCTTGAGCTCGCCCTTGGCGCCCTTGACGATCACGACCGCGTTGGCGATTCCGCCATCCTTGCCGACGATCAGCGATTCATCGAAGTGCGGTTTGAGGCCACAGACGTCCTTGTCTTTCGTAATGTCGACTTTCTTGGGCGCGGGCGCGGTTCCGTCGTATTTCACGATTCCCGAGACCGTCCCTCCGGCGGCGGACGCCGGATAGCTCGTCATCGCGAGGGCGGCCGTGGCCGCGCATGTTGCAACAAAAATCGAAAGCCTGTTCATGGAATATCCTCCTGCCTGATTCACTCGGGTTCCTGAAGCCTCAGGAGCCGCTTTTTTTGGTTACCTTTACCGGCTTGGCGGGCGCGACCTGCGCCACCTGCGCCGGCAAATTCCGGCCCGGATGGGCGCCGAACCAGAAAATGTAGTCGCGAATCGCCTTGATCTGCTCGGGCTCGTTGCCATTGAGTATATCGTCGGGGCCGCCCGGATAGAACGACGGCATCTTGGTGCCGGGCTGGACCGCCTGCGGATTCTTGAGCCACAGGAGAATCCACGCGGGATTGAGCCGCTCATGCGCCATCGCGAGATCGGGAGCCCATCCCGACGGCGGGCCCTCGGGCTTTTTGTCGCCCTGCTGATGGCAACTGAAGCAGTTGAAGTAGTCCTTGGTGGTCAGCTTCAAGCCGGCCTGCAGGGTGGCGTCCGGAATCAGACTGACGTTCAGAAACTCATACGGCACCTGCACGCCGGAGAGTGAAACGAAATAATTAACCACGGTGTCGTCTTCCTGACTGGTCAGATGGAAAGTCGGCATCCGGACCTTGAGCCAGGGGCGAATCGGGGTTGGGCCCTGCAAGAACGTAAATAGCCAGTTAGGCTGAACCTTGAGACCTTCTCCATTGAGTATAGGCGGCGCGAAGTTGATATCGTCCTCTGAGTAGAAGCGCCGGATGTATCCGCCGCGATTTTCGATAATGTGGCATCCGACGCAGTTGTAGTAATTTACGAACCGGCGCCCATCATCGATATTCTGCTGCCGGCCGGTGCCGGGCGCGCGATAACGCTCGGGCACCTTGCCCTCGGTGAGCGAGGCGAGGAACACGCGCAGGTTATCGATGTCCTGATCCTGGAACTCGAAGTTGGGCATCAACTGCTCGACGTCCTTGGTGGCGTAAATGCGCGGATGCTGGAGCTTCTTGAAGACCCACGCGTTCCAGGTCGGCGCGATGTCGGTCCGGTCGCCGAAGAACAATTCGTCGAGATGCTTGGAGCCCTCGGTGGTCAACTCGACGCCGATCCGCGACTCCTTGTCCATCCCCTCGATATCGTGGCATCCGAAGCAGCCATATTTGCGCACCAGCGACTCGCCCGCGGCGATATTGGCGGGATCTTTGAGGGCGGTCTCGACGCCCGCGTCTTCGTGCTGCTTGCCGTGAGTCATCAGGAACGCGGTCAGCGCCTCGGCTTCGTGGTCCGACAGGCGCAGCGAGGGCATCGCGGTGTGCGGCGAGAAATCGCGGGGGTTCTTGAGCCATGCGTAAACCCATCGCGCACTGGTCTTCTCCGCGATAGTCGCAAGGTTGGGCGCGAAATCCTTGGTCGTGCGAGTGGCGGCCGGCACGAAGTGCGCGTCGCTGCCGACCGGCGTGCCGATCTTGTCAGGCTCGACGGAATGGCAGCCCTTGCAGCCGACCGACTCGAACAGCCCCTTGCCTTCCTCGACGAAGGCCGGGTTGGCGAGGTCGGCCTCGAGGGTGGGCGGCTCGGGATGCGCGGTGAGCCATGCGGCCGAATTCTTTGCCGAGCTCGACAGGATATATGACGCGATCTGAGTCGCCTGCGCGCGCGAGAACATGAAGTTCGGCATCCGGGTGTGCGGATGAATCAGATGGGGATTGGTGATCCATCGCACCGTCCACGAGGGATCGAGCTTGGCCGACGCGAGCTTCAGGTAGGGGCCGATTTTGGGTAGATCCTCGTAGCCCGCGGCCAGATGGCATCCGGTGCAGCCCATCTGCTGGAACAGGCGCTCGCCGCGGACCCAGTTGATCGCGATTTGCTTGTCGTCCTGGCCGCGCAGCGAGCCGACATCGAGGTGGCACTTGATGCATCGCGACTGCATTTCGTCGCCGGTCAGGAGCGGATGCTCCCAGTGCTCGACGTCGCCGTGCGCCATCGCGATCGAGTTGACCGCGGGACCCTGGCCCTCGTGGCACGGAGTGCATCCGAGTTTGTCCGGGGGATGCTTGCCGATGATCGCGGCGAAATTGGAATGGGTGCGAAACGGCTGCGGAGCGCTCTCGAAGCCCCGCTTGTCGATTCCCATGTGGCAGGACTGGCATCGATCGACGCGCGCGATCGCCTCGTCAAAGGCGTTGCGATCGAAGTCGTCGATCGCGGTCTGCTGAATTTTGGGAATCTTCGGATAGCGCAATAGCGTCCGGCCGGCGAACTTGATCGGAACCATGTAACCGTCGGCCTTGTCGGTCAGGTCGTCGCGCTTCTTGGTCAGGGTCTTGAGCTTGTCGGTGATGGTATCGACGCGGGAATTGATCGCCTCGATCTGGTCCTTGACCTTCTGCAGCGCGGCCTTGGCGGCGTCGGAAACCGCGTTTTCCTGATCGAGTTCGCGATCGAGCTCATCGATCTGGTTCTTGTACTCGGTGGGATCTGCTTTGGCCTGGAGCGCGTGATTGTAGTCGTACCAGCTTTCGGTCAGGTACGACTTGGTGAAGGCGACCGCCTGCCCCTTCTCATCGGAGGTGACCTTCAGTCCGACGAGTTGCGACTTCAGGCCGGCCAGTTGGGCGGCGGTCTGGCCGGAGTTCAATTGGGCTTGCGCCTGCGCCAGATCCTTGATCAGCTTGACGTAAACGGGATTCGCGTCGAGCGTCTTCTGCTCGCCGGCGGCGTCGTTCATGTACTTGTCGTAGGCGAGCCGGTCGAACTCGACCTGGTATTCCTTCCACGGGCGGCGCGAGATGTTGTCGTCCCAGATCGACCACACCGCGACCACGAGCAGCAGCGCGACCATCAGGACAAACAGCGCGCTGTACGACTTGCCTTCCTCAGCGGGATCGAGCCCCGGTCTGCCAGCCATCTAACCTACCTACCCTGCCTGCCCTCGAATCAGTTGATCGCGCCGCCGGCGGCGGCAATCTTGTTGGTCACGCTCAGGAATCGGCCCCGGAGAAACTTTCGGCTATGTAGCCGAGCAGAAACACCAGGATCCCGATACCGGTTAATTTGTATTCGCTGCCCATCCCGTGCGTCTGGGTGATCCCGACGAACAGCGCGAAGCCGACATCGGCGCATCCCAGCGCCTCGAGGACTTTGCCCAGAACGTACACGCAAGCCCGCCGCGCGCCTTAGATATTTATCCACGGAGTAACGAGGATGTACTTGATGTTGAGCGCGTGGCGCAACATCATCTTGATAAACACGCCCATCATCGCGATCAAAAGAAATCCTGTAATCCCGAAGCGCACCGGCCCCCATTTCTCGAGCAACTCGCGCCCTCCACCGGGAAACGCAGACCACGGATCGTTGGCCGGGCGCGCCCGGATCCAATAATAAAAAGCGATATATCCAACCACAAAATAGCCCACGATCAGCGCAAGTCCGAACAGCGCCGACATCAGGTAGTCGCGAAACCCGAACAGGTAAGGCAGATCGACGTTGGTCAGCGCCTCGACCAGATGCGGATCCCAGACCTGCCCGGGCCAGAACCAGTTCCATCCGGGGCCGCGGAAAAAGGTGCCGATGATGATGAACGAGACCCACAGCACGTGGAAGCCGAGAAAGAAGGTCAGGATTTCGAACATCCGCTCGCGAAACGTGTAGTAACCGTTGCCCTTCGGATTGATGTCCAGATACGGGATCAGCATCAGGCCGACGATAATAAAGCTCGGCAGCACCACGCCCGCGTACCACGGATCGAAGAAGACCAGCATCTCCTGCAGGCCCAGGAAGTACCACGGCGCCTTGGACGGATTCGGGGTGCGGGTCGGATTGGAAGGCTCTTCGAGCGGAGCATTGATGGTGAGCGACCAGATGGTCAGCACCACGATGATCACCAGCGTCATCAGGAATTCGCTGCGCACCAGGAACGGCCAGGTATGCAACTTTTCCTCGACACCGCCGCCGGCCTTCTTGATCGGGACTTCGATCCGTTTGCCGCCGCTCGCCGGCGCACCGGCCCCCGGCGCGGTGCGCGCGGAGGCTCCCGCGCCGCCGCCCGCGGCGGCCGCCATCATCATCGGAGCGCTCCCGGAAGCACTGCCCGGATAATTTCCTTCGTGGCTCGCCATGATTAATCCCTTTCCGATTCCATCGGCGATTACGCGCCCTTCCCACCCGCACTCGCGTCATCGTCATCGTTCCATGGCGGCGGCGCCGCGGCGCGCCAGACCAGCCATAGCGCCAGCCCCATGCCGATCGGCACCGACAGGACGCGCACGATTCCCATGTGCGCGATATAGGAAATCACATCACCCATCGCGGTTCTCTCTAGAGCGGCCCCGACATCCCGTCACGCCGGATGCGCCAGAAATGCACCGCCATGAAGATGGTCGCGACCAGCGGAAAGAAGATGCAGTGCAGGATGTAAAAGCGAAGCAGCGTATGCGGCCCGATTTCGGCGCCGCCGAAAATAAACGCGCGCGCGTCGTATATCGGATTGACCCCCAGCACCTCGTGGAACGGTCCGCCATGACCCAGCAGCGGGGTGGCGCGCGCCATGTTCGAGCCAACCGTGACCGCCCAGATCGAGAGCTGATCCCAAGGCAGCAGATATCCGGTGAACGAAAGCAGCAGCGTCAACACCAGCAGGATCACGCCGACCACCCAGTTGAACTCGCGCGGCGGTTTGTACGATCCGGTCATGAAAACCCGGAACATGTGCAGCCACACCGCGATCACCATCCCGTGCGCGGCCCATCGATGCATGTTGCGCATCAGCATCCCGAACGGCATATCGAATTCGAGATACTTCATGTCCGCGTAGGCGTATTCCGCGGTCGGCCGGTAATAGAACATCAGGTACACGCCGGTGATGACCGTGACCAGGAACAGCAGGAACGTGATACCGCCCATGCACCAACTGAAGCGCAGGCGCACCGCGTGCTTTTGCACTTTTGAAGGATGAAGATGCAGCCAGACGTTGCCCGAAACCATCAAGATACGGTTGCGCGGCGTGTCTTCGTAGCCGTGGCGGAAGATTGATTGCCACGCCTGGGAATCCGTGATCTGGCGTTTGACCTCTTTCCAGTCCAACTTCGCCATCTAAAC
>DATKSQ010000016.1:0-12429 GCA_035531615.1 Binataceae bacterium (SeqCode)
GATCGGTTTCGCGGCTACTCAGTATTTGCTGTATCGCTCGTATCAACGCCAAGAAGCGCTCTCTCACAATTCCTCGACCTCGACGCAACGATAGTTAGCACCAGGCCGAAAATGGCTATCGGCTGGAAACGCAGACGACAAATTCCCGAGGTGCGGTTCCTTGCGCTGAACGCGCGCACTGACGAGCCTCGCGAATTCCGGGTCTTGAAGTCCGAAGCCAGCATCGGTAGTGGCGAGGACAACCAGTTTGTAATCCGCAGGTCTGGCATCTCCACGCGTCACGCGTCGCTCGTGTTCCGAAAAAACCGCTATGAAATTTCCGATCTCGGCTCGACCAACGGCACCTTCGTAAATTCTCGGCGTATCAGCGGTTCTGTCGTCGTCGAGGCCGGTGATGAGATCGGCTTTGGCGACGCGCTCTTTGTCCTTGCCAAACCTGTTGGTTCAGTGATTTTATCCTCGTCACGGGCGAGCGGCGTAGCAAAGAAAGTTCTCACACTGCGCGGGAGCCTCGAAGTCATGCTGCTCGCCTTCGCGGTAGGCTTTGGCGCCGCCCAATTTCTTGCGTACATACTGTACCGTGAGCAGGACCGGCTGATCCTCGCCGCTGCGGTGCCGATAAACCAGCCTGGTAAGGCCGCGGTACCGAGTGCAGCTTCCAATCCACCCGCCGCTCAATCGACGGAGGTTCGCGCCGAAATTCACGTGCGCGCTTCGGCGAGTCCGAAAGCTCGAGTCGGCGCGGCTACCGCCTCGAGCACTCCGGTACCCATCAAAGTTACTAATGCGGTTACGATCGGCGAGAAGGAACTCGCGGGCGGTATCGCGCTCGCCCGATTGATCGCGAGCAGCGGGACGGAGGCCGGGCGCCCAGCTCCCGATTTTACGTTGCCCTATTTGAACGGAAGCGATCTTGCGCTCGACACGATCCGCGGAAAAGTCGTCCTGCTCAACTTCTGGGCGACCTGGTGCGGTGCCTGCCGCAGCGAAATGCCCTCTCTCGAAAATCTCTACCGCGATTTCCGCCATTATCCCGATTTCGCAGTGTTAACCGTCAGCGTCGATCAGCGCGGGAAGCCTGCGGTGGCGCAATTCATGGCGAGCAATGGATACAATTTCCCGGTGCTCCTCGATACCAGCAACGCTACGAGCACGGCATACGGGGTGAGCGGCATCCCGAGCACGTTCGTGATCGGGCGCGACGGGAAGATTATCTGGAACTGCGTCGGTGCATTGGACTGGTCGAATCCAAGTGTGCGTGATGCTCTGAAAAAGCTCTTGTAGCAGTTGCCATCGCTATGCTTGACTGATCCAGCCGCGAATCGCGGTGGTCATAATATGACATTATCTCCGGATCGGTTTCCGGGGCATAGGTCACTCGATCTGCGTTGGGCCTAACTTCAAGAAAAGGAATAGAAAGCTCTCGTCACAGTTCTGTATCTATGTCGTCTCGCAAGCGCGACAAAGCGGTCAGCGAAGGAACGAACACGCGGCGCCCGAGCAAAAGCTCGGGTGCCGCGCGCGCTTACTCATGGCAGGCGCGATTGAGTATGTAATCGACCGCGTGCTGTGCCTGTGCGGCCGCGTGAACCAGAAGCTTGCGATCATCGCGAAGCTTGTTCAGCCAGCCGGCAAGATAGGCAGCATGATTGGCGATGACCGCGTTAGAGATTCCGGCTTCGGCGCAAAGGAAAGCCGCTCCCATCTCGGCAACTAATTCTTCTTTGGAATAGACCGGCGAACCAAAGGGCGCGGCTTCGCAAATCCCTTCCCGCGCAAGGCGCTTCCCGCTCCCTGAACTATGCACAAGTTCGTGCGTTTCAGTGGCGGCTTCTTCTTCGGCGCTGATGAATAGCTCACGCGGCGGAAGCGTAATGCGATCTGTGAGTGGCGAGTAAAACGCTTTCGAGCCTCCGCGAACTATCTCGGGCGGGTTAGGCATCCCGGCGATGATCTTTTCGACGGCTTCAATCGGATCGTTCTGATGTGTTTCGATCTTCGGAAGCTTGTCGAGAACCGATTGCGGCAGTTCGCATTGTTCGACGTTCCAGACCCGATAAAATCTGAGTAGGAATCGACGGCGCGTCTTCTGCTCTGTCTCGTCGGCGTCGAGGTCTTCCGGGCTCGCCTTCGCGTCTCCAATTTTCCAAAAGACGATCGCGGTGGATTCCTCGCCCTTGCGGATGTGTCCGCCAAGCTCATTCGCCTGGCGCATCGTCAACCAGAATGGCGAAACGTACTTTGACGCGGAAAGCAAAAACACGTTCACGCCGCGATATGGCTTCTTGCTCACAAGATTGCGCGGCAGTCCGGTCGAGGTCCAGGGCCTGCGCCACGGCACCACGTCGTTTTCGAGCAGATTGATGATCTTATCAGTAACCATTGCGTAGATGTCCATTATCGTAATCTCCGATTGTGAATTGGTGAATTGGGGAGGACCGCTCGCGCGGCTCTCCCTGGGTTCGTCGGCTAGAACGGGATGTCGTCGGAAGCATGAGCCTTGGGCGCGTTGCCGTTCGCCCGATTCCCAAGCAGGCGGAGTTGCCGCGCCACGATTTCGGTCCGGTAGCGCTTGCCCGATCCGTCCTTGGCTTCGTACTGGCGGGTAGTAAGCCGGCCTTCGATGTAAATTTGCCGGCCTTTGCTGAGGAACCGCTCGCACGTATCGGCCAGCCGTCCGAACGCGACGATCCGATGCCACTCGGTGCGCTCCTGCTTCGCGCCGTTGCGGTCCGTAAACCGCTCCGTGGTCGCCAGCGAGAAATTCGCGACCTTCTGCCCTGAAGGCAGCGCCCGAACCGTGGGGTTAGCTCCCAGATTGCCGATCACGATCACCTTGTTGATTGCCATTTCCGTTACCTCCATCTCCTTTTTGATTCGCCCGCTTCCGCTTTTGTGGCAGGGCGTGCTGCGCTTTGCTTTCATCCCCGCGCAATTTTTTTCGCGGCGACCTCTCACCCAAAACTGGAGGTCGCAGCGCAGATTTCTAGATGCGCGAGCGGAGCGGGCGGCAGGACGTGCCACAGCGAAGCGGCCCGAACGGGCTGGCACGGCGTGCTAGCGCAGCGCGCGCCACCACCTATAGCGGCGGCGAAGCGGAGACGCGGGCTGGGTCAGGGGCGGTTAGGGAATGGGCGCGAGCGGCGAAGCTTGCGAAGCCCGAGCGGGCGTTTCACAGCGCAGCGCTGCTATATGGATTGGAACGAATCGGACTTACGAAACGGAAGAGTAGTCTCCAGTTGTACCGGCAAGTTCAATCCGCCGAAGCGCAAGGAGAGGAGGCCTCTGTTGGCGGCAATCTAGCGTCTTTCTGTCAGCACGCCCGCTGTCACCCGTTGTCCCTCGACGGTGATATCGTCCGAGGTCGCTGCGGCATGCCATATTCAGCGGCGCAAAGGTTAGATGGAGATCGTCGATGCGGGGACGACCGGTAGATTTCTGGGGCAAGCTCTCAAGTGATCATGAACAATGGCATCCGCTGATCGATCACTGCGCGGATGTCGCCGCATGCTGCGAGGCGCTTTTGCGGACGACGCTGCTGCGCCGGCGGTTGGCGAAAGTTGGAGGGCTTGATGATTTGAGCCCGGTGCAGGTTGCTCGGCTGTGCGTACTGGCGGCTTATCACGATTTCGGAAAATTCAACTCTGGCTTCCAAAATAAGGCGCTCGAACGATCACCGTTCACCAATGGTCATGTCCGCGAGGCGCTTGCTCTGTTCAGCAACCGATACGCCGACAGCAAACGGCTGCATTCGACCCTCGCGCTCAGTGAGATTGAACGATGGGACACCGACGACGGCGGTTTCAGGTTGCTCATCGCCGCGGTTGCGCATCATGGTAAACCCGCCGACGTTGCCGATTGCGACCGAGAGTATCGTGCGCTGCAGTGGACCCCTGCCCAAGGGCTCGATCCCTTCGCTGGTATTTCGCGGCTGGCTGCACATGCTCGGTCGTGGTATCCAACCGCGTTCGCCATAAGCCCTGATCCACTACCGGCCGCCTCCGCATTCCAGCACGCATTTAGCGGCCTGGTAACACTGGCTGACTGGCTCGGCTCCGACACACGGTTTTTTCCGTTCAGCGAAGAGGGAGCTGCCGACCGGATGGTGTTCGCCCGCGAAGCATCACAGGGCGCAATTTTGAGTGTTGGCATCGACACGAGCGCGGCGCGGGCAGCTATGGGCACGGCGAAGCCCGCGTTTTCGATGGTGTCGGCCTTCGAACCACGCACGTTTCAGCGCTCGATACTCGAGCTGCCCGCAGGGCACGGCGGATCGCTGACAATTCTCGAAGCGGAAACCGGCTCTGGAAAGACTGAAGCTGCGATTGCGCGATTCCTCAGTCTCTTTCACGCGGGCGAAGTTGATGGGATCTATTTCGCGCTACCGACTCGCACCGCCGCAACGCAGATCCACGCGCGAATGCTCGCCGCAGTGACGCGCGCATTCGCCGGCGCGGCAGCCGCACCGCCAGTGATTCTCGCCGTTCCCGGCTATCTGCGCTTTGACGATCGAGAAGGCCGACGTCTGCCTGGCTTCGAGGTGTTGTGGAACGACGACCCAGATGAGAGGCGCCGCTACCTTGGATGGGCCGCAGAGAATCCCAAGCGCTATCTCGCGGGCGCGATTGCCGTCGGTACAGTGGACCAGGTTCTGCTTTCGACCTTAATGGTCTCTCACGCACACATGCGTGCAACTTCCCTGATGCGCCAGTTGCTCGTCGTCGATGAAGTCCACGCCTCCGACGCCTACATGATCGCGATCCTGCGCGAAGTGCTGGCAAATCATCTCGCCGCGGGCGGACACGCGCTCCTGATGTCGGCGACGCTTGGCGCTGGCGCGCGCCACGCACTGCTATCGCGGCTGTCGTCGGACGCGAGCGGGCTTCCTGCGGTCGCTGAGGCGAAGCAGATTCCTTATCCGATGCTCGCTTGCTACCGCAATGGCGGTGTTACGGAACGGGCCGAACAGTCCGGCTCTGAGCCGCGCAACGTCGAGGCCGAGCTCAGGCCTTGGGCCGACGATTATGCAGCCGTCGCACGCGCGGCGCTCGACGCAGCAGCAACCGGCGCGCGGATTTTGATCGTTCGCAATACTGTGAGCGGATGTATCGCCACCCAGCAGGAACTTGAGCGCGCCGCTGATGTCCGCGGAGCGCGCGCGGCATTGTTTGGCTGCAAGCAAATAGTCACGCCGCATCACTCACGGTTCGCCGCCAACGACCGGATCGATCTCGACCGTGCGCTCGAAGCGCGCTTCGGTTTGGATTCGCCTGCCGCCCCGTGCGTGGCCGTGGCCACTCAGACCGTACAGCAGAGCCTCGATATTGACGCTGACCTGCTCATCACCGACCTCTGCCCGATGGACGTGCTGCTCCAGCGCATCGGACGATTACATCGCCATAACCGACTCGCCCGGCCAGTTTCCTGCGCGAGCCCCCGCGTGATCGTGCTCACGCCCGCCGAGCGCGATCTCACGCCCATGATTCGCGCGGGCGGAGAAGCGCGCGGACCCCACGGTTTAGGAACCGTCTATGAAGATCTCCGAATCCTGGAAGCGACCTGGCGCGCGCTCGAAACACACGCTGTCATCTCAATCCCCGGTATGAACCGGACCTTGGTCGAGGAAACGACGCATCCCGAGGCGTTACGCGCGATTGCAGCCGGCCTTGCTCCAGCGTGGGAGACGCACGGCGTAAAAGTTTCCGGCGCGCGGTTCGCGATGAAACGGCTTGCCGCCCTCAACTGTATCGACCGCGCCCTGCCATTCGGCGATTTCGAGTTCCCCAGCTCGGAGCTTGAACAGCGCATCCAGACCCGTCTTGGCGAGGGTGACCGGATCGCGCAGTTCGACACCCCGCTTACCAGTCCGTTCGGTAATCCGATCAACTCCTTGTCGATTCCTAGTTTTCTGGCTCGCGGCGTGGACAAAGACGCGCTTGCGGTGCTGATATCCGTCGGCGACGGGACCGTGGAATTTTCATTCGGACCATATCGCTATGTGTATGATCGGCTCGGCCTGCGCCGGGTCAACGAACCTGCATCAGAAAGCGAGGTGCCCAGCGATGGCTGATAGTCTATTTGACCTTCTCACCGACACCATATTTAGTATCGACTCCGGCGATGCGCCGAGCGAGCTCACCTTACCCGGCGTGCTCGCTCGGCTCGGTCGCGGCGAGCCAACTGAGTTTCGCGCGCTCCAGCCGCATCAGCAACACGCGTGGCACGCATTTTTGGTGCAGCTCGGCGCGCTTGCCCTTCATGCCTCGCATAGCGACGCCGTCGCGCGGCCCGAGAGTGATTGGCGCGCGATGCTGCTGGCGCTGTCCGGCGGCGCGGCCGAGCCGTGGTGCCTGATCGTGAACGACCTGGCGAAGCCTGCATTTATGCAGCCGCCCGTGCCTGAGCGCAGCTTGAAAGGATGGGCGGAAATCCTCGTCCCCGATGCGATCGATATCCTCGTCACCGCGCGCAACCACGACTTGAAATCCGCCCGCATCGTGGCACCCGCACCCGAGCACTGGGTCTATGCGTTGGTTACGGTCCAAACCATGGCGGGATATGCCGGGCCGAAGAATTACGGCATCGCCCGGATGAACAGCGGCTACGGTAATCGCCCATGCGTAGCGGCCGCGCGCGATCTCGGCTTCGCGAGTCGCTTTCAGCGCGATCTAGATGTGCTGACGAGCGCGCGCTCCGGCATGATTGAATCTCATGGCTACCGTCCTGATGGCGGAGCGGCCCTGCTGTGGACGCTCGATTGGAGCGGCGCCGCATCCGATCGCCTGTCGCTCGAAAGTTGCGATCCGTTCTTCGTCGAGGTTGCTCGCCGGATTCGGCTCGTTCGCGGTGCTTCCGACAGCATTACCGCAATGCAAAAGGGCTCCGCCACCGCCCGGATCAATTCCGCGGATCGCAAGGGTGACCTGGGCGATCCCTGGGTTCCGGTTAGCCGTGAAGGTCTGGCGCTCACGGCAAAGAATCTTTCGTATCGGAAGCTGTGCGAAATACTTTTCAGCGGAGGCTACGCTGAAAATGCCGCACGCCACTTGCGCGCTGACGATGGCGACAGCCCCATCTTGCTCGCGGAGGTATTTGCGCGCGGACAGGGCAAAACCGAGGGTTTCCATGAGCGGACGATCCCGGTGCCGCAGAAGGTACGGCGTTTTTTCTCGGACCCAACTCGCGGCGAACAGCTCGCCGCGCTGGCCCGTGATTTTCTGCAACTCGCCGATGACGCCGGGAAAAAGGTCCTCAAGCCCGCCGTGCTCGCGCTTCTGCAAGGCGGCCCCGACCAAATCAACTTCAAAGACGATCGCGCCTCACCGCAGCTCAAGAACTTCGACGCCGGAATCGATCAGGTCTTTTTCGCGCGTCTCTTCGATCTCGCCGATCATCCCGCTGATGAAGCCCAAGCCGCATGGCGCGCTGAGCTGATCGAAATCGCGCGCCGCATTCTGACCGACTCGTACGACAGCGTCCCCATCCCGGTCGCACGGCGCTACCGCGCGATCGCGATGGCGGAGCGCCGGTTGAGTATCGCCGCGCGCAAATTCGCACCAGAAGCATTCGTAAAGGAGGAATCATCAGATGGACCCGCAACCGCATGAGAACCTTGCCGCTCTGATTGGCCGGCTCGCCGCGCTGATCGATAGGCAGCTCTCGCCCGGCGACGTCGCTGCTCTGCGGCGCAGCCGCCCGGACTCGATCGACGCGCCCGCGTTCTGGCGAATCGCCGCCGTCGAGCTCACCGACTCGCTCGAACCCGACGGACCGCGCCGCGACGAGGGCGAGCATCGATGGGCAGTGATTCTGCAAGCGATGGCCGAGCTGCGCGGCCTGCATAACCCACGGCGAAGCTTGGGCGCCGCGCTTGTCGACGCCGAGGTCGCCGAGCATCGCGTGCTGCGGCTTTTACGCGCGAGCGCAGACGGACTGTTCGACGCGGTCAGAATCATCGCGCATCACCTCGCCACTAAAGGAGTCTCGTTCAACTGTACCGATCTAGTCTGGCTCGTCCTGAGCGACGGACGCAGCGATGAGGAATCGGTCCGCCGGCGAATCGCACGCAATTACTACTCAACCCCATCGAGCAAGGAGGCTCGCACCGCATCATGAATGATTCCCGCTTTGTCCAAATCCATTTTCTCACCTCGTACCCGGCTTCGCTGATCAACCGCGATGACGTTGGCTTCGCCAAGCGGATTCCCTTCGGCGGCGCCACCCGTACCCGCATTTCTTCGCAATGCCTCAAGCGGCATTGGCGCACCAACCACGGCGAGAATTCGCTCGCGACTCTATCCGATGACAACCTGTCGGTACGTTCGCGCCGCACTTTCGACACCTTCATCTACCAGCCGCTTATCGAGGACGGTATCGCCGAACCGATTGCCCGCGCCGTCACCACCGAGTTGATGACTACGGTGCTCGGAATGAGTCCGGCGAAGGAAGCTGCCGCCGCCAAAGAGAGCGCTTCCAAGGAGTCCGGCGGCGCCGAGTCCAATCTTGCAAGCGCGCAAGTCACAGTGCTCGGAAAACCCGAGCTGCGCTTTCTGCTCGATGAGGCGCGTGCGATCTGCAAGGAGGTCTCCGATCCCAAGAAAGCCCGCGACACGCTGAAAAAGCATCTCACCCGCGAGCGCACTGAGAATCTGCGCGCGCTCAAGCTCAACGCCGGCCTTGATGCGGCGATGTTCGGCCGCATGGTCACCAGCGACATCCTGGCGCGATGCGATGCGGCCCTCCACGTTGCCCACGCCTTCACGGTCCACAGCGAGGCCACCGAGAGCGACTACTTTTCCGCCGTGGATGATCTCCTGAGCGGCGGCGACTCAGCTTCCCTCGGCAGCGGCCATATCAACACGGCAGAGCTGACCAGCGGCCTGTTTTACGGATATGCAGTGGTTGATATCCCCCTGCTGCTCTCGAATTTGGGCGACGATAAATCCCTCGCCGCGCGCGTGGCGGACACTGTCGTGCGATTGATCGCCACTGTCTCACCAGCCGCCAAGCTCGGCTCAACCGCCGCGCACTCGTACGCGAATTTCCTGATGGTCGAGGCAGGCAAGTCACAGCCACGCACTCTCGCCAATGCCTTTCTGAGCGCGGTGCGTACCCAGCCTGATCTGCTCGGTAATACCTACCGCGCCCTTGGCGGTCACCTGAGCGAGTTGGACCGCGCTTATGGTGGCCTCGAGCGGCGGTTTCTCGCGATGGGTCCCGCCAGCGAGCTGGGCGAAGCCTTACCCAACGCCCAGCGTGTCGCGTCACTTGACGAACTCGCAAAATGGACTGCGGCGCAAGTCGGAGGTTGACCGATGCCAGACCTGCTGATTCTCCGCTTCGACGCGCCGCTGATTGCGTTCGGTGGCGTGCTCGTCGATGAACATGGCGTCACCCGCCTGTTTCCGGCGCGCGCGATGCTCGCCGGACTTCTGGCTAACGCCCTTGGCTATGACCATCGCGAGGCTGACCGCGTGCAGGCGTTGCAGACTCGGCTTCGTTTCGCGGTGCGTTGCGATCGCCCTGGTCAGCTCTGGGCCGATTACCAAACTGTGGACTTATCGCAGAAATTTCTCCTCCGCGGATGGACCACCCGCGGGAAATTTGAGGAACGCGCCGGAGGTTCGGCGCGCATCGGCACGCACATCCGCTTCCGCAGCTTTATCGCGGATGCCGTTTACACCCTTACTCTGACGCTGACCGAGACTGCCGAAGCGCCATCGATCAACGACCTCGAAGCCGCCCTGCGCGAGCCAGCGCGGCCGTTGTTCATCGGACGCAAGCCGTGCCTGCCCTCCGCGCCGATCCTAACCGCACGCGCGGCAGCGCCCACCCTGCTGCAAGCACTCGAAACCTTTCCGCTCGCGCGCCGCGCTGATCGCGGGCATCCGCTGGCCGCATGGTGGCCGTCCGATGAGGATATGGGACGGCCCGCGTCGCGACTGATTCCTATCACTGACGACCGTGATTGGCGCAACCAGATCCACGCCGGTCGGCGCTGGATCCATGAGGGTACTATCAATGTCCACGACACAGCTCTCGATGATTAGCCTGGATCTTGATCGCTCGATGCTCGCCCGCTTTGGCCGCTCGATGGGACTGCCCTTGCAAACGGCCGACGAGGGCTATCTGGCCCACTGCACGATGCGCGCCGCGTTTGGCGCGCTCGCGCCCCAGCCGTTCGCGATGCGGCCCGCGCGCGGTCGCTTTGCGCGCGTCCTCGGATACGCCGACGTCTCCGCCGACGCTCTGCGCGACCACGCCGCGAGCTTCGCCGAACCAATTGCGCATTCGGCTTGCAACATTCCATCGATGGCGGCCAAGGCGATGCCTGAGTGGTGGCCGGCCGGGATACAGCTCGGCTTTGAAGTCCGCGTCTGCCCGATTCGGCGTCCGAGCGCTAACGCATCGCGCAAGGCCGCCGGCGCCACCCGTGATCATGCGGAAGTTGATTGCTTCCTTTCCGAATGCTGGAAGGCAGGCGTGGCCGCGCGCCTCAGCCGTGAAGAGATCTATCGCGCGTGGCTCGCGCGGGAGTTGGCCCGCGATGCCGCTGCAACAATGAGCGCGGCCCAGATGATTTCATTTCGGCGCATTCGCCTAAGTCGCAGCGACCACGCCGCCACGCGCCGCCTGCGCGTCTGCGAGCGCCCGGACGCGCTCATGCGCGGAGTCCTTGAAGTCAATGAACCCGTAGCATTCGCGGCGCTCTTGCGCCGTGGCGTGGGGCGCCATCGCGCCTTCGGTTTCGGGATGCTCCTGCTTCGCCCCGCAGGTGACGGCCATGCTTAAGGGCCGCCTCGGACTCGAAACCGCGCGTATCCCGCAAGCGGATCGGCACGGCCTTCTATGGCTCGGGCGCGGCAACCTTACCGTCGAGGACGGGACGTTGCGCTTTACCGCGGCGGGCGATCTTGATCTGGCTCCGGGCGAGTACCTGATCCCATTCCAGATGGTCTCCTGCTTTCTGCTCGGACCAGGAACCACCATCAGCCATGATGCGCTGCGGCTGCTAGCGCGGCATGGAACAGGATTGGTATTCACCGGCGAAGGCGGAGTCCGTCTCTATGCCAGCATGCCCTTCGGCCCCGACGATTCCGCCCTCGCCCGGGCGCAAGCCCGAGCATGGGCCAATCCTGACACGCGGATGCGTTTGGTCCGCCGGATGTACGCGTGGCGCCTCGGCGAGATCGTGCCTGATACCGACCTTGACGCCCTGCGCGGACTCGAAGGCGCCCGGATGCGCGAGACCTACAAGCTGCTGGCGCGCCAGTTCGGAATCGAATGGTCCGGACGCCGTTACGATCGCCAGAATCCCGAAGCCGCCGACCTGTCAAATCAAGCGATCAATCACGCTGCCACCGCCGTCGAAGCGGCTGCGATGGTCGCGGTCGCCGTCACAGGAGCACTGCCCCAGCTTGGCTTCATCCACGAGGACTCCGGGCTTTCCTTCTGTCTCGACATCGCCGACCTATGCCGCCATTCCGTTACCCTGCCGATAGCGTTCGGCGCGGTGCGGGAATGGAATCGCGACCGCCGCGGCGCGCAAACGATCGAAGCGATGGTTCGCAAGCTTGCCGGGCGCACCTTTCGCAAGGAGCGCCTAATCGCGAAGATGATCGATCAAATCAAGGAGTTATTCGCCGATGACAGTGGTAGTAACCCGTGATGTGGCGCCGCGATTCCGCGGCTTCCTGGCGTCGTGCATGCTCGAGATTGGGCCGGGGGTTTATACCGCTCCACGCATGAATCCGGGCGTCCGCGAGCGCGTGTGGGCTGTGATGCAGGAATGGTACGCGGACCTCGGTGGCGGAAGCATCCTGATGACTTGGACCGACCCGCAGACCGTCGGCGGGCAGCAGATCGCGGTGTTGGGAGCGCCGTCGTACGAACTCTTCAATCGCGACGGTATTTTCCTTGCGATGAAACGGACCGGAACGCCGGCTGAGTGACGTAAGGGGTCTGCGGATCTTAAGGTCAGCGGCTGTTCTTTGAAAACTTAATATGCTCTAAGCGTGGATACGGGGTGTCCATGCTTCGTAAGAGGTTCCCCCGCGCACGCGGGGATAGACCTTGAACGGAGAATGCGCGAGTGCAGATCTACCAGGTTCCCCCGCGCACGCGGGGATAGACCTTGCGACGTGAAAAGCGTCATTCGTATAATAAGGGTTCCCCCGCGCACGCGGGGATAGACCTTGTAGTTATGTCCTTATTGAACATCATGGCAGGGTTCCCCCGCGCACGCGGGGATAGACCGTTATCGAGTAGGATCATAGCGGCGCCCCTAGAGGTTCCCCCGCGCACGCGGGGATAGACCTTCCATGTTCCTGTCTCCTGTGCTCGATTTCGTGGTTCCCCCGCGCACGCGGGGATAGACCCCAATAGGGCGAGCTAGGCGATTGTTGTGGATCGGTTCCCCCGCGCACGCGG
>DATKSQ010000017.1:0-25042 GCA_035531615.1 Binataceae bacterium (SeqCode)
CGGAACGACCGGCGCACCCGTCGCGAGCGCAAGGCGCGCCAGACCGTCGCTGGTCGAAGCCGGGAGTCCGAAGAAATCGACGAATACGCCCTTGCGCACGTCGAGGTCGAGCGTGATCGCGATCTGCCAGTTTTTGCGCAACAAGCGCATCGCGGTCATCCCGCCGGTCTTGCGCTCGATCAGCGCATTGCCAAAACTGACCCGCGCGGCGCGCACCTGCTTGTCCATCAAGGGGTTGCGCAGCACGCGATTGACGATCCCGATGCGGTAGCCATAAACCGAGTGCGCGACGTTGAGCAATTCCCAGTTGCCGAAGTGCGCGGTCAGCACGATAATTCCGCGCCCACCCGAGATCCGCTCGGCCGTGTCCCAGTGTTCCTTGCCCTGATAGGTGACGACGTCTTCGATATTCGCGCGGTTGAGTTTCAGGATATGGGACCACTCCGCGGCCATCCGCCCCCAGTTGCGATAGGCGCCGCGCAGGATTGCGAAGCGCTGGGCGACGGTTAGATCGGGAAAAGCGATCTCGAGATTCTTGAGCGCGATCGGGCGATTGAAGCGATCGATCTCCATCGCGATGCGCCCGAGTTTCGCGCCCAGCCGCACCGCGCGATCAAGCGGCAACGCGCGCATCGCGGCGATATACGCCGCCGCACCGACCCATTCGGCCCGCGCCTGAAGTCCGCCTACCTGCCGGGGCATCGCGCTGTGCGAAGCAATGCGCGCGGGTCCAGGCCCGCGCGCCGCGTGCGGAGGAAAATCGCATCCACAATCGAACCCTCGAGGCTGCTCAGGGCGCCGCCGCGCCGATCCCCGCCGCGGTCGCGTCGAAGGCTCGCGACGGCGGCATGATTCCCGCGCCCAGGTCGCGGCTCGCGATCGGCGCCGGAGGAGCAGCCGCCGCGGGCGCAGTGGTGGCGCCCGGGGCGCGCATGCTCGAGGGGCCGATTTCCTCGGTGTTGAATGGGGTCTCGCCCGACGGGGCGCGCCGGGCCGCGGGCGGCGCGGAAAGCTCGCCCGGTGGCGGCGCGGCGGGCGGGACCGCGGTCGAGTTCGACGGCGCGCCAAGATCAGCCGACGGCGGCACCGCGATCGAGAATGACGGCTTGTAGAGCTCGTGAATCTGCGAGGCCGGCATGTCGTGAATTTCCTTGCGGCCAAGCGACTGGATGTACTTGTGGCGCTGGTCGAGCGCCAGCGCGCGCAACTGGGTCCGGGTGCGAATCACGTGCGGAGTCAGGAAGACCAGCAGGTTGTCCTTCTGCCGATCGGTCTGTTTGAAGCTGAACAGATTTCCGATCACCGGGATATCGGAGATATAGGGGATGCCCTGTTTCTGGTAGCTGTCCTGGCTCGAAAGCAACCCGCCGATCACGGCGGTGCGATGATTCTGCACCATCACGCTGGTGGAAGCCGAGCGGATGGTGGTGGTCGGTCCGAGCGGGTTGTTGACCGTGTTGCCGACGACGTTGGAGACCTCTTCATACATGTCGAGCTTGACGTAATCGCCTTCGGAAACCTGCGGCACGATATCGAGCGTGATGCCGACGTTCTGGCGCTCGACCGAGTTGAAGATCTGTCCGGGCAGACCGGCGTTGGCCGACGCCGAGCCGACGAACGGCAGATTCTGGCCAACGACGATCATCGCCTCTTCGTTGTCGGAGGTAAGCAGGGTCGGCGCCGAGAGCACATTGGCGTGGGTGTCGGTCTCGAGCGCTTCAAGCAGCGCGAGGTCGCACGGGATCGTGATCGTGCTCGCGACCGCGCCTACGCCCGGCGATATCCCGGAGGCGGCGGCGCCCAGAGATGAAGGCACGCTGCATAAGCTGCCTGAGGCCAGGCCAAGCGCAAGTCCGCTAAGTCCGAGCGGATTTCCGAGCGCGTTTTGCAGATTGCCGTAATTCATCGTGCCGAGACCGAGCATCCCACTGCCAAGTCCGCTCGAGGAGTTGAACTCGATGCCCAGTTGGCGGCTGCGCTCGGCGCTGACCTCGACGATCACGGCCTGCACGAAGACCTGCACGCGCGGCACGTCGAGCTGGTCGATAATCTGCTTTAGGGTTTGCCAATCCTGCGGAGAGGCGCTGACCACCAGCGCGTTGGTGGCGGGATCGGCGGTGATATTGACCGGGTTGGCGAAGTTGCTGCCCTTGCCGCCCGCGGTGCTGGCCGAAGCGGAACCGGTATTTCCGGACGAGTTTCCGCCCATCATGCCCATCCCGCTGCCCATCCCGCCGCTGACGCCGCCCATCCCGCCGCCCATCCCGCCACCCATGCCGCCACCCATCCCGCCACCCATGCCGCCGCCCATGCTGCTCATCATTCCGCCGCCATAGCCGCCCATGCCGCCGCCCATCCCGCCACCCATCCCGCCACCCATGCCGCCGCCCATCCCGCCGCCCATCGCGCCAAGCGAGCTGCCGCGGCCGAGCGAACCGCGCCCGGTCTGGGGCGAAAGCGTGCTGGGAGCGCTGCCGCCGTTGAGCAGGTTGTCCATGACCTGGACCATCTCGAGCGCCTGCGCGTTTTTGAGCCGGTAGACATGGATACGCGAGGTGACGTTGGGCGGCACGATGTCCAGCTTGGCGACGATATCGTTGATTTCGCGCATCTGAAGCGGCCCGGCCAGCACGATCAGCGAGTTGGTGCGTTCATCGGGAATCACCTTGAAACCGCCGCCTGGACCCGACCCGGCCGGCACCGCCACGCCCATCCCGGGGCGTGGGCCCTGCGGGGTGACGCCTGCGCCGCCGAAGCGCGCCGCCATGATCTGTTCAATCTCGGGGGCGATCTCGCTGGCGAACGCGAGCTTGAGCGGAATCACGGCCACGTTCTGCTGGACGCCCTCGATGTCGAGGCTGCCGATAATCTGCAAGAGCCGCTGCACGTTGTACGCGTCGTCGGTGATGATGAGGGTGTTATCTTCCGGATAGGCGGCCACCAGCCCGTCGTGCGAGACCATCGGCTGCACCACCGCGATCAGCGAGGCGGCATCCACGTTCTTCAGCTTGATCATCCGGGTCACATACTGGTCGCCCTGCGAATCGGCGGGCGCCTGCGATTCGGTCAGCGGAGCGTCGGAGCGCACGTTGCGCGCGGGCACGATCTTTATGACCTTGCCGGCCCGCACGGTGGTGAATCCCTTGATTTGAAGCACCGACTGGAACAGGGAATAGGCTTGCGCGGGGGTGACCTTGGTGGGCGAGATGATCGTCACCTTGCCGCGCACGCTTTCGTCGATGATAAAATTTTTGCCGGTTATTTCACTGATGAATTTGGCCAGCACGGGGATGTCCACGTTCTGGAAATTCATCGTGATCTGGTCCTGCGGAATGCGCCGCTCGTCCGCCCGCGGGCTGACTGCCAGCGAAAATATGAACAACGCCGCTGCCAGCACCACAAACCAATAGCGGTTCATCCGTGGAACCTCCGGATCGGAATTCGGCGTGAGCATATGGCACCCCCGCGAGACAGCGCAACCTTCGATCGTTGCAAATCGCTTACTCGTCGCGGACTATAATACTCGTCGCCGACAATAGACGAACCCCAAGCCCGCTTGATTCAATGAAGCCTATTCACCGCCCCCGCCGGCCCGCCGCGCATCCGCGCCCGCAGCGTCGCGCGCCACGAGCCTGAATTCCGGTGCGTTTCGAGTATCTGATAGGAATGCGCTATCTGCGCGCCCGGCGCCGCGAGCGCTTTGTCTCGCTGATCGCTGTGATTTCGCTGACCGGCGTGACGCTCGGGACCTTCGCGCTGACAGTGGCGCTGTCGGTGATGAGCGGCTTCCAGGAAGACCTGCGCTCGCGGCTGCTCGCGTTCACGCCCGAAGTAACCGTCGAGCGCTCCGACGGCGCGGCATGGAATCCCGCGCAACTCAGCCATGAAATCGCGGCGATGCCTTCGGTGTCGGCGGTGGCGCCGTATATCTCGTCGCAGGTGATGGCGGTGTCGAACACGCCTTCGGGGGCGCCGGGCTACGTTTCGGGCGGAATCTTGCGCGGGGTGGTGGCGCAGCACAATCCGGTGTTGAGCGAGCTGACCCGGACCCTGCAATCCGGCACGCTCGCGTCGCTCGACGGGGAGCATCCGGTGCAGGTCGTCGAGCAGGGGCATAAGCGCAAGGTCGATCTGCCGGGCGCGATCATCGGCAAAACGCTGGCGTTCGATTTGGGTCTTTCACCGGGCGACCCGGTGATTCTGATCTCGCCGGCAAGCCTCAGCAGTGCGATGGGGACGCCGCGGCTGAAGCGGTTCGTGGTGACGGGATATTTTTACTCGGGGATGTACGAATTCGATTCGACGCTGATTTTCGTCGCGTTGCCAAACGGACGCGCGCTGTTGGCCGATGACCCCGAGCTTGAGTCCGGACTCGAGGTCCGGCTCAGGAACTTGTTCGACGCACCGGCGGTGGCGGCGGCGATCTCGAAAATCACGGGCCACGGCTTCACGGTCTCGGACTGGACGGTCGCCAACGCGCCGCTGTTCTCGGCCCTGAAGCTCGAGAAATTCACCTACTTTCTGGTCCTGCTGCTGATCGTGCTGGTGGCGGCATTCAATATTATCGCGACGCTGGTGATGGTGGTGATGGAGCGGCGCAAGGAGATTGCGATCCTGCGGGCGATGGGCGCGCGGGCGGGATCGATCGCGATGATTTTTTTATGCGAAGGCATCGCGCTCGGCGTGATCGGCACCGTGCTGGGTGACGGCGGCGGATTTATGACCTCATGGGCGATCGGCCGCTTCCATCTCATCCGCCTGCCCGCCGATCTGTTTATGGTCAGCGCGGTCCCGGTGCGGCTGTATGCGATAAATTTTATCGCGGTGGCGGCGGCGTCGATCGCGCTATGCGTCGTCGCGGCGCTCTATCCCGCGCTCAAGGCGGCTTCGCTGTCTCCGGTCGAGGTGATCCGTTATGAGTGAGTCGGCGGCGGCAAGCCCGTCCCTTGCGCCCGCGCTGATCGACGCGCGCGGAATCGTCAAAAACTTCCACGACGCGGGCCGTGAGATCCGCGTCCTGCGCGGACTTGACCTGACGGTGCGCGCGGGCGAGGAAATCGCGATCGTCGGTCAGTCGGGCGAAGGCAAATCCACCCTGCTGCATGTGCTCGGCAGCCTCGAGGAGCCGACCGCGGGCAAGGTTTACTTCGAGGGCCAGGATTTGTTCGCGCTCGATCCCAAGGCGCTCGCTGAATTCCGCAACTTAAGGCTCGGCTTCGTGTTCCAGTTTCATTACCTGCTGGCCGACTTCGACGCGCTCGAGAACGTGATGATGCCGGCGCTGATCGCGCGGATGCCGGACCGGGAAGCCGAAGCGCGGGCCGCGGAGATGCTGCGGATCGTCGGGCTCGGCGACAAGCTGCATCGCCGGCCTGCGGAATTGTCGGGCGGCGAGCAGCAACGCGTCGCGGTGGCGCGCGCGGTGGTGCTCAAGCCGCGGCTGGTGCTGGCCGACGAGCCGACAGGCAATCTCGACCCGCACACCGCCGAGGAGGTGCACGAGCTCTTCCATTTGCTCAACCGCGACTTGGGCATCACGCTCGTGATCGCGACCCACAACGAACACCTGACGCGCAGCATGAGCCGGGCGCTAAGACTCAAGGACGGCGGGCTGCTCGACGAGCCGCGCGGATAGCCGCGCAAGCGTGTCAAGCGGCCTCGCCGGCGAATGCGAAACGGGCTTCGGGTTTACTTACCGGAAATGATTGGTTACGTTGGTCGCCGCTTTTCGGTGTTTTTCGGTGACAACCTTTTTTCCCAACGCCAGCGTGCGGCGCCTGCCCGCCAGATACGCGTCGCTCGTGCTGCTGGCGTTGCTGCTTGCGGCGAGCCGGGCCTTCGCGCAGGCGCCGGCGCCGGTCATCTCGCAGATCCGAATCGAAGGCAATCAGCGCGTCGAGACCGACGCGATCCGGATTCATATCTCGCAAACCGCCGGGACGCCGCTTGATCAAACCGCAGTCGATAAGGACGTCAAGGCCATCTACAAGATGGGTTTTTTCGACACGGTTGAGGTGGATAAAACTCCCGTCAACGGCGGCATAGTCCTGACCTACAAGGTCAAGGAGCGTCCGCAGATAACCGACGTCCGGCTCGAGGGGATGAAGGCGATTCGCACCACCGACGACAAGATCGTAGCGGCGACCAAGATACATCCCGGAGCGATCCTCGATCCCGGCCAGGTCAAGGACACGATCAATGAAATCACCAAGATCTACCAGGATAAGGGATTTCTCGACGCCAAGGTGAACTTCCGCACCATCCTGCAGCCCGACAACACGGCGGTGGCGGTGTTCGACGTAACCGAAGGGCCCAAGGTCTCGATTACCGAGATCGACTTCCACGGCAACAAGGCGTTTTCCTCGACCATGCTGCGCGCCGTGATGGAGACCGGCACGCACAGCCGGCTGCTCAGCTGGGTGACGAATCAGGGCGCACTGGACCGCCAGAAGCTGCAGAGCGACGTGGACCATCTGACCGCGTTCTATTACGAAAACGGCTTTCTGAATGTTCACGTCAGCTCGCCCAATATTAAGCGGGTCGGCAACTCGCTGCATATCGGGATCGATATCGACGAGGGAATCGCCTACCGGGTAGGCCGAGTTGCGATTGCGGGCAACATGAAATATCCGCATCGCGAGGTGGCCAAACTGCTCACCCTCAAGCGCGGGCAGCGCTTCAAGGGCTCGACGCTGCAACACAACGTGCTGACGCTGTCGGATTTTTACTCGAACCGCGGTTACGCGTTCGTCAACATCGATCCGCGCACCCAGCTCGATGCGATCACGCATCGGATCAATGTGACTTTCTACATCAACCCCGGCCACGAGGTGCTGGTCAACCGGATCAATATCACCGGCAACACCAAGACTTCGGACAAGGTCATCCGCCGCGAGTTGAAAATCCAGGAGCAGGAGCCGTATTCGGCCGAGGCGATCCGCGAATCCAAGCAGGCGCTGGATCGGCTGGGCTTCTTCTCGGAGACGCGCATCACCACCGAACCGGCGCAGCAGCCCGACAAGATCAACCTGGACGTCAACGTCGCCGAGTCCAACACCTCTTCGCTCCAGGTCGCGGGCGGATACGATACTTACATGGGCATATTCGGCAATTTCACGCTTGGCAATACCAACCTGTTCGGCGGCGGCGAATCGATAGTGCTGAACGCGCAGGTTGGATTCCTGTTCCAGAATTACTCGATCAGCTACACCGAGCCATGGTTCCTGGATATGCCGCTGAGCGTGGGGCTGGAGCTATTCGACAACCAGGAATTCCTGATGGCCTTCAATCAGTCGGCGGCGGGCTTCGCGGTCAACAGCTACTATCCGCTGACCGAGCTTGGATTCAAAAAAATCGGGCCATTTTCGCTCAAGGACGTAACCGCCGGACTCGGCTACCAGTTCCAGAGCGTCGGCATCAGCGGGATTCAGCCGCTGACAACCTACAATATCCTGCGCTGGCAGGGCTACACGCGGGAATCGGAATTGCTGCCGAGCCTGCGCCGCTTCACGGTCGATAACCCGGTCGATCCGCGCAGCGGAACCGTGTTGTCGTTCAACGGACAGATCGGCGGAATCGGCGGCGGCGAAGCGTTTGTCAAGGCGATCCTGCACGGCCGCTATTTCTATTCGTTCCTCAAGAGTCCGACCTGGGGAACCTGGGTGTTTTCGCAGGGTGTTACCTATGGCGTGGGCACCGCCCTGGCCAGCGGCACCGGCGGCGAGCTGCCGTTGTACGAGCGGTTCTTCCCGGGCGGCGTAGGAGGCCCGGCCGACGTGCGCGGCTATCAGCTTTACTCGTTGGGACCGCTGGTCAACGTTTACAATCAGGCCGGCCAGCCGATCAGCGTCCAGGATATCGGCGGCAGCGAGATGTTGATCTTGAGCAACGAGATCACCTTTCCGATTTTGTCCGGGCTCGGTTTGCGCGGAGTTGTCTTCTCGGACGCCGGGCAGGCCTATACCCTCAAGCAGGGGGTCGACCCGATGCTGCTCCAAGCCTCGGCCGGGATGGGCATCCGCTGGCGCTCGCCGTTCGGTCCGCTGAGCGTTGACTTGGCGTTCCCGATCAATCCACGCCCCGCGGACCAGAGCACGGTGTTCGAGATCGGCGCCGGAGCGCCGCTCTAGCGCCGCAATGGCAAAACCGGCTTTAATGTCTTGATACGCGCCACGCGGCTGTCCGGCGATATTCGCCGGCGCGCGCGGCGGCCGGGCTCGAGTCAAATTTTCGAGGAGGACTGTGCTCACGATGAGGCTACGGCTGATAACCGGTGCGCTCCTGCTGGCGATGCTCGCGGCGCAACCCGCGCACGCCGAAGTGAAGCTGGCGTACGTCGATGTGCAGCGCGCGCTCAATGAGTGCGACGCCGGCAAACGCGCCAAGGCCGACTTCCAGGGCCGCGTCCAGGCGCTCGAGAGTAGACTCCAGCGCCAGCAGGGCGAGGTGCAATCGCTCAAGGACGAGATCGAGAAGAAAGGGATGCTCATGAATCCCGACCAGCGCTCGAGCCTGCAGGATCAGTACGTCGCCAAAGCCAAGGACTTCGATCGCGAGTACAAAGACGCCCGCGACGAACTCCAGCAAAAGGATCACGAGATCACCGCCAAGATCGTCCACGACCTGGCCCAGATTATCCGCGGCCTCGGCGAGCGCGATGGATACACGCTGGTGTTAGAGAAGGGCTCGATCCTGTGGGGCTCCCCCTCGATCGATATCACCGACCAGGTGATCCGCAGCTACAACGCCACCCACGTCAAGATCGGGATGCTCGGCGTGACCGGCACGACCGCGCCAAGCGCCAAGGCCGGCGCTCCCGCGCTGAGCGATTTCGGCTCGGCGGCCGCGCGCCGCTCGACGATATCGAAGTAGGTCTCGAAGCGGCGCTCGAAATAGCGGACCACCGCGAGCGCATCGAGGCGAGGGGCCGGTTGATGGCGGCAGACGTGAAAATGGCGGAGCTTCGGCGGGTGCTTGATTTCCTGCCGCATCGCTATCCGTTTTTGCTGGTCGATCGAGTCCTCGAGATCGGGCCGGGAAGAATCGTCACGCTCAAAAACGTCACCTTCAACGAGCCGTTCTTTGCCGGCCATTTTCCAGGCGCGCCGGTGATGCCTGGAGTTTTGATTGTCGAGGCGATGGCGCAATCGGGCGCGCTCCTGGCCCTGAGCGACGCCGGCGCCGATCCGGCGCGTCTATTCATGCTGACCGGCCTCGACAAGGTCCGCATCCGGCGCCGCGTGATCCCAGGCGATCAACTCAAAATCGAAGTCAACCTCATCAAGTACCATCGCCCGCTGTGGCGGATGCGCGCCATCGCCCGAGTCGGCGAGGACACGGCGTCCGAAGCGGAGCTGTCCGCGATGGAAGTCCAGGAGCAAGTAAAATAGCCGGGCGAATTCATCCCTCCGCGGTCATCGATGCAAGCGCCGAACTCGATCCCAGCGTCGAGGTCGGCCCCGGCGCGGTGATCGGTCCCAAGGTGCGGGTGGGAGCCGGGACGGTGATCGACGCGCACGCGCTGGTCGAGAGCAACACCGTCATCGGCAAGCACAACCGGTTCTTTCCGTTCGCGGCGGTGGGACTGGCGACGCCCGATCTGAAATTTCGCGGCGAACCGTCGACCCTCGAAATCGGCGACGCGAACATCTTCCGCGAATTCACCTCGATTCATCGCGGCACCGAAGCCGGCGGGATGGTCACCAGGATTGGCAATCAGACCCTGATCATGCCTTACGTGCATATCGCGCACGACTGCCAGGTCGGCGACCATTGCATCCTGGTCAACTCGACCCAGCTCGCAGGCCACTGCGTAATCGAGGAATGGGTCAATATCGAGGGGATGTGCGGAGTGCATCAGTTCTGCCGCGTGGGCGCGCATTCGATTCTCGCCGCCGGCGCGAAGGCGGCGCAGGACGTCGCGCCCTACACGATGGTCGCGGGGGATCGCGCCCGCCTGGTCGGCATCAACGTGATCGGGCTCCAGCGCCGCGGCTTCGCCCCGGAAACGATCGCCGCGCTCAAGGCCGCGGTGCGCACGCTGTTCTATTCGCGGCTGCTGCGCAAGGATGCGATCGAGCGGGTGCGCAAGGAACACGGCGCGATCGCCGAGGTTCGCCGCCTGGTCGATTTTATTGCCGCCTCCGAACGGGGCGTGGTCGGCCGCGCGCGTGAATAGTCTGGGGCTTATCGCGGGCAACGGAGTCTTTCCGCTGGAAGTCGCGGACGCGGCGCGCCGGCGCGGAATTCGGGTTATCGCGATCGCCCATCTGCGCGAGACCCGCGCCGAGCTCGCCGCGCGGGTCGATGAAATCACCTGGATCAAGGTCGGCGAACTCGAAAAAATGATCGCGGAGTTTCGCCGCGCCGGGGTCACCGAAGTCGCGATGGCCGGTGGAATCTCGCGCGAGCGCCTCAAAGATTCGTTCGCGCCCGACGCCCGCGCGATCAAGATGCTATCCGCGATCGGCCGCATGAGCGACGACGCCGTGCTGCGTGGGGTCGCCGGTGAAATCGAGGCCGAGGGAATCACGGTGATCGACCCGGTCCCGATGGTCGAGAACTGCCTGGCGCATCCAGGACTCGCCGCGGGTCCCGAACCGACTGAAGGCCAGCTTCGCGATCTCGATTTGGCCTTCGCCGTCGCCCGCCAGCTCGGCAGCTTCGATATCGGGCAGACCGTCGCGGTGCGCGACGGAATCGTGGGCGCGGTCGAAGCGGTCGAGGGCACCGACGCCGCCCTGCGGCGCGCGGCGCGGCTGGTCGGAGCGCGGCTGGTGATTGCCAAGGCGGCCAAGCCCGGACAGGACCTGCGTTTCGATCGGCCGGCGATCGGCCCGGAGACGATCGCGCTGGTCGCCGAAATCGGCGCGGCGATGCTGGGAATCGAAGCCGGGGTCACCCTGGTGCTCGAGCGCGAGCGCACTCTCGAACTCGCCGCTCAATCCAAAGTATCCCTGTACGGCCATGTCTGAGCTGCGCGCGGCGGTCATCGGCGCGGGACGGCTCGGCACCCTGCACGCGCGCAAGTACGCGGCGCTCGAGGGAGTTCGCGTGGCCGCGATCGTCGATATCGATCGCGCGCGCGCCCTCCAGCTCGCGGCCGAAACCGGCGCGGCCGCGATGACCGACTTCCGCGATCTGGCCGGCCAGATCGATCTCGTCACCGTCGCGTCGCCGGGCAGCACGCACTTCGAGATCGCAGCCGCGATGCTGCGCGCGGGAATCGACGTGCTGCTCGAAAAACCTATGGCCACCACGCTCGAAGAGGCGCGCGAGCTGGCCGCGCTCGGCGCGCCCGCGGGCCGGGTCCTGCAAATCGGGCACCTCGAACGCTTCAACCCCGCGATCGTGCGCCTGCGCCCGATCATCAATCGGCCGCGCTTCGTCGAATGCCATCGGCTCGCGCCGTTCACCGAGCGCGGCACCGACGTGGATGTAATTCTCGATCTGATGGTGCATGACCTGGACGTGATCCTGTCGCTCGCGCCGTCCGAGGCGGTCTCGGTCGAGGCGGTGGGCGTCGCGATTCTGACCGACTCGATCGACCTGGCCAACGCGCGCATCCGCTTCCGAAGCGGGCTTATCGCCAATATCAGCACCAGCCGCGTGGCGCCCAAGCGCGAGCGCAAGATTCGCTTCTTCCAGCCCGACGCTTATATCTCAGTCGATTACGAAGCGCGCCGGGTGCAGGTTTATCGCAAGAGTCCGCCGCCGCCCGGCGGCAGGTTTCCGGTTATCGAGGCCGATCAGATCGATCTCGAAAGCGGCGATCCGCTCGCCGATGAAGTCGCCGCCTTCGTCGCCGCCGTGCGCACCCGCGCGGCTCCCGCCGTCACCGCCGAGGATGGCCTGCGCGTGATGGAGCTTTCCGAACGAATCAAGCGCGAGATGATGATCGAGGCTGCCAGCCACGCGGAGCCCGAGGGTTGACCCCCGGCGTCCGCCGCGCAAGCATTGGCCTGCAATGCGCTTGGCGAAATTGAAAATAGCGGCCGGTGCGGGAGCCGCGATTTTGGCGGCCGCCTGGATGATCCATGCCGCGCGCGCGCGCTGCCTGCCGGTGTCCGGAGTCTCCGCCGTGACCGTCAGCATCACGAGCCTGCTGCGCGGCGGCGCGCAAACCTATTGCTACACCGATCCCGCGGGTCGCCGCCTGCGCTTTATCCTGGCGCGCGGAACCGACGGCAAGGTGCGCTCGGTGTTCGACGCGTGCCGGCAATGCTTCACCTATCATAGCGGATTCAAGATCTCGCACGATCAGTTGATCTGCCGAGTGTGCGGAAATCACTACCCGATCGAACACATGGCCGAGGGCAAGGCGTCGTGCGTTCCCGCGGGGCTGCCGCATCAGGAGGCGCGCGGCACGATCACGATTCGCACTTCCGATCTCGAGTCCGGCCGCTATCTGTTCTGAGCCACACCCGCTTCAAGCCCTATGCCGCGCTCAATGAAATCAATGTCCGCCGCGCCGATGCTCGCGGCCGCGGCATTCGCGTTTCTGATCGCGAGCGCCGGATGCGCGCATCGCGAGGCGCCCGGTTCCTACCCCGCGGCCAACCGGGCGCAGTGCCTGCCGAAAAATCTGGTGCTGCTCGATCAGAGTGGAAAGAAAGTCCCGCTCGATTCGCTGCGCGGAACCCCCGTGCTGGTCGATTTCATTTATGCCAATTGCACCTCGACCTGCCCGATGATGACGCAGAAGATGGCGGCGATCGCAAAGCTGCTGGGGCCCGAGCTAGGCGGCAAGGTCAAGATCGTTTCCTTCACCATCGATCCGGATCACGACGGACCCGCCGAGCTTGCGAAGTATGCCGATCGGATGGGCGCAAGCGATCCCGGCTGGATTTTTCTGACCGGCACGCCCGCGCAAATCGCCCAAGTGCTCGCGATTTACGGACTCAAGCTCAGCCATTCGCCCGACGGCTCGATCATGCACATGACCGCCGCCTATCTGCTCGGTCCCGACGGGCGCCAAGTGCGCCAGTACAGCGGACTGGACGTGAGCGCGCAAACCGTGGTGAGCGATATCGACCGGGCCGGAAGCGGAGCCTGAGCGCCCCACTACTCCCAGCGCGGCGCCGCGGCTGCGATTCCATTGTCGAGCGAAGTGAACTCCGCCGCATAGCCCGCGCTTCTGAGGGTGCGCAAATCCGCCTGCGTGAAGCTCTGATATTTTCCTTTCAGGCGCTCGTCGAACGGCACGTACTCGATCTTGCCGCCGCCGCGCAGGCCGATCAGAATTCGCGCCACATCATTGAAGCTGCGGCTCGCGCCCGTGCCCACGTTGACGATTCGCTGGCAAACCGGAGCGGCCGCGAAGTGCAGATTGACCTTCACGACGTCATCGACGAACACGAAATCGCGGCGTTGCTCGCCGTCGCCGAAACCATCGGTCCCGGTGAACAATCGCGCCGCTCCGGTATCGCGCAGTTGGCGAAATAGCTGATACGGCATCGATGCCATCTTGCCCTTATGCGCCTCGCCCGGACCGTACACGTTAAAATAGCGCAGCCCCACGACGGTGCTCGCCGCGCCGCGTGCGGCGTGGCGAACGTGATTGTCGAACGCGAGCTTCGAGAGCGCGTACAGGTTGAGCGGGCGCTCGCAGGCCGGCTCGACCGCCGTCTCGCGGCCCGCGCCATACACCGACGCGCTCGAGGCGTACACGAATGGCGCCCGGCGCTCGAGCGCAAACCCGAGCAGCGCGCGCGAGAACGCAAAGTTATTCTCCATCATGTAGCGGCCGTCGGTCTCGGTGGTGTCGGCGCACGCGCCCTGATGGAAGATCGCCTCGACCGATTGCGGCATCGCGCCGCGCTCGAGCGCGCCGAGCATCGCTTCGGGCGTCAGGTAGTCGGAAAAGCGCAGGTCGCTCAAATTGCGGAAATTTTCCCCGAGCCGATCGACGATCAGGATATCCGTGTCGCCACGCTGGTTAAGCGCACGGAGCAGATTGCTCCCGATAAAGCCCGCCGCCCCGGTAACGATCAGCATCGTGAATCCTCGCGCCCGCGATCATACGGCCTCCGGCCCGGTCAATAAACCCCGCGCCGTCCGCAATACCCGACGCTTGATAGACGAGGCCGCCACATGTAGCAATAAAAGCGCGATGCCTCTTTACCGCCATAATCGCTTCACGCGGCCTGTCGAGCGACTGGTAGCCGCGATGCTGGCGCTGGGACTCGCCCTCGCGAGCCTCCCGCTGGTGATTACTCCGCCCGCTGCCGGTTCGAGGATGCCGTGCCTCAGCGCCGACATCTGCCATCCGCTGCAATCTCTCGATCGCGCCGGGGATGTGGCGCCGATGGCGCGCCCGGCGCTCGCGGCGCGCGAGCAGGCGCCCGCCGAGTTCTCGAAGCTGCCGGAATATCTGCCGCCGGCGCTTGCCGAATTGATTCTCACCCCCGATCCTCCGCCGCCAAAAGCGATCTCCTGAACGGCGACTCTTCTTTGTTTGAGCGATGGCTCCGAGCGCGCGCGGCCGCAGCGCCACGCGAACGCTCGCGGACGTGCGCCGCCGCGACGTGGCGCCGACGGAGACGGGATTGAAAACATTTGCAGTGACTCTTTCGATCCTCGCGGTTCTTGCCGGGGCGCGGATTGCCCGCGCGCACGGAGTCGTGGGCGATTACATTTTTCTCGAGCCGCTGATTGCCGAGGATCCTACCCCCGCCAACGAACTGGATATTGTGCAGCCCACATGGAATCGCAGCGCCGGCGGACGCACCCTTTCGATCGGCAGCTCGATCGAGAAGGTTCTCGGCACCGACAGCGAAGGGCTGCCGCGCTTGAGCGTCGGGGGCGGCACTACCTGGCTATACCAGTCGCCAAGCCAGGGCCCGAACGCCGAAGGATTCGGCGATCTCGACCTGTTCGCCAAGTATGCGTTCCTGATTGTTCCCGAACACGAATTTCTGATGTCGTTCGCGCTCCAGATGCAGATCCCGGCCGGGAACCCGGGCGTCGAGGAGCAGCAGCATGCCAGTCTCGGTCCCGAGCTGCTGTGGGAAAAAGGCTTGGGTGATTTGCCCAATCTTCCCTATCTCAAGTACCTGCGTCCGTTGGGGTTTCAGGGCGATGTTGGCTATCTGCCCGCGCTCGGCGGCCATACGAGCCATCAACTGTTCGCCGATCAGGTGATAGAATACTCACTGCAATATCTGAGCAATAACGTGCAGGATATCGGGCTCAAACCGCCGCTGCGCAACCTGTTCCTGTTCACCGAATTCAATTATTCGCAATTGGTCAAAGGACCGCCTGGCGAAACTTTTCCAAATTTCGTGGCGACACCGGGAATCGCGTACGTGGGCTACCGCTTCGAGCTGAGCGTTGGCACGCAACTCGCGCTCAACAATGCGAGCGTGCCGGGTACGCACGCCGCGGTTCTGGGACTGCTCGATATCTTCTATGATTCGATTATTCCACAGGGCAACTGGAAGCTGTTTGGCAATTGAGGACCGTCAGGTGAATAGTGATTTAGTGAGTTCTGCACAAGATAGTGACACCGACCCGCTCCAGCGCGCCACCTTGTGTCATTTCCGCGCGCGTGTCCGGCGTGCGCGAGGAATCCCGGACGCAGGACCGCGGCGGACGAAAAGACCGGGATTCCTCGCGCGGCAGCCGGAGCCTGCCCTGAGCCTGTCGAAGGGCGCGGGAATGACACACCAAGGAATCGAGCAAGGGCGAAAATGTCACTATGACATGCAGGACTCAATAGTGCGTCTTTACAAGTCCCGAGTTCCATTGTCGGTATTTGCCTGCGTATTCGCCATCGCGGCGCTTACCACGGGTATCGCGCGCGCCCATTCGTTCCCCGAGACCGAAACCCCGTCGGCGGGAAAAACGCTCGACGCGCCACCGGCCGCGGTTTCGATCAAATTCGACGCGCCGATCGAGCATCTGTTCGCCAGCCTGGAAGTTGACGGCCCCGACGGGAAGAACCGCGCCGTCGGCGGCCCCGTGATAAGTTCCGGCGCGCGCACGATGACGGTCAAGCTCGGTCCGCTCGCGCCCGGGGTTTACACGGTGAAATGGGCGGTGGTCTGCATCGATACTCATCACACCAACGGTTCGTACATCTTCACGGTAAAAGGAAGCGGCGGTTGATAGCTGGTCCGGCGATTTTCGCGTGGCCGCTTCTGGCTGCGCAATTGCTCATCTTCGGGACCGCCGCGTTCGCGCTGATGACCGCCGGACTCGCGCCCGGCGATCGCATCGTGCTGCACCGCCGGCTTGCGATCGTGTGGCGCGCGCTTGGACTCGCGATTCTCGGATTCTCGCCGCTTGCCTTTGTCGAGATGGCGGCTGGGATGGCGCAGATGAGCTGGTGGCGCGTGCTGCCGCTGCTCGGCGAAATACTGGGCCAGACGGAGGCCGGGCGCGCGTGGCGATGGCGTTTCGCCGTGACCGCGCTTTTGGCCGCGGCCGCGTGGGTTCCGATGCGTATTCGGGCCGCGGCGCTCGCGATGCTGCCGCTGGCGGGCGCGCTGCTCCTGTTCGGCAGCATCACCAGCCACGCGATCGACTTCGGGAGCTTTTCGATCGCGGTTGATTTTATACATCAAGCGGGCGCCGCGCTCTGGATCGGAGCGCTCGCATCGATGCTGCTCGGCTGCGCGGAGGAACCCGGGCGCACGCGATGGATTCGGGCGGCGGCGCCGCGAGTTTCGGCGATCGCGGCATCCGCGGTGGGAATCCTGACCGTGACCGGACTGTACATGGCGCACGAGCGAATAGGATGGAAACCGCATCTGATGATCGACGCGATGTACGGGCGCACGCTGTTGTGGAAGCTCGTGACGTTCGGATTGGTGCTGACCGCCGCGGCCCAAATTCGCCTGCGGATTATCATGCGGCTCGAGGACTCGAGCGCGCGCGAAATTCTGATCCGCAACGTCGCGGCCGAATGCGTGCTGCTGGCGGCCGTGCTGGGATGGTCGGCGATTCTGGCCAACACGCCGCCGCCGCATTAGATCGAACCGAGTCAAATTGAAGTTTCGCGGCGATCCCGGTGGTGCCACGTCCGGTTTTAGATCACAATCTGCGCGATGTCGTCTTCGACTGACCCCGGCGCCGCCGCGCCACGCGCCACTGCGCGCGCCCGCCGCATCATGATCGTCGCGGGCGAGGCGTCGGGCGATCTGCACGGCGCGGATCTGGCGCGCGAGATCCTGGCGCGCGACCCGGCGTGCGATCTGTTCGGGATCGCCGGCGAGAAGATGCGCGCGGCCGGCGTACGCGCGCTCGTCAAGATGGAGGAGATCCACGGCCTGGGGCTCCTGGAACTGGCCGCGACGATCGGGCGCACCGCCAAGGTGTTCCTGCGCCTGCGCCGTATCATCCACCGCGAGCCGCCCGATCTGGTGATCCTGATCGATTACGCCGAATTCAATCTCATCCTGTCGGGCGTCGCCAAGCGCGCCGGCGTCAAGGTGCTGTTCTACATCACGCCGCAGGTGTGGGCGTGGCGGCGCGGGCGAGTCAAGAAAATTTCCGATCGCGCCGAGCGGATGGCGGTCGTACTGCCGTTCGAGAAAGAGATCTTCGCGCGCGGGGGCGACCGCGTGAGCTTCGTCGGCCATCCGCTGCTCGATCGGGTCGCCGCCGCCGCGCCGCGCGCTGAGACCCTCGCGCGCCACGGCCTGCCCTCCGGCGCGCGCCTGCTGGCGCTCTTGCCGGGCAGCCGCCGCGCCGAGGTCCGCTTCATGCTGCCCGCGTTCGCCAAGGCCGCCCGCACCCTCGCGCGCGGCCACGGGCTCGTCCCGGTGCTCGCGCTGGCGCCTACCGTGCGCGCCGACAGTATCGCCGCCGAATCCGGCGCCGACCTGTCCGGAATCCGTATAATCGAAGGCGACACGTATAGTATTATAGCCGCGAGCGAAGTCGCCTTGGTGACTTCAGGCACCGCGACGCTCGAGACCGCGCTGCTCGGCTGTCCGATGGTGATAGCCTACAAAGCATCGGGGCTAACCTATATTCTGGGCAAGATGCTGGTAACCGGGGTGGACTTTATCGGGATGCCTAACATTCTGGCGGGACACAAGATCGTCCCGGAGCTGATTCAGGGCGCGATGACATCCGCCAACCTGGTGCGCGCCGCCGAACCGTTGCTCAGCGAAGCGATCCATCGCGAAACCGTCGCCGCACTCGCCGGGTTGCGTGAGCGCCTGGGCGCGCCCGGCGCCGCCGCGCGCGTGGCGGCGATCGCGCTCGAGATTTGCGCATGAAACTGCTTTCGCCGATGCATCGGCGCCTGGCCAATTACCTGCGCCCATATCTGTTTCCTTACACTGCCCTGCTGGCGCTGGCGCTGCTGGCGCTGGCGGGCGCGAACGCCGGCATCCCGTTCGTGATCAAGAGCTTTGTCGATGACCTCACGCACTCGAAATCGGTCGGCGGACTGCACGCGCTCTCGTTCATGCTGGCGGGACTGTTCATGGTGCGCGCGGGCGGAAATCTGTCGAGCGATTACCTGAGCGCCTATATCGCGCAGAAGGTGGTGCTCGATATGCGCGCCGACTTGAACGAGAGCCTGCAGCGGCAGTCGCTGAGCTTCTTCAACCGGACGCCCACCGGGATGATGGTCTCGCGCGTGCTCAACGACGTGAACGTCGTCGTGCAGACGCTGAGCAACGGGGTCTTTTCGCTGTTCGGCGACGGACTGTCGATGATCGCGCTGATCGCGGCGGCGTTTTACATGGACTGGCAGCTCGCGCTGGTCGCGTTCATCGGATTTCCAATCACGATCGGTCCCATCGTCAGCTTCTCGAAACGGGTGCGCAAGGAAACCAAGAACGCGCAGAAACAGCTCGGCGGCCTCCAGTCGCTGCTCCAGGAGACCTTCCAGGGCAATCGCGTGGTCAAGGCCTTCGGCATGGAAGATTACGAGCGCCGCCGCTTCCACGCCGAATTGCGCCGCCTGTTCCGCATCTACATGCGGGTCGCGCGCATCAAGGCGATCACCGGCCCGATGATTGAGACGCTCGGCGCGGTCGCGGTGGTGGTGGTGGTGTGGTGGGCGTTTCCCTCGGTCGCCGCGGGGCGCCGCACGCTCGGTTCATTCGCCGGTTTCTTCACCACGATGCTGCTGGTGTACGGCCCGTTCAAAACCGTCAGCAAGACCAACAACACGATCCAGCAAGGCCTTGCGGCGGCCGAGCGCGTATTCGAGATGATGGATGAGCCGAGCGACGTGCCCGACGATCCGGCCGGCCTCGAGCTGGGCGGCGGCGCGCATCGCGTGCGCCTCGAACACGTCAGCTTCCGTTACGGCGCCGACTGGGTCCTGCGCGACATCAACCTCGAGATCGGCGCGGGCCAGGTGATCGCGCTGGTCGGCATGAGCGGCGGCGGCAAATCGACCATCGCGGACCTAATCCCGCGCTTCTACGACGTGCAGGAGGGGCGCGTCACGGTGGACGGAATCGACGTCCGGCGTATCCGGATCGATTCGCTGCGCGCACAGATCGGCCTGGTGACGCAGCACACGTTCTTGTTCAACGACACGGTGCGCGCCAATATCGCCTACGGCTCCGAAGCGCGAAACCTCGAGCGCATCATCGCCGCGGCCAAGCTCGCCAACGCGCACGACTTCATCATCCGCCTGCCCAAGGGCTACGACACGATCGTCGGCGAACTCGGAGTCCGCATGAGCGGCGGCGAGCGCCAGCGCATCGCGATCGCGCGCGCGCTGCTCAAGGACGCGCCGATCCTGATTCTCGACGAGGCAACCTCATCGCTCGACTCGGAATCCGAGCGCTCGGTGCAGGAAGCGCTCGAACTGCTGATGCGCAATCGCACCACGCTGGTAATCGCGCATCGCCTGTCCACCGTGCGGCGCGCCGATCGGATCGTGGTGCTGGTTCACGGGCGGATTATCGAGCAAGGCACTCACGACGAACTGCTCGCACGCGCCGGAGAATATCGCAAGCTTTATGATCTCCAATTCGCTTCGAACCCCGAAGCCGTATCCGAGGGCGGCTTAATAAATTGAAACAGCGCGCCGCGCACTCCCGGCCAGCCGGGAGCGCCGCGAACCTCCGATGCTTCGCGTAATCTACAACACGCTCTGGTATCCTGCTCTGCCGCTGGCTCTGGCCGCGGCCGGAGCACGCAACAAACAGGACCGGCGCGAGCGGATGGGAACGATCGCGCTTGAGCCCAACGGCGCCGGCCCACGCATCTGGGTGCATGCCGCGTCGGTCGGTGAGGTCGAAGCGATTCGCCCGGTCGTCGCGGGGCTGCATCGCGAACTCGACGGCGCTCAGATCGTTATCACCACCATGACCGCGGCCGGACGCGACGCCGCGCGGCGCCGAATACCCGCGGCTGCACTGTGCGCGCTCGCCCCGCTCGATTGTCCCGCGACCGTGCGCAGGTTCCTGCGCACCGTGCGCCCGAGCCTGGTCGTGATCGGCGAGACGGAACTGTGGCCAAACTATTTTTTCGAGTCGCGCCGCGCTGGCGCGCGCATCGCGATCGTCAACGGGCGGATTTCCGAGCACTCGCTGGCCCGCTACCGGCGCGCCAAGTCGCTGTTCGGCCCCGCGCTCGAGTCGGCGCATCTTATTCTTGCCCAGAGCGAGGTGGATGCGCATCGCTACGCGGCGCTCGGCGCTTCCAGAGACCGGATCGCGGTGACCGGCAATACCAAGTTCGATGTCTCGTTCGCCGGCGCGGAAACCGAACCGCGCCAGGCGCTTGCGCGCTTCGCCGCCGGATGCCCGATTCTGGTCGCGGGTTCCACCGCGCGCGGCGAGGAGGCGATGGTGCTGGCCGCGTGGCAATCGCTGCGCGAGCGCTTTCCGAGCCTCGCGCTGGTGATCGCGCCCCGGCATCCCGCCCGCGCACCGGAAATCGAAGAATTGCTGCGCGCCGCCAACGTTGCCTACCTGCGCGCGAGCGCGCTCGAAGCGGATTGCGCTCGCGACGGCGCCGCCGCCGTGCTGCTGATGGACACGATGGGCGAACTGCGCGGGATGTATCGCCGGGCGACGGTCGCGTTTGTGGGCGGTAGCATGATCGCCGGCCGCGGCGGGCAGAATGTCGGAGAGCCGGCCGCGGTGGCGGCTCCGGTGATGTTCGGTCCGTTCCACGAAAACCAGCGCGCGATGGCGGCCGCGCTGCTCAGTTCGGGCGGCGGCGCGGTCGTGCGCGATGCTTCCGAGCTAGCCGAGCAGTGCGCGCGATGGCTGGGCGACGACGCCGCGCGCGCCATCGCCGGCGCGCGCGCGAAATCCGCCGCCGAAAGCGCGGGTGGCGCGGCCCGCGCCACCGTCGAGCATCTGCACCGGCTCGCCGCGGGCGCGTGACCGGCGATGCCCCTGCGAGCCTCGCACGCCGCCCGCCTGGAACGAATCTGGCTCGGCGAGCCGGCCGGGATCGATCATCTGCTTGCGCTCGGACTGCGCCCCGCCGCGGAAATTTTTCGTGGCGCTGCCGCGCTGCGAAACCTCTGGTGGCGTTGGCAGGCGTCCGAGCCGGGCGTTCCGGTGATCAGCGTCGGCAATCTGACCGTCGGCGGCAACGCCAAGACTCCGTTCACGATCTTTGTGGCGAACCGCCTGAGCGCCCGCGGCCTGCGCGTCGCGATCGTCAGCCGCGGCTACAACCGTGACGGCGCAGCCGCCTCGGCACGCGCGGCGATGGTCTCCGATGGCGGCGCGATGCTGCTCGATGCGGCGGCGGCCGGTGACGAGCCGGCGATGATGGCGCGGCGGTTTAACGGACCGATCGCAATCGCGCGCAGGCGCCGCGACGCGATCGAGTTGCTGCGCGCGCGCGGTCCGCTCGACGCGGTCATCCTCGACGACGGCTTCCAGCATATCCGGCTCGCGCGCGCCGCCGACCTGGTGCTCATCAGCCGCGAGCGCGGGTTCGGCAACGGACGGATGCTCCCCGCAGGTCCGATGCGCGAGCCGATAGCGGCGCTGCGCCGCGCCGCCGCGACCGTAATCGTCACCGCCAACGCGAGCCAGCCCGGTGCGCTTTCGGCCTCTGAACTGGCGCGCATCGAGCGCGGGCGCGTGTTCCATGCCGCGGTTCGTCCGGTGAGCCTGGTAAGCGCCGCGGGCGGGAATTGGAGCCCGTCACCGCCGTCGCTGACCGGACGCCGGGTGCTCGCGGTCAGCGGGCTTGCGGATCCGGCGGGGTTTCACGCGATGCTGCGCGAACTGGAAGCGGAGCTGGTGGGCGTGCTCGACTTCCCCGACCATCATGCGTACACCGCCGCGGACTGGCAGGAGATCGCAGCCGCGGGCCGCGCGGCGGATATTATCGTCAGCACGGAAAAGGATCTGGTTAAGCTCGAGCGATTTCCGTTCGCGCGCGATTCCTTGTACGCTTTGCGCGTCGAGGTAACGATGGCCGACGCCGATGCGTGCGCGCTCGATGAATTGCTCGTTGCGCGCATCGGAGCCCGAGCGGCCGCCGCACAGGAGGTTTCCCGCGATGCCCGTTAGCCCGGAGCTGCTCGAGATTCTTGCGTGCCCAAAATGCAAGGGCAGCCTGCGCCTTACCGACGCGAAGGACGCTCTGGCCTGCGACGGATGCCGGCTGGTCTATCCGATTCGCGAAGACATCCCGATCATGCTGATCGAGGAGGCCCAGCCGCTCAAGTGAGGCACGCGCCGTATCGGATTGTGCGCCCACTCGGGCGCGACGCCGCGCGCTCATCATGATTGCGCTCGACGCCGAGCGCGCGCGCAAGCTTGCGTGGTGGGCGCTCGGGATCTACCTCCTGGCGCTGGCGGTCTCGGCCACGCTGCGCATGCAGGGCGATTTCGCGGTGTACTATCGCGCGGGGCATCGGGTCTTGCGCGGCGCCGCGATCTACCCGGCCGACGACCGGGATCGTTTCCTATACGCGCCCATCTTCGCCGTCGCGATGGCGCCAATCGCCGCGCTGCCGCGCCACGCGGCGCAGGCCGCGTTCTTCATCGTCAATGCGTGGGGCCTGGTCGCACTGATAATCGGGGCGGGCGCGATGCTGTTCGGGCGCGCGCGCATCCTGCCCGCGGCGCTGATCGCGGTGCCAGTGCTCCTGACCGCGCTGCCGATCGGCAACAATTTCGAGCACGGACAGGTCAATCTGCCGGTGCTGGCGCTGTGCGTATGGGCAATAGTGTACGCGCGCGAGTCCCGCGCGAAGGCTTGCGGAGCGATGCTGGCGACCGCGATCCTGGTCAAGCCGTTCGCGCTGTTGGTCGGTCTTTACCTGCTGCTGCGCGGCAGATTTGCCGCGCTCGGATGGACGATCGCCGCCGCGGCGATCCTGCTCGCCGCGCCGATCGTGGTGTTCGGCCCGCACGGGCTCGCCGATCAAACCGGCGCCTACTTCGATGCGGTCGCCTCGATGACCGGCCGCTACCGCACGATGCTTACCAACCAGTCGGCGGTTGCGTGGATCGCGCGGCTCGAGCTGCGCGCCGGAGGCGAGGCGGCGGCGGCCAGTGCGCGTCCGCTGTGGATGGGGATGGGCTTCGAGGCGGTACTGATCGCGCTCGAGGCGCAATGGATCTTGCGCGCGGCGCGTACCCCCGGCTATGAAATCGATCATGATCGTTCGGCGCTGGCCGGTCTGTTCTGCCTGATGCCCGGCTTCGCGCCGATATCGTGGAAGAGCTATTTCGCCGCGCTGCTGGTGCCGTACATGCTGATGGTCGCGATGCTGCTGGGGGCGCCGCCGGCGGGCGCGCGGCTGCGAATCAGGTCGCTCGCATACTTTGCGATCTCGATCGTGCTCAACTTCGTGCCCGGCCGCCGGCTTGGAAACCTGGCGCTGTTTTACTCGGCGCACTTCCTGTCTTCGATCGCGGCATTCTTCGCGGTCGCGACCGGCGTCTGGGTGTTGCCTTCCCAGGCCGTCACATCGGCCGGCAGGAACGCGGAGCGCGACGGCGCGGCGGCGCAATGAGAGCGCGCGCGGAAATCGACTGGCGCCCCGATCCGAACTTCGTGCGGATTGCGCTCGAGCGGCGCGTGCTGATCCTGCGGCGCGAGATCCTGCCCCACGCCGGCGCGATTGCGATGCGGCTCGGCGAACTCGAAACTTCCCGGCACGCCGCAGGAGCGGGCAATCGCGCCAGCGGGTATCGCGTGACCCTCGAGGGCGCACCCGAATTGTTCGCGCGGCGCGCGCGGCGCGGCGGCCTGATGCGCCTGTTGCTCGCGGAAACCTTTTTTGGCATTCGCCCCCGTCCGCTGGCGGAATTGGCCGTCGCCGCCGAGGCGCATCGGCGCGGGATCAGCGTCGCGGAGCCGATGGGCGCGAGCGTCGAGCCGGTCGGACCGGCGTTGTATCGCGGATTTTTTCTGACCCGCGCGATCGCCGGGAGGACGTTGTGGGAATTTGTGCGGGCCGACGACGACCCGATCGTTCGCGAGCATGTGCTGCTCAAAACGCGCGCCGTGGTCGCGACCATGCATAACCTCGGGGTGTTTCACGCCGACCTGAATCTGCACAACCTGTTCGTGACCCAAGCGGGCGAGAGCTTCGCCGTCGTGATTCTTGACCTCGACAAGGCGCGCATCTTCGACGCGCCGCTGTCGGCGGCGCTGCGGCGCAGAAACGCGTGGCGCCTGATGCGCTCGGCGCGCAAGCTCGATCCCGCCGGGCGCTACTTCGACGCCGCGGCGCTGAAGATCCTAGATGTCGGCTAGCCGCGCCGCCGAACTCAGGCGCGGCGCTTCATCGCGATAACTTCGATCTCGATTCTCGCCTTGCGCGGCAGGGCCGCCGCCTGGATCGTCGAGCGGGCGGGAAATGGCGGCTCGAAATGCTCGGCATAAATGCGATTGACCAGATCGAAGTCTCCCAGGTCGGCGAGAAAAATCGTGGTCTTGACCACGTCGCCAAAGCCAAGCCCCGCCGCCGCGAGAACCTCGCGGAGATTGGCGAGCACGCGGCGCGTCTCGGCCTCGATTCCGCCCGCGACGATCGCGCCGGTGTGCGGATCGATTCCGATCTGCCCCGAGCAGAAGACCATCGCGCCGTCTTCGACGGCTTGCGAGTACGGGCCGATCGCGGCCGGCGCCAAGGCGG
>DATKSQ010000018.1:0-36653 GCA_035531615.1 Binataceae bacterium (SeqCode)
CCACACCTGATGCTCGCGGCCGTCGAGTCCCGCGAACAATTCATCGGGCTCGTCGATGAGCAAAGTCGCGCGGCCGAATTCGCGCGCGCGCGAGCCCACGCTGCGCGAGCCCAGATGCTGCGCGATCACGTACAGGCCGTAGCAGATTCCGAGCACCGGGCATCCGAGATGCAATACTTCATCGGCGATATCGGGCGCCTGGTTCTCGTACAGGCTTGCGGGACCGCCCGACAGGATGATGCCGCGCGGATTCATCGCGCGAATCTTTTCGACGGGAAAATTAAACGGATGAATCTCGCAGTACACATGCGCCTCGCGCACTCGCCGGGCGATTAGCTGCGTGTATTGGCTGCCAAAATCAAGAATCAGGATCACGGCGGATTGCCTTGCGCGACTAATATACCGCACGCGCGATCGCGGTAAAATCGGCCCCCCGCCGCGTGTCTCGGCCGCATCACTTGCGCCGCCGTGCGCGCGGGTTCGAGTCCGGCGCGCGCGTGCGCCCCGCTTCGACAAAGGTCCTGCCCGTGCGCCGGAATTCCACGCGCAAATGCGTGCCGACCAGCCCCAAAGCGGCGCGAAACCGCGACTCCAGAAAGCGGATGTAGTGCGCCGGGATCTCGCGCTCCAGGTTGGCGAAAAAACGAATCCGCGGCGGCGCGCTCGCAACCTGCGTCACGTACATGAGGTTCAGCCGCCGCCGCCCCACCATCGGCGGATCCATCGCCGCCATCGCCTGCGCCAGGGTCCGGTTGAGCGTCGAGGTCTGGAACTTCGCGCGCCACGAATCGCCCGCCTTGACCGCCGCGGGGATGATATCGCGCACGCCGTCACCGGTCAGCGCCGAGGTGAAGACTATCGTCGCGTAATCAAGAAACGGAAAGCGCTCGTGCGCATCGCGCGCGAAGGCGGTGGTCTTGCGCCCCAGTTTGGCCGCGGCGTCCCATTTGTTGCACACCAGGACCATCGCGCGGTCGTTCGTGTCCACCAGCCGCGCCAGCCGCGCGTCCTGATCGGTCAACCCCTCGGTCGAGTCGATCACCAGCAGCACCACCTCGGCGCGGCGGATCGTCTCGATCGCGCGGCCGACCGAATGATGCTCGAGTTCGCCTTCGACCTTGGTCGGGCGCCGGATTCCGGCGGTGTCGATCAGCAGAACCTCGCGCCCCTCGGCGGAGAGCCGCGCATCGACCGGGTCGCGCGTGGTGCCGGGAGTGGAATCGACGATCGCGCGCTCGAATCCGGACAGGCGATTTAAGATCGACGACTTTCCCACGTTGGGCCGCCCGACCAGCGCCAGGCGCAAGTCAGGCCCCGCGGCCGGCGCGTCGGATTCGGCGGGCGGCAGACGAGCGACAATCTCTTCGAGCAGCTCGGCGACGCCGCCGCCGTGCGCGGCCGAAATGAGGAACAGGCGCTCGGCGCCGATTTCATAAAAATCCGGCGCGGGCGATTCCGTGCGCGGATTATCGAGCTTGTTGACCGCGATGATCAGCGGACATCCGGTCTCGCGCACCAGTCCCAGCGCCTCTTTATCGGCGTCGGTCAGGCCCGCGCGGCCGTCGAAGATGAAGACCACCACGTCGGCCACGCCCACGGCGCCCAGGGCTTCGGCGACCAGCCGTTCGGACATTGGCTCGCGTCCGCCGAGTTCGAGGCCGCCGCTATCGACCACCATGAACTCGCGATCGTCGAACCCGGCACGTGCGAAATTCAGATCGCGGGTGGTGCCGGGAATCGGGCTGGTGATCGCGCGGGCGCCCTTCGAGATTCGATTGAACAGCGTCGATTTCCCCGCGTTGGCGCGTCCCACCAGCACCACGGTCGGCAGCCCGGCCGCGTAGCCGCGCGCCTGGCGCCCCTCTGGTTTCGCCGCACGGGCGCTCATAGCCCAAACTCCGTCATCCTGCGCGGGTCGCGCGTCCAGTTGGGAACCACTTTCACCAGCAGTTCCAGGAACACGCGCGCGCCCAGCATCGGTTCGAGTTCCAGGCGCGCCGCCGTGCCGATCCGCTTGAGCGTTTGCCCGCCCGCGCCGATCAGCATCCCTTTGTGCGACTCGCGCTCGACCGCGATCACGGCCGCGATATGTTTCAGGTTGCGCTCCGCTTCGTCGCTGAAGGTCTCTATTCGCACCGCGCTCGAGAACGGAACCTCCTGCCGCATCGTGAGGAAAATCTTCTCGCGGATCACTTCGGCCGCGAGCATCCGCTCGGTCTGATCCGTGTACTCGTCCTCGGGCATCAGCGGCGGACTCTCGGGCAGCATCGCCCTGACGGTTCGGACCAGCTCCTCGATATTCTCGCCGCGCAGCGCGCTTATCGGAACGATCTCGGCGCCGGGATACTCGAGATGAATCTGCCCAATCAGCGGCAGCAGGTTTTCACGCGGCTGCGTATCGACCTTGTTGATCACGATCACCATCGGAACTCCGAGCTGCGCGAGCTCGGCCAAAGCGGCGGCGTCGCGGCGGTCGAGCCTGGCGGCGGCCTCGACGACCGCGAGCACGACCTCGCCTTCGCTGAGCGCGCGGCGCGCGTTTTCGACCATCCTGCGGTTGAGCTCCTTTGGCGAATCGTGCAGTCCGGGAGTATCGAGGATCAGGAACTGCGCGCCGGGGTCGGTGCGCACGCCCAGAATGCGCGCGCGCGTGGTCTGCGGACGCGGCGTCACGATCGCGACCTTGTGGCCGACCAAGCGGTTGAGCAGCGTCGATTTGCCGACGTTCGAGCGCCCGCCCAACACAACAAATCCCGCGCGATACCCACCCGCCGTTTCAGCCGCCATCTTCCTGCCCGATCCGGTCCAGCGCGAGGCGCGCCGCCGCCTGCTCGCTTTGTTTCTTGCTGGCGCCCTCGCCGATCCCGAGCTCGCGGCCCGCGATCTTGATGCGGGTCGTGAAACGCTTGGCGTGATCGGGGCCTTCGGCGGCGACCAGTTCATAGCTGGGCTGCGAGCGGAAGCGCCGGTAGGCGATCTCCTGGAGTTCGGTTTTGTAGTCGCGTTCGGCGTCCGGTCCGCCGACGTCGTGCTCGAACAGCCGCTCGACCACGCGCTGCGCCGGCGCCAGCCCGGCGTCCGTGTATATTGCACCGATCATCGCTTCAAAGGCGGCCGCCAAAATCGAAACCTTCTCGCGGCCGCCGCTTTTCTCCTCGCCCTTGCCGAGCTTCAGCATGGTCCCCAAATCGATCGCCTGCGCCTTGAGCGCGAGCGTACGCGCATTTACGATCGACGCGCGCAGCTTCGACAGCGGGCCTTCCTTGGCGGCCGGAAACTGGCGCATCAGCAGATCCGCGATCGCCAGGTCGAGCACCGCGTCGCCCAGAAATTCGAGCCGCTCGTAATGCGCGTCGGAGCCAACCGCCGCGCTCGGATGAGTCAACGCCACCTCAAGCAACTCGGGGCGCGCGAACGTGTAGGCTATCCTGCGCTCGAGGGCGGAGGCACCCGATTCAAGCGCCGGGCGCGCAGGCGCCGGGCGCGGATGCGTCCCCGATCGCCCGAGCAATCTGCCCAACCAGTTGAGCCGTTTCGGCAAGCGACGTCTCCACCTCGACTTCTTGATTGATCAACGCGTCCGGACCGGCGATACGCACGCGGACATAGTTGCGCGTGTATCCCGACAGCACCCCGGCCGCCGACCGCTCTTCAAGTAATACATTAACTTTCGTTCCGGCGAAGCGCCGCGCGAACTCGAGGCGCTTGCGCTCGCCCAGCTCTCGCATGATCGTCGCCCGACGCTTAATTTCGCCCGGCGCGACCTGGTTCGCCATCTTCGCCGCCGTGGTGCCCGCTCTGACCGAATACGGAAAGACGTGGAAGTAAGCAAGCGCCAGCGACTCGACAAAGCTCCGCGCCGACTCGAATTGCGCCGCGCTTTCACCCGGAAACCCGACGATCAGATCCGTTCCGATCGCCGCGTCGGGCATCGCCGCCAGGACCCGCTCGACGCGCCCGCGATAAAATTCCCGGTCGTAGCGCCGCCGCATCCGCGACAGAATCTCGTCCTCGCCCGATTGCAGCGGCAGATGCAGATGCGGACAGAACTTGGAACTCGCCGCGATAATTTCGATAATCCGGTCCGACAGCTCTTCCGGGTCGAGCGAGCTTACGCGAATCCGGTTGATCGGCGAGCGCTCCGCGACCATCTCCAGCAGCGCGGCCAGATTGGCCGCGGGCTCGAGATCCTTGCCGTAGCCGCCCAGATGCACTCCCGACAGCGTGACTTCCTTGAAGCCGCGCGCGTGCAGGGCGTCGAGCGCGTCGATCACGCGGCGCGGTTCGACGCTGCGCGAGGTTCCGCGCGAGGTCGGTACGATACAGAAGCTGCAAAACTGATCGCAGCCCTCCTGCAGCTTCAGAAACGCGCGCGTCTGTCCGTCGAGCGCCACCGCGCCGAGCTCGATCGGCGCGCGGACCTTGCGCAGGTTCGTCACCATCACACGCTCGTCCGCTCCCTGAGCCACCACGCGCTCTAGGTCGCCGAGCCGTCCGAGTCCCACCACCGCGTCAACTTCGGGCGCGCGCGCGAGCGCCTGCGGGTTGGCCTGCGCGAAACATCCGGTCATCACGATTCGCGCGGCCGGGTTCAGCCGCCGCGCGCGCCGCGCGAGCTTAAGGCTTTCGGAGTCGGCGCGATCGGTGATGGTGCACGTGTTGATCACGTACACGTCGGCGATCTCGGAAAAATCGCCGCGCTGCATCCCGCGCGCGCGCAGGCGCGATTCGATGATCGCCGAGTCGTACTGATTGACCTTGCATCCGAGCGTCGCGATCGCGAACTTCATGGGCATCGGAATCGCGTCCATCATCGCACGCGCGCTCACGCTTCGATCGCGCGCTCGATAAAGCCGCCCCCCAGCACTTCGTCGCCGCGGTAAAAAACACACGCCTGCCCCGGCGTCACCGCCGGTCCCGCCGCCGCGAAGCGAACCTCGGCGCGGCGCGCCGAATCGATCGTCACGGTCGCGGGCAGCGCGGGATGCCGGTAGCGAATCTTGACTTCGGCGCGTATCGGCCCCGCCTGGCGTATCGACGGATCGACCATGCTGACCTCGCGCGCGGTCAGTCCCACCGCGTTCAGCGCCGCGCGCGGACCGACGACCACGTCTCCGGATTCGGGACGGATTTCCCGCACGTAAAGCGGCTCGCCCGCCGCCACTCCGAGTCCGCGCCGCTGGCCCACCGTGAAGCGATGCACTCCGCTGTGCGTCGCGAGCGCGTTGCCGTTCGAATCCAGAATCTTGCCCGCGCGAAGCTGCCCGCCGGACGCACGCCGCTCGACGAACCCCGCATAATCGTTATCCGGCACGAAGCAGATCTCCTGGCTCTCGGGCTTGTCAGCGTTGGCAAGCCCCAGCGCACGGGCGCGCCCGCGAACCTCGGCCTTGGTCATCGCGCCGAGAGGAAACATCGTGCGCGAGAGTTCGGCCTGAGTCAGCGAAAACAGGAAGTATGACTGATCCTTCGAGGCATCGGCGGCGCGCAGCAGACGGAATCGCCCATCGCTGCCGCGCTCGATCCGCGCGTAATGCCCGGTCGCGACGAAATCCGCGCCGAGCGCGCGCGCGCGCTCCCAGAGCCGGTCGAATTTGATCTCGCGGTTGCACATCACGCACGGATTCGGCGTGCGCCCCGCCAGATATTCGCCCACAAAATTATCGATCACGCGCGCGCCGAACTCGGCGCGCAAATCCACCACGTAAAACGGGAAATCCATCCGCTCCGCCACCCGGCGCGCGTCCTCGAAATCCTCGTGCGAACAGCAGGTCGCGCGCGTGCGTGCCGCGCGCCGCTCCGGCTCGGGCGCCAGGCGCATCGCAACCCCGACCACGTCGTGACCCTGCTCGCGAAGTATTGCGGCCGCAACGGAGCTATCGACTCCGCCCGACATCGCGACCAGCACCCGCGCGCTCATCGCACCGCCCCGATTGCGATCGCGCCGAGCGGCTCGGCTTGCGAAACGCGCCGCCAGACCCGCGTGATCACCGCGAGGGCCGCGTCAATCTCCGCGGGCGCCGTGTTCCATCCGAGACTGATCCGCAGCGAGCTGCGCGCCTCGGCGGCGCTGCGCCCCATCGCGAGCAGCACGTGCGACGGTTCGACCGCGCCGGCCGCGCACGCCGAGCCCATCGATACTTCCACGCCCTCGAGGTCGAGCGCGATCAGCATGCTCTCGCCGAGCACGCCCGGGAACGTCAGGTTGAGCGTGTTGGCCACCCGCGCATCACGCGGGCCGTTTAACCGCACGCCTGGAATCCCGGCGCGCAGCCCCGCGAGCATCGCCGCCGCCATCGTTTCGATTCGCGCGCGCTCGGTTTCCATCGCGGCGCCCGCTGCCTCGGCGGCGACGCCGAACGCGACCGCGCCAACCAGGTTCGGCGTCCCCGCGCGCATCGCGGCTTCCTGCGGTCCGCCCAGGATTTGCGGCGCAATCGTGATTCCGGCGCGGATGAACAGCGCGCCCACCCCCGCCAGTCCGCCCAGCTTGTGCGCGCTCAGCGTCATCAGATCGCAGCGCGGCTGGTGCGCGTTTATCGCGATACGGCCGGCGGCCTGGGCGGCGTCGAGATGAAAAATCGCCCCGGCGCGCGCGGCTGCCTCGGCGATCGGCGTGGCGTCGAGTATCGAGCCCACCTCCGCGTTGACGAGCCCAAGCGTCACCAGCGCGGTCGCGTCATCGAGCGCGGCGATAACCGCGGCGGGCGGAACTCGTCCGTCGCCGTCGGGTGCAATTCGCACTATCTCGAAGCCGCGCGTCTCAGACTCCCCAAGCGGAGCGAGGATCGACGAATGCTCGAGCGCCGACGTGATTACGCGGCGGCGCTTTCCGGCACTCGCGAGCGCACCTGAAATCGCAAAATTGTTCGCTTCCGTGCCGCCGCTGGTGAAGACGATCTCGCGCGGCGCCGCGCCTATCAGCTTTGCCACCTGCGCCCGCGCCTGCTCGAGAGCGCGGCGCGCGCGCTGACCCGTGCGATGCACCGACGCGGGATTGCCGTCGGCGCCCGCGAGCATCCGCGCCGTCGCCGCGATCGCCTCGGGCCGGGCGGGAGCGCCCGCGTTATGATCCAGATAAATCGACATGATTGAATTGATAGCGGTACCGTGAAGCCATTAACCTTATCTTACCGCTCGATTCCGCAAAAGACGCTCGCGGCGGGAGTATTCAGATGGCTGAAAGTGGAAGCGGCCCCAGCGTGATGGTGGTTGGAGCCGGCGTGGTCGGATGCAGCATCGCGTTCCATCTCGCGAAATTGGGCGCCCGCGTCACCGTCTTCGACAAAAGCGGAATTTGCGCCGGGATGTCGGCACGCTCGGGCGCTCTGGTGCGGATGCATTACACCTTCGCGCCCGAGGCTGTCCTGGCCTGGAAGAGCCTGCCCTACTTCGAGAATTGGGCGAAGGCCGTCGGCGGGCGATGCGGCTTCGTGCGGACCGGTTTCGCGGTCGTGGCCGGACCCGACAACGCCGCCAAGCTGCGCGCGAACGTCGCGATGCTGAAAGCCGCCGGGGTCGAGACCGAGCTGCTCAATCCCGATCAGTTGCGTAAGATCGAACCCGCCGCCAGCACGGATGGCGTCGCGATGGCGTGCTATGAGCCGCGCAGCGGATACGCCGACCCGGTCGCAACGACCGAGTCGCTCGCCGCGGCCGCAAAACAACTCGGCGCCGATTTCCATCTGAACACCGCCGTCGCCGCGCTCGCCACGCACACCGGCCGCGCGGTCGGAGTCACCGACGCGTCGGGCCAGACGCACCATGCGGATTTCATCTGCATCGCGGCGGGACCGTGGACCGATACCCTTCTGGCTCCGTTCGGGATCGCGCTCGGCATCAGGCCCGAGCGCGCGCAGATCGCGTTCTTCCGCAAGCCCGCCGCGCTGCGCCACTGCATCTTTATCGACACCGTCGCGGGCAGCTATTTTCGTCCGCACGGCGACGACCTTACGATGGCTGGCACGGGAGCGCTCGCGCCGGACGCGGCGAGCGATCCCGATTCGTTTCGCCAGACCAACGACGCGGAATTTATCGAGGCCGTGCGCCGCCGCCTGGCCGAGCGGATTCCCGCACTCAGGAACGCCGCCTACGTGCGCGGCCACGCGGGCATTTACGACGTGACGCCCGACGCGCGCGCCGCGCTGGGACCGATCGCCGCGATTCCCGGCCTGTACGTCGCGGCCGGCTTCAGCGGCACGGGATTCAAGACCGCGCCTGCCGTGGGGGCCGCGATGGCGGAGCTGATCGTCGAGGGCAAGAGCGCAACCGCGGACCTGACGCCGTTTTCCTTCGAGCGTTTCCGCACCGGAGCGCTGATTCGCACCGCGAACGAATACGCGATGGGCGCGGGCTTCGGGCATACGCTGTAGAACGGATTTCATTTTAAGCCACGCGCGTCTCAGGGGGTTGTACTGGTATGAGAAAAATGCGGCGGCTGCTGGTTTGCGCACTCGCAGTCTTGCTGGCCGCGGGCTGCGTCACCCAGACAGCTTGGGTTTATCAGTCCAACCACTATCCGCCGAGGGCGGAGACCGGAACCAAGCGGGCGGTCGTGCTTCCCTTTGAGGACCGCCGCAATGACATCAATCACGACTATTCTATTATCGCGATGCTCCCGCTGGTTCCGTACGGACGCGTCGTCGAGCATGTACCGCCCGATATGGAACTCCTGGTCAAACCGCGCGACTACTTTGCGAAAGCGCTGGCCGCCGATTTGCGCGCGACCGACCGGTACCGAGACGCCTATTTCAGCTCAAGAATCGGCAAGGCGGACTACGTCTTCAAAGGGGAGATTCTGAACACCGACTATATCATTGAGATATTAACTTATGGACTGAGTATGTTCGCCGCGGCGCCATGGATCGTCGGACTACCCGCCAGCAAAATAACCAATGATCTTTCGTTGAGGCTCGGATGTTCGAACCCGAACGGCGAGATCCTGTTCCAGAAAACTTACGCCGCTGATCCTTACGAAGTGTATCAGTGGATGTACTATGTTCGGCCGAATATCAACTATCCGCATATGGCCGCGCAGATATACAGGCAATTCGTGGCCGATCTGATCGCCAACGGCAAGTGCATGTAGCGGCCAGCGCTGACAGCGCCGATAGAAACCCGGCGCACGTGTGGTCAGGATCCCGCCCTTATGCCGCGGCGCGCAGCCCCGGCGGCGCGGGGCGCGAGGCGGCGCGGGTCAGCACGGCGCCGTAGCCCGGCGCAAGCTCCATCTTCGGGCCCAAGCCTTTCGCGAGCATGAGCGCGTGCGCCATCGGCAGGTTGTAGCACGGCACGGCCATCAGCAGATGATGCTCGAGATGATAGTTCACGAAGTACGGCGCGATCAGCGCGCGCTCGAGCAGGTTCGCGTGCGTGGTCCGCGTGTTGCGCATCGGATCGTCGTTGTCCGGCACCATCGAATGCTCCGCGATACTGCGGATACGCGTGATGAGCTGGTTGAACGTCATCAGCGGCACGATCCACAGCGTCAGGTACAGCCACGGATGCCCGGCGAGCGCGAGGATCGCGAGCAGAATCGCGTTGGTGACGAAGAATCCGCCAAAGCGCGTGAGTCCCTGCCCGAACTGCGCGGCCGCCGTCATTTCAGCGCCAGTCTTGCGGAACGCACGGCGCATCGCGCTTGAGCGCTGCTGATACGCCGTCTGTCCGCTCAGGTCGCGAATCACTTTGCGCCGGAAGCTCGCGCGCGTGATCGGAAACGGCGCCGCCAGCGCAAGGTCAGGATCGTTGGGCTGCTGCGTGAAGCGGTGATGCAGCACATGGTAGGTCCGGTACGCGAACATGTCGGACATCAGCGGATCGCCGAGCAACCAGGCCCCCACCCAATCGTTCACCCGCAGGCTGGTGAAGAGCAGCCCGTGAGCCGCGTCGTGCATCAGGATCGCAAGCCCCAACTGCCGCGCGCCGATTATCAGCACCGCCGCGATGAAGGTCAGGGGATTCGGCCACCACACGAATAGCGCCATCGCCGCGAAGATCACCGCCCACGCGTGGAACACCATCCATCCGCCGCGCAGGTCCGACTTGCGCTTGAGTATCAGCAGCTCATCGGGAGTGAACACACTGCTCGCCTTGAACATCATCGCCATCGAAGTTGACCCTCGCCAATCCATCCGTCAGTGATCTTTGCCGCCGAGCGCGGCCGAGCGATCGGGCGGATGATGCTCGCCGACTTTGTCCTCGAGGCAATCCTGGCGCTCCTCGACTTCCTCGATTCGCACTCCAATCTGGTTGAGCTTCTCGAGCAGCCCGTTGATCGCGCGCGCGACCGGGTCCGGCAGCTTGCCGTGCTCGAGTTCGGCGACGTCGTGGCGCGCGCTCTCGCCCTCGATCACCTTGCCCGGAATTCCGACGATCGTCGAGTACGGCGGCGCCGATGAAACCACCACCGCGCCCGCGCCGATCCGGCTGCCGTGCCCGATCCGCACCGGGCCGATCACCGACGCGCCCGCGCTGATCATCACGTGATCCTCGATCGTCGGATGGCGCTTTTCCTTCTTGAGGCTGGTGCCGCCGAGCGTGACGCCCTGATAGATGAGCACGTCTTCGCCAATCTCGGCGGTCTCTCCGACCACCACGCCCATTCCGTGATCGATAAACAGGCGCCGGCCGACTTTCGCCCCCGGATGAATTTCGATTCCGGTCAGCAGGCGCGAAAATTCGCTCACCAGGCGCGCGAGCAGCTTCAGGCGATGCTCCCATAGCCAGTGCGCCAGATGATGCATCCAGATTGCGTGCAGACCCGGGTAGGCGAGCACGACTTCGAGCGTCGTGCGGGCGGCGGGGTCGCGCTCGAAGACGACCCGAATATCCTCGCGCATGCGGCTTACGGCACCCATGGCGATTCTCCCCGGACGCGGCGGCGCGTCCCGTCAGCCCTTGTGCGCGGCGCCGTCGCTGACCTGCGCACGCGGCGCGCGCGGTTGCGCGCCGTTGGATTTCGCGTGCGCCGCACGGATGCGGCTGCGCGGCTTGGCATTATCTTTGTGCAGCTTGTACTCGACCGAATCAACCAGCGCCTGCCAGCTCGCTTCGACCACGTTGTCCGAGAGCCCGACCGTGCCCCAGCGCCGTATCCCGTCGGTGGATTCGATCAATACGCGCACCCGCGCGGCGGTGCCGCGGCCGTTGTCGAGCACCCGCACTTTGTAGTCCGCCAGATGCATCGTCTCGAGATTGGGATAGTACGGGATAAGCGCGCTGCGCAGCGCCGAGTCGAGCGCGTTGACCGGCCCGTTGCCGATCGCGGCATTGCGCGTGCGCACGCCGTCGGGTCCCTCGATCACCACCACCGCTTCGCTGAACGGCGCCTGGTCTTCGTGCCACTTGTCGTCGAACACCCGGAAGCTGACGAACTCGAAGTGATCTTTCGCCAGCCCCAGCGTGCGCAGCATCAGCAACTCGAACGACGCGTCGGCGCCATCGAAGGTGTAGCCCGCGCCCTCGAGCCGCTTGAGCTCTTCGAGCAAAGCTTCCAGCTTGTCGTTGGCGGAATCGACCTCGATGCCGAATTCGCGCGCCTTGTAGATCAGATTGGCGCGTCCCGACAGCTCGGAGAGCAGCACCCTCCTATCGTTGCCGACCGCGGCCGGCTCGACGTGCTCATAGGTATGCGCGTTGCGCTGGATTCCCGAGACGTGCAGCCCCGCCTTGTGCGCGAACGCGCTGCGCCCGACGTAAGCCTGGCGCGCGAACGGGGTGATATTGGCGAGTTCGTACACGATCATCGAGAGTTCGCGCAGATGCTTGAGCTTGGCCTGCGGCACGCAGTTGTAGCCGAGCTTGAGCTGCAAATTCGCGATGATCGAAATCAGGTTCGCGTTGCCGCAGCGCTCTCCGACGCCGTTGATCGTGCCCTGCACCTGCACCGCGCCCGCCTCGACCGCGGCGATAGTGTTGGCCACGGCGACCTCGGAGTCGTTATGGCAATGGATCGCGACCGGGCAGCTCACCGCAGCGCGCGCGGCTTTGACCGCGGCGTCGATCTCGTGCGGCAGGCGCCCGCCGTTGGTGTCGCACAGGCAGATGATATCGGCGCCCGCCTGATCGACGGCGCGCAGGCACTCGAGCGCGAATTCCGGATTCGAGAAGTAGCCGTCGAAGAAATGCTCGGCGTCGAAGATCGCCTCGTCAACGTGCTTTTTCAAATACGCGATCGAGTCGGAAAGAATCTCGAGATTTTCCCGCTCCGAGATGCGCAGCGCCTCGCGCACGTGGAAATCCCAGGTCTTGCCGACCACGGTCGCGACCGGGGTCTCGGCGCGCAACAGCAATTGCAGGTTGCGATCCTGCGCCGCGCGGACCCGCGCGCGCCGCGTCGAGCCGAACGCCGCGATCTTCGCGTGCTTGAGATGCGCCTTCTTGATCTCGCGGAAAAACGCCGCGTCGCGCTCGTTCGAGCCCGGCCATCCGCCCTCGATATAGTCGAACCCCATGTCGTCGAGCCGCCGCGCGATCTGAACCTTGTCCGCGACCGTCAGCGAGACGTCCTCGGACTGGCATCCGTCGCGCAGCGTCGTGTCATACACCTGGATATGTTTTATAACCGCCATCGCTCAAACCGGCTCCGCCTGGGGCGCCTTCGAACCGGCGCTCACGAACGCGTCATGCAGCGCGCGCATCGCCAGCTCTCCATACTTCGCGTTCACCACCACCGAGACTTTGATTTCGGAGGTCGCGATCATCTCGATATTTATCCGCTCGGCCGCCAGCACGCCGAACATCCGCGCCGCCACTCCCGCGTGGGTGCGCATCCCGGCCCCGACGATCGAGACCTTGGCGACCTGCTCTTCATTGCGCACGCCCGCCGCGCCAATCTCGTCCGCGATTTTCTTCACCAGCTCGAGCGCGCGGCGCAAATCGTCGCGGCCCACGGTAAAGGTCATGTCGGTGCGGCCGTCTTCGCTCGCGTTCTGGATAATCATGTCGACGATGATTCCCGCCGCCGCGATCGGGCCGAAAATCTTCGCCGCCAGGCCCGGCCGGTCGGCTACGCCCGCGATCGTGATCTTGCTCTGGTTCTGATCCAGCGTCACTCCGGAGACCAGCACGTCCTCCATCGATTGATCCTCTTTTCCCACCCAGGTTCCCTCGCATTCCTTGAAGCTCGACAGTACCACCAACGGGACATTATAGCGCCGCGCCAGCTCGACCGAGCGGCCCTGCAGGACTTTCGCGCCGAGCGCGGCCATCTCGAGCATCTCGTCGTATGAGATTCGCGCGAGCTTTTTCGCGTTCGGGCAGATCCGCGGGTCGGCGGTGTAAACCCCGTCCACGTCGGTGTAGATTTCGCACGCATCGGCTTTCAGAGCCGCCGCCAGGGCGACAGCCGTCAGGTCCGACGCGCCCCGCCCCAGCGTCGTGATATCGCCGTGCGGGTCCACGCCCTGGTATCCGGCGACAACGACCACGTTTCCCGCAGCCAGCTCTTTTACGACCCGGCCGGATTCGATCGACTGGATTCGAGCGCGGCCATGATTCGAGTCGGTCGCGATTTTCAACTGATCGCCCAGAAAGGAGATCGCCGGCAAGCCCATCGCGCGCAGCCGAATCGCCAGCAGCGCCGCCGAGACCTGCTCGCCCGTAGCGACCAGCGCGTCGGTCTCGCGCGGATCGGGCGCGTCGCTCAGCTCGGAGGCGAGCGTGAACAGCCGATTGGTCTCGCCCGCCATCGCGGAGACCACCACGACCAGGCTCTTGCCGGCCCGTCGCGTGCGCGCGACCCGCTCGGCGACGGCCTTGATTCGATCGACCGAGCCGACCGACGTGCCTCCGTATTTTTGAACGATGAGAGCCACGCGATTTGCGCCTTCAACCCCGCTTTTCGGGGGAATCAAGTATTATGTGCGGATTCGGCCGAGCAAACCAGCCCCTCGCGCAGCGTGGAGTCTCGTTCGGTTCGGCCCTGCTACTGCGCGGTCCCTGCCTCTTTCACTCTCGCGCCCTTCCGCAAGCTCCATCCCCTCCGTCCTCCTCAGAGTTTGTGATTCCATTGATCTTTTGCGTTTGGTGACATCCTGAGCGAGCGCTGCGCGAGTCGAAGGATCCCCCTCTCTGATGCCGGGCGCTGTGAGAGTGCTCATCGATCGGACCGAACCCGGCACAAGAACGCTCCTAAACACTCTTTGAAACTAAAGGACTTTCCGGCCGCTCCGCAAAGTTTTGCAAGTACATCACTCTTGGCGCATAAATCGCGCCTCGACTCGATACACCGGTAACCGTTGATCGACGGATGCCCTAAGCAACGCGATTCAGGAGGCGAAAAGTCAGAACTATGAAAGTGGTCGAAGCGACACGGGAAATCCGATGCCGCCAGGAAAGCGATGAAAATCGCCTGATCCGAATCATGCTCGAGGAACGCTGTCCGCTCCGCGTGGAACTCGAAGCCGGTGCAGCCGAAGGAGGCTTGATCTATCGAACTCAACAATCCGCCGGCTCGAGCATCGACTTGATGCCCGAAGCCTTTGACGACCGAATCCTCTATTGGACCGAGAACCAGAATTTGAAAGAGGTCCTGCTCCGCCACGGCGGCGCCCTGGTCCATCTCCAGCGGGGATCGGCGGGCTCTCTCGGCATCGAGGTCGTAGCGCGAGAGTTGAAAGCCGCGCGGCAGATAGCGCAAGAGTTCGTGGCAAAGTTTGGACGCCAAAAGGAAACGGAGGACAGTTCGCAGGTCTGCGTCTCGTTCTGGCGCGATAGCTCGCCACAGCCCGACTCGAACGAACGCTTTCTGGACACCGTCCGATGGAAGGATATCGCGGCGAATTACACCGCCACCACCGCGGGAAAACTCGACCGCCTGATGACGGCAACCAGTGAAGACCTCGGGGGCGGTCGGCTGATGCTCTGGCACGGCAAACCCGGCACCGGCAAAACCTATGCGATTCGGGCGCTCGCCCGCCAGTGGAAACCCTGGTGCGATATACACTACATAACCGACCCGGAAGCACTACTTGGCCGGGCGGCGTATCTGCTCCACTTGATCCTTCAAGACATCGGCGATGATAACCGATGGCGCTTGCTAATCATGGAGGACACCGGCGAGTTACTATCGATGGACGCGAAACATAACGTCGGACAGGCGCTATCCAGGCTATTGAACACAACCGAGGGCCTAATCGGCCAGGGCCTCAGAGTATTATTTCTAATCACGACCAACGACGAACTCGGAAAACTCAACCCCGCCGTAACCAGACACGGAAGATGCCTATCCGCAATCGAATTCGCCCCCCTAACGCGCGCCGAAGCGCGAACCTGGCTGGCCCGCGCGGGAGTCATGCCGGAGCCAAATGGAGCGTTGACATTGTCAGAGCTGTACGCGATTGTCAGCGGAGACCCCACAGAAAGTCAGCACCCGACGATCGGTTTTCAGGCCTGCGACCCGCTCCCCTAAAGGCGAATTCCCGCTGACGATCTTTCTAATGCTCGAATAGGAGGATTTGACGTGAACGAGAAAGACACCCTCGCAGAGCTTAAAGAGCAACGAAAACCTGAAATCGATTTGCTGCGCCGTGCCGCGGAAGAGATTCTGGCGAAAAACGTCTTGCAGCCAACGGAAGAAGTCGCCGGATTTCTGGCGATGGTCGGTCACAATTATTCCTCCGAGCTGATGGTTGTCGGGCGCGCAACGAATGGGTGGCACGGTGGTTGTCATCTCTCGGCTAGCAATCTCGAAGAATTCGTCGATACTGCGCTCCGACATGCAGTTTTCTATTTTGGGAAAGAGCAATCATGTCCGATGCGCTGGGTCAGCGACTCATGGGGTCGCGCCAGAGCAAGGAACTTATACGAGAAAATGAAGCTTCCGAACCCGAATGGCGCCTACAGCACGACTCGCTCGGCGTTCTGGCGCACAATCAAGGGAGTCACCGAGGCGCTTGACATCGCCAAGGACGACTCATGGCCTAGCCACTTGGTCTGGTCAAACCTGTACAAAATCGCACCCGCAGATCACGGCAATCCCCTCAGCCGGCTACGCGGCGCTCAAGTCCAGGCTTGCGCTTCTCTCCTGAAAATGGAACTCGAAACGTATAAACCGAAACGAGTTATTTTTCTAACCGGACTCAACTGGGCTAATGAGCTCTGGGACAAAATCTCTGGAGCTAACGAATTCACCCCACAGGGTGGATTGATGGTAGATGCAACCGGCACCTTCAATCTCCCTACCCAGCGCATTCGAATCGTCGTCGCCAAGCATCCGGACAGAAAGAAAAAAGACGAGTGGGTCCGGAGCGTCTTGGACGCGTTCAAAGCCGCCACCTAATCCGCGACAGAATGAACATGAATTTCTATTTAGCCCTGCAAATCATAGCGACGATTCCGCTCCCGCTCGACAGCTTGCTGTGTCATTCCCGCGCGTGGTTGCCGCGCGAGGAATCCCGGTCTCTTCCTCCGCCGCGGTACCGCACTCCGGGATTCCTCGCGCGCGCCGGACACGCGCGCAGGAATGACACGCCGGGGCGGGCCAGCGGCGCCATCTTATGCAGGACTCAATAGGTAATGCCGGCAGTCAAGCACGCGTGATCGTTCCGATTACCCACGCCGCGTTCGTAGTTCCCCTTCCCGTGCGGGAAGGGGTAGGGGTTAGGTCGGTCTTCTGATTCTCAGCCCGCCCCGCGCATTCCGGACTCGCGGCGCATCGGACATTTGCGCCGCGAGATCGGTCCCTCACCCGCGCCTGCGGCGCGACCTCTCCCGATCGTCGGGAGAGGATTCCGTGCGGCGGCCGGGCGAAGAATCGCGGTGTCGAGACGCGGGCCGTATAGACTATTTCCGGATTTTGTCAAGGCTGAACAGTTCAGCCTTATTTTCGTTTCGCCGCTGTGCGAAGTATCGCGCATGGACGCCGTGCGCATAATCATCCGCCGCCTATGGAGTCGTTGGCGTAACTCACTCCACTGGCCTGCTTTCGCGGCGGGCGCGCTTTCGACGAGATGTGCCAGGCCCCAATCGGAATCCGCGCTTTTGCGAGCTGGCGTATCTTCGGCGAAAGAGCCGCTGCACGACCCACAAAATTTGGTGAACGAACCCACCGAAGAGACCGTGCCCCGAATCGATCTCGACGGCGCGCGGCGCTCAGGCGAAGCGCGCCCGCAGCCGCGCGACGACCTGGCGATGACGCTCGTCGGCGGCGCGAAACTCGATCCGCCGCACGCTCGCGCTCGAGTACGTGAACCGCACTTCGAGATGCTCGAGCTCGGGCGCCTCGACCAGCCGCTCGAACCATTCAACCGCCGCGACCGCGTCCGAGAACAGATACTCGCGCATCCCGAGGTCATCGATACCCGCCGATTCGAGCCGGTACAGATCGATATGATAAAGTGGCAGACGCCCGCGATGCTCCTGGATCATCGTGAAGGTCGGGCTCAGGATCTCCTCTTCGCTCAGATGCAGTCCGCGCGCGATTCCCTTGACGAAGCAGGTCTTGCCGGCGCCCAGATCTCCGACCAGGCCGAGCAGTTCCCCGCCTTCGAGGACCGAGGCGAGCCGCCGCCCCCATCCTTTGGTCTCGTGCGCGGAGCGGCTCTCGACGACCAGTACGGCCGCGTCGGACTCCGCGCTATCGCGATTGAGCACACGCATTGTTGATTTTCATCATACCGCGGCGCTCAATGCCATTCGACACCGCCGCAGATGTTGAGCGCCTGCCCCGTCATGTAGCCGCCGTCCTTCGAGGCCAGAAACGCCACCACGTCGGCCACGTCGTCGCCGGTCTCCATGCGGCCCATCGGCACCTGCGCGACGAAAGTCTTGAGCACCTGCTCGCGGTTCATATTCCGGGTCACGCCGACCATGTTGATGAGTCCTTCCAAAAGCTGGGTCTCGACGAAACCGGGACACACCGCGTTGACCGTGATCCCGAACTGCCCGAGTTCGAGCGCCAGGCTGCGCGTCAGTCCGATCACGCCATGCTTGGCCGCGCTATAGGCCGCCAGCATCGGGCCGCCGCGCTTGCCCGCGATCGATGCGGTATTGATTATCCTGCCGCCGCGCGCGCACGCGATGATTATCGGCGCGACGTGCTTGGCGCACAGGAAGGCGCCGGTCAGGTTGATCCCGACGGTCCTGTTCCACGAGTCCAGCGTCTGCTGCACCACCGGGCCGCCGCCCACTCCGCCGCCGGCGTTGTTGCACAGGATATCGACGCGGCCAAATTCCTTCATCGCCGCCGCCGCCATCGCGGCCACCTCGGCTTCGTCGGTCACGTCAACCTTGACGGCGATCGCGCGCCGGCCGAGCTTGCGAATCTCCGCCGCAAGCCCCGCGAGCTCTTCCATTTGTCCGAACTTGGCGTCGGGATATTCGGGAATCGAGCGGCAATAGTCGCCCGCGACGATATCCGCCCCCTCGCGCGCCAGCCGCAGCGCAATCGCCCGCCCGATTCCGCGCTCCCGCGCGCATCCGGTAACAATAGCCACCTTGTCTTGTAGTCTCATCATGAATCACTCCCGCATGAAACATTCTCGATGCTTGGGCGGCTCATCGCGCGCGCGCCGAAACCTCGCGCGGCGAGGCCGCTGCCAGTATGTTAGTCGGACCCCGGTTACTTGCAAATGAACCACGACGAAGAGATTGTGCGCGCCGTTGTGCCGGAGCTCGCAGCGCCCGAACGCGGCGCCGCCGAGTCCGCGGCGGCGCGGCCCGCGATACCCGCGCTGCTCGCCACGCTATGCGAGCCGCGCTTCGCCATCCCGTTCCTGCTCGCAATCGGCGCCCTGCTCTATCTCGTCAACCTGGGCGGATATCCGCTTTACACCAAGGGCGAGCCGCGCGAGGCGGTGACGGTTTTCGATATCGTGCACGGCGGCGGGATCATCCTGCCGCTGCGCGCCGGGATCGAGCTGCCCTCGAAACCGCTGCTGATGCACTGGATCGCGGCGCTGTTCTCGCTTCTGGCCGGGCAGGTGACGGTGTTCACGGTCCGGCTGCCGTCGGCGATGTTCGCGATTGGCGGGATGATCGTCTGCTATGGATACGTGCGCCGTCTCTATGACTCGGCGACCGGGCTCGTCGCGGCGCTGATCGTCGGCACCACGGCGCAGTACCTGCAGGCGGGGACCGGCTCGCGGGTGGATATGACGCTGACGTTTTTCCTGACGGTCGCGTTCTTCGAGTTCATCATGATCGCCGAGGGCCTGACCCGGCGGCGGATGTTGCTGTACGTGGCAATTTCGCTTGCGATTCTGGCCAAGGGCCCCGTCGGTCTTGTGTTGCCGGGGCTTGCCGCGCTGGTCTGGATAATCCTCGAACGGCGCTGGGACCTGTTGCGTTCGCTCAAGATGGTGCGCGGCGCGATCGTCGTCGCGATTATCGGCGGCGGATGGTACGCCGGGGCGATCTATCTGGGCGGAATGAGTTTCATCAAAAAGCAACTGCTCGGCGAAAACCTGGTGCGCTTCGTCGGCGGCAGCAACTTCCATCAGGGCCACGCGCATCCGTTCTTCTACATCGAACTCGCGCTCCTGATTGGCTTTATGCCGTGGACGATTCTGCTCGGCGTCGCCGCGCTAGGGGCGTTGCGCAATCCGCGCCCGATGAATCCGCGCCTCGCATATCTGCTCACCTGGTTCATCACCGTGATGGTTTTCTACAGTATCGCGACCAGCAAGCGCGGCGTGTATCTGCTGGCGCTGTATCCCGCGCTCGCGGCGATCCTGGCGATCTATCTGACCGACGCGCTCGCCGACCCGCGTCCGAGCCTGCGCTACGTTACGTTTGTGGGATGGTGCGCGGGCGGCGCGCTGGTTGGCGCCGGAGCACTCGCGCTCGCGAGCCTGATCGTGCTTGCGGCGGCTCCCGGCGAGATGCGCTATTTCATGGCGTTCTGGACCGTCCGCGCCCCCGGCTTCGTGCCCGCGCTGAGGACCGCCGCGAGCCAGCGATGGTTCGCCGCGATCGTGATTCCGCTTGGAGTCGAATGGCTGGGCTTTCACCTGTGGCGCAAGCCCGGCTCGATCGCGCGCCTGATCGGCACGACCGCGGCGGCGTCGGCGGCGATCACGCTCGCCGCCAACCTGATCGTCATCCCGGCGATCGCGAACACGCTGTCGCTGCGCGGCTTTACGATGCAGGTGCTCAACACGATCGGCGCCGAGCGCTTCGCCTATCTGGGCGCGCTCGATTACGACATCGCATTCTACAGCGGACTAAGCGTCCCGATCGTGCATGCTCACGATCCCAATCTGCCCAACTATTTGGTCTGCTGGACGGGGATGTACCGCACGATGCCCGAGTCGGTGCGGCGCAATTACGTTATCGCGCTCAAGAGCAATCCGACCGAGCTCGATGGCAGCGGAGTGATCGTCCTGCTGCGCCGGGCGACGCTTGCGCCTGCGCCGGGTTCGAACGCCGTCGAGGTGCGATTTGACCGCGGCGCGAGACCAATTCCGGCGATGGCGGCCGGGCGCGACGGGGCAGTCACTCGACGAGCGCGGCGCGAGCCGCCGGTAGTTCCGCGATCACATCGCCCGCCAGATAGCCGACCGCACCGATCCGCCGCGCGACGCGATCCGCCGCGTACCCGTGCATGAAGACCCCGAGCGCGAGCGCCTCGAACGGGCGCATCCCCGCGCCCATCAGCGCGCCCACAATTCCCGACAGCGCGTCACCCATCCCGGGCGTCGCCATTCCCGGATTCCCGCTCGAGTTCACGATCACCTGGCCGTCCGCGCTCGCGATCACCGAGCGCGCGCCCTTGAGCAGCGCGCTCGCGCCGGTCAGTTCGGCGAGCCGCCGCGCCGCGCCGACCCGATTCGCGTTTACCTCGGTCGCGCTCGTACCCAAAAGCCGCGCCATCTCGCCCGGATGCGGCGTCATCACGAGCGGACCGGCGGCGGCCGCGGCCGTTGCGCAGCCGAGTTGCGCAAGTGCATTGAGTCCGTCGGCATCGATCAGCATCGGGCGCTCCGGCGACACCGCCTCGCGCAGCATCCACGCCAGAAGATCCCTGGTGTCTTCGTTCAGGCCGACCCCGGGACCGAAGACGATCGCGCTCTTGCCGGTGATAAGATGCGCCAGCGCGGCGGCGGCGTCCGCGCCGGCGAAGTGCCCGCCGCGCTCGGCTACAGGCTCGGTCATCAGCTCGGCCTGCGCCGCGGCGACGATAGGCTGGATCGATTCGGGAATCGCGGCCGTGACAAGACCCGCGCCCGCGCGCAACGCGGCGCGTGCGGCCAAAATCGCGGCGCCCGATTTCCCGCGGCTGCCCGCGATGATAATCGGATGGCCGAAATTGCCCTTGTGCGCGTCGACGGCGCGCGGCGCAAGATACGCGCGCGCCTCGGCGGCCTCAAAGAATCTGCCGCGCGGCGCGATCTCGCCAAGCGCCGCGGGTGCGAAACCAATCTCCGCGATCGCGAGTTCACCGCAATGCGCCGCGCCGGGATATGACACGTGGCCGAATTTCGCGTAGCCAAAGGTGATCGTAATCGCGGCGCGGACCGCCGCGCCCATGATCGCGCCGGTGTCCGAATCGACGCCCGACGCGATATCGACCGCGACGATCGGCGCGCCCATCGCGTTCATCCGCTCGATCACCGCGCGCGCGATCGAGCGCACGGGAGCGTTCAGCCCGATTCCGAAAATCCCGTCAATGATCGCGCCCGGCCGCGCGCCGAACGCCACCTCGAGTCCGGATTCGTCGGGGGCCGGCACGCTCACGCCGCCCGCGCCCGTAAATTCGCCATGCGCGCGGGCCGCGTCGCCCTTCAACTCCGCGCCCGATCCTAGCAGCACGACGCGGACTGCTACTCCTCGCTGACAGAGCCGGCGCGCCGCCACCATCGCGTCGCCGCCGTTGTTGCCCTTGCCGCACACGGCCAGCACACCCGCGCTCGCGGCGGCAGGATAGCGCTGGGCGACAATATCGGCGACGGCCTCGCCCGCACGCGTCATCAGCGCGTAGGATTCGACGCCATATTTTTGTTGGCTGAGCCGGTCGAGCTCACGGCTTTCGGCGGCGGTTAGAAGAATCATGATGGCAGGCTCCGCGCACGCTCAATTCTATCAGAGCCGCCACGCTACCGCATCGCGCCGCTGCCAAGTTGCGTCGGAGAGGGGAATCGAATCAAGTTGAAGATGCCCCCATGATCAAGCTCAGCGTCAACGTCAACAAGATCGCGGTGATCCGCAACTCGCGCGGCGGCGAGATTCCCAGCGTCGTCGAGGCCGCCCGCGTCGCGATTGGCGCCGGATGCCACGGGATCACGGTGCATCCGCGCCCCGACGCGCGCCATATAACCGCGCGCGACGTATTCGATCTGGCCCTGATGCTCACCGCCGAATTCCCGCATATCGAATTCAATATCGAAGGCTACCCGGGCCAGGAGCTGCTCGAGCTGGTGGGCCACGTGCGTCCCACGCAATGCACGATGGTTCCCGATCCGCCGGGCGTGCTGACCTCGAACGCGGGATGGAATCTCGCGTCGGGCGCCGACTGGCTGCGCGGCGTGATCGCACGGCTGCGCGACGGCGGCATCCGCACCAGCCTGTTTATCGCGCCCGAGCCCGACACGGTGCTTCGCGCGCGCGAACTGGGTGCGGATCGCGTCGAGCTGTTCACGGGACCGTACGCGCACGCGTTCGGGAGCGCGCAGGGGCGCAAGATTCTGGCGATGCATCGCGAGGCCGCGAGCGTCGCGCATCGCGAGGGGCTCGGAATCAACGCCGGGCACGATCTGAACCTCGCGAATATTCCCGCCTACGTGAAGGCGGTTGCGAACCTTGACGAGACCTCGATCGGCCACGCGCTGATTTCCGACGCGATCTACTTGGGCCTCGAGCGCGCGGTGCGGGCGTATCTGAAGGCGCTCGGTTCGCATCCGATGCGCGCCACCGGGCGCCGCGGTGCCGCGATGAACCGCGCAACGCACAAATCGCGCGGATAGTTTTCGTCAGTCAGTGATATCAGCGCGGCCCGCGTGCCGCGGCGGCTGGCGAAGTTCCGCCCGGAAGTGCGAAAGTATAGTACGAGCCTTATCCAGATGGATCCGTCCGTCAGCAAGATGTCCGCAAAGTATGGTTGCGTCGAAGACGCGCGATCCGCGCGCCTTTCGCCCGCGATTTTAGCGGGCGCGATTGCGATTATCCTGATGCTGTCATGGCGCGGCGAATGCTGGGCCTATATCGATCCGAACGCGGGCGGATTCCTGGCGCAGATGATCGCCCCGCTCGCATCGATTGCCCTCTCGTTTCTCTTTTACTGCCGCAAGGAAATCAAAAAGCTCGTCAAGTCGATCCGCCACCGGCGCAAGACAATCGATCCCGACGGCGCCGAACCCGGGGCCAGGAGCTAAGCCCCCGTGGGCCGGCGGTGGTGGATGATGTTCCGCGGCCTCGCGGTTCCCACGGTTTTATTTCTCGCCCCAATCGTCGCCGTCCAGGAGCTGCGCCCGATGGCCTTTTATCTTTCGGAAAAGGGCGCGGTCGCGGAAGTGTCGATCGAGCTTGCGGCCGTGCTTTTGCTCGAAGCCGCATGCGCGGCATTTGTCGCTATAGTGCTCTCGGCGACCCATGCTCTGAAGCTCTCCGATGATCGGGCGGACGCCAATTGCGCGGGGATGCTCACCGTCGCGGTCGCGATCCTGTGCGGCCTTACGTTGCTGAATTTCCTGGCCACGGTTATCGGCCCAATTGCGAGCATCGTGGTGCAGGCGGCGCTGATTCTCGCGGTGATCGCGTCAATCGCGAGCTTCGGCCGCGGGCGCGTATTCGCGCTGCTCAATCGCCTCAACCGATCGGCGCAGAGCGTCCTGGCGGTCTGTCCTCTGCTGCTGATTCCTTTTCTGACCGGAAGTTTTGGCTGGCGCAGCTTTGATCCGCCGCCGCCGCCACGACGCGCCGATGAAAGCGCTTCCGCGCGGCCTAACGTGGTTCTGATCAGCTTCGACGCGCTGAGTGCGCAGGATATGTCGCTCTACGGCTACAGTCTGCCGACCACGCCGCAATTCGAGCGGCTCGCAAAGCGCAGCTACAATTTCGTCAATTTCCTTTCGACCGCGGATTTCACCACTCCGGCGGCCGCATCGTTATTGACCGGGCAGTATCCGCTGACGAATCGAGTCTTCCAGCTAAATGGGCACGTCCCGCGCCGTCTTCGCCACGACAACCTCGCCTGGATACTGCGGCGGCGCGGATATACCACCGCGGCGATTGTTACTAATCCGGCGGCCCATCCGCTGACGCTGCGGCTGGCGGATTCCTTTTCGAGCCTGCCCTGGCCTCCGATGTCGCCGTGGTTTTTTCCCGGCACCTTCCTGATGCAGTTACGGCACAGCCTGCTGTTCAACGCTGTCAACCATCTCATGGTTGACGAGTTGTTTGGAAATTTCGGATGCCTGTTCGACCGATTCAACAAACAGCGCTGGGTTGAGCCACGCGCGGTTTTCGCTTCGGCCAAGGATTTCATCCGCGGTGCGCGCACGCCCTACCTGCTGTGGGTTCACGTCTATCCACCGCATGCACCCTACGTGACGGGCGCGGGCTTCCAGGGCAAATTTCTGCCGGGTTCCGCCTTCACCACCCAGGCGCAATACTTCTGGCGAACGCCGCTGCCGCAGTATCCGCCGGCGATGCAGCCTGAAGTCGATTTGCTCAGGCGGCGCTATGACGAGAACGTTGCCGATTGCGACGATGCCCTCGGACAATTCCTGGACTGGATGGCGGCTAGCCATCGCGACTCGAACACGATCCTGGTTGTCACGTCCGATCATGGCGAGAACTTTTCCGGCGGATGGTGGTCCCACATGTCGCCGGATCTGCATTATGCGGAAACCCACATTCCGCTCCTGATTTCGCTGCCCGGCCAAAACCGCGGATACACCGAAGCCGGGGACGGCGACCTCACCGATATCGCACCCACGATCCTTGCGCTGCTGGGAATCGCGATCCCGCCGGTTATGGATGGCCACCCACTGATTGGCGGCGCGCGCGCCGACTCGGCCGGGCAAACGGCTTTTTCGATGTATCTGGCTGAGTCGAGTCCGGTGGGCCGGCCCACAGTAGGAGCAATCGCCGCGAACTCCGCGCCCTATCATCTCGTCTGGTATTTTCCCTCGGGCCGCATCGAGCTTTTCGATACCGCCCATGACCCCGACGAAAGACACTACGCTTCCGCGCTTCCCTCCGTCGCGATGGCGCTGCTGGAAGACATCCAGCGGCGCTTTGGCCCCGCGCTCGGCCGGGGACCGCAATCGAGTCATCCATGAGCACCGGCGCATGGTCACGGCCGGTGTTCAACCTCAATGCCGCCGCGTGGGGCGGCATTCGCGCGCGCAATCGTGAGCCGATCGATCGCGGGCTTGCGCTGCGCTTTTACCTCGCGGGGGGCGCGCTGTCCGCGCTGGGGATTCTCCAGCGGCGGCTTTACGGAAGCGTCGTGGACCAGACCGCCTTGAAGCCGCCGATCTTTCTGGTCGGGCATTGGCGCAGCGGAACGACTTTGCTGCACGAGTTGCTGGCGCTGGACGGCAAGTTCGCGGCTCCCAGCACCTACGAGTGTTTCAATCCGCATCATTTCCTGTTCGCGCCGTATCGCCCGCCCGATGAGAAACTCGTCCTGCGCCCAACCGGTGACATGACCGTGTCACCCGCCTCGCCGCAGGAGGAAGAGTTCGCGCTGCTGTGCATGGGCGCAATCTCGCCGTACGAAGCCTTTCTGTTTCCCCGCGCACTCGAGCGGTTCGAGGCGCTTTGCGATCCGGACCTGTTCGACGGCGCGCAGCAGCTTCGATGGAACGATGCGATGACGTGGATTTTGAAAGCGACGGCTTACGTGCGCGGCGCCGACAAGCCGCTGCTGCTCAAATCTCCGGCCAACTCGTTTCGCATTCGGCGGCTGGGCGCGCTCTTCCCCGGCGCGGCGTTTATCCGGACGGTGCGCGAGCCATGCGCGGTTTTCGCTTCGACACTGAGGCTGTGGCAAAGCATGTGGCAGCGCTATGCGCTGACGGCGCCGCTTGCGCAGGAAGCATTGATCGAAAGGATTCTTGAAACGCGGCGCGCATTGGAACAGAAACTACGAAGCGCGGCGGCGTTTTTGCCGGCCGGCCGGTATGTGACTGTGCGTTACGAGGATCTGGTTTCAGATCCATGCGCCACAATCGAGCTGCTGTACGATCGCATGGCGCTCGGCGATCCCTCCGCGCTGTTACCGAAAGTGCGCGCGTACCTGGCCGAGCGGCCGCGCCCGCCGGCGCAATCCGCCGACCAGTGGCGCCCGCTGGTGCAAGCGCGCTGGCCCGAGATGTTCGACGAATTCAGCTACCCGCGCAGGTAATATCTCTATTCCGCGCCGACTTCCTTGTGGACCGCGGCGGCGATTTCTTTTGCGAGCGCGTCGATCAGCGCCGCGTCTTCCCCTTCGACCATCACCCGCGCCAGCATCTCGGTGCCCGAGTAGCGGACCAACAGCCGCCCCGACCCGGCCAGCTTGCGCTCGGCGTCAGCGATCGCGCGGCGCACCGCGGGCATGTCTTCGATCGGCGTGCGTTTGGCGACCCGGACGTTTTCCTGAATTTGCGGCACGCGGCGCATCGCGCGCAACTCGCTTAGCGGCTTTCCGCTCTCGGCCATGATGTTCAGGATGAGCAGCGCGGTGATGAGCGCGTCGCCGGTGGTCGAGTAGTCCATGCAGATGATGTGGCCGGATTGCTCGCCGCCCAGGTTGTAGGAATTGAGCCGCATCTCACGCGCGACCGAAGGGTCGCCAACCTCCGTGCGCACCAGCCTGACTCCCGCTGTGGCGAGCGCGCGTTCGAGTCCGAAATTGCTCAGCACGGTCGCGACCACGGTATTTCCCGCCAGCCGTCCCTGCGCCGCCATCCGGATTCCGAGCAGCGCCATCGCGTCGTCGCCGTCGAACAGCTCCCCTTTCTCGTCCACCAGCATCGCGCGATCGCCGTCGCCATCGAGCGCGATTCCAAGCTGCGCGCGCTCGCGCGTCACGGCGGCGCGCAGATTGGCGGGATGCACGGCGCCGCAATCGCGGTTGATATTGACGCCGTCGGGGTCGGCCGCGATCGCGATCACGTCGGCGCCCAGTTCCTCGAGAGCGTCGGGACCAACCTTGTATCCCGCTCCGTTGGCGCAATCGATCACCACCTTGAGCCCCTCGAAATTCGTCGTCCGCGGCACGCAGCTCTTCAGGAATTCCAGGTAGCGGCCAAGCGCGTCGTCGATCCGCGCGGCCTTGCCGATATCGGCGTTGGTCGCGCGATGCGCGGTGAGCGCGGCATCGTCGAAGACCAGCGCTTCGATCCGAAGCTCGGTGGGGTCGTCGAGTTTGAAGCCGTCACGCGAGAAGAACTTGATGCCGTTGTCCTGAAATGGATTGTGCGAGGCCGAGATCACGACGCCCGCGTCGGCGCGCATCCCGCGGGTCAGAAACGCGATTGCGGGCGTCGGCAGCGGACCCACCAGCCACACGTCCACGCCCATCGAGCAGATCCCCGACGCCATCGCGGTCTCGAGCATGTATCCCGACAGGCGGGTATCCTTGCCGATGAGAATCCGGCGATGGCGTCCGCTCGAGTCGCGAAACACGTAGGCCAGCGCGCGCCCGAGCTTGAGCGCGGTCTCCGACGTGATCGGCTCGAGGTTGGCGACCCCGCGCACGCCGTCGGTGCCGAAGAGCTTACGAGGTTTTTCCATCGACGTTACCCGAACGCCGCTCCCGGAAGATTCGCAGCCTGACCTTAACCGGCGCCTGCTTGACGAGCGCAATGCCGTCGGGCAAATCGACCTCGAGCGGCAGCTCCTGCGAGCCCGGACCGCCGCCCTGCGCGTCCACATAGACTATGCCCTTCGGATCGAAATTCGCGAGCTTCAGGATCGGCCCGCGCAGCGTGATGGTGGCCTTTTGGGGATCGACCCGCGACTTGAAATCGGTGTCGCGCACCTGCACGTCAACGCCGCGAAACTCGCGGTCCTCGATCTGCTCGCCAATATCGACCTTTGCGAGCACCCGCACCGCGCCCAGCCGCACCTCGGGCGCGGGACGCTCGACGCCGACCACGCGCTCGAGGTCCGCGTCCGCGCCGCGCACGTCGAACGGGTCGGTCTCGGCGCGGCTCAGCGGCGCGACGAACCGGCTCGGCCCGCTGACCGTGACGGCGGCCGGCTGAAGCTCGATCGAATTTATCTGATGGCCCTTCGCGACCGGACCGGTCAAGTTGAGATGCACCGGCAGGTCGCGGCTGATCATGCGATCGACGTCGATCTGCGCCTCGTCGGGCGTGACCCGCGTCACCACCGTGTTGGGCGGAACGTTGAACTGGGCGGGGCCGATCTTGAAATCGGAATGGCCCAGCGGAACCCCGGTCAGGTCGAGCTTGACCGTCAGGCGCTCGGGATCGAGCAGGGACAGGAGGTTGCGCGTGCCGGCGACTTCGAGTTTGACGAAATCCGGCGGGCGATTGATGATCACGTAGCCGGCCGGGAGCGAGCGGTAGCTGACTGGAACCGACAGCGTCGTAACGGCATTGCGCTGCCCCGCGTTGACGAACATCCACAGCCCTATCGCCAGCAGCAGGGAGATCGAGCGCAGCCCGGCGTTGCGCCGCAGGCGCCTGCGCAGCTCGCGCGAGTTCAACATGTTCCCGAACCAGGCCATCGGACGCTCCCTTGCGGCCGCGCACCGCGGATCCGCCTCCTACGCCGGCAGGCTCCGCAGCGTGTTCAGGACCGCGGCCGGATCGAGCCCGCGTTCGAGCCGCCCCTCGCGCGCGATCGAGATCGTTCCGTCCTCTTCGGAAACCACCAGCACGATCGCGTCGCAGTCCTCGGTCATTCCAATCGCCGCGCGATGCCTTGTGCCGAGCGCCAGGCTCACGTTCGGATTCGAGGACAGCGGCAGCACGCACGCGGCCGCCAGAATCTGATCGCCCTTGATAATCACCGCGCCGTCATGCAGCGGCGATCCGCGCATGAAGATCGTCTCGATCATCTCTGGCGAAACCCGCCCGTATATCATCCGCCCGCTTTCCATGAACTCGTTGAGACCATCCTCCTGCTCGATCACGATTAGCGCTCCGATTCGGCGCGCCGCCAGCCACGCCGCGGCGGTCGCCAGCTCCTCGGCCGCGCTCGAGGCGGGGGCGCGTGGCCCGAAGAAAGATTGCGCGCCGACCCGGGTCAGTGCGCGGCGGATGTCGGATTGGAAGATCACCACCAGGATCACGAACAACGAGCCCAGGAAATTATTGAGCAGCCAGTTGAGGGTGAACAGCCCTAAAATCTGCGAGGCGACGAACGCGACCCCGACGATCACCAGCCCCAGCACCATCTGCATGGTGCGGGTGCCTCGGATCAGCAGCGCGATTCGGTAGATGACGTACGCGACGATCAGGACATCGAGAAAGTCCTGCCATCGCGGCGCCGGTATGGCCGGCAGGTAATTCGGCATCGCGCTCGCCTACCTCGGGCTGCTCCCGCGAATCGCCACCACCATCCGCACCACCGCCCGCGCCGCGCCCGGGTCATGCACCCTGACGATCGACGCGCCCGCCGCGACCGCAAGCGCATCGGCGGCCGCGGTTCCGAACTCAATCGCGCGCTCCGAGTCCCCGGCGATCCGGCCGATGAAGCTCTTGCGCGAAGATCCTACCAATACGGGATAGCCGACTGCGGCAAGCCTGGGCAAGGCGTCGAGCAGGGCGAGATTGTGGCGGGCGGTCTTGGCGAAGCCGATTCCCGGATCCACGATGATTCGCGACGGGGCGATTCCCGCGCCGATCGCGGCGGCGGCGCGCGCCGCAAGGTAGTCGATCACCTCGCGCGCAACGTCGCTATAACGCGCGAACTTCACGTGATCCTCGACCCCGCCGCGCATATGCATCAGCACGATCGCCGCGCGCGCGCGCGCCGCCACCGCGGCCATCGCCGGGTCGTGCTCCATCGCGCTGACATCGTTGATCATCACCGCGCCGGCCGCCAGCGCCGGCGCCGCGACCGCGGCCTTGCGGGTGTCGATCGAGATGGGAATTTTGAGCTTGCCCGCCAGCGCCTTGATTACCGGAATGATGCGCCGCAGCTCCTCGAAGGGGGCGATGCTGACGGCGCCGCCGGGCCGGCTCGATTCTCCACCGATATCGATAATATCGGCGCCCTGCCCTTCCATCTCAAGCGCGTGCTCGACCGCGCGCGCCGGGTCGAAATATTTCCCGCCGTCGGAAAACGAATCCGGGGTGACGTTGAGCACGCCCATCACAGCCGGGAAGCGCAGCACGCGTCCGTCGCGCAGCCGCATCTTCGCCGGCAATTCCGGAGGGCGGCGCCCGACCGCGTCGGGGTGGGTTTTCACCTGCTTGCGGGGACTATGAGAATCAGGCCGCATTTGCGAGCTTCCACTTCGTCCGTCTTAGTCAAAGTGGAGCTCGATTCGCGATGCCCTTAGACCAGCACGGGCTTGGGTGGCAGCCCGGGAACAGGAGACTCCTGGTCCGCTGTCTTGGGCTTGTCTTTACTGGGCTCCAAATTCCGACGCGCGGCATCGCCGCCGCTGGGCGGAAACGATGCGGGAAGCGGGCGACCCTCGCGATACGCGGTGACCATCGCTTCGACTTCCACGCCGTCAAGAACTTCTTTCTCGAGCAGGCGCTCGGCAACCGCATGGAGCAAGACCAGATGGTCGGACAGGAGCTGGCGCGCCTTCTGATAGGCGTTGTCGATGATCCGCCGGATTTCGCGATCGATCTCGATCGCCGTATGCTCGGAGTAATCCTTTTGGTGCCCGATATCGCGGCCCAGGAAGACCTGCTCCTCGTGCTTGCCAAAGGTCATCGGGCCGAGTTCCTTGCTCATCCCGAATTCGCAGACCATCTTGCGCGCGAGCTCGGTGGCCTTTTCGATATCGTCGCCGGCGCCAGTGGTCATATGGCCGAAGATCAACTCTTCGGCTGCGCGGCCGCCGAACATCATCGCCAGCCGCGTCTTTAGATATTCGCTCGAATAAGTGTAGCGATCGTCAAGCGGAAGCTGCTGCGTGACGCCGAGCGCCATCCCGCGCGGGATGATCGTCACCTTGTGCAGCGGGTCCGCGCCCGGCAGCAGCATCGCAATCAGAGCATGACCGCCCTCGTGATAGGCGGTGTTCTTGCGCTCGCCCAGCGACATCACCATCGAGCGCCGCTCCGCGCCCATCATGACTTTGTCCTTGGACAACTCGAAATCCGACATCTCGACCTTGTCCTTGTTGCGCCGCGCCGCCAGCAGCGCCGCTTCGTTCACCAGGTTTTCAAGGTCCGCGCCGGCGAAGCCCGGAGTCGAGCGCGCCAGCTTGTCGATATTAACGTCTTCGGACAGCGGAACTTTGCGCGTATGGACCCGCAGGATACCGTCGCGTCCCTTCACGTCGGGCCGCGGCACGACCACCCGGCGATCGAACCGCCCCGGGCGCAGCAGCGCGGGATCGAGAACATCCGGGCGATTGGTCGCCGCGACCAGAATCACGCCCTCGTTGGCCTCGAATCCGTCCATCTCGACCAGGAGTTGATTGAGGGTCTGCTCGCGCTCGTCGTGGCCGCCGCCCAGGCCCGCGCCGCGATGGCGACCGACGGCGTCGATCTCGTCGATAAAAATAATGCACGGTGCGTGCTTCTTGCCCTGCACGAACAGGTCGCGCACGCGAGAGGCGCCGACGCCGACGAACATCTCGACAAAGTCCGAGCCGGAGATCGAAAAGAACGGCACCCCCGCCTCGCCCGCGATCGCGCGCGCCAGCAGAGTCTTGCCGGTTCCCGGCGCGCCCACCAGCAGAACGCCCTTGGGGATGCGCCCGCCAAGACGCGTGAAGCGCTTGGGGTCGCGCAGGAACTGGATTATTTCCTCGAGCTCGTCCTTCGCCTCGTCGATTCCGGCGACGTCGGCGAAAGTGACTTTGTGGGTATTCTCGGTCAGCAGCTTGGCGCGGCTCTTCCCGAACGACATCGCCTTGCCGCCGCCGATCTGCATCTGGCGCATGAAGAAAATCCACAGCCCAGCCAGCACCAGGATCGGGAACCATTGCACCAGCGCGACCATCCACCACGAATCGCCCTCAGGTGGCTTGGCCGCAATCTTTACGCCCTTGTCGCGAAGTATTTTAACCAGGTCGGGATCAGTCGGCGCGTAAGTCTTGAAGTGCTCGCCGGCGCTCGTGTCACCCTTGATCTGATTGCCCTGGATAGTGACCGAGGTGATCTGCCCCTTATCTACCTGATTAAGGAAGTCCGAAAAGATAACCTCCGGCTCGCGGGGCTGCTGCCTGCTGAAGATATTAAACAGCAGGAGAAACATCAGGCCCAAAACGAGCCAGAGAGCAATACTGCGCGAAAACTGGTTCATTCCCTTCAGGTTCATCCCCATCAAAAGCTACCATGCCGGTTAATTCCGGCGCAACGTCATGAGTCTCGATTCGACGAAAGTTCGCGCGCCGAAATCCTGAGCGCGAGTTGGCTCGACGCGGTCAGCAGACCCCGCCGCGAGCGCACGAGCCCCGGAATCCACAGAACCTCGTTTTCAGCCTCGTTTACCACGAGCGGCACCCGTCGGCGGTGTTCGCGCGCGATCTTAGCGTCAATTAAGACTTCTTTGACCTTGCGGGTGCCGTCCATCCCCAGCGGCCGGACCCGGTCGCCGGGCACGAAGTTCCGCACCAAAAGCCTGCCCGCTCCGAGCTCGAGAATATCGAACACGGCGCTATTCTTGTCCTCGGGCGTGGATGCCTGCCGCGCGGGCATAAGCTCGGTCTCGAAAACACAGTCCGCCGCCTCGACAACCGTGGTCCCACGGACCGGGAGCTGAACCGTAAACGGCGCCACTGACTGCGGCGCGGTGCGGTCCAGCCGCAACTCCGGGCCGATACGCACGCCGCGCCATCGGCCGGGCAGAGAGATTTCGCCGCTCGGCGGGCCTTCGATAATCAAGTTAACCACCGCATCGAGATGCGCCCGCGTGATGCGGCGCAGGCTTCCGGCTCGATCCGCGACAAAGGCGCGCAGGACAGGCGCGCGCAGCGCCGGATCCAGCGCCGCGAAGCGCGCCAGATCGAGGCCGCCCGCGCCCGTGCGCATCGCATCGAACTCGCGTGCCGCCTCGCGCGTGACATAAGCGTCGAGCGTGCGCATCTCACCCGCCAGCGCGGCCAGGCGCGCGCCCGCGCCCGGCACGTAGTCGCGCTCGAGCGCGGGCAGCAGCTCGTGGCGGATTCGATTACGCAGCATCGCGGACGAGGCGTTGCTGCCATCTTCGACGAACTCGGCTCCAAGCGCGCGCAGGTAGGCGCGAATCTCTTCGCGCGAGACGGACAGCATCGGGCGCAGAATGCCGTGCGGTCCGGCCTCTTCCATCGCGCCCAGCCCCGCGATTCCCGCGCCGCGCAGCATCCGCATCAGGACGGTCTCGGCCCGGTCGTCGCGATGATGCCCCAGCGCGATATGCGAGGCGCCAAGATGCGCCGCCGCGCTGCGCAGAAACGCGTGGCGGGCATCGCGCGCGGCTTCTTCGAGATTAGGCATCGCGGCATCAAGCCCGGCGGCGCGCTCAACGACAAGATCGATCCTGAGGCGCGCGCACAGCTCGCGCACGAACGCTTCATCGCGGTCGGATTCGGCGCCGCGCAGGCCATGGTTCAGATGCGCCGCTGCGAGCCGGTAGCCGAACGCCGGGCGCAACTCGACGAGCGCGTGCAGCATCGCGACCGAATCAGCGCCACCAGAAAGCGCACCGAGGAGCAGCGCATCGGCGCCAACCCGAGCGCGCGCAAGCGCGCGCGAAATCGCACGCGGGACGGAAGCTCGCGCAGGGCTTTTGGATTCGTCGCGCATCGCAAGCTCAAGGCTATTCCACCGCTCCACGCGCGGCAATTGGCGGGTCGTCGCGGCGGCTTACGGGCAACCAGGGTCGAACGGTTGGATAATATTCGCAGTCGCCATGGGTAAGGTAGGTATACGAACGTTTCATCGCGGGCGGATTCGGCGCCGCGCAGGCCATCGTTCAGAGCGCCGCCGCAAGCCGAACGCCAGGCGCAGCTCAACGAGCGAGTAATATGCGCACAAGGGACGCGCCGTCCATCTGCTCATCAGGGCGAGGAATCCGGCGACCAGTGGCATGGAACGCATCGCTCCGGTTTGGTAGCTGAATGTTGATGAGCCTGCCTCCCGCCGACATACCCGTCAAGGCGGGCGCCTTTACCACCGGCGTGGCTGAATTCCCCGCCGGCGCCTCCGAGGCGCCGCGCAGTGTGAAGGTCCTTCCGATTCTGTTCGTACTCGTCCTTGGGACGGAGATCCCGTTGCGCCCGGTGGCCGGATGGATTGTCACGGTACTGTCGCGCTTCGGCTGGTCCCTCTCCACTATCCTCGGCTTGAACAGCGTAATCACTCAAACGGTTATCACCGTGGTAATTCTGCTGGTCGTGCATTTCTGGGAGCGCCTGCCGATGCGCTCGATTGGCATCGCCAAACTCGCCGTGTGCGATTTGGTTTTAGGAATCGCGGGTTTCCTTGCCGTGGTGCTCGTAGAAGTCATTATCCTGCCGCGCGTGCTGTCGATCCTGACGGGTTCGCCCGGATGGAGGATCGCGGCCATGGACGCGCGCCAGTTTGCACTGATCGCGAAGTGGTCCTGGCCGATGGTGCTGGCGACAGCGATGAGCGCCGGTATTTTCGAAGAGGTTTGGGCGCGAGGTTATGGCGTCGAGCGCCTCGAAGGATTGACGCGCGGCACACTGGCCGCGGCCACGATCACGCTTGTGCTCGACCTCGGGGCGCACGTGCCGTTCTGGGGGCTGCGCTATGCCGTTCTGATTGCGCCGAGCCAAATGGTCATGCTTGGCCTATATCTCTGGCGCCGGCGGCTGATCCCGTGCGTGATCGCGCATGTGTTGTGGGATGCAGGACGGCCGATCCTGGTCGCATTGATTTGGTTACTGGCGATGATCGCGCCGATGCACGCGACGCGGGGATGGCAGGCGCTATCCAGGGGCGACTACGATCGATCAATCACGGAATTCAGTATTGTACTCAGCCGCACTCCGAACAACCTGCGCGCCTTGGAAGGACGCAGCAACGCATACTGGTACAAGGGTAAATACGATCAGTCGATAGAGGATCTGAACAAAGTCGTCAGGCTCGATCCCGGTAGCAAGCACGCTTACTGGAATCGCGCAAATGCATATCTCGACAAACACGATTATCCACGTGCGATGGCGGACGCGAACCAGGCAATCAAGCTCGCTCCGGAGAATCCCGATACCTACTCGATGCGTTCTTATGTCGAAGCCGCCACGGGCGACGACAGCGGCGCAATTAGGGATTTGGGCCGCTCAATCGAGCTTGCTCCCGGCGATCGCGCGCTGCTCTACCGCAGGGAAGCCCTATGCGACACGAGCGGTGATTACCAGGGCGCGATTACGGATCTCGGCCGCTTGCTCGCGCGCGATCCGGGATCCCGTCGCTATCTCCTTGGCGAGCGCGCGCGGTTATACGGAATTACCGGGCAATTCGCCCTCGCGTCCCTTGATGACTCGGCGATCATCTCTGCTGATCCAAAGGATACGGCCGGCTACACAATCGGTGCGTATCTGTCTTACCAACAGCATCAATATGGCGCCGCGATTGACGATTTGAATAAAGCGATCGCGCTGGCGCCGGATCGCACCAGATTCTACACCTGGCGCGCCATCGCTTTCTGGAAACTTGGCAACCGCCAGCTCGCCATCGCGGACTGGCGGCGTGTCCTCGCCAAAAAGCCATCGGATGTGGACCAGTACAATGACAACGCCTGGCTCTTGGCCACGAATCCGATGGCCGCGATAAGAGATGGCAAGCGCGCGGTCGAGTTCGCAATCAGAAGCTGCGGCTCGAGCGGATGGAAGAACGCCGAGTACCTTGATACCCTCGCCGCGGCATGCGCGGAAAATGGCGATTTCGCCGGCGCGGTCCGGTGGGAAAATAAGGCGCTCACCGCGCTCGATCCATCAGCGAAAACAAGTGCCGCGGATATGCGCAAGCGGCTTGTGCTATACGAGGCGGGCCGTCCGTATCGGGATACCTATCCAAGTCTATTTTAGCACCGCAGAGACCGCCGCGCGCTTCGCAGCAGTGCCTGAGTTGATCGAGCGGAGGCAGGATCACGCCGAGCCCGGGCAGGTTCACCGCGAGTTCCTCAGGCAACGCGCGAATCACGTGTGCTCGCTCGACCGCCGCGCCCTGCGGGTGCGCGCACCGGTGCGGCTTTGCCGCCGCGGTCAGCTTCGCTTGATCATCTCCGCGCGCGGGTCGGGAACGCCGCGCGCGCGCCGGCGCTCCGCGAACTGCTGCATGAGCGTGCGTTCTTCTTCGGTCAGATCCGCGGGTGCGAGGATCTTAAGCTCATATAGAAGATCGCCCGCGGGCTCCTTGGCGCGCGCGGAAATTCCGCGCCCTTTGAGCCGCAAGACGCGTCCGCCTTGCGACCCGGCTGGAATCTTGAGTGAAACCTTACCGCCGCCCGGAGTCGGCGCGGTGACTTCCGCGCCGAGCGCGGCTTCGTAATCCCACACCGGCAGCTCGCAGCGCAGGTCGCGTCCGGCGACGGTGAAGACGGGATGCGGCTCGATTCGCACGGTCAGAAACAGGTCGCCATTAAATTCGGGACGCGGGCCGCGCCCGCCCTGCCCT
>DATKSQ010000019.1:0-5147 GCA_035531615.1 Binataceae bacterium (SeqCode)
GAGATGATCGATCTCAATCCGCTCATCGCGCAATGGTCGTTTCTGTGGAAGTCCTTTGGGCATGACCTGTGGTGGTTTCGCCCCAACGGAAAATTTCCCAAGAGCAATTACTATCGGCCGCTCCAGGACCTATGGCTCGGCCTGAATTACCATCTGTTTGGCTTCGATCCGGCCGGATGGCACGTGTCGATCGTGCTGGTGCACCTCATCGCCGTGTACACGCTCTATCACATCGGATGGTCGCTGACGCGGCGGCGATGGGGCGCGTGCGTGGGCGCCACGCTGTTCGGGGTGCTGCCGATCGGCGTGCAGGCAGCGGCGTGGCCGTGCGCGATACCGTTTCCGATGGTGGCGGCGTTCTATCTGGGCGCGATGTGGTTCTTCATCGAGCGCCGCCGCGCGCCGCTGAAGTATCTTGCCATCTCGCTCGCGCTGTTCGCCGGCGCGCTTTTGTCGCACGAGGAAGGGGTGATGCTGCCCGGGCTGCTGATGGCCTATGTGTTTCTGCTCGAGGACGCGCCCGCGGCGGCGCCGGCGGCGTCCGGGCCCAGCGTGCAGTTTCGAGCGCTCGCGGCGCGTGCGATCGATGCGATCTGGAAGACCACGCCTTATCTGGTGCTCGCCGCGATCTACCTGGCGCTGCGCATCGCGGTGCTGGGCTTCATCAACAACAAGGCGCCCGGCAACAACGCGACCTTCGCGCAGGTCCTCATGTCGATCCCCTCGGCGATGGCGCATTACGCCGTGATCATGATGATTCCGTGGGTGGCGGGTCCGGCGCACGCTTTCAGCTTCGCCGATCGTGTCACGTCGCCGATCTTTTACCTGCCGGCCGTGGGACTGGGCGCGCTCGCGGTAGCGGCGTTCCTGATTCTGCGCAGGTCGGAGCGCTGGCGGATTTGTACATTTCTTATCTTATGGACGCTGTTCGAGATCGCGCCGGTCATGAACCTGGGCGGACTGGTGCGCGTGATGCTGATCCAGGATCGCTACGCCTACATGGCGGCGTTCGGAATCGCGCTGCTGATGGGCGATATCGCTGCCGGCTACGCCGAGCGCGGCGGCGAGACGCGCAATCTGGCCACCGCCGTCGCGGTGACGGTGATCGCCGCGTACGGCGCCGGGGCGTGGAACGTCGAAGGTTATTATCACGACGAATACGCGTTGTTCACCAAGTGTATCCAGGAAGATCCGGGCTCGACGCTATGCCACGGACGGCTCGGGATGCTACTCGAAGGCGCGCACAATTATGCCGGAGCCGAACGCGAGTTCCGCATCGATCTCGCCCTCAATCCCGACGACGGGGTGGATCTCTACAACCTGGGCCGCCTGCGCGCCGCCGAGGGCCACTACCGTGAGGCCGACGGCGAGATGGCGCGCGCGCTCAAGCTCCTGGGCTCTCAAGTGCCACCCGCTTTCGAGCTCCAGCTCGCGCAGATTGCGGACAAGGCGGGCGACCTCGCGGGCACGGAGGCCGCGCTCAAGATCGCCGCTGCCGATCCGAACAGCGCCGCCGACGCGGCATTCATGCGGGCGCGCCTGATGGCGGCGCATCATGATTACCCCGATGCGCAAAAGCTGCTCGCCGCGCTGGTGGCGAGCAATCCCGGCTCGGTCCAGGTGATCGCGGCGCTCGCGGCGGTCATGGACCTGCAGGGCGATCATCAGGGCGCAATCGTGCAGTACCAGCGCGCGCTCGCGCTCGCACCCGCCAACCCTTTGCTGCACGCCGCACTTGCGCAGAGCCTGCACGCCGAGGGTCGCGATGCCGAGGCGCTGGCCGAGTGCAGAAAGACGCTCGCGCTGGAGCCGGCCAACGCCGCGGCACGCGCGCTCGAGGCACAGCTCGCGGCGGCGCCGGCCTCAAGGAACAAATTGTTGCGATAGTTCACTATATGTAGTGAGAAACAGTCAAGGATGAATGCGAAGAGGCCAGGATGCGTCTAACCCCCGATTAGCCATTGGAATCGCAGCCGCAAAAATGGGTCTGTTGAGGAACGGGAATCACCGCGAATCGCCTGCAAAGCTGGAGCCGAAAGTATCTGATGCCTACGCAACCGAGCCAGAATACGAAGAGAAAACAAATCGCTCGCCACATCGCCGCGATTACCGTCGCGATCTCGTTCGCCGTGGCAATCGTTCCGCTATCCGCCGCGCGCGCGCAGAATTCGTCGCCGTACCCGGCGGCGAGCGCGACTGCGTCGGAAGCGGCCACCACAATCGTCGGCGATCATCCTGACGAAGCCGCCGATTTCGCCAGCGGTCCCGAGATTGCCGGCTCGAAGACTCTGCGGATGCGGATATCGCTGGCGCTCCACAATCAGGACGCGCTGCGCAAGCTGATCGCCGCGCAGCAGGATCCATCCTCGCCCGAGTACCATCAGTGGCTCACGCCAGACCAATTCGCTGCGCGGTTCGGGCCCACCCAGTCAGAGTTGTCGATGGTCTCGGCATGGCTGACCGGCAAAGGCTTCACGGTCGAATCGGCCAGCGCCTCGAAGCGCGCAATAGTGTTCAGCGGGCCGGCAAGCCTCGCCGAGTCGGTCTTCAAAGTGAAGATTCACACCGATGAGAGCGGGAAGCTGTTCGTGAACCTTGGCGACCCCTCGATTCCCGCGTCGATCGCTCCGCTGGTCGGCTCGATTGAGGGACTGTCGAATATCCTGCGCGCGCATCCGAACCTCAAGTTTGCGCCCGCTGCGACGGCTTCGCCGAACGTGACGATTGGAAGTTCAGGCACCCATTTTGGTCCGAACGATCTCTACACGTTTTACGATCAGACTCCGCCGACGAATTCGAGTGTCGATGGGACCGGGGCGGCCTGTATCGCGCTGATCGAGGTTTCGGACTTCGACAATCAGTCGGTTGATGCGTTTGACACGCAATTTGGCATCGAGCCGATCAATCTGACCCGCGTATTCCCGAACTCGAATCCAGGCGTCATCAGTAATACTGAAATCGAGGCGCTACTCGATGTCGAATACTCGCACGCGGCAGCTCCCGGAGTGCCGACCCACGCATATATCGGCAACGATTCGCAATCGCCCAGCGGCAGCGGACTATTGGATGCCGCTGTTAAGGCGGTAAACGATGGCGTCTGCGGCGCGATCAGTATCAGCTTCAGCCTCTGCGGCGGAAACAAGACCTTTTACACGAGCCAGCTTGCGCCGCTCTTCTCGCAGGCGGCTTCGCAAGGGCAGGCCGTCATCATTGCCGAGGGCGACTATGGCGCTGCGGGACTGGCGTTCGACAAAAAGGCCAACGCATGCGTGCCGGGACGCTCGCGCAACGTCAACGAGCTTTCCTCCAATCCGTATGCGACGGCGGTTGGTGGTACGGAGTTCACGCCCAATTACTCGGGCGGAAACGATAGTGGCGATGTTCCGGAATCGGTCTGGAACGACTCCAGAAGCGGCAATGGCGCGGGCGGCGGCGGACGGAGCCGGTTCTTCAAGAAACCCCTTTATCAGAGCACGTTCATAAAAAGAGACAAGCACCGTGACGTGCCCGATGTTTCGTTCGCGGCTTCGCCCGACAATCCGGGATTTTATTATGCTGTCAACGGCTCGGTTACGTGCAGCCCGTGCATCGGCGGGACCAGCCTCGGCACGCCCTATTGGGCGGGAATCACGCAGCTTGCGGCGGCGAAAACCTCTGCCCCGGGCGGAAAAATCGGCAGTCTCAACCCGAAGCTCTATGCAATCGAGACCGCCGGCGGCGCCGGAATCCGCGACGTGACGCTCGGCAATAATACTTTCATCGGGCTCCATTCCGGCGCATCATCCGGTCCCAATCATCGCGTACCTGGATTCAAGGCCACCGTGGGCTACGACAAAGCCTCCGGCCTCGGAACGCCCGATATCGAGCTGCTGCTCGGTGCGATCGCGGCGCAATAGCCGCCGCGCCATTTCGCAATGAAAAAACCCGGCTCGATTTTTTCGAGCCGGGTTTTGTTTTCTTCGGACGCCCGGGCGGCGCGGTTACTTCGAGGGGTCGGGCGTCAGCCGCAGATACGGGCGGACTTCCTTGTAGCCCTTCGGAAACTTTTCCTTCAACACCGCAGGATCCTTCAGCGCGGGCACGATGATCACGTCCTGCCCATGCTTCCAGTCAACCGGCGTTGCCACGGAATATTTGTCGGTGAGCTGCAGCGAATCGATCGCGCGCAAGATCTCGTCGAAGTTGCGGCCCGTGCTCGCTGGATAGGTGATGGTCAGGCGCACCTTCTTGTTGTTGTCGATCACGAAGACCGAACGCACCGTCAGCGTGTCGTTCCACTCGGGATGAATCATATCGTAGAGCTTGGCGACCTTCTTGTCGGGGTCGCCCAGGATCGGGTAGTTGACCTTCACCTTCTGCGTGTCCTCGATATCGCCGATCCATCCCTTGTGCGAGGGAACGTCATCGACGCTCAACGCCAGCACTTTCACGCCGCGCTTGTCGAACTCGGGCTTGAGCGCGGCCACGCGCCCCAGCTCGGTCGTGCAGACCGGCGTGAAATCCTTGGGATGAGAGAACAGGACCGCCCACTGATTACCCATCCATTCGTGAAACTTGATCGGCCCTTGGGTCGATTCCTGGGTGAAATCCGGGGCGATGCTACCGATATGAAGTGCCATAGTCTTATACCTGCCTTTCGATTTTTCGCGGCCTGATCGGAGTCGTTCACAGCCGTCCGCAACTATTTATGATTTATCAGACCAACTAAGTAATAAATCTCAATCTAGTGACGCCGCCGGGATAGGTCAAGTCTTTCGATCGTGCGCAACATCCAAAGCGCCGCCGACGCATCGTTACTCGTGCTTTTTGAGTTTGCGGAAATCCGGTTTGCGCTTCTCGAGGAACGCGCTCACGTATTCCTTGTGCTCGGGCGACACGTAACATTTTTCGAGCGCGAAGCCTTCGAACTGCATCGCGGTTTCAAGCGTGCCGTCGAGTCCCTGGTAGAGCGCCCGGCGCGTCATCGCGAGCGACAGCGGCGAGCATTCGAGCATCTCCCCGGCCAACTCGCGCGCTTTGGTCATCATCTCGGCGGCGGGAAAGACCTGGCTGACGAGGCCCATCGCGAGGCACTGCTCGGCGGTGTATTGGCGTCCGGTCAGCATCATCTCGGCGGTGCGCGCCAGTCCGATCAGCCGCGGCATCAG
>DATKSQ010000020.1:0-36205 GCA_035531615.1 Binataceae bacterium (SeqCode)
GGCGCTCTTCGACCAATCGGTGAAGTACTGGAATACCTCCATGGGTGCCCGGGCAAAGGTTTCGTTCGCATCTTTGCCGCGCTGAAATTCCGGATCTCCGCCGCCGATCCTTCGATCGTTAATTTGGAACCGGCACCAAAAACGGCACCAGACGATCTGGCAGAATTTCAAACTCGCCTAAGTACTTGATTTCATTGGTGGGCGGTGCAGGTTTCGAACCTGCGACCCTCGGCTTGTAAGGCCGATGCTCTACCACTGAGCTAACCGCCCGATGCGAAAAGGCTCCGCCCATTGGGGCAGAGCCTGATCATAATCGATCGTGAGGCGCGCTGACAGTTGTCGGCGCGCTTGCCGTCAAGCGTTACGCGCCTGAGCCGGGGGCCGGGCTCGGAGCGCCCTCGAGACCCTCGTTCAGCGAGTCCTTCAACTGTTTGCCCGGTTTGAATTTCGCCGAGCGGCTGGCCGCGATCTGAATCGTTTCGCCGGTTTTCGGGTTGCGCCCGGCACGCGCCTGGCGCGTTGAGACTGAGAACGTTCCAAAGCCCGAGATGTTGACGCGGTCTCCCGTTTTGAGCGCGGCGATCACGTCGTCGAGCACAATGTTCACCGCGCGCTCGGCGTCGGCCTTGAGAAGTGGAAGCTTGTTCGACAGTGCTTCAATAAGTTCGGCCTTGGTCATGGCTCCGCTCTATGCGGCATGATGCCGCCGGTTAGGCCGCGTTGCGCGATCGCGCGCAGTGGCGGCGCCCTGGATTTCGCTCCCGGCCCCCGTCAGGAGAGGTTGGTCGGTGATACGGGCGAGTCTTCTTCGTCCTCGCCAATCGCCGGCTTGGCTTCGCCTTCGTTCAGGAAGGCCGGATTAACCGACGGCGGCCTGGGCTTGAAAAACGCCTCGGGGTCGGCCAGCACCAGCGCGTGACGAAGCACGTCGTCCATATGCTCGACCTGAACGAGTTGAATCCCCTTCAATATCGCCGGCGCGATTTCGCTGATGTCCTTGCCGTTCTCTTTGGGGATCAGGATCGTCTTGATGCCGCCGCGATGCGCCGCGAGCACCTTTTCCTTGAGTCCGCCAATCGGCAGCACGCGCCCGCGCAACGTGATCTCGCCGGTCATCGCAAGGTCATTGCGCACCGGGTTGCGGGTCAGCGCCGAGACCAGCGCGGTCGCCAGCGTGATGCCGGCCGACGGGCCATCCTTGGGAATCGCGCCCTCAGGGACATGAATGTGGATATCTATCTTGTGGTAGAAGCCCGTGTCCAACCCCAGCATCGCCGAGCGCGAGCGCACATAGGATAGAGCGGCCTGCGCCGATTCCTGCATCACGTCGCCCAACTGCCCGGTGATGGTGAGCTTGCCGCGCCCCGGGACGATCGTCACCTCAACGCTCAACAGCTCACCGCCCATCTCGGTCCACGCCAGTCCCGTGGTCATTCCGATCTGCGGCTCGGTCTCGGCTATTCCGTAATGGAATTTGGCGGGGCCAAGGTACTTCGCCAGGCTCGAGGCCGACACTCTGACGTGCGCGTTGCGATCGGTCTTGACGACCTCGACCGCGACTTTACGGCATACCGAGGCGATCTCGCGCTCGAGGTTGCGGACTCCGGCTTCACGCGTGTAGTAGCGGATGATTCCAAGCAGCGCCTTATCCGAGAACTCGATGTTCGCGGGCTTGAGGCCGTTGGCTTCCATCTGCTTGGTGACCAGGAACTTCTTGGCGATCTGCGCCTTCTCGGTCTCGGTGTATCCCGGAATCCGGATCACTTCCATCCGGTCCTGGAGCGGACGCGGGATCCGATCGAGCGTGTTCGCGGTCGTGACGAACATCACCTTGGACAGATCGTAATCGCAATCGAGATAGTGATCGTTAAACGTGCAATTCTGCTCGGGATCCAAAACCTCGAGCAACGCTGAGGACGGGTCGCCGCGGAAGTCGGTGGACATCTTGTCAACTTCATCGAGCAGCATCACCGGATTGGACGATCCCGCCTTGCGGATCGATTGGATCACCTTGCCCGGCAGCGCGCCGATATAGGTGCGGCGATGGCCGCGGATTTCGGCTTCGTCGCGCACTCCGCCTAGCGATACGCGCACGAACTTGCGTCCCGTGGCCCGCGCCAGAGATTTACCCAGCGAGGTCTTGCCGACGCCCGGAGGACCCACCAGGCACATGATCGGACCCTTCATCTGGCCGACCAGGGTCTCGACCGCGAGATATTCCAGGATGCGCTGCTTGACCTTTTCGAGGCCGTAATGGTCTTCCTCGAGGATGCGCTCGGCTTCCTTGATGTCGAGCTTGTCCTCGGTGTACTCGAACCACGGCAGCGCCAGGAACCAGTCGAGGTAGTTGCGCACCACGGTCGCCTCGGCCGACATCGGCGACATCATCTTGAGCTTCTTGATTTCGCGCTCGCATTTTTCGCGCGCCTCGGCCGGCATCTTCTTCTGGCGCAGCTTTTCTTCGAGTTCCTGAATCTCGTTCTTGAATTCGTCCTTCTCGCCGAGCTCCTTCTGGATCGCGCGCATCTGCTCGTTTAAGTAGTACTCCTTCTGGGTCTTCTCCATCTGCTTCTTGACCCGGGAGCGGATGCGCTTTTCGACCTCGAGAATCTCGAGCTCGGAGCGCATGTAGCCCAGAATCTTTTCGAGCCGGTCGGCCGGATTGGTCGATTCGAGCAGCGCCTGCTTGTCTTCAAGCTTGATGCCCAGATGGCCGACAATCTTGTCGGCCAGAAACGCGGGGTCATCGACCGCGGAAATCGAGGTGACCATCTCGGGCGGAATCTTTTTGTTGAGCCGCGCGTAGTTGTCGAAGGTGGATACCACCGAGCGCATCAGCGCCTCGACCTCGGTCGTGCGGTCGTAAACCTCTTCGATTTCTTCGGCCTCGACCTGGTAGAACTCTTCGTCGGGCAGGTAGCGGATGATGCGCGCGCGCTTTTTGCCCTCGAGCAGAACCTTTACGGTCCCGTCGGGCAGGCGCAGAAGCTGCACCACGATCGCGAGCGTGCCGATATTGTAGAGATCCTGCGGCGCGGGTTCGGCGATCTTCGCATCTTTCTGCGAGACCAGCAGGATCGGCTTCTTCTGCTGCTCGGCGGCTTCCAGAGCCTTGATGGACTTCTGGCGGCCGGCGAAGATCGGATAGACTTCGTGGGGGAAAACGATCAGCTCGCGCAACGGGAACAATGGCACCACGTTTCCGGTCGCGTCGCGATTATCTTTCTTGTCGTTGCGAAACAGCATCTGTGTGGATCCCGAGTCTCCCTCGCGTCAGGCGGTTTCTGCGGTCTTCTGATAGACCAGGAGCGGCTGCTCCTTTTGCGTTACCACTTCCTCCGAGATCAGCACCTCCTTGATATTGGGCTGCGACGGTATGTCGTACATCAGGTCCACCATGATGCTCTCCATGATGGCGCGCAGTCCGCGTGCTCCGGATTTGCGTTTGAGCGCCTCTCGCGAGATCGCTTTGAGGGCCCCCTGCGTGAACTTCAGATGCACGTTCTCCATGTCGAACAACTTCTGGTACTGCCGCACCAGCGCGTTCTTGGGCTCGGTCAGGATGCGCACCAGCGCTTCCTCATCCAGTTCGCCAAGGGTCGCGATCACCGGCAGGCGGCCGACAAACTCCGGGATCAACCCGAACTTGAGCAGGTCCTCGGGCTGCACTTCGAGCAGCAGCTCGGAGATGGTCTTGGGGTCGCGATGGGTCAGGTCGGCGCGAAAGCCCATCGTCTTGCCCGCGATTCTGCGCCGGATGATATCGTCAAGTCCGACGAACGCGCCGCCGCAGATGAACAGGATGTTGGTCGTATCGACCTGCAAAAATTCCTGTTGCGGATGCTTGCGGCCGCCCTTGGGCGGCACCGACGCCATCGTGCCTTCGATGATCTTGAGCAGCGCCTGCTGCACGCCTTCCCCGGACACGTCGCGCGTGATCGAGGGGTTGTCGCCCTTGCGCGCGATCTTGTCGATCTCGTCGATATAAACGATCCCGCGCTGGCATCGCTCGATATCGTAATCGGCGTTCTGGAGCAGCGACAGGATGATGTTTTCGACGTCCTCGCCAACATACCCGGCCTCGGTCAGCGAGGTCGCATCCGCGATCGTGAACGGCACCTGTAAAAAGCGCGCCAGGGTCTGCGCGAGCAGAGTCTTGCCGACCCCGGTCGGACCGATGAGCAGGATGTTGGATTTCTGGAGCTCGACGTCGCCGGTCACCATCTGCGAGTCGATCCGCTTGTAATGGTTGTGGACCGCGACCGAGAGGATCTTTTTGGCGCGCTCCTGGCCGATCACGTACTGGTCGAGGACGCGCTTGATCTCGGCGGGCTTGGGGACTGCCGACGACTGGCTGAAAGCCTCTTCGCTGTCGGTCTCTTCGGCGATTATGTCGTTACAAAGATCGATACATTCATCGCAGATATAGACCGTCGGTCCCGCGATCAGCTTGCGTACTTCATCCTGGCTCTTGCCGCAAAACGAGCAGACCAGGTTGCCCGAACGGTCTTCATGCTTGGCCATTACTGCCTCCCGCGGTTCACTTGGAGGGCCTGCGGCTAACGATTACCTCATCGATGACTCCGTATTCAACCGCCTGCGCCGGAGTCAGGATGAAATCGCGGTCCGTATCCTTCTCGATCTTCTTTATATTCTGGCCGGTGTGCAGCGCCAGAATCGCGTTCATGTCTTCGCGCGCGCGCAGAATCTCGCGCGCCTGGATGTCGATATCCGCGGCCTGCCCGCGCGTCCCGCCGTGCGGCTGATGCATCAGCACGCGGCAATGCGGCAGCGCGTAGCGCCGTCCCTTGTATCCCGCCGCGAGCAGTATCGCCGCCATGCTGGCCGCCTGGCCCAGGCACAGGGTCGAGACCGGAGGCTTGATAAACTGCATCGTGTCGTAGATCGCCATGCCGGCGGTTACTTCACCGCCCGGCGAATTGATGTAGAAGCTGATTTCTTTTTCCGGGTCTTCGGATTCCAGAAACAGGAATTGCGCCGTGATCAGGTTGGCGACGTCGCCGTTGACCGGGGTGCCCAGAAAAACTATCCGGTCCTTGAGCAGACGGGAATAGATGTCGTAGGCGCGTTCACCACGGCCAGTTTGTTCGACTACGATCGGTACCAGGTTGCTCATAAACCGGAGCCGCGTCGCAGCCGGCGCTTCCAGTCATGATAAACGGCCGCTGACGCCTTCAAATTGTATCCGCTCCGCAATACTTGGGCAACGTCCGACGAAATTCAAATCGTGTTTGGGGGCTTGACTCACGTTTTCTCCGCAGCTCCAGTGGCCTCGGCCCCCGCCGCCCCTGGTTCGCGCTGGGCTCGCGCCATCACCAGATCGAGCGCTTTTTCGCGCCGCATCGTGATACGCAGCCCCTCGCGATTGGCTTCGTCGCGATAAAACTCGGCCGCGCGGTCGCGATTGCGCCCCGCTTGCGTGACGAACTGCGCGACCCGATCGCCCAGCTCCTCGTCGCTTACTTCGATCTTTTCCTGCTCCGCGATCGCGTCCACCACCAGCGAGGTGCGCGCCCGCTTCTCGGCCCGCTGGCCGAGTTCGTCGGCAGAGGCCTTGACGCGCTCTTCGACCTGCTCGTGTGGAATCCCGCCCGCTTCGAGCGTGTTGTGCAGCTCCTGCTCCATCATGCGCCGCTCACGCGCGACGAGCGACTCCGGCAGCTCGACGGGATTGCGCTCGATCACCAAATCGAGCAGTCCCTGGCGCGCGCGCGAATCCGCCTCTTCGATGGCGTGCTTCTCGAGCTCCGCGCGCACGCGGGTGCGCAGTTCCGCCAAGTCCTTGCAGTCGCCCTGATCCTTGGCGAACTCGTCGTCCAGATTGGGCAGGATTCGCTCGTAGATTTCTTTGGCGCTGACCCGCCATTCGACGGTCTTTCCGGCCAGCTCCTTCTCCGCATAGTCCTGCGCGTAGCTCTTGACCCCGCGCGCGGGCTTGCCGACTTCGGCGCCGATCAGAATCTCGTCGATCTGATGCGCGACCGCGGTCTTCGAGGCCAGCAGCAGGCGCTCCTGCACCGGAACTCCGGACAGCGGCTTGTCGCCGTCGAAGCCCTCGACGGTGGCCAGCACGTAGTCGCCGTCCGCAACGATAGTGCGCCCTTCGATCTTTTTGAGCGTCGCCTGGCGCTCGCGCAGCGACTCGAGCGTGCGGTCGATCTCGTCTTCCTTCACTTCGGCCTTGAACTCGGGAATCTTGAGTCCTTCATAGTCTTTGACCACGAGCTCGGGGCGCAGGTCGAAGGTCGCGCTGAACTTGAGCGTCTTGGCGAGGTCGGTTTCCTCGGTGACGATCTCCGGGGCGACCACCGGCTTGAGGGCGTTTTCCTCGAGCGCCTTTTCGGTGTACTCGCGGACCAGCTTCTGCACGACTTCGCCGCGGACCTGGTCGCCGAAGAAGCGCTCGAGCAAGGTGCGCGGTGCATGCCCCGGGCGAAAGCCCTTGAGCACCACGCCGCGCTTGAGCTCGTTGTACGCCGAGTCGAGTTCGCGCTTGATCTCGTCGGGCTCGACTTCGATGGTGAGTTTGCGCCGCAGCGCCGAAGGGTTCTCGATATTTACTTGCATGGCGTCTTGAACCTTACAGATAAACACACGCGCGCCACGCGATTCAACCGTCGAAGTTCAATCTCGGCCGCGTTCCACTGGCGCCATTCCCGCGCGTCGCTGCCGCGCGCAAGGAATCCCGAGGCGGGTCACGATCGGCCGCGGCGATCGCGCCGAGACCTCATCCGTCATTTCGATCAACGGAGACCTTTGCGGCGCTCGTTCCGCTTGGCTGCTTTCGCGGCTCGCAAGATTCCTCGCGACCCCTTGCGCCAGGCGTGACGCGCACGACTCGATACGCATCGCCCGCGCGCGCTCGGAATGACACGGAAAGTACCGCGAAATTGTCATTCCGAGCGCGAGCAAGCCACCAGCCTTGCGCCGTGTGGCTCAACTCGCACAGCGCGCATCGCGAGAGCCTGTCCTGAACGGAGCCGAAGGAAATCTCGCCATCGGCACTTGCACACCCTTCGGACGTATTACGCAAAGCTCTCCGATGGGAGAAATCCCGGACGTGCGGGAATGCGCCGCGCCGATTACATCGGCGCAGGCGGGGCCAGCGCCGCCAGCACCGGGGGCGAAAGCGCATCGGCGTGCTTGACCAGCATCGTGAGCTGCCAGCGCTCGGTGTCGGTTAGAGTGTCCTTGAATCCGGGCATCCCGGATAAGCGAATCCCGTGGGTTACCTTCCAATAAGTGATGCCCTCGGGATCGTCGGTCACCATCGCGCCGTGCTTGAACAGCAGCGGCGGCGGCGGGAACATCCCCTTGGCGATCGCGCTATGCTCCTGCCCGGGAGTGCTGTGGCAGACCGCGCAGTGCTTGGTGAACAACTTGGCGCCGGCCAGCATGTTGGTGTCGTCGGGAGCGATCGGACTTTTGTCCTGCGCGGCGTTTCCAAAGCTCGCGTGCAGCGCCATTTTGGCGACCATTTTCTCAAACGGCAGCGGATGCGCCGTCGTCTCCATCGAAATTCCGCCCATAGTGACGAACAGATATCCGCCCACGATCAGACCCACGAACGTGGCACCGATACCGAGAATGAACCATCGTATTGATGAAGGCATCACGAAGCTCCTGAAAAAATGCCGCACGAACTTCCGGCGGGCAGAGTGACTCTAAATTCAGGTTCGCACGACTTCCGCCCGCGCCGCAATCTCCGCCGTGCCATCGGTTCGCCTGGGAATTGAGAGCCTTTCTCCAGCAACGACGATCAAGCGCCGGGTGATCCGAATAGTTTAAGGGTCTCGAATTGAAGTGCGGATCAGCGGATTCAGTTGAGCTTTATCGGCCCGGAAGTCGCGATTAAAAGCTTCCAGTCGGCGATCTCCGGATATCCGCTGACGTTGAGCAGGTTGGCGAAGTTGATTAGCCGCGCGGTATCGGGTCCGCGCCCTTGTTGCGAGCGTTGGCGCAAATAATATGGAGGGATGCTCTGATAATATAGCGTCGCCTGCACGCTCACGGCGTTCGCGAGATTGGCGGTCAGCGGGATTTGATAGCGAACCGCGCTGCATCCGCATCCGCGTTGATAAGACGGATCGTCTCCGGTTCCCACCGGAGCCGTGATGTCGGCATTCGGACCGTTGAACGACCTGCCCTGCGGCTGGATTCGGTTGTCCTTGACCTTGTGGTCCAGACTCAAAAAGCTGGTGGTCAGCAATCCCTGGGGGTCGGTGACCAGTTCCTCGTAGATCTCGACCTGCGAGTCGGTGGTGATCGGGTTATCGGTCCAGAAATGCGGCTGGAACGATTGTTGGTTGGGACTGAAAAATTCCGTGACCAGCGGTGTGCCGGAGTTATCGACGATGACGCCGTCGGAATTGGTGTTGCCCGAGGCCCACAGCACGTGCCCGGCGGCATCGAGCACCTGAAAATTGAGAAATGCGCGGCGGAAACTGACGCCGGTCGGCAAGTTATGTCCGGCCAGATTATCCACTTCCACGTCGGACTGCAGCGTGCCGTTGGCGATCGTGGCGCTCTGGACCGTTACGGTCGCGGTGCTCGTTTGCGCTTGCACGACGGCGCCCGCAACGGCAGTCCGCTGGCTCAGAACGATTTGCGCAAGCCCGCTCGGCAGGTTCGGGTCGTACTTGAAAAGCCCGAGCGCGGTGCGAAACTGATCGAACATCTCGAGCACGAACAAATTGATTCCCAGCAATTGATGCCGGCCATAAGGGGTTCGACTCTGCAGCGTCAGTTCGTTGTCGGGAAGCCGGGTCGAGGGTCCGGTTTGGGGCACTTCGGGAAAGGTCGAGTCCTCGATATTCGCGATTTTGAATTTCAGCGCGTCGCCGCCGTAGGAGTCCGGCATGTGGCACTGCTGGCAGGGAATTGTAATGAAGCCGCTGTTGAGCCACTCGAAAAACGTGGTCTGCTCGTAGTCGGTCTTGGGCTGGCCGCCTTCGATGACGGGATTTCCATCCGCGTCGTAGACCGGAAGCAAGATCGTGTGGCATGACGCGCACAGGTTCGCCTGGGTGACCTGCGCACCAAATAACGGCGTCACCCCGATCGCGTTTTCCATCGGACGCGGAATCACGCTATCTCCCGTTTTAACTCCGCTCGGGTCCGGGTCCGACGCAAACGGGCCATATAGCTGGTTGGCGGGTCCGACGTTAAAGAGTCCCGTGTACGTCGATGGGTCCGACAGGCCGTCGGCTGACATATGATGGCATACGGCGCACGAAACGCCGTCGCGCGCCAGCGCTCCATATTTCGATTTCGGGTCTTCAAGCAGATCGCGCGTGAACAGCGTAGCGGGCGCGGAGCCGCGATCGATATGGAATTGGCGCTGGCCCATGACGCCGTGGCATCGAAAGCATAGGTCCTGCACGAACGCCGCGCCTTTGGGCTTGCCCGCGAGTCGCTTGTGCAGGGTTGATTCGGTATCGAGCTGGGCGAGGAAGACGGGATCGCGTCCCGCCAATCCCATCATCGAATAGCGCCACTCGCCGTACGGCGACAAATTTACCGGCGAAGATCCCGGGGCCTGGAAAATCATGTTCGGCGTCAAGCCGTAAAGAGTGCCGGTCGTGTCATGGCAGCCCGAGCATTGGTCGGAGGTAATAAATTCGCCGGGGCCATCGGCGGCCGGGGCGGCAGGGACTACGTGATCGAGTTGCTCCGGCGCCATGCAGGGCACGTCGCGCAACGGTCTGACATCCGCGACCGCCGAGTTCGGCAGTCTTCCGGTGTAGTCGGGCGCGAGATCCGCCGGCGCGGCCGCGCGATTCGGATTGATTCTTAGCGGCATGAACTCCAAGAGCGCGGCTCCGCTGGGGCCGAAGGCGGCGGTATGGCCGCTGGCGGCGTCGAGATACGCGGTGCTGGAAAATGTGCCGGAATTAGCGATCGCGGAAGCGTGGCAATTCAGACAGTACAAACCTGCGCCGGTCAAAAGCGCCTTCGGCTCCGCGCATCCTCCCGTGTCGGTGGCAGTATCGGTGGGCGGCGCCTCGGCGCTTGAGGTGGAACTCTTTGGAAAGAACGCGCCCCAATACCATCCGTCCCACGAAAGCTTCGAATCCTTGACCATGATCGACCAGAGCAGCAACGGAGCGCTCAGGCTCAAATGCTCCTCTTTGACCAGGACCGCGCCGTCAGGAACCGGGCCGATCCGGTTCTGGACCGTCATCCAATTGAACAGCGAGGGCGAGTACCAGACTTTCACGAAGGTATGGACATTGTCGCTGGTCCGCACCTGCGCGTCGTGCCGCCAATTCAGTTTCTCGTAGCAGAAGTCATTCAGGAACGCGTTCAGGCGATCGGCGAAGTCCGCGGCAGTCGCCGGGGGCAAGCCGCGGCACACATCGGATGGCGCCGGAGCCGGAGCGGAACCGCTGCCGCCGCCGCATCCGCAAAACACCCCCAAGAGCAGAGCGCCCGCATAGATACGGATTACCTGCCACCAGCGAGTCGAATATCCGCGCGTTTTCAAGACCTCCGTTTTCAATCGCTCGACGCGTACTTTCTTACCGCGGGACAAGCCCAATACCCGTGGCCGCCCGCATCATCTCATTGCCGATGCGATTTAGGCGGGCTTCCCGGCGTGATTCAGGTTGGTGCGCCCGGCCGAACATTCGCACTTCTCTTGCGCAGTTCTCTTGAGGCCCTGAGTCAGATAGCCATTTCAGCTCCCGTATTCAAGACCGCATCGAGCAATTGCCCCGCGACCGGCTCCCGCGCGCCGGTTGACCTTCCGGTTGAATGCGGTCGCGCGACTTCCGCGCCCGCCGCGGCGATCGCAAACCTGATCGGAGCCACCCGACGGCGGCTCGGCGGGTTATGGACTTCGATCCGTGGAAAACCTAGACTGCGCCAGATAACTTTCGGGGCCGGGACCCGCTGTGGTCGTTCGCGTATCGCGCGGCTGCATTGATCCGCCCGCGGGCGGACCGCCCAGACCCTGAATTAGTCGGGAGATCGAAGCTAAGATGAGTGAAGCGAATATCGTCCTGCCGGCGCTCACCAGCGGGCAGATAATGATCCTGTGGCTGATTCTGGTTTCAGCCGTCATCGGATTGGGATACGGCCTGATCCTGATGCGCGCGGTGCTGCGCTCGGACCCGGGGCCGAAATCGATGACCGACGTGGCCGACGCGATTGCGCTGGGCGCGATGGCTTATCTGCGTCGCCAGGTCGCGACGATGATCTACTTCGTCATCGCGGTCTTCTTCGCGCTGTTCTTCATGTACCACCACGTCTATCACGATCTGCGCCTGTCGCTCGGCATCTCGATCGCCTTCCTGATGGGCGTCAGCGCCTCGTACGGCGCGGGCTTCGTCGGGATGTGGCTGGCGGTCAAGGGCAACGTCCGCAGCGCCAATGCCGCGCTGACCTCGTTCAAGGACGCGATGGAACTCGCGTTCAAGGCGGGCGGCGTATCGGGGATGTTCACGGTCGGACTGGGCCTGCTGGGCGCGACGATCATCTTCCTGATCTTCCAGCAGGACGCCATGAAGGTTCTGATCGGATTCGGCTTCGGCGGCTCGCTGGCCGCGCTGTTCATGCGCGTGGGCGGCGGAATTTTCACCAAGGCGGCGGACGTGGGCGGCGACCTGGTCGGCAAGATCGAGCAGGACCTGCCCGAGGACGATCCGCGCAACGCCGCGACGATCGCGGACAACGTTGGCGACAACGTCGGCGATTGCGCCGGGATGGCGGCGGACATCTTCGAGTCTTACGAGGTCACTCTGGTCGCCGCGATCATCCTGGCCGCATACGCGGTCAACGAGCCCGACTTCAGGGCCGCCTACGGCGCGTTTTCCGGGATGTTCGCGATGAAGCTGATCATCTTCGCGCTGATCCTGCGCGGGGTGGGCGTGTTCTCCTCGATTCTCGGGATCATGGCGGTCCGGGTGCCCGCAGGCACTGCGATGCGCGACCCGATGAAGCCGATCAACACCGGCTACATGGTCTCCGCGATCGCATCGGTGATTGGATTTTTTATCGTCAACTACTTTTACATGCAGGATCCGCGCACCGGTCAGACCGACTGGCGCTTCGCATGCTGCGCGACCTTCGGAATTATCCTCGCGATCGTGACCCTGTGGCTGACCAATTATTTCACCCATCCGGAAAAAGGTCCGACCACCGAAACCGCGACCGCGGCGCGCACCGGCCCGGCCACTCTAATCCTGTCGGGGCTGGCCGAGGGACTCGAATCCTCGGTGTGGGCGCTGATGGTGATCGCGGCCACGATCATCGCCGCGATGGTGCTGTTCCACGAGTCGCTGGCGCTGCAGTTCTATGGAATCGCGCTGGCCGGCCTGGGACTCCTGACCACCACCGGGTTCATCCTCGCGATGGATACTTACGGCCCGATAACCGACAACGCCCACGGCATCTTCGAGATGAGCGGAGTGCATCAGGAAGAGGCCTCGCGCACGCTGTCATGGATGGACGCGATCGGCAACACCACCAAGGCTCTCACCAAGGGGCTTGCGATCGCGACCGCCGTGCTCGCGGCGGTCTCGCTGTTCCGCTCGTTTATCGATGAAGCGCATCTGGGCGCGCTCGGCGTCCAGATCAACATGCCCACCGTGTTCGTCGGCCTGATGATCGGCGGCGCGGTGCCGTTCCTGTTCAGTTCGTTTGCGATCAAGGCGGTCAGCCGCGCGGCTTATCAGGTCGTATTCGAGGTACGCCGCCAGTTGCGCGAGCATCCGGGAATCATGAAGGGTACGGAGTTGCCCGACTACGCACGCTGCGTCGATATCGTCACCGAGACCGCGCAAAAAGAGCTGCTCGGCCCCGGAATCCTCGCGATCTTCGCTCCCCTGCTGGTCGGCTTTGGACTCGACGCCGGCGCGCTGGGCGGGTTTCTGGGCGGCACCATCCTGACCGGCCAGTTGCTCGCGGTCTTTATGTCCAACGCGGGCGCCAACTGGGACAACGCCAAGAAAAAAGTCGAGGACGGCTTCCTGGGCGGCAAGGGTACCGACATTCATAAGGCAACTATCGTGGGCGATACCGTCGGCGATCCTTTCAAGGATACCGCCGGCCCGGCGCTCAACCCGATGATCAAGGTGATGAACCTGGTCGGAATTCTCGCCGCCCCGTTCTGCACCACGGCCATCAACGACGTGACCCTCACGCGCGTCGCGGTGGTGGTCGTGTCGATCGTGCTGCTCGCGGTCGCGGTCGCATTCTCCAAGCGCGGCTCGCTGGCTGGAGAAGGGAATGAAGCAGGCACGGCGAAGGCCGCGGCGTAATCAAGAAACCGCAGATTCCACAGATTGTCAGACAGATTTCCCAGGCGGGCGCCGCGCGAGCGGCGCCCGCCCGCGTTTCATGCTTCCCGCCGGCAAGGAGCCGCACGTCTCTTCATCTGTGCAATCTGTGTAATCTGTGGATTGTTTTAATCATGCCAATCGAAAATCGGATACTCGGGCACGCCCGTCAAGTAGAGTAAGTCGGCGATGCGAATCAATCCGGGCCCCTTCGAGCCAATCGTTTATTTTCTCGAGACACCTGCCGGGTTCCGAATTATCGCAGTCGGCGGATTCATCCTTTTCACGGTCTTGTTTGTCTGGATCGCGGCCGCGCACGGCGCAAGCTTCGTGATTTTCGCGCTGATCCTGCTGAGCGCGATGATCGCCGCGCGGATGCTCGCCCGCGCCGGCGGCGGAATGGGCAAGAGCGCATCGACGCGCGCCGCCGCGCTCGCGGCGATCTACATATTGTACGGCCTGTTTTGGATGTGGCATCGCCCGGCGCTGGGCTTGGTGTTCACGCTCTGGGCGCCGCTCGCGCTCATCAGCGCGGCCTCGCCGGCCGGCCTCGCCTGGCGCTCGGGAAAAGCAGAATAAAACAATCCACAGATTGCACAGATTTCACTGATTCAGAGGCGCTGTGCTTCGCGCCGCGGCAAAAAATTCCGGCGGGCGCCGCTTCGGCGGCGCTCGCGTCCGAAAATCTGCCTGCTATCTGTGTAATCTGTGGACGATTTTCTTCTGCTACAATCCCGGCATGCCGACGGCGCTCGACTCTATCGCCAACCTGAAGTAGTACGAGAGTCAAGGACCGCCTGTTCAATTCCTAACCCCGCATCTCCGGAGGCAATAATGGCAACCGACCATCTGCTGAGCGAACTCAAGGACCGCGTGCTCTATCTCACGCTCAACCGCCCCGACAAGCTCAACGCGATGAGCGCCGAGATGATGTCGGCGCTGGTCGAGAACCTGTCGCGCGCCGCGCACGACTCGAACGTCGGATGCGTGGTGCTGACCGGCGCGGGCCGCGGTTTTTGCGCGGGCGGCGATATCGGCGGGATGCGCGAACGCAACGAGTCGGCCGCTCCGGCGCAGACCGTCGAGGATCGCGTCGCCGGACTGCGCCACGGCGAGGAAGCCTCGCTGATACTCAATGAGATGCCCAAGCCTACTCTTGCGGCGATCAACGGACCTGCAGCGGGCGCGGGGCTGAGCCTTGCGATGGCGTGCGATATTCGCGTCGCGGCTGACAACGCCCGGCTCGGGACCGCGTTCGCCAAGGTCGGCTTCTCCGGCGACTACGGCGGCACCTGGTCTCTTACCCGGCTGGTCGGCTCGGCCAAAGCGCGCGAGTTGTATTTCACCGCCGACATTATCGATGCCGCCGAGGCCCTGCGGATTGGGCTCGTCAATCGCGTGGTGGCCGCCGCCGCGTTTCGCGATGAAGTCACCAAGCTCGCCAGGAAGCTCGGCAACGGACCCTCGATCGCCTATAGCTACATCAAGGCGAATCTGAACGCCGCGATCAATCACGAGTTCCGCGAACTGCTCGACCGCGAGGCGTGGGGACAAACGATGACCGGCCGCACGGAAGACCATCGCGAGGCCGTCAAAGCCTTCCTCGAAAAGCGCGAACCAACCTTCAAGGGGCGGTAACGGCAAAGTGCCGGTGGCAACGAAGAAGAAATACCGTTTCGGATCGCGCGAGGACGTCGAGAAATTCTGGCGCAAGGTCAAAGACCTCGGTGAGCGCAAGGGCCGCCGCAACCCGGTCGAAGAGCGCTACGCGCTTGGGCTATATCTGCTCGCGCGCGCGACGTATGACCTGATCGATTTTCCCGTGATCGCGGACCAGGGCGACCGTCCGGATTTTCTGATCCGAGAGGGCGACGGTCCCACCATTGGGCTCGAAGTCACCCGAGCCACCACGCCTGCCCTGCAACGCGCGATGACCGAATCCGAGCATAAGAACGGCACTTCCGTGATCGATCTTTCCAACGGCGGATGGCTGCGTGGCGGGCGCGAAAAGCTCTGGATTACCATGGTTCAAGAGGCGATCGAGCGAAAGCTTGAAAAGCTGCCTTCCTATCGCGGTGCGTCGCGGCATGATCTTTTGATCTACGACGACTCGCCGGCGATCGGCGTTGATCGCAAAGTCGTGCTGGCCGAAGCAAAAAAGTGGATTTGTAGGGTGCGACCGCGCGTTCCTCTTCTCGGCAAGGTTTCGATCATTATGACGCTGGATGTCGCGTACGACGTCGGCGGCAAATGCCGCGTGCTTCCGTTCATCGACTGGTCTGCCCCGGAATCATTGCGAGACTTTGGCGAGCGCGTCGAATACGCGGGTAGAAAATCGATCCGGGACGCGATGGGAGATGGGGCGATGCCGATGCCTAAGAGTTCGCCGTAATGCCGGGCGCTCCCTGGTTCTGGCTCGTGGCAGGTCCCAACGGCGCTGGCAAGACAAGTTCCGCTCGGAAGTTGCTGGGTGAGGTTTTGGAAATCGTGAATCCCGACGTCTTCGCAGCCCGGCTTTCCCCGCATGCGCCCGAAAACGCCGCGCTTGGCGCAGGCCGCGAGGCGATCAAGCGCACTCGAATTCTGATCGCGCAGGGCGGCACCTTCGCCGTCGAAACAACCCTCTCAGGCCGCTCGTTCGCAGCGACCGTTCGGCTCGCGCAGTCGCGGGGGTTTAGCGTCGGCCTGATTTATATAGGACTCGCCAGCGCGCGGCTTGCCATCGCCCGCGTGCGCGACCGCCGTACCAGAGGTGGCCACGACGTGCCCGCGCAAGACGTGCGTCGCCGCTACGTGAGAGGACTCCGTAATCTATCTGGTTTCGCAGTCATCGCGGATCGGGCATTATTTTTCGACAACTCTTCCAGCACACATCCGCTGCGGCGGATACTTGAACTCAACGACGGCGAGAGGATATTCAGACAAGCGCGGCTACCAACCTGGATTCGCCGAGCACCCGGCATGGCCGACCTTTACCGGTCGAACCCGGGACCCCGCGGGAGGTGAACCTTCGATGGAATTCCACACGATCATCTACGACGCCCACGACGCGATCGCGAAGATCACGCTCAATCGGCCCGAGCGGATGAACGGCTATAGCGAGCCGCTGCTCAAGGAGATGCTTGCCGCGATCGATTCCGCGCGCCAGGACGACGCGATCCGCGTCCTGATCATCACCGGAACCGGCCGCGCGTTCTGCGCCGGCGGCGATATCAGCGGCGCGCCTGACACCCGCTCGCGCTTCCGCGGCCATCCGATGGGCCATTTGCTCGAAATGCGCGAGGGGTTTCATCAGCTCGTCGTGTCGCTCAACCGCTTCGACAAACCCGTCATCGCGTCGGTCAACGGCGCCGCGGTCGCGGGCGGGCTGACGCTCGCGCTGTGCTGTGACTTCCGGATCGCGTCGGATCAGGCGCGCCTGGGCGACACCGCGCTCAAGTTCGGGCTTTTGTGCGACGAGGGCGGCGCGTATTTCTTTCCGCGCTTCATGGGGATGGACCGCGCGCTCAAGATGACGATGCTGGCGGAGGTCTATGACGCCAAGACCGCGCTCGAACTTGGCCTGGTCACGGAAGTCGTGCCGCACGCGCAACTCGAGACGCGCACCCTCGAGCTCGCGCGCCAACTCGCGGCCGGTCCCCCGCTCGCGATCCGGATGGCGAAGCGGATGATGTACAAGCAGCAGGAGATGACGCTCGGCAACGCGCTCGAGGACGCCGCGCTGTCCGTGATGATCACGAACCCCTCTGAAGACGTGCGCGAGGGCACCGCCGCGTTCCGCGCCAAGCGCAAACCAAACTTCAAAGGAAAATAAGAGAAGTGAAGTTGACCCGTTTCGGTAGAGGGGGTTGGGAAATTGAGTGCGCGGAGTGCCGAGATTCATCGCGGCTCGCGCCAGACTTACGGCGGGCCGCGAATTTACGCTTACGAACCAGCCTGCGGTGCTCAATCCAACTCGCAGTGCTGGTGTACCGGGTGCTCTCGGGCGAGCTGGTTTATCAAGACCCCGGCGCATCCGCTTACCACCAGCTCAATCGCATCCGTGAACTCAAGTCGCTGCGCCGGCGCGCTAAAGCTCTCGGCTTCGACCTGCTCGATCACGCCTCCGGGGAGGTGCTCCTCAATCCTGTTTCTTAGGAGGACCGGCGCGTCGATAGAACCGAGGGGCAATGCGGGATTCCTCGCGCGGCAACACGCGGGAATTACACAAGACCTTGCCGGCTCTTGCAGACGCCGAATTGTGCGGCGGCGATTACAACTCGAAGTCCGCTTCCTCGATTATTCGGGCGGTGCGGTACAGGAAGCGGTTGCCGAGGACGCCGTCGATTACGCGATGGTCGTACGACAGCGCGAGGTACATCATGATGCGAATCGCGATCGCGTCGGCGCCATCGATTTCGATCACGACCGGACGCTTCTTGACCTCGCCCATGCGCAAAATCCCGACTTGAGGCTGATTGATAATCGCAAAACCGTAGAGATTTCCCTCGCGCCCCGGATTCGAGAGCGTGAAGCTGCCGCCGGCCAGATCGTCGGCGGCGATTTTCTTGTCTGCGACCTTGCGCTGCAGCGCCGCGATCTCGCGCGCAATCCCGACAACCGACATCCCCTCGGCGCGCTTGAGCACGGGAACCAGCAGGCCCTCGTCGGAGTCCATCGCGATGCCGAGATTGATCTCGCGCCGGAGCACGACCGCGTCGCCGACGACAGAGGCGTTCATGCGCGGAAATTCCTTGAGCGCGCGGACCGCCGCCGCCGCGACTAGCGGCAGCATCGTGAGCGCAAAGCCCTCGCGCGCGGCGAAGGCGGCCTTGTGAATATCGCGCAGGCGCGAGATGCGCGTCATATCGACCTCGGCCACGGTCGGCACGTGGGGCGAATGGGTCTTCGAGAAGACCATGTGCTCGGCGATAAGCTTGCGCCGGCGCGTGAACGGCTCGACGATATCGCCCTCGCGCGGCTGATAGACGGGAGGATGAAACCCTCCCCCGGACGGCGCCGCGGCGGCCGCTTGCGCAAGGGCGGGCTTGATCGGGGGCGAAACCGGAGCGGAACTCGCGGCCGCCAAACCATTGGCGTCGCTCGGTTGCGCGCCACCCGCGCGCAACGATTCAAGGTAGCGCGATACATCGCGCTTGCTGACGCGGCCGCCGGAGCCGGTGCCGGAAATTTTGCTCAGATCGATTCCGCGCTCCGCCGCCATCTTGAGCACCACGGGCGAGTAGCGCCGATGCTCCTCATCGTCCGCGCTGTCGAGCGCGGCTTGCGCGGGCGCTGGAACTCGAGCTTCGGCTCGTGGCGCGGACGGCGCCGCCGGACGAATCTCTCGCGGGGGCCGCGGCGCAGCAGCCGGCGAGGGAGCGGGCGCCCCCGTAGGCTTTGATGGCGGGGAGGATTGCGGCGCGGAGGCGATCGCGGGTTTGGCCACGGCAGCCGTCGCGCCGTCCGCTTCGATGATCGCGAGCGGCGCTCCAACCGGCAGGGTTTGCCCTTCCTGGGCCACGAGCTTCGCGATTCGCCCGGCGCCCGGCGACGGAATTTCGGTGTCAACCTTGTCGGTCGAGATTTCGCACAGCGACTGGTCTTCGGTTACAACGTCGCCTTCCTTGACCAGCCACTTGACGATAGTTCCTTCGACCACGCTCTCGCCCATCTGGGGCATCGTTACTTCAATACTCATTTCAATAGGCCGCGAGACTGCGGATCGCATCGACGATCTTGTTGGTGTTGGGCAGGATCGCTTCTTCGAGCGGCGGACTGAACGCGACGTGGGTGTCCATCGCGCCCAGCCGGCGGACGGGACCGTCGAGCGACTCGAACGCGTGCTCGCTGATAAGCGCCGCGACTTCGCCGCCGATCCCGCCGGTCAGCCGGTCTTCGTGGACGATCAGCACCTTGCCGGTTTTGCGCGCGGTGGCCAGAATCGCCTCGCGATCGAGCGGCAGCAAAGTCCGCAGGTCGAGCACCTCGACGGCGAGGCCGTCTTCCTTCTCGACGATCTTCGCCGCGTCGAGCGATTGTCCGAGCGTGCCGCCATAGGTGATGAGCGACAGGTCCCCGCCGGGCTTGCGCACCTCGGCCACGCCGAGCGGAACGGTGAAGTCGGCGTCGGGGAGATCCTCCTTGATGCTGCGGTACAGGCGCTTGTGCTCGAAGTAGATAACCGGATTGTTGTCGCGAATCGCGGCCTTCAAGAGTCCCTTGGCGTCATACACGGTCGCGGGCGCAACGACCTTGAGCCCGGGGACACGGGTGAACCACGCCTCGGGATTCTGCGAATGAAACAGCGCGCCGTGAATTCCCGCGCCCGACGGCGCACGCACCACGAGCGGGCATTGCACCTGGCCGCCGTGGCGATAGCGCGTGGTCGCGGCCATGTTGACGATCTGATCGAAGGCGCAGGAGATGAAGTCGGCGAACTGCATTTCGAGCACCGGGCGCATCCCGAGCACGGCGGCGCCGATTCCGGCGCCGACGATCAGCGCCTCGGAGATGGGGGTGTCGATCACGCGCTCTTCGCCGAAGGCTTCGAGGAGGCCCTCGGTGGCCTTGAAGGCGCCGCCGAGTTCGCCCACGTCTTCGCCCATGACGAAGACGTTTTCGTCGCGCCGCATTTCTTCCATCAGGGCGGAGTTGATCGCCTTGATATAGGTCAGTTCCATGCCTATTTGCCCTTGGGCCGCGCGCCGTCATTGGGCGCGTACAAATCTTCAAGTACTTCTTCAGGTTTCGGCGGCGCGCTCTGCTCGGCGAAATCCACCGCTTCCTGGACCACGCGATGCGTCTTTTCGTCCATCTGCTCGCGGATCTGCTTCAAGTCGTGGCCTTTCCTTTCCAGGAACAGCTCGTATTGCGGAATCGGGTCGCGAGTCTGCCATTCGAGCAGCTCTTCCTGGTCGCGATACAGCGCGGCGTCGTGCTCGCTGTGGCCCCGGTAGCGATAGGTCTTGCACTCGATCATCGCGGGTCCGTCGCCGGCGCGGACGCGCTCGATAACGCGCTCGCTGACTTCGAGCACCGCGAGCAGGTCGTTGCCCGAGACGACATGACCCTTGAAGCCGTAGGCCGTGGCGCGATCGGCGACGTCTTCGATCGCCATCTGCTTTTCGAGCGGAGTCGAGTAGGCGTAGCGGTTGTTCTCGCACACGAACAGCACCGGCAGCTTATGCACCCCGGCGAAGTTCATCGCCTCATGCACGTCGCCGCGCGACGACGCGCCCTCGCCGAAAAACGCGACCGCGATATTCTTATCGCGCTTCATCCTGAATTTCAGCGCCGCGCCCACCGCGACCGGCAGCGACGACCCAAGCATCGAGGTCGAGCCGAAGATGCCGTGCTCCATGTCGCCGCCGTGCAGGAACGAATCCTTGCCGCGCGAAAGCCCGGTCGCCTTGCCCATGAGCTGCGCCATCAGGCGGCCGGGGTCGCATCCGCGCACCAGGAACACGCCCAAGTCGCGATGCAGAGGCGCCACGAAATCGCCGTCGCGCAGCGGCGCGCAGATTCCGGTGCAGATCGCCTCCTGGCCCGCGCCCGAATAGACGCCGCCCATGATCTTGTTCTGGCGATGCAGGCGCGAGACGCGTTCCTCGAAGGCCCGAATCAGTTTCATCCAGTAGTAGAGCTGGAGTTCGTATTCGACCCGCGCCGCGGTTTCGGTTGCGACGCGAGCCCCCTCGGCTTGAGGCATAGGCGAACATTCTCCTCGATGCTTCGGTGGCGCAGTTAAAAGAGTACCGCACGGACGCGCAGCGGGCCAAGCATCAATCGACCGGTTGATTAAGAAGCGATCCCCGTCTTTCCGCCTTCGCCTGGCTTGGCGTCTTGGCCTGGCTTGGTGTCTTGGTGGTAGAACTGAGTTTCCCCGGAGGAAATAACCATGCCCACAACTCATCCGATCCGCTTCGGAATCCAGACCGGACAGCAGAACGTCTCATTCGAGGAACTCAAAGACTTATGGAGCAAGGCCGACGGATGGGGCTACGATTCGCTATGGGTCTTCGATCATTTCTATCCGATCTTCGTGCCCGACCCGACCGGTCCGTGCATGGAAGGATGGACTCTTCTGTCCGCGCTCAGCCAGCATACCAAGCGCGCGCGAATCGGAGCGCTGGTCAACGGCAACACCTATCGCAACCCGTGCCTGCTGGCGAAGATGGCGGCGACGCTCGATGTGCTTTCGGGAGGGCGGCTGAACCTGGGAATCGGCGCCGGATGGTTCGAGCTCGAGCACCGGAGCTTCGGCATCGATTTCAAAACCATCCCCGGCCGCCTCGGCGCACTCAATGAATCGATCAAGATCATCAAGTCGATGTTCACGCAGGAGAAGACCAGCCTCGACGGACGCCATTACCAGGTGAAGGACGCGGTCTGCAATCCCAAGCCGCTCACCAAGCCGCATCCGCCGATCATGGTTGGTGGACAGGGCGAGAAGACTCTGCTCAAGCTGGTCGCGCGCCACGCCGACATGTGGAACTCGACCGGCAGCAGCGCGGAGCGGATGGCGCATCTCATCAGCGTGATCGAGCGTCACGGCGACACCGAGGGGCGCGACACCGACGAGATCGAGAAGACCGTGATGATGGGGCTCTGCTACCGCGCCTCGAAGGAGCGCGAGACCGCGATGCTGCAAATCGTCGGCGCGATGGGCAATCAGCCGCCGGAGAAGGCGCGCGCGCAGATCATGATCGGCGGCAAGCAGGAATGTCTCGACACGGTCGAGCGCTATCAAAAGGCGGGAGTGACGCATTTCATTTTCATGCAGATGGCGCCGTATCAGGTGGACGAAGTCCAGCGCTTCGCCGAGGAAGTGATCCCGGCGGTGCGCGGGAAGTAGCGCGCGGCTTTTTGATCCAGGGAACAGCTTGCGAGCCGTCCGTGCACGATCGCGGGCTTCAATTCGGTGGGACGAGCCGATGGCTCGCCCGTCACGCACGGGCGGGGACGCCCGCGCCACTGATTTCTTTTCAGCCTCAACCCGCTACGGTAGCAAACTGAAACCTGTCGGTTGCCTGCAACTATCCGATGGCTTATAACGGCGGAAGGATGGCCTTCGCAGAGCTTGCCGCTATTTCTTCCGCGCGCACGGCCGCGCCGCCGATTCGTGCGGTGCTCGACCGCGCGATCGCGGGCAAGCGCCTTGGCGAGGCCGACGCAATCGCGCTCATCGATTGCCCGGCGCGCGATCTGGACGACCTGCTCGCGGCGGCCGGAGAAATGCGCGACCGCGCCAAGGGCCGCGACCTCACGTACTCGCGCAAAGTTTTTTTGCCGATCACAAATCTGTGCCGCGACCGATGCACTTACTGCACGTTCCGTAAGGATCCTGGCGATCCCGGCGCGTGGACGATGATGCCGGATGAGATCGCCCAGTGGTCGCGCCGCGGGCGCGAGCTTGGCTGCAAAGAGGCGCTGATGTGCCTGGGCGACAAGCCCGAGGTCGCGTTCAAGGAATATCGCGCGACGCTCGAAGGTCTCGGCGTGCGCTCGACGATCGAGTACGTCGCGCGCGCGTGCGAAATCGCGCTCAGCGAGGGGCTGCTGCCGCATACCAACGCCGGCTTGATGACGCGCGCCGAGATGGCGATGCTGCGGCCGCTCAACGCCTCGATGGGGCTGATGCTCGAGTCGATCTCGCCGCGGCTGCGCGCGCGCGGCGCGGTGCATCAGGCGGCGCCCGACAAGGACCCTGCCCTGCGGATGAAGATGATCGACGAGGCCGGCGAACTCAAAATCCCGTTCACGAGCGGAATCCTGCTCGGGATCGGCGAGACCGTCGCCGAGCGCGCGCAGAGCCTTATCGCGCTGCGCGACTCGCACGAGCGCCACGGGCATATTCAGGAAGTGATCATCCAGAATTTCCGCGCCAAGCCGGAAATAGCGATGGCCGATGCGCCCGAGCCGGGCGCGTTCGAGATGGCGCGCGCGATCGCGACCGCGCGCCTCGTGCTCGGGCCAAAGATGAACGTGCAGGCGCCGCCGAATCTGTCGCCCGGCGAGATCGAGCTTTTTTTGCGCGCGGGAATCAACGACTTCGGCGGAATCTCGCCGCTCAGCAAAGACTATGTTAATCCTGAGGCGCCGTGGCCGCATCTCGAGCGCCTGGGCGAAAGGTGCGCACGCGCGGGCTTCGAGCTCGGCGAGCGCCTGGCCGTTTACCAAGAATATATAAATGACGAATGGCTCGACCCGGCGGTCGCGACCAATGTGCGCGCGATTTGGGAACGAACCCGGGAGACTTCGCATGAACCTTGACCATTGGCGAAACTGGATTGACGAAATCGAGGCCACGCCCGCCGCGGCGCTGCTCGCAAAGGCGTCGCCCGCCGTGCGCGCGCCGCTCGAAAAAAGCCTCGCGCACCAGGAGCTCACGCCCGACGAAGGCCTCGCGCTTTATACCGCCGTGGGCGACGATCTGCGCGCGATGGTGAAGTGCGCGGATCTGGCGCGCGCCGAAGATGTCGGCGACGAGGTTACCTACGTCGTCAATCGCAATATCAACTTCACCAATATCTGTTTCGTCGGATGCCAGTTCTGCGGCTTCAAGCGCCAGCGCTGGGAGTCCGACGCGTACGATCATTCCGACGAAAAGATCGTCGCCAAAGTCGCTGACGCGGTCGCGCGCGGCGCCACCGAAGTCTGCATGCAGGGCGGAATAAATCCCGAGATGCCCGCGTTCAAGTACCGCGACCTGCTCGACACGATCAAGGGCGCGTTTCCCGCGATCCATATACACGCCTTCTCGCCCATGGAGATCATGTACGGCGCCAAGCGCACCCGCATGGAGTACGGCGAGTATATCGCGATGCTGCGCGAGCACGGCCTGGGCTCGATTCCCGGCACCGCGGCGGAAATCCTGGACGACTCGGTGCGCGAAATCTTAAGCCACAAGAAAGTCGATGTCGCCGCGTGGGTCGATATCATCACCAGCGCGCACGCCGCCGGCGTGCCCACCACCTCGACCGTGATGTACGGCCATATCGAGACCCCGCGCCAGGTGGTCAATCATCTCAATCTGATGCGCACGATCCAGAAAGAGACCCACGGCTTCACCGAGTTCGTGCCGCTGCGCTTTATCCATCAGAACACGGTGCTGTTCCGCAAGGGACTGGTCAAAGAGATTCCGAGCGGGGTGCTCGACTTCCAGATGTACGCATTCGCGCGGCTGTTCCTGCGCGGCCAGATAAACAATCTGCAAACCTCGTGGGTCAAGCTCGGCGTCGATCTCGCCGCGCTCACGCTCAAGGCCGGATGCAACGATTTCTCGGGCACGCTGATGGAAGAAAGCATCACCGCGCTGGCCGGCGGCGAGGCGGGCGAGTTCGTACCCGTCGATCTGATCGAAGACCAGGCGCGCTCCATGGGCCGAATCGCGGTCGAGCGCTCCACCCTGTACAAAAAGCTCCACGGAAAAAATGCTCCCAATGGCGCGCGTCCGATCTCCAATTCCCCCGCCGAGGCCGATAACCACGCTTGCGGGGGGAGTGGGGGCTGCTAAGTTCATCCGGGGACTGGCGAGGCGGATTGCGCCCGAGCGGATGGCCGTCGTCGTCAACACCGGCGACGACGACCTCTTCTATGGCCTTCATGTCTCGCCCGATATCGACACTGTTACCTACACGCTCGCGGGCGTGGTCGATCGCTCGCTGGGCTACGGGCGCGAGGGCGACTCGCACGCGACGCTCGAGGCGCTCGACCGCTTCTATGGCCCGCACTGGTTCACGCTTGGCGATCGCGACCTCGCCACGCACATCTACCGCACCGACCAGATGCGCTCGGGCGCGCGGCTGTCGCAGGTCACCGCGAAGGTCGCGCGCGCGCTGGGCGTTCGCGCGCAGGTGATGCCGATGAGCGATGATCCCGTGCGCACCTTTGTGAAGCTGCGCGGGCGGCCGGCGCTCGCCTTTCAGCAATACTTCGTGCGCGGACGCGCGCGCGGCGTGGTCGAGAATATCGAGCTGCGCGGCGCCGGCGCCGCCCGCGTGCTGCCCGCCGCGATGCGCGCGATGCGCGGCTCGGCGGCGGTGATTATCGCGCCGTCGAATCCTTTCGTGTCGATCGGCCCGATCCTGGCGCTCGGCGGCGTGCGCGCCGCGCTGCGCAAGATGCGCGATCGCGTCGCCGCGATCAGCCCGATCGTCGGCGGCAAGACGATTAAGGGCCCCGCCGACAAGATGCTGCGCGGGCTCAAGCTTGAGGCCTCTGCGCTCGGCGTCGCGCGGCTGTATAGCGATATCGCCGGCGCCTTTGTGATCGACAACCTCGATCGCGCGCTGGCCGGCGAGATCGAAAAACTCGGGATGCGCGTGGTCGTCACCGACACGATCATGACCACCCCCGCAAAGGCCGCGCGCCTTGCGCAAGTAGTGCTGCGCGCGCTTGCGGTGTAGGCTTACCCAAACCATGCGCTCGATTACGCTCACCGCGATCGAAGGAATCCCGATGGTCAAGGCCGGCGACGATCTGGCCGCGCTGATCGGCGCCGGACTCGAGCGGACGGGGCTGCGGCCCCAAACCGGCGACATCATCGTGGTCTGCCAGAAGATCGTCTCGAAGTCCGAGGGCCGCACCGTTCATCTGAAGGACATCGAGCCGTCCGAGTTCGCCAAGAGCGTCGCCGCGCGATGGGAAAAAGATCCGCGCGCGGTAGAGCTGGTGCTGCGCCAGACCAACCGGATCGTGCGCAACGATCGCGGCGTGATTATCGTCGAGACCGGTCCCGGATGGGTCTGCGCCAACGCGGGCGTCGATGAATCCAACAGCCTCGAAAACGACAGCGCGATTCTGCTGCCGGTCGATCCCGACGCCTCGGCGGCCAAAATCCGCGCCGCAATCCGCGACCGCTACGGCGTCGATCTCGCAGTGCTCGTGACCGATACCTTCGGCCGTCCGTGGCGCGACGGACTGACCGAGATCTGCCTCGGGATCGCCGGGATGAATGCGATGCTCGATCTGCGCGGCACCACCGATCTTGCCGGCCGCGAGCTGCATCATACCGTCGTCGCGATCGCCGACGAACTGGCCTGCGCCGCCGGCCTGCTGATGGAGAAAGCCGGCGCGATTCCCGCCGTGCTGGTGCGCGGCTATCCCTATCAACCCTTCGACGGCAGTGCGAAAGTATTGATTCGCCCCGCCGAGGCGGATTTATTCCGCTAGCCCGTGAAAAAAGCCAACACCATCGATCTCGCCAGCCGCCGCGCTCCCGCCCCGGCCAATCGCGCGGTATCCAATCCCGCCGCGATCGTCGAAGCCGATCTCGCCGCCGCCGAGGCGAAGCTCACCCGCCTGCTCGACTCGAACGAATCTCTGATCGCGGAGATTTGCCATTACCTGGTCGATGGCGGAGGCAAACGGCTGCGCCCCACTTTCATCCTGCTGGTGTACCGCGCGTGCGGCGGCTCGGATGAAAAAATCGAAGACGCGATCGACGCCGCGATCGCTCTCGAACTGATCCATTCGGCGACCCTGTTGCACGACGACATTATCGACGCCGGCCGCCTGCGCCGCGGCAAGCCCTCGGCGCTCGCGCGCTATGGCTTCGCGCCGACGCTCATAGCCGGCGACTATCTGTTCTGCCGCGCCTTCGAGATCTGCGGCCGCTTCGAGGAACATCTGGTTCGCACCGCCGCGCAGGCCTGTATCGAGCTGACAGAGGGCGAGGTGATGGAAGGCAGGCTGCGCCACAGCGCCGCGGCGACTATCGCCGACTATCGCAAGGTGATCACGCGCAAGACCGCGTCGCTGTTCTTCGCGGGCGGAAAGGTCGCCGCCGATCTGGCCGGGATGCCCAGCGGCGGAATCGACGCGATGGCGCGCCTGGGGCTCACGATGGGGCTTGCCTTCCAAATGATCGACGACCTGCTCGACGTTCTCGGTCCCGAGGAAAAAATCGGCAAACCGGTCGGCTCCGATCTGCGCGAGGGGATTCCGTCGCTGCCGGTGGTGCTCGCCGCCGCGCGCAATCCCGAGCTCAAGCGGATGCTGCAAAACCGCGTCGAGATGACGGGCGCCGATTTCGAACGCGCGCTCGAAATCCTGCGCGACCCGCCGCTTATCGCCGAGGCGCGCGCGATGGCCGCCGCCGAAGTCAAGATCGCGCGCGACCTGCTGCGCGAGCTGCGCCCCTCGCCCTATCGCGACAGCCTGGCCGCGATCATCGACGACCAAATCGACCGCGAAGTCTGATCCGCCCGCGCTACACGCCGAACGCACGCCCCGCCGATCCGATGCTCAACGGCGCAACCTAAGGTGCGCCTTGGCGGATGGCGAAAGTTGGCGTTCTGCGGAGAACAAATACTCCCGCTAGTTCCTTGACCTTGAGCGCCGGCCACCTGACAATTGTGCTCGGCGATCCCGCCTTTGAACACGCCGCTACAGTGCAATCAAATATCAAAATGAACACCTCATCCATCCGCGCCCGGATAGCGAGAGTCTTTGCAGCGCTGCTCTTCGCAACTCTGGTGACGGGTTGTTTCGGCGGCGGCCCCGGTTGGGGCGGAGGCGGTTGGGGAGGCGGATATCCGGGCAACTACTCGAACAACTATTACTCAAACGGCGGCTACCGGGGCTACGATAGTTATTCGCATCCCGGCATGAACCGAAGTTTATTCGGCGGCTACGCGCCGGGTAACGAAGCCTGGAAGGCAAGTTCCCGTGGCCGAAACAGCTATGGCGGCCATGGCAATGAGGGACATGGCGGCGGCGACAGGGGCGGTCATCATGGCGGTGGACACGGTCGAGGCGGCAAGCATGGCCACTAACCTCCGATCGCGGAAAAACCCAGGACTTCAATCTATGGATGGTAACCGAGACAGCACGGTCGCCCGGATCGCTCCGCGGGTTTTGTGGATAATCCTGATAATCGGGCTGGTCAGCGCTCGGGCAGCCTTCGCCCAGGAGCCCGGCCAGAAGACTTTCAGTTCGGCTACCGAGGCGGCCGATGCCTTCGCCGCGGCCGTACAGAATCACGATGAGGCGGAGATGCTGGCGATTCTGGGTCCTTCGGGGCGGGATTTGATCTCGTCGGGCGATCGGGTCGCCGATCAGAAGCATCAGGACGCGTTTACCGCCAAGTACCGCGAGTCGCATCAGTTTGCCTCTGCCAGCGATGGGCGAACCTTTCTCTACATCGGCCGTGAGAATTGGCCCTCTCCGATACCGCTCAAGCAAACCGGAACTCAATGGTACTTCGATACGGCGTACGGCAGGCAGGAGATATTGTATCGGCGGATTGGCTCCAATGAGCTGAACGTAATCAAGGTCTGCGCCGCAATCTGCGATGCCCAGCGCGACTATTACGCCGCCTTTCACGATGGCGCGCAGGTGCATCAATATGCACAGAAGTTTCGTAGCGCGCCGGGAGCTCAGGACGGCTTATTCTGGAAGGTCAAACCGGGCGCGCCCGAAAGTCCTCTCGGCCCGCTGGTCGCCGAAGCGGCTGATGAAGGTTATCCACACCACACCGCCAACTCCGGCTCGCCGCATCCCTTCCACGGCTACCTTTACCGGATACTAACTAGTCAGGGAGCCAATGCGCCAGGAGCCGCGCGCAGCTATATCGTCGACGGCAAGATGACCGGAGGATTCGCGATCGTTGCCTATCCGGTCAGCTATCGCGACTCTGGAGTAATGACCTTCATCGTCAACCAGGACGCTCAAGTATATCAAAGGGACTTGGGTCCCAATACTACGCAGATTGCCAGCACCATGACGGCATATGATCCTGACGTGACGTGGACGCCGGTAAACAAAGCCGCCACCGACGCGCTCAAATAGGAAAGTAGAGACGAAAACGCGGCGCGAGCCAGGTAACTTGCACCCGGCCTACCCGACCGGCGCAAGATGCTTCGTCGGCAGATCGCTGTACTCGAACGTCAGCTTGTCGTCGGCCACGTCAACCGTGACCTTGCCGCCCTTGGTGAGCTTGCCGAACAGGACCTCGTCGGCAAGCACACGGGCGATCTCGTTTTCGATCAGCCGCCCGAGCGGACGCGCGCCAAAGCGCGGGTCGTAGCCGCGCTCCGCCAGCCACTTCTTGGCCGCCTCGGTGGCGGCCAGCGCGACCTTCTGCTTGTCGAGCCGATCTTGCAGCTCGCCCAGAAACTTCTCAACCACCAGCTCTATAATCGGCGGGGCAAGCGACGCGAACTCGATCGTCGCGGAGAGCCGGTTTCTAAATTCCGGGCTGAACATCCTGTCGATCACCGATTTCGGATTGCCCATCCCGACGCCGCCCTGAAAGCCGATCATCCCGCGTGCGAGTTCCTGCGCGCCCGCGTTGGTGGTCATCACCAGAATCACGTTGCGGAAATCCGCCTTGCGCCCGTTGTTGTCCGTCAGCGTCGCGTGATCCATCACCTGCAAAAGAATGTTGAACAGGTCGGGATGCGCCTTTTCGATCTCGTCGAGCAGCAAAACGCAGTGCGGCGTCTTGTTGATCGCGTCGGTCAGAAGGCCGCCCTGATCGAAACCAACGTAGCCCGGCGGCGCGCCGATCAGCCGCGAGACCGTGTGCCGCTCCATGTACTCCGACATGTCGAAGCGGATGAACTCGACGCCCATCACCTTGGCGAGCTGGCGCGCGACCTCGGTTTTGCCTACTCCGGTGGGTCCTGAAAATAGAAACGCGCCGACCGGACGATCGGGATGACTGAGCCCCGAGCGCGCGAGCTTGATCGAGCGCGCGACCGCGTCGATCGCCGCGTCTTGCCCGAACACCGCCTGCTTGAGCTCTTCGTCCAGGCTTTGCAGGCGCGTGCGGTCGGTGGCGGATACGGTCCGCTCCGGTATTTTCGCCATCCGCGCCACCGTGCGCTCGACGTCGCGCACGCCCACCGTCACCGGTTCGGGGGCGCCTTTGCCGCGCAGATGGCCCGCGACGCCGGCCTCGTCCATCACGTCGATCGCCTTGTCGGGCAGGAAGCGATCGTTGATGTAGCGGGCGCTGAGTTCGACCGCGAGGCGAATCGCCGGCGAGGTATAGCGGACGTTGTGATGCTTCTCGTAATAGGATTTCAGCCCCTCGAGAATCTGCACCGCTTCCTCGCTGGTCGGCTCGAGCACGTCGATCCGCTGGAAGCGGCGCGCCAGCGCCTTGTCGCGATCGAACGAGCGCTTGTATTCCTGATAGGTCGTCGATCCGATGCATCGCAGTTCGCCCGACGCGAGCGCGGGCTTGAGCAGATTCGACGCGTCCATCGTCGAGCCCGACGCGGCGCCGGCGCCGACGATAGTGTGAATCTCGTCGATGAACAGCACGCGCTTGGGATTTCCCGCGACCGCCTTGATGACGGCCTTGAGCCGCTGCTCGAAGTCGCCGCGAAAGCGAGTGCCCGCCAATAGCGCGCCCATGTCGAGTCCGTACAGCTCGACGCCCTTGAGGGCGGGTGGAACCTGGTTATGATGAATCGCGAGCGCAAGCCCTTCCGCCAGAGCGGTTTTCCCGACTCCCGCCTCACCGACGAAAATGGGATTATTCTTGCGCCGGCGCAGCAGCACGTGGATCGCGCGCTCGAGTTCGTTTTTGCGCCCAACCAGCGGATCGATTTTGCCCGCCGCCGCGCGTTCGGTCAGATTGACGGCGTAAGTCAGCAGCGCCTTTGACGGCGAGAGCTTGCGTTCGCCCTCCTCATCGCCGTCGCCGTGCGCGTCGTCTTCATCGTCGGCTTCCTCGTCCACGCCGCCGGCGTCGCGCGCCTCGTCCTCACCAACCTTGGAAACTCCATGCGAAATGAAATTGATCACGTCGAAGCGCGTCACCCCCTGCTCCTGCAGGAAGAACAGCGCCGGCGACTCCGCCTCCTGGAACATCGCGACCAGCACGCTGGCGCCGTTGATCTCGCTGCGCCCCGCGGATTGCGTATGGACAGCCGCGCGCTGCAGCGCGCGCTGCACGCCCAACGCGTAGCGCGGCGCGATATTCTCCCCGGCCGGCATCGGCTCGACCTGATCGTTCAGATAGCGTTCCAGCTTGCGCGCCAGCGCCTCGAGGTTCGCGCCGCAGCGCTTCAAGATGGTGCTGGCGGTCACGTCATGGATCATCGCGTAGAGCAGATGCTCAAGGCAGACATACTCGTGGCGGCGGTTGGCGGCTTCGGTCATCGCGAGTTGCAAGGTGACCTGAAGCTCGCGGCTGATCATGATGTTGTTCGATGGAGGCATCTGGATTAGCACCGGCGCGGGCCCGGCTCCCTACTCTTTTTCCATCACGCACTTGAGCGGATATTCCGCCTGGCGCGCGAGCTCTTCCACGGTTCGGACTTTCGTCTCCGCGACCTCGAACGGATACACCCCCGCCACCCCCATCCCGTTCTGATGCACGTGCAGCATGATGCGGGTGGCCTCGGCGTGTGGCCGATGAAAAACAGCCTTTAAGACTTCGACCACGAACTCCATCGGCGTGTAATCGTCGTTGAGCAGAATCACCTTGTACAGCGGCGGCTTCGCGGTCTTGGCGCGGGTTTTGGTCCGCCGCTCGGTGACGATGCCGCCGCCGGGATCGCGCGAATCCGCGCCGTCATCGCCGCCCTCGCCGCCAGGCGCGTGGCCGGCGCCGGATCCGATTCGCCGTGCTCCATGCATCATCTTCATCGTGGTCATCGTGTTTCGCCGCGCAGGCTCTTCCCGCGCATCTATAGAATATCAAATTATTGGCATGCGTAGCAGGGTGGCGCCGCGGCCAGGATTACGGTTTGCTATGCGCCGGGTGACTGTTACGCTTTGTGCGGCGATTGGCGCGGACCCACGATGAATGAAGCAAGCGAATATCTCGAAGCGGCGATCGTCGAGGGGATCGAGAAAATCCCACGCGCCCAATGGGACGCGATTCTCGCGCCCGAGGATTCGCCGTTTCTCGAATGGGACTGGCTCGCCGCGCTCGAGCGCTCGGGCTCGGCAACGCGCAAGTCCGGATGGGCTCCGTACCATATCGTGATTCGCGAGCGCGGCACGCAACGGATCGTGGCGGCCTGCCCGCTCTACCTCAAATCGCACAGCATGGGCGAATTCGTGTTCGACCACGGATGGGCCGACGCGGCGTCGCGCGCGGGAATCGATTACTACCCGAAACTGATGGCCGGGGTGCCGTTTACTCCGCACACCGGGCGCAGATTGATCACCGCGCCGGGCGCCGATCGCGCCGCGCTGATGCGGATTCTGGCCGGCACGCTCGCCAAGCTATGCGACGACAACCAGCTTTCTTCCGTACACGTCAACTTCTGCGCGGACGACGAGGCCGCGGCGCTCGGCAAGGCCGGGTTTCTCGAACGCTTTGGCTACCAGTACCACTGGCGCAACCAGGGCTTCAAAACCTTCGACGACTATCTGGCCCAGCTCAAGCACAAGCGGCGCAGCGCGGTGCGCCACGAGCGCGCGGCGGTCGCGGCCGCGGGAATCAAGGTTCGGGTCCATCACGGCGAAGAGATTCCCAACGCGCTGTTCCCGGTCATGTACCGGGTCTATCTTTCGACGATCGAGAAGCTCTACTGGGGGCGCCAGTACCTGACCGAGGAGTTCTTCGCGGCGTTGCGCAAGAACTTCAAGCGAAACTTGAGCTTTATCGCCGCCTACGACGGCGCCGAAATCGTCGCGGGCGCGATCTGCCTCGAAAAGGCGGGCGTGCTCTACGGCCGCTATTGGGGATGCTTCCGCGACGTTCGCTTCCTGCACTTCGAGGTCTGCTACTACGCGGGAATCGAGTATGCGATCGCACGCGGGCTTGCGCGCTTCGAGCCCGGCGCCGGCGGCGAATACAAATGGCTGCGCGGCTTTGACCCCGCCCTTACCCGCAGCATGCACCACATCGCGCATCCCGGGCTGCGCAAAGCGATCGCTGATTTTCTGGGGCGCGAGCGCCGCGAGGTTCAGGGATGGATCGCCGCGGGCACCGAGCGCTCGCAGCTCAAGCCTCCTCCGCCGAGCGACGAAGAACAGCAGTAGCCGCAGGCGCCATGCAGGTACTCCTGGTTGTGTCGCGTTTGCGTGCAGCGCCAAAGGCGCGAACCAGAAATAGCTGCGCCAGCTCATGTCCCTCTCCCACAACCCTGTGGGAGAGGGCAAGCGGCGCGGCGGTTGCTCTTGGCTTGCAACCGCCGTGACGCGCGGGTGAGGGTCCCGACGCACCCCGGCTACGCGGCCGGATCGTCATCCATGTCGGCGGCTGCTCCAAGCTGCGGAACTTCCTGTCCGGTTAGGTCCGTGACCCGGCGCGCATACGTATTGAGATGACGCTTGGCGGTCCCGTAGGCGTCCTGCGCTTTGTTAAGTGATTTTCCGATCTCGTCGAAGTGGCGTTCAAAAAAACCAAACGACTTTTGCGCTTTGCCCAGTTCCGCAGTGGCTTTCTCATACCCCTTCGCAAACTCGTACATCTTGAAAACCATCTGGATCGACTTCAGCGTGACGATGAGCGTGTTTGGTGAGACCGCGAACACTTGCAGCTTGTTCAGATGCTCGGTGATCTCGCCGCTACGCACCGCCTCCATGTACAGCGTTTCGCTCGGGAGATACATCAAAGCCATATCGGTCGTGCCGCTCTCCGGATGGATATAGCCCGCGATACGCCGGGCCTGCTCCTTCATCACACGCACGAAATCGATCCGTGCGGTCTCGAGCGCCGCTGGGTCGCTGCCCTCGAATAGCGCCTGGACCTGTTCGCGCGGAAATTTCGCGTCGATCGGTAGATTACGGTCCGGAAACTTGATCACCGCGTCGACCCGCCCCGCGACGCCCATGGCGGGCGCGGCCTGCAATTCGTACATCTGGGCGGGCAGGAAATCGGCCAACAGACGTTCCAGGCTCTCTTCGCCAAATCGCCCGCGCAAATGAGGCAGCTTGAGGAGATTATTCAGATCGTTGATAGAAGCGCCGATCTCCCCGACGTTGCGCAATTGCTTTTCGGCTTCGGCAAGATGCTGCTGAACTTTCTCGAACTGGGCAAAGCCCTCCTTGATGTTTTGGTCCAGCTTCTGCTGCACTTGCTCGCCGATCACGCCCAGCTTTGAATCGACGACCGACCGTATGCCGTCGAGGCCCTTGCCCGTTTGCGAGGTGAGCGCCGCAATCTCAAGCTTGAGCGTCGTCGCCTGCTCCGTACGCCCCTCGGAAAGCTGCTTCTCCACCCCGCTTCTGAATTCGGCGAATCCATTGGAGAGGCGATCGGCTATTTCCTGGCGTAGGTCGCCTTTGACATCGATAAGCCTGGCCGCGAACTCTGTGCGCGCATCGGTCAGCTTTCCCTCGAGCGCGTTGGCGATCGCTTCGAGGCGCAGCCCAAGCGTCGCGATCGCCTCGGCCGGCGGCTTCCTGCCAACTCTCGCGATCAGAACGAGGATCCCGATCAAGACGAACACGGTCAGAACGACCAATGCGGATAGCGTGTATTCCATCGATACCCTCCCAATGCGCACAATTCTAAACCCGGCGCGGGCGACGCGAAATGCGTCCGCGCGGCGCGGACGACAACCGCTGCGCGATGCGCGCGCGCGGCGGGCCTGCTATTGTGACGGCGATTTTGGCGGCGTTCGGGGCGCGTAGTTGAAAGACCTCCTCAAGCAAGGCTCGATCGTGATTTTGCTCGGCACCGGCGGAGTCGGAAAAACCACTGTCGCCGCCGCGCTTGCGATCGCGGCCGCCCAGGCCAAGCTCGACACCGCGCTCATCACCGTCGATCCCTCGCGCCGCCTGCGCGACGCGCTCGGCGTGGCCCGCCTTGGCGGCCAGCCCGAGCGCTTGTCGGCGCGCCTTGTGCGCGCCGCCGGACTGGACCCCGCGCTGCGCCTGTCGGCGATGATGCTTGATGTGAAAGGAGTATGGGACGGAATCGTCGAACGCTTCGCCGCCGATCCCGCCACCCGCAAGCGCATCCTCGGCAATCCGTTTTACCAGAGCCTGTCGGCGGAATTCGCCGGGGCGGAGGCGTTCGCCGCGCTGCAGCAGCTTTACGATCTTCATAAGGACGGCGGCTTCGCGCTCGAGGTGGTCGATACTCCTCCCGCCGCGCACGCGTTCGAATTTCTCGAAGCGCCCGCGCGTTTCACTCGCCTGCTCGATTCACGCGCCGCAAGGTGGCTCTTCACGCCGTCGCTTTCGGCGGGATGGCTGGCGGTCAAGGTCGCCAGCAACGCCGCGCGCTTCGTGGTGCGCGAACTCGAGCGTTTCGCCGGCGGCAACGTACTCTCGACGATCGCCGAGTTCTTCGCCGCCGCGGCCGAGACCGCCGACGCGATCGTGGATCGGCTGCGCAAAACCGAGGCGCTGATGCGCTCGCCGGCGGTGCGATTCGTGATGGTGACGACGGCGGAGGAGGACCGCCTGCGCCAGGCGCGCGATCTAATCGGTGAGATGAAACGCGACAAGCTGCACCTGTCCGCAATCGTGATCAACCGCTTTCTCGACGAGCGCTCGTGGCGCGACGCCGCGCGCGATCCGCGTCGCGCGCTGTCCCATCTTCAGGCGATTGCGCCGCCGCGCGCGACCCACGGCCGTGCCGAACCTCCGCGCCGTGCCGGAGTCGCCGCGCTGGCGCGCGAACTCGAGCTCTATCGCACCCGGACGCTCTCACAGATTGCGCGGGTCGGCGAATTCGCGCGTGAACTTCCCGCCGATATCGAGCTTGCGATCGCGCCCGAGCTGGGCGCCGGAGTTCCAGATCTGCACGCGCTCGCACGGGTGGCCGGCTACCTGACCGGCGGCACGGGAATCCTGGACGCGCTCGAAGCCGCGGCGGCGCGGCTGGTGCGGGACTGAAACCGGAGTGAGTCTGTAAGCCGGGTTCTGTACCCTTGCGGGCGGCGATCATTCCTCTAGGCGCCCGATTGCTCGTGCGCTCGTGCGACCATACCCGAGGGCTAAGAGCGGGCCGCTCACCCTCCTATTTGGTCTTGCTCCGGATGGGGTTTGGCATGCGC
>DATKSQ010000021.1:0-36061 GCA_035531615.1 Binataceae bacterium (SeqCode)
GTACTCGATCGGGATGTTCGCCGATGACGCGGCGGCGGTGCTCGAAGGGCTGAAGATCCCGCGCGCGCATATTTTCGGCGTTTCGATGGGCGGGATGATCGCGCAGGAGTTCGCGCTGCGCCACGCCCCGCGCACCGCGACGCTGACTCTCGGATGCACCTCGCCGGGCGGCAAGCACGCGGTCCCGCCGCCCGCCGAGTCGCTCAAGGTGTTGACCGCGCCGCGCGTCGGGGTAGCGCCCGAAGAGGTGATTCGCCGCGGATGGCCGCTCGCCTTTACCGCCGGCTATATCGCGGAGCATCGCGCCGAGCTCGAGGCGCGCATCCCGCGCCTGCTCGAGCATCCCACGCCGCCGTTTGCCTTCCAGCGCCAGCTCGAAGGGACTTACACGCTCAGTACGTGGGATCGCCTCGGGCAGATAAAGGCTCCCACTCTCGTGATCACCGGCGGCGACGACGTGCTGATTCCGGCGCGAAATTCGGAGCTGCTGGCCGAGCGGATTCCGGGCGCGAAGCTGCACATCATCCCGAAGGCGGGCCACGGATTTACAACCGAGGCGCGCCCGGAGTTCATGCGTACCTTCGTGCCATTTCTGAAGGCGCATCCGATCGCATAACGAACGCGCGCGCCCAGCGACCGGGCCGCATCGTATGCGCACCCAAATCGGAATCGTCGGAGCGGGACCCGCGGGCCTGATGCTCGCGCATCTGCTCGATCGCGAGGGAATCGAATCGGCCGTAATCGAGGCGCGCAGCCGCCGCCACGTTCAGGAGCGGGTGCGCGCTGGCGTGCTCGAACAGGGCACCGTGGATCTCATGCGTGACTCCGGAGTCGGCGCGCGCCTTGCCCGCGAGGGGCTGGTGCATCGCGGATTCGAGCTGCGCTTTTCGCGCCGCGCGCATCGGATCGATCTGAGCGGACTGACCGGAGGCAAGGCGATCACGATCTACGGCCAGAACGAAGTCATCAAGGATCTCACCGACGCGCGGCTGGCCGCGGGCGGCGCGATTCACTTCGAGTGCGAGCAGGTCAGGGTCGAGGGAATCGGCGGCGGCGAGCCTGCGATCCACTTCGCAAGCGGCGGCGCTACGCACGAGGTGCGCTGCGATTTTATCGCGGGCTGCGATGGCTTCCACGGCATCTGCCGCCCGAGCATTCCGGCCGCCGCGCTGACGATCTACGAGCGCGTCTATCCGTTCGCGTGGCTGGGAATTCTCGCCAAGACGCCGCCCTCTTCGGACGAGCTGATCTATGCGCGCCACGAGCGCGGCTTTGCGCTGCACAGCATGCGCTCGCGGGAGCTTACGCGGCTCTATCTGCAATGCGCTCCGGACGAGAAGCTCGAGGATTGGCCCGACGCGCGGATTTGGGACGAGCTCGACCGGCGCTTCGAGATCGAAGGCGGATGGAAGCTCGCGCGCGGTCCGATCACGCACAAAGGCGTCACCGATATGCGCAGCTTCGTTGCCGAACCGATGCGCTACCGCAGCCTGTTCCTGGCCGGCGACGCGGCGCATATCGTGCCGCCGACGGGAGCCAAGGGGCTCAATCTTGCGATCGCGGACGTGCGCGTGCTGGCGCGCGGATTGGCGCGCTTCTACCACTCGGGCGACCGAGCGGGACTCGACGCGTACTCGGAGGTTTGTCTCAGGCGGGTGTGGAAGGTGCAGCGCTTTTCATGGTGGATGACTTCGATTCTGCATCGGCTCGACGGCCAAAGCGCATTCGACACGCGCCGCCAGTTGGCCGAACTCGAATATCTGACCAGCTCGCGCGCGGCGGCCGAAAGCTTGGCCGAAAACTACGTCGGTCTGCCGATGGATTCACAGTGACGGCGGCGCGCGGCGCTTGCGCGCGATGGGTGGCGCGGGGTTAATTCGCGAGGTGGCGTCATTTCTGGATTTCGCGACCGTTTGCCAGGAACTCGGCCAGACTCAGAGCCGCATCCAGATGGCCGAGTCGGTCGCGAGCCTGCTGGGCGCGCTCGAAGCCGGCGAGGCGGAGATCGCGGCGCGCTTCATGGTCGGGCGCGCGGTCGCACAGGGCGATGAAAAGCGGCTCCAGATAAGCGGGCGAGCAATCTGGAAAATCGCGGCCGCGATCAGCGGCGCCGAAGACCAGGGCGAAGACATCTTCACCGCGGCCGAGGATTTCGGCGCGGCGATCGAGATGACCCTGCGCCTGCGCCCGGCCGAGCCCGAGCCGTCGCTGACGATCGCGGAGGTCGATCGCGCCTTTGGCGAGATCGCCGAAATCGAAGGCCGCCACGCGCGCGCCCGCAAGCTCGAGACGCTGACCGCGCTGTTCGAGCGCGCGTCGAATCTCGAAGCGAAGTTCATCGCCAAAATTCTGATCCGCGAGATGCGCCACGGCGTGAGCGAGGGGCTGATGCTCGAAGCGATTGCGCGGATGGCGCATCGGCCGGTGGCCGAGGTCCGCCGCCTGAACATGCTCGAAGGCGATCTCGGGCGGGTAGTGCGGATTTTGCGCGAGGGCGGACCGGCCGCCGATCCGGGGGCGGCGCCGGCGCGCGCGGCCAAGCCGCTGCGCCCGATGCTGGCGCAGCCGGCGGGCGACGTCGCGGAGGCGATTGCGATGATCGGGCCGGAAATCGCCTTCGAGCACAAGCTCGACGGCGCTCGCGTGCAGATTCATCATCTGGCCGGCGGCGAGACCAAAATCTTCTCGCGCAAGATGAACGACATCACGCCGAGCCTGCCGGAGATCACCGAATTGATTGCGCGGCTCGGAGCGCGCGGCGCGATTTTGGACGGCGAGGTGGTCGCGGTCGATGCGGCGGGACGCCCGCGTGCGTTTCAGGAGCTGATGCGCCGCTTCGGGCGCGTGCGTGAGATTGAAAAGCTGCGCGCCGAGCAGCCGGTGCGGCTGTATCTGTTCGATATCCTGGGACTCGACGGCGCGCTGGTCATCGATCTGCCGTATCAGGAGCGCGTCGCGATGCTGCGCGAGCTTGCGGCGGGCGCCAGTCTCGAGCTGGTGACGAGTATCGAGCGTCCGAGCCTGCCCGCTGCCGAGAAATTTTTCACCGATGCGATCGCGGGCGGATTCGAGGGCGTGGTCGCTAAGGCGCTCGGCAGCGCCTACACGCCGGGTGCGCGCGGGCGCGGATGGGTGAAGATCAAGCAAGTGCGCACCCTCGATCTGGTGATCGTCGCCGCGCAGTGGGGTTACGGGCGGCGGCACGGATGGCTGTCGAACTTTCATCTGGCGGCGCGCGATGAACGCAGCGGCGCGATGGTCGAAGTCGGGAAGACCTTCAAGGGACCGACCGACGCGGAGTTCGAGGCGATTACCGAGCGCCTGCTCGCGCTGAAAACCGAAGAGGCGCACGGCGTCGTGCGCGTGCGGCCGGAACTGGTCGTCGAGGTCGGATATAACGATATCCAGCGCAGCCCGCGGTACGTGGGCGGGATGACGCTGCGTTTTGCGCGGATCATCCGAATTCGCGACGACAAGCGCGCCGCGGATGCCGACACGATCGAAACGATCGCCCGCGAATTCGAGCGGCAGAGTATCGCTCAGCCGGGCACGAAGATTTGATTTCGCCGCCGCGTTATCGACGCGCGCGGCGATACACTCAAGCCCGGACGATCCGGCGGCTAATGCCCGCGCAGATGCTTTGGTTCGTGCGCGTCGGTCATCGCCATCGCGATCGCTTCGATCTCGCTTTCGCCGAAATCTTCGAGCACGAAGGAATCGGCTTCGGTGCTGTCGTGGCGCTCGTACATATCGCAGCACCAGGTATTCGGACCTAGCTGGCGAGTGTGGAGCACGAAGGTATTAACCCCAACCACTTCCACCCGTTCCATAGCGGTAACCTCCTCGGCAGAGTTGCCATGGTCATCGGCGGCGGTGACATGAGAAATTTAGCATGATTCAAATAGAAATGCTAATAGAAAAATCCACGATCATGGGACAATCGCTGGATAAGTTGGAGGGCGAAGATTTTTACCGATGCTTGACCGATTTGAGCCAATCGGTCAGGGCGTCGTGGGTGCTTTGAAACGCTATCGAGTCCCACGGAATCGCATCAGGCTCGAAATAGCGAATCTCCGTCGCCTCTTCCGACGGCGTCGGCGCGCCACTGGCGGGCGTCGCCAGATAGACGATCACCTGCGCCTTTGCGTTGGCGGGATCGGTGTACACGCCGAGCAGCGGACCGAGTTCGACGCGGATGCCGACTTCTTCGAGGGTCTCGCGCGCGGCCGCCTCGTCGGCGCGTTCGGCAAATTCGACGAAGCCGCCCGGGAACGTCCATTTTCCTATCGCGGGTTCATTTCCGCGCTCGAGCAGCAACACGCGTCCCGCTTCTACAATCAGGCATCCGGCGACGAGTTTCGGCGATGGGAAAAAAATGAACCCACAGTTCGGACACCTGCGCATCCGCTTGCGGTCGGGCAGGATCGTGCGCAGCTCCATCTCGGCGCCGCACAGCGCGCAGAACTTCACCTCGGCGGGGAACCGATGCTGCACGTGATGATTGGCATGGATCGGCGCGGGCTCGGGTTTCATCGCGGTTTCAGCATACTCAAGCCGTCAGGCGGCGGACCAGCGCCTCGGCGATCAGCAGGATCATCGCGGCGACGATGATAAACGGATTCAGCGACTCCCGCCGCTCGAGATTGGGCCGTCCCAAACCCACCTCGGACACCTCTGGATTGAGCCGGCCGCCGGTCGCCGACGCCAGCCGTTCGAGCAGCCCGTAATTCGGTGCGGGCCGCGGAACCTCGGCGAGCACCGCGGGACTCACGGTGTACGCCAGCGGAGGAAAGGTTCGCGTTTTGTCGCCGGGCGCTCGCACGCTGATGTTATACGTACCGGGCGCGGGCGCGTCGATCGAGCCCGAGAATTCTCCCGGCACCTGCTCGGACAGCGCGGTCTCGACGTGGGTTGCGTCGGGCCGCGTGACGACGGTGGTCAACAGGCTCGGACCCTTGGCGGATTCGTCGGAATAATCGTTGAGGCGGATTATGATGCGGCCGCCCTGGTAGCCGAGTTCGACGTCGAATTTCTGCGCCGCGGTGGAAGTCTCCGGCGTCATCCAGCCGAGCAGCCGATCCCACACCGGGGTGAAGACATTCGAGGTGATCCACGGCCCGGACCATCGGCCGCTCGCGTCGGTGGTGACGGCCAGGGTCTTGCCGGCGCCGAATTTCCACGATGCGATGAGCGGTTCGCGGGTTCCGGCGCGCTCGATATAGGCGCTCAAGTCGGCCTTGGGTTTGATTTCGGTCGAGACGTAGCCCTTGATCGACGGCAACTGGCGGCCAGCGAGTTCCTTCAGGACCGGGTCGGGATTGACGGTGTGCGGCTTGAAACTCGATTCCTGCATCGTGGTTTCCCCGCCGTGGGTGCGGACGTCCTGGACGAATAGCTCGGGCAGATTTTTCGGGCTGTCGGTCTGATACGATGCGCCATCGCCGAATTTGCTGATCGACTGCAACAGAGCCAGATTCGCGTCGTTTCCGATCGCGATAGTCGAGATGGTCGCGTCGCCCTCGCGGTGCATCCGCGAGACCAGGTCGTAATACATCGCGGGCGTGCCGCCGGTTTCGCCGTCGGTCAAAATCACCACGTGCTGGATCTGCGCGCCGCTGCCCGCCAGCATGCGCTCGGCCTCTTGCAATGCGGGCAACAGATAGGTGGTGCCGTGCGCGACCAGCCGGTCGATCATCTGGTCCATATAGGGACGGCTTTTCGATAGCGGTTCGAGCGGTATGACCACGAACGGCTGCGAGTCGAAGCCGATCACGCTCACCAGGTCTGAGCCTTTGAGGGTTTTGGTGACGGTCTCGGCGGCAGCCTTCGCGTACTTGAGCTTGTCGTTGCGGCCCATCGAGCCGGATTTGTCGATGATCAAGATGAACGCGCGGGTGCGTTCCTTGTGCTCCGGCGGTTTCATGATCACCGGCATCGCTGCGGCTATCGGGCTCGATTGCCATCCGCCGAGGCCGAAACTCGAATCGCCGCCAACCATCGCCAGTGACCCCCCGCTGCGAACGTAAGATACCAGTGCGTCCTGATCTTCCGGCGCGATTCGGCTTGCGGGCAGGTTGTCCAGGAACACCGCGTCGTAGCCCGCGAGCTTGCCGTTCCACTGCCCCGAGGCGACCGGAACGATGGTGGGCTCGAAGCCGCGGCGCTCGGCGACGGTTTGAAGATATTTGGCGTCCCGCGCAACTCCGGCAAGGATCAAGACCTTGCGCCGCGCACCCACGCCGACCCATCCTTTGAGCGAGTCGTCCTCGAGATATTGATCGGTCGTGGGGTCGTCGGCCTTGAACGACGCCGAATAAGAGGCTAGCCCAGCCGCCTCGTTGCGCACCGGAAAATCGACCCGCATGAGCCCCGGAGGTAAAGTGACGTGCCGCGTATCGAGCACCGTCGAGTCGCGCGAGACCGCGATGGTGCCGGAAACCGCTGCGTCATTGAGATTTTCCATCGTGACGCCGAGAGCGAATGGCTCCGCCTTTTCGAGCGCCGGCGGCAGCGACAGCTCGGTCATCGCGACGTTGCGAATCGAGCTGGCGCCGGGCGGAGTGAAGATATCGAGCCGGATGCGCGCGGCGACTAGCGAGCCGATCGCGCGGGTCGAGTCACCGCGATTTTCCCATCCGTCGGTGACCAGCACGGCGGGACCGCCCTCGGCGCCCGGATCGGATGCGATCCGCATCAGGGCGGTCTCCAGATTGGTCGCGCCGGGAGCGCATGACGAACAGGCTTGGCCGGAAGCCAGGCGGCCATCGATCGCGCCGATCGTGCTCGAATCGGTGGAAGACGCGAACACGAACGCGGGGTCGCTGGCGCGCAATTTCAGTTGCTCTTCGAGCAGCCGCGCCGTCCAGGTGCGCATCGCGGGCGTGATGCTCTGGGAGGCGTCAACGATCGCGGGGCGCGCCGCGCCGGCGAAGTGCGTCACGCTTTCCGGGTTCGCAAGCGCGAAGATGAACAGGGCAAGCACGATCGCACGCATGATCGGCGCGGCGATTTTTTTCCATTCGCGCGCGCCTGCCAGTGACCACACCAGCACCGCGCCCGCGATCGCGAGCAGATAAAGCGCGTCGGGCCGGGCGATCGATACGGCGGCGATGAATTTGTGCGCAGGCATCGGCTACGCCTCGGCCATCGCGCCGCGCCGGCGGCGGTACACGATAATCGCCTCGAGCGAGCCGAGCGCGATAATTGCGAGCAGCAGCCACGGGCTGAGCGACGCCTTTTCAAGGAACGAGGCACTGGCGGGCGGCGCCGTCGCGGCGGCGGATTCGAGCCGCAGCGGCGGTACGCTTTCGAGATCGGACACCGCAAGATCGTCAAGGTTGACGGCGCGGGGGGTTGGCGATGCGTCGGCGCCGGACAGCTCGTAGATTCCCTGTTCCGCAACCTCGGTGAACAGGGTCCCTGGCGTCGCCTTGAGCTTTGCGCCAGAAGGCAGCGTCACGCTTTGGACTCCAGCCGGCACCAGCCACGGCCGCCCGGTCTTGTCGGCGCCGGCGTTCGCGCCGAGTCCGGCCAGATAGCTCAGAACATTGAGCGTCAGCACCGACATCGGCAGATTCTTGCGCCCCAGGTATGGAAAAGGATTGAAGCCGGTCGCGACAAAGCGATGCCCGCCGCGCTCGCCGCGCAGCAGCAACCCGCCGCCCTGTCCGCTGACGACCGCGGCCATCCACGGATGCTGTCCAAAGAATTCCCCGTCGCGGAGATTCAGCATCCGGAAATTCACCGAGTCGGTGAGCGTGTCGGTATTGAGCCATCGCGCGATCTGGATGTTCGCCGCCGGCGCGACGGCAAAGCCGAACACCGGATCGGGCGGCGGCATCACCATCAGGGTATTGACCGGCGGGAGTTGCTTGGGCGCCGAGTACTCGAAGATCGCGACGTCGGCGCGCGCCAGATCGGTGGGCGCGAATTGGTCAGGGCCGACCACTTTGATCGCCGCGCCCGGAATCGTGCCGAGTCCGGCGGCGTCGGCGGGAGTCGGGGTTATGAACAAAATCGAAACCGCGCGCACGGCGCCGCTGGTCGCGTAGGCAACGTTATCCAGTGCCAACGCGTCGGCCGGAGTCAGCTCGGCGCGATACACCCTGGCTGGCGCAAGCGAAGGGAATTCGAGCGCTCCGGTGTCGCCCGCGGCGAGCCGCGCGTGCGCGCTGGCGAGATGGCGGCCGTCGCCGGTGAGGGTGACGGTGATATCCGCCGTGGCGGGACTGAAATTGGACACGTTGATGCGCGCGTGCAGGGTATCGGCGCCGAACACCTCGCGCCGCAGCGTGAACGCGCTCAGCGCTAGATTGGGCGCGGGATCTCCGGTCACGATCGCATGGATCGCGGCGGGCGCCGGAGCCGCGAGCGCCCGGAAGCTTGCGAAAATTACTTTTGTGAAGCGGCTGCCCGAGGCGAGATCCGCCAGCTCAGCCTTGACCGCGGACGAATCGTCGGGCGCGTCCACCGGGTGCAGCTCCGCGATCGCGTGGCGCGCCTCGGCGACCGAATCAAACGGCGGAGCGATTCGATACGGCGCCGGCGCGGTGACGAACACCGAGATCTTGCCGCCGCCGTCTTCCCGCGACAGCATCGCGTCGGTCTTCCCGAGCGCGTCGTCGAACCGGGTCGCGCCAGTGGGCAGCTTCACCTGCATCGCGGCCGAGTTGTCGATCATCACCGCGATCGGATTGCTCTTGCGGATCACGAACGGTCCCGCCATCGCCAGCACCGCAAGGCACAGCAGCAGCAGCTCGACCAGGAACATCCAGTCGAAGCGCGGCTTGCCGCCATAACGCTCGCTGCGCAGGCCGCGCAGCGCGCGGAACGCGAGCACGCTCGAAACGATGATGCGCGCGGGGCGCTCGCGCGCCAGATAAGCGAGCACCAGCGCGGGTACGATCGCGAAGAAGATTAGAGCGCCGGGATAAAGCAGGCCCATCGATTCAACTCAATGCGCCAGGCCCATGTCGGCCACCGCGCGCACGAAAAAGTCGTGGAAATCCTGATCGGTCGTGTGCAGGGCGTAATGAAGTCCGCGCTTCAAGCAGAATTGTTTGATTTCGCGCGTCAGGCGCTGCATCGTTTGCTGGTACTGCTCGCGCTCGCGCGCCCCGATAGCGACGCGCAGATGTTCGCCGGTTTCGGAATCGACCACTTCGACATCGCCCTGGAGCCCCTGCCCCTGAATTTCGCGGCCGCCAAGAATCTGCACTGCCGTGACGTCCATGGTCGCCGCGGTGAACAGCCCGAGACCGCGGGTGACCGAATTCAGCAGCATCAGAAAATCCGACACGATAAAGACCTTGCCCGCGCGCCGGATCGACTGCATCTCGCGCGCCAGCGCGGGCGCGAAATTGTACTCGCCGCCCGGCTTGATAGCGCGCAACTTGCGCGCGAGTTCCATAATCCGATGCCGCCCGTACAGGAACACCGGCTCGATCTTCGCCCCCGCTCCGGCCAGCACCCGGACCATCACGCGGTCGCCGGACGATAGCGCGACGTAGGCGACCGCAAGCGCGGTTGCGACCGCGCGCTCGAACTTGTGGTCCGCGGCCGGGTAAGCCATCGACGCGCTGGCATCAAGGAAGACGTAGGTCAGGAGATCTTCTTCTTCCTTGAACAGCTTGATGTAGAGCTTGTCGGAGCGGCCGTAGAGGCCCCAATCGATGTAGCGAAAATCGTCGCCGGGCGAGTAATGGCGATAACCGTTGAATTCGAGCGAGGAGCCGCGCCGGGGCGATAGATGCGAGCCCTTGCCGAGGCCGGCATACTGGCGGCGCGTGCGCACGCGCAATTCCTCGAGGCGGGCCAGGAATTGCGGCGTGAACTCGTCAGGCAGATCAAACATCGGCGATGCGGGCTACGCGCGCGGACGCTTGAGGCGCTTGTGGACCTGTTCGAGAATCGACTCGGTGCTGACGTTCTCGGCCTCGGCCTGGAAGTTGCGCAACAATCGATGGCGCAAGCACGGCACGACGGCGTCGTCGATATCCTCGTAGCTGACGCTGACGCGACCAGCCAGCAACGCGTTGACTTTGGCGCTCAGGATGATCGCTTGCGCGCCGCGCGGGCTCGGTCCGAAGCGCAGATATTGCGAGACTTCGGGAATCGCGCCCGGTCCGCCGGGTGTGCAGGCGCCGATCACGGCGATTATGTAGCGCTCGAGCGGCTCGGCGACCATCACCTCGCGCACCAGGCCCTTGAGCGCCTCGATCTCGTGCGCGGCCGTGGCGGGCTTGAAGATCGCCTCGATCTGATGCGCGCGGGTGCCGGTGGTGCGGGCCAGAATCTCGCGCAGCTCCTCGGGTTTGGGCGATCCCATCACGACCTTGAACAGGAACCGGTCCATCTGCGCCTCGGGCAGCGGATAGGTTCCCTCGAGTTCGATCGGATTCTGGGTTGCGAGTACGATATACGGCGGATCGAGCCGGTAGGTCAGGCCGAAGACGGTGACTTGATGCTCTTCCATCGCCTCGAGCACGGCGGATTGGGTCTTGGGCGTCGCGCGGTTGATCTCGTCGCCCAGCACGACGTGGGCGAAGATCGGGCCGGGCTTGAACTGGAACTCGCGATGGCCGTCGGATTCGGTCAGCACCTGGGTGCCGATAATGTCCGACGGCATCAGGTCGGGGGTGAATTGAATGCGCTTGAAGCTCAGTCCCAGCGTGTCCGCCGCGGCCTTGCACATCAACGTCTTGCCGAGACCTGGAACGCCTTCGATCAGGATGTGACCGCCCGAGAACAGCGCGGTCAAGAGCTTACGGATTACATCCTGATGGCCGACGATAACGCGGCCGACTTCCTGCTCGGCGCGTGAAAAGGTCTTGCGAAATTCCGCGACGCGCTGGTCGGGTGATGCTTGCGGTGCAGCTCCCATCAGTTCTCCTTGAGTTCGAGTTTTTACCTGGTTGCCTTCGCGATACCGCGATGATCTTCAGTGAATCAAATCCCGGTAGCGCGGGGGAACGAGTTGGCGTTCGTCGGGCGCCGACTGGTCGGTGGTTTCCTTGAGCGGAGCGTTGACGTAGGCAGTGCTCGCGGTCGGACGATTGCTGTCGATTACGGTCTTGCCGCCGGCGCCGATTACCGCGGCATTGGGCAGCCGGAACATCACGTAGCGCGCGTCATGAATATCGAGTGCGGCGCCCTTTTCACCGGGTTTCAAGTAGCGCTGATAATTCGCTGCGGCGGGAGTCTCGCCTAAATGCGTGTCGCCCTGATTGGACCCGAAGTCTTTGGCTCCTGCCTGCGCGCCGCCTGTGGGCGGCACGTTTTTGTGCACATTGGCGCTGGCGGTGGGAACGCTGCCGGGGCGCGCGGAATCGGGGTTTGGGGTGGTTCCGCTCTTGTCGGGATTTCCGCCCGACTTGGGCGCGTTGCCGGGCTTGGTGTCATCGCCGGGTTTCTTGGCGTCTGGCTTGGGGCTGTTCTTTGCGTCGGTCTCGACTTGCGCCTGGGCCTTGGCGAGTTCTTTTTGCAACTCGGCGGAACTGTCTTTGCTCTGCTTGCCCTGCTTGCCTTGCTGATTATTCGAGCCGCTGTTTTTGCCCTGCTGGCTTTTGCCGGAGCCGGATCCGGGCTGACTGGACTTGTCCTTACCGCCGGGTCCCGTGCCGGTGCCCTTATCGGAGCCCTGGCTTTGTCCCTTGCCATTGCCCTTGGTGGCTTGGGAGCCGGCGCCCGCGCCGGCACCTTTCTTGTTGCCCGACTCGCTCTGCTTTTTCTGCTGCTTGATATCGCGCATCGCCTGCTTGAGTTTTTTTTCTTTTTGCAGAGGCGGCAGCGAGCGGTTTTCGAGCGCGTCGGCGGCGGCGCGAGCCTCGCCGGCGATCGCCCGGTCTGTGGGATCGTTCGAGGTCGCTTCGATCTCGCGGGCAATCTCGCGCAGCCGGTTCGCGATCGCCTGCTCGCGTGTGGGTGGCCGCACCAGACCCATCGCCGCGATAATCATCACGGCCGCCAGCGCACCCGCGATCATCGAGGAGCGCGCCAGCGGACGGCCGATCGCGAGCGGGAACGTTTTGATCGGATCGAAGCGTTCGAGCAGTCCAATCGCGTGGCGCCATAGCAGCGGAAAGAGCGGACTGCGGGCGGTCTTCTGGGACTCGGCCAGGTCGGGATCGGCGAGCGCGGCGAAGGTTAGAATTTCTTCGTGGGCGCGCATCGCGTCATCGACCCGCTGCGCGGCGGCGACGAAATCAAGCGCGCGGCGGTGAGCCCGGATGGCGAAAATTCCGCCAGCGGCGAGCGCTCCCGCCGCGATCGCCAAGAGGATCTCGCGCAGCATCGCGGCGCGCTCGGGCGCAAGGATATATCCCCAGCGCATCCACGTCGCCTGCCCAATCGGGGTAAGGCCCAGCGCGAGTATCACCGCGACTATCGCGGGCGCAAGCGCGTAGGCTCCCGCGCGGATCGCCGCGACCCGGGCGATCCGGTTGCGCGCGCGGCCTAGAATTTCGACCGGGTTTGGCACAATCCCTTAGTATAACCTAAATGACCTAATTCGCGCGATGTTCGACGCGCGGCGCGCCGTGCGTGGCCGCGTGTTGCGTGGCGCGTTTGATCGCGGCGATCGCGAGCTTATGTTCATCGAATGATTTGGAAAACACGTGCGTCCCGTCGTCGCGCGCCACGAAGTATAAATAATCTGACTGCGCAGGATACAGCGCCGCCTCAATTGAGCTAAGTCCCGGATTGGCGATCGGTCCCGGTGGAAGTCCCGCGCGCGCATAAGTATTGAACGCGCTTGGGGTTCGCACCGCGTCCGCGGCCGACCCGGCTTTATCGAGACTATACTCAGCAGTCGGATCGGATTGAAGCGGCATCCCGATGCGTAGCCGGTTATAAAACACTCCGGCGATCAGCGGGCGCTCGCCCGGCGCTTTGGCCTCCTTTTCGATAATCGATGCCATCGTAACCATCGCCCGCGGCGTCAGGCCGAACTTGAACATCCGCTCTTCGACCGCGGGGGTCAGAACCCGATAGAACCGCGCCAGCATCGCGAGCAAAATCTCGTCAATCGTGATGCGCGGCGGAAACTTGTAGGTCGCTGGAAACAGGTAGCCCTCCGCGCCGAGCGGCATCAGCCCCAAGGCGCGCACGATCGCACCGCGTTCGGCAGCGTCCTCGAACTCCGGCTGGCAGACCAGACCGGCGGCCGACAGGCGTTCCGCGATTTGATGGACGGTCAAGCCTTCGGGAATCACGACGGTCACGACCACAAAGTCGCCCGCCACCAGATGACGCATCACGTCCGGGATCCGTTCGCCGCCGTGAAAGGCGTAGTCGCCCGGCTTGATCCGGCGCGCGTCTCCGGTCGCCTCTGCGTACATCAGCATGACGGTCGCGCTGCGCACGACTCCCGCGCTGGAAAGGACGGCGGCGACGGCGCGAAATGACTCGCCCGGCTCGATTTCGACCATCCGCGGCGGTACGAACGGCGCGGTTGGTTCGAGCCAATAGAACCAGATCGCAAGAGCACCCGCGCCGAGGATCGCGGCGAGCACGGCCACGGCTAGCGATTTTTTCAAGTTTGGCATCTGGCGCGATGCCTTTATCATGGCTCGGCCCGGGCCGTCACGCCGCCATAAATTTGCAAGCGCGGTCAGCCCTGAGCATTGTCGCGATCCGTGCGCGGATGCGCCTGCATCCAGCCCTCTAGGATTACCGCGGCGGCGACAGAATCCAGCACGGCTTTGCGCCGCCTGCCGCTGAGCATCGGCCTCATTCGCTCGTCAGCTTCGACGCTGGAAAGCCGCTCGTCGTGAAAATCGATCGGCAGGCCCAGATATTCGCCAAGCCGGGTGCCAAAGTTGCGCGCCGCGCGCGCGATCGAGCCCTCGCTGCCGTCCATATTCAGCGGCAATCCGACCACTATCCGGCTGACTTCGCGGTCGGCAATACGGCGCTGGATATCGGCGAGGTCGAGCACGGTCGAGCGCCGCTCGACCGTGCCTAACGGATAGGCACCCAACTGCGCGGGATCGCTGATCGCCAAACCGATCCGCTTTTTCCCAAAGTCAACTGCAACAATAGTCATCAAGTAACGTGTCGGATGCTACCATCCTGCCACGCTGACCGCTATCGTGCTGGATGCTTGTGAGAATAAATCACAGCAATGGGTTGCTTTCCCTGACCGAATCCCTTAACTTGGCCCACGATGCGTTCTCGGGGGAGAACAATGGATGGCATTTCACGCGCGCTGATCGCCTTGGCCGTGGCGGCGCTCGTAACGGTCGCAGCGTTGCGTCTGTTTTTCCGCTCCGACCCGATGCAGTCCTCGCAGGGAGTCGCCGCGATTGTAGCCGGCGCCGACTCCGGTCTCGAACTGGTTGAAGCCGAAAACGCCGTTCCCGCCCCAACCGCGATAACCATCAGCCTGACCCTGGACCGCTCGGCCGGCGTCGCGGGCTACCTCGAAAACGCGGGCGTCGATCGCGACGAGTCGCGGCGCTGGGCGACGATTTTTGGAAGCGCGTCAGGGACGCGTTACTTCCTTAGAGATCATCCGCTCACGCTCTACAAAGACCCGGAAACCGGCGAATTGCGTGGCTTCAAGTACGACATCAACCTGCGGACCTCGGTCACGGTGGCGAGCTTGGGAAATATGGTGCTCAAGGCGCACGCGGCGCCTATCCAATACTACCTTAAGCACGTTCAGATGGCTTTTGCAGTCAAGGATAGCTTCAAACGCACCGCCGAAAACCATGGCGTTCCGAGCCCGATTGTCGAGTCGCTCGAGGACGCGTTTGCGGATCGCCACGACCTCGATCGGCTCCATTCCGGATCCGCGGTAAAGCTGATTTACCAGGAGAAGGTCAGCCGCGACGGCAGCTATCATCTGGTCGATGGGGTCCAGGCGGCGCAGATCAGCTTCGGCAATCGCACTTTGCAGGCATATGCGTTCCGTGACGAGCATGGCCGCGCTCATCTGTACGACGAACACGGCCGCGCGCTAGGCCCGCAGTTCCTGCGCTTTCCGCTGAATTTCAAGTACATCTCGTCGGGCTTCTCATTTCATCGTTATCATCCCCTGCTGCACATCTACCGTCCGCACGTTGGCGTCGATCTGGCCGCCGAGTACGGGACTCCCGTCAAGGCCGTCGCCGATGGACGCGTCGAGCAGGCGGGATGGGCCGGTGAGTTGGGCAACAGCGTGCGGATCGATCATGAGCGCGGGATGGTCAGCATCTACGGCCATATGCAGCGTATCAGCCCGGAGGTGCGTCAGGGCTCTTACGTGCATCTGGGTCAGGTTATAGGATGGGTCGGATCGACCGGGCTTTCGACCGGGCCGCATCTGCATTTCGCGCTCGAAAAGCAGGGCAAATACGTCAATCCGTTGACCCAGAAGCTGGGAGTGAATCATCAGGTTTCGCCGCGGATGATCGCGCTGTTCGACAATATCAAGCATCGTTACGACTCGGCGCTGGCCAAGCTGCCTGACCTGGGAAACCATTTTGTCACCGCCGACGCGCGCAAGCCGGCGATATCTCCGTTCGGCGACATGTATCATGTGACCCTCGATCATCGCGCGCCTCGAACCTCGCATCGGCGCGTCCGGCACTATGCCGGCAGGTCGGCCAGAAACGGGCGCTTGATGCACACCCTTGCGACGGGAGATCCGCGCGCCAGCGCGATGTAAGGCGCGCGCCCGCCCGGTACACCGGCTCGTAACGAGTCCGCGCGCGACCCAGCCGACCCTCCGACCGGCGGAAGCCCGAGAATTTCTTGACGGTGCGGCGCAACCTGGAAAGCGAATTCTTCCTCCCGGCTCCGCCGCGAATCTTCGCGCATCGCGGCGACGGCGGCGAGTTTCCCGAAAACACCATTGCCTCCTTCGAGGCGGCCGCGCGCGTGGGCGCCGAATACTTCGAACTCGACGTGCATATGACGCGCGACGGCGAAATTGTCGTCTCGCATGACGGCGATCTGGCGCGCGCCTGCGGGCGCGCCGGCGCGATCGCCGCGATGACGCTCGCCGAGGTGCAAAGAGCCGACGCCGGCTACACTTTCTCGACCGACGGCGGCGCATCGTATCCGTTTCGCGATCGCGGGATCGTCGTTCCCCGGCTGGCCGACGTGCTCGGCGCGTTTGCGCGCACGCGATTCATCCTCGAGGTCAAGCAGACCGCGCCGAGCCTCGTCCCGGCGCTGCTTGAAGTTATCGATCGCGCGGGGATGCGCGCGAAGGTGCTGATCGCGAGCGAGCATCAGCCGCCGCTCGATGAGGTTCGGGCGCTCGCGCCCGCGATGCCGACCAATTTTTCCTATGGCGAGGTCGCCGGGTTCCTGCAGGCGATGGCGGCGCGCGACGCCGGCTATGCGCCACCCGGCGACGCCCTGCAAATTCCGCCCGAGTATCAGGGATGGAAGCTCGTCACGCCCGAGAGCGTCGCCTTCGCGCGCACGCTCGGAGTCGAGATTCACGTCTGGACGGTCAACGATCCAGCCGAGATGGCGGCCCTTCTGAATACCGGCGCCGCCGGAATAATCACCGATTTCCCCGCCCGCGCCTTGGCCGTCGCCCGCTCGCGAACAGCCGCGCGCTGAGAGGCCGCCGCCGCATCTCGCGCTTGCGCTCATTCCCTCGCCCAAAAAGCTTGGGAGAGGGTCGCGCGCTCCGCGCGCCGGGTCAGGGACCGACAGGAGGAACTCTTGTGTCGCATACACCTGCGCGCCTGGATCGCAACGCAGGCCGGAATTCCAAAAGCGAATTGCGCGGAATCGCCGCTCCTCAGGACCGCGCATCACCGCACATATAGTCGCAGCGAGACCATGCGGAATCCTGCTTTGCCGGTCCCTCACCCAGGCGTCACGGCGATTGCAAAAAAAAAGCGCAATCGCCGCGCCGCCGTCCCTCTCCCAATCCCGGTTGGGAGAGGGAAAAGTATGGGCGCACCTGAAGGCGAGGGCGTCGCGTGTCGCAGGCAGCCGCCAGCCATTTACACCCCGGGACCGCCAATCTCCCGATTGGCGGATGCTATGGGTTGCGGGCAGGCTCACGACAAGCTTTCGACTCCAGCCGCCGCGGCCATCCCCTGTGTCATCCCTGAGAGTTTGTGAGTTTTTTGAGCGTTAGCGTTTGGCGTCATCCTGAGAGAGCGCTGCGCGAGTCCTTTCGACGTTGCTCAAGGCAGGCTCCGGACCCCGGCTTCTTTGCTTTCGGGTCCCGGTTTTTCATCTTGTGCGGGTGCAGTATGATGCCGCACAGCCGAGCTCGCCGCGCGCCTCGATGATCGGTCCAGGAACGCCTGCCAGCGCCGCGCCGCTCGGGAGGACAGGGGGATGAATCTTACCGACCAGGACAAGCAAGTAATCAGAGACCACCTCGATCGGGGCGAGCCGCTGCCGCAGAAGTACAAGCTGCTGCTCTTCGCCGATGCACCCGAGGTCGAGTTGATCTGGCAGGGCAAATCGAGCGAAGTCACCAACGTTGCTCTGCCGTTCCAATCGATCGAGCAGATCGACGAGCCGCGCCAGCAGCTTGGCGAGCAGGTTGGAGGGTTATTCGCATCGGATGCGCGAGGGCGGCAATCGTCGGGATGGACTAACAAGCTGATTTGGGGCGACAACAAGCTGGTGTTGTCATCGCTCAAGAACGGACCTTTGCGCCGTGAGATCGAGGGCGCCGGCGGCCTGAAACTCGTTTCTGTTTCGAAAGAGTTCGCTTGTGGGTGCTTTCCGTGAGCCAAAAACCGAGATTGGAACTGACCTGGATTGGCAAGGAGAACCGGCCGAAGCTGGAGCCTCGTATTCTGTTGGAGTACCTAGAGAAGTCCTATCACGCGCCGCATCGCGTGACTGGCCACGATTTCTTCGACAACCGTCTTATCTTCGGGGACAACCTGGCCCGCATGCTCATACTCGCGCCCCACCGCAAACACTCAGGCGTTTCTTCGGCTCCGCTCGGAGTCTGTGAATTTTCCGGGATTTCTCGCGCGCGGCAGCCACGCACGCGGGAATGACACCGGAAATCTATCGCTTCTTCGATATCGACAATCGCAATAATGTGCGGCAGGCTTTTCACTTTATCGCGCGCGATGTTACGATTCGCGCGGATGCGGAAATTTTCTGTGCCGGAGGGATGCCGCCATGAAGCTCGACACTGGACTTATCGGACGCAATCTCAAAGATGTTCCCGGCGCTGCCAGGGCGGCTGAGGCGGCCGGCTTCGATGCGGTTTGGACGGCGGAGGCGGGGGGCGATCCGTTTCTGCCGGCGGCGCTCGCCGCCGAGCATACCACCAAGGTCAAAATCGGCACCTCGGTCGCGATCGCGTTTCCGCGCAGCCCGATGGTTACCGCGCACACCGCGTGGGATCTCGCGGCGCTGTCCGACGGCCGCTTCATCCTGGGGCTCGGCACTCAGGTCAAGGGCCACAACGAGCGGCGCTATAGCGTCAAATGGGAACCGCCGGTGCCGCGGCTGCGCGAATATATCGGCTCGCTGCGCGCGATTTTCAAATGCTGGGCCGAGGGCGGCGCCAAGCTCAGCTACTCGGGCAAGTACTACAACTTCTCGCTGATGACGCCGTTCTTCACTCCCGCCAAACAGCCGCATCCCGACATCCCCATCTGGATCGCCGGCGTCAACCAGCACATCATCCGCCTGGCCGGCGAGACCTGCGACGGCCTGCACGCGCATCCGTTCAACTCGCCCAAGTACCTGCGCGAGTTCGTGATTCCGAACCTCGAGCGCGGATTCGCCAAGGGCGGACGCGCGCGCAAGGATTTCACGATCGCGACCACGGCGTTCGTGATCGTCGGCAACAATCGCGAGGAAATCGAGCGCGCCAAGGCGGGTGTGCGCCAGCAGATTGCATTTTACGCCTCGACGCGCACCTACAAGATCATCCTCGACATGCACGGCTACGGCGACGTATCGGCGCGGCTTAACGAGAAGGCGGCCAAGGGCGACTGGCGCGGGATGGCCAACGAAATCACCGACGAGATGCTCGATGTTTACGCCGTGACCGGCACCTTCGACGATATCGCGGACAAGGTGCTCGAGCGCTACGACGGCCTGCTCGACCGGGTCGCGTTCTATATTCCGTATCAGGCCGGTATCGACGACGCGCAGTGGCGCAAGCTCACGCGCAAATTCAACGGGTGATTTTCCGCGCGCGGGCGTGTTTCCGTACCTGTGCCAACTACCCGCGGCGCATGTCGGGGGCGGGTTGATCGTCGAGCTTGGGATCTAGCGCGGCGGCTAATCGCGCGGGCGGCATGAAAAGGTTAGGCTCTGGGATCGGATGCGAACGCATGTCCTTTACGCACGGAGCCCGTATTGGCGCAGCCTGATCGAGCGCGCCGACGAACTGATCGCCGGCCCCACGTTTCACGCGCTGAAAGATGAGGGGCGCACTATCGCGGGCGTGCTCGAATTGCCGGGGCGCGCGTCGGTCTTTCTGAAACGTACCCGCGAACGCTCATGGCCGAGCGGAATCGCCGCGCGAGGCGCGGGCTCGCGTGCGGCGCGCGCGATCGCGGGCGCGGAGATTCTGGCCGCCGCCACGATCGCGCATCCCGCGCCGCTCGCCGCGATGAATCAGCTCGGCGCCGGAGCGGTGCGCGCATCGTACCTGATGTCGGAGGCGCTCGCGGGCGCCGATAGCCTGTCGCGCTTCGCGCTCGGGCCTGGCGAAATCAAGGGCCGTGACGCGCGGCGGCGGCGGCGAATTTTGGGGACGGTGGCGCGCGAGGTCAAGCGGATGCACGACGCCGGCATCTACACGCGCGACTTGCAGGAGACCAACGTGATGGTCGCCGACGACGGCGCCGGAAATTTCCGGGTATGGTTTATCGATCTCGAGGATATTCGCCGCGTGCGCGAGGTCTCGCGCGAGCGCCGGATCCGCAACCTGGTGCATCTGGACCGCAGTATCGGGCGGTTTCTGTGCCGCGCGGCGCGGCTGGCTTTCTTGTACGATTACCTGGGTGCGCGGCCCGCGCGCGAGCTCGCGCGCCGGATGGTCAAAGACGTGCTTGCGATGCGTGCACGAATCGATCACAGCCGGGCGCGGCGCCCGATGCCGCGCGCGCTTCCGCGCGGCCGCGCGCGTTCGGCCCGTTTGTAGCAAGGTGACCCCCGATGGCGATCTCGATCCGCGGACGCGAATACGATCATCACACCGAGCAGGTCCACGCCGCCGGCGGAAGCTGGGTGCGCGACCTGATGCTCGGGCTCAACGACGGCCTGGTCGCGTCGTTCGCGGTAACCTCGGGGGTCGCGGGCGCGTTCCCGGTGACGCGGATCGTCGCGATGGCGGGGCTGGCGGAGATGCTCGGCGGGGCGGTCTCGATGGCACTGGCGGCATTCATTTCGGCCCGCTCGCAGCTTGAATTTTACGAGAGCGAGATCGAACGCGAGCGCGAGGAGATCCGCAAATGGCCTGAACGCGAGCGTGAGGAAATCGGCGCCATCTATCGCGCCAAGGGCTTCGCGGGCGACCTGCTCGAAAGAATCGTCGCGCATATCACCGCCGATCCCGAACGGTGGTCAAACGTGATGATGCGCGAGGAGCTGGGCTTCGCCGTCGAGTCTTTCGATTCGCCGCTGCGCTCGGCCGCGACGGTCGGGCTGTCGTACCTGTTCGGCGCGTCGGTCCCCGTCATTCCCTACCTGATCGCCGCGCCTGCGCACGGCGGAGTGCTGGTGTCGGCGGTCGCCACGGTGCTGGTGCTGTTCGGAGTTGGCGCCGCCAAAACGATTATCACCAGCCGCTCATGGTGGCGCAGCGGACTGGAGAGCATGCTGACCGGAATCGCGGCGGCCGCCGTCACCTATGGCGCGGGGCGAATAATCGCGGGACGTTAACCGGCCCGCGCGCGGGGCAGCGCTCACGCGTCGATCAGAATATCGTCACCGTCGATCTTCACCGGGTAGCATCCGAGCTTCACGTTTGGATCGTCCAGATTCGCGCCGCTGGTCACGTCGTATTCCCATCCGTGCCACGGACAGGTGACCGTGGTGCCGTCGAGATCGCCTTCGGCCAGTGGGCCGCCGCGATGCTTGCACGTATTATCGATCGCATAGAGCGCGCCGCCAGCGTTGAATAGCGCGATCTGCCTGCCGCCGGCCTCGACCAGCATCGCGGCGCCGGCGGGAAGCTCGGCGCGCGAAGCGACTTTGACCATTGCCACGATAGAATAACCTCCGCGCTGCGATGCGTGATTTTATTGAGCCGTCCGCCCGGCGTGCAACCGCGTCAGGTCGTGTATTCGGCGTTGATCCGCACGTAGTCGTAGCTGAGATCGCAAGTCAGGATGGTTTTGCGCGCGGCGCCGAGGCGCAGATCCAGGGTCACGTCGAACTCGCGCGCGCGCATTTTCTCCTGCGCGGCGCCGAGCGCCGCGATGAGCAGCGCGCCGCGCGCCGCGACTCGAATTCCACCGATCGAAAGCACCAGCCGGTCCGGCTGGACCGCCGCGCCCGACGACCCCGCCGCCATCAGGATTCGTCCCACATTCGGATCGCATCCGAAAAACGCGGTCTTGACCAGCGGCGAATTCGCTATCTGCCGGGCGCATCGCTCCGCGTCGGCGCTGGTGCGCGCCCCGCGCACCTCGACCGTGACGAGCTTGGTCGCGCCCTCGCCGTCCGCAACCAGCTCGCGGGCAAGCGCGGCGCAGATCGCGGCGATCGCGCGATTGAACGCTTCGAGGTCGCGCCCGCGAAGCGGACGATTTTCCGCCGCGCCGCTCGCCATGACGATCACGGTGTCGTTGGTGGACATGTCGCCGTCAACCGTGATCGCATTAAAACTGCCGGGCAGCGCCGCCTTGAGCGCATCGCGCAGCTCGGCGCTGCTCGCGGCGGCGTCGGTCAACACGTAGCCCAGCATCGTCGCCATGTGCGGCGAGATCATTCCGACGCCTTTCACCGCTCCGGCGATGGTCACCTTCGCACCGCCCAGGCGAAGCGACGTGGACGCCATCTTGGGCCGCGTGTCGGTGGTCATGATCGCACGCGCAAAATCCTCGAGCCCGTCTTCGCTGAGCGCGTGGGCGGCCTCGCGCACGCCGGCGCGGAATTTCGCAAGATCATAAAGATGGCCGATCACGCCGGTCGAGGACGGCGCGACCAGCCGTGGCGAGCATCCGAGCGCCTCCGCCACCGCCGCGCATGAAGCCTCGGCCAGCTTGAGTCCGGGCTTGCCGGTGAAGCTGTTGGCGCATCCGGAGTTGGCGACGATCGCCTGCAAGCGTCCCGCGCGGATGCGGTCTATCGTGGCGTAAACCGGAGCCGCCCTGACCTGGTTGGCGCTGAACACCGCGGCCGCGGGGCACGGGCGTTCGGCCGCGATCAGGCCCAAGTCTTTGGCGCCCGCCTGCGTCTTGAGTCCGGCGCTGACGCCCGCCAAGCGGAAGCCGCGCACGGGCGCGGGAGCGAGAACGACTTTCATCTGGAACCTCCGTGCGCCGCACTATACGCGCGCGAGGCCGCGGAGAAAATGAATTCGCGCCGCGCGCGCTTCGCGTTTCTGGATTGTCCCTCTCCCAACAGGATTGGGAGAGGGCGGCGCGGCGCGGCGATTGCTCTTTTTAGCAATCGCCGTGACGCGCGGGTGAGGGACCGCCAGAGTTGAATTCTTGGTTCGCTGAGCATGCGGCTCATGGGTAAATTGCAGATTGGAATCCTGCGTACCGCACGATCGTGGCGCAGGAGTCGCGAGCTAAGATTCGTTGCTGTCGGTCCCTCACCCGGCGCGCGCGGCGCGCGCCACCCTCTCCCAATCTTTTGGGAGAGGGAATTAGCCACTCAAAGATGTTGAATAAAGATTTCTTTCAGTAAGTCAACATTGGTCGCGCGGCATCATAGTGATTCCGCGTGTCAATCGCGAGCGAGGCGCCCGCCCTACCGGCCTTGGATCGAGAAGGGATCGAAAGATTTTTAATCCGTGTAATCTGTGCAATCTGTGGATTGTTTGGCGCGGGGCGCCGCTGCGCGTAGATCCTTCGCCTCAGGATGACCGCTCGGGCGCGCGGGGATCCTTCGGCGCATAGGATGCGCCTCAGGATGAATTAACCATTGGGCGCGTGGGCGCCCAATGGTTAATTCACTTCCCGTGGCAGCGTTTGTATTTTTTGCCCGAGCCGCACGGGCACGGATCGTTGCGGCCGACTTTGTCGGCTTCGCGCTTGGCGGGCGCCGCCGCCTCGGTCTGGGTCTCGCCGCCGTGGCTCATCGCGATGCGCTGCGGCTTGGGCTGCTGCTGGATTTGCGCAACGTCCTCTTCCTTGCGCACTTGCACGGAGAAGCACTTCTCGACGACGTCCTTTTGCATCACGGACATCAGCGCCTCGAACATCGTGAAGCCTTCCTTCTGATATTCGACCAGCGGATTTTGCTGAGCGTAACCGCGCAGCCCGATGCCCTCCTTCAGATGATCCATCGCGAGCAGATGGTCCTTCCACAGCGAGTCGAGCGTCTGGAGCATCACGATCTTTTCGATCTGGCGCATCACGGGCGCGGTGAACTCGGCCTCGCGCGCCTCATAGAGCGCGTGCACGCGCGCTTGCGCGACTTCGATCAAATCTTCGGCCGAATCTATGGGATTGCCCTCGGGGCCGTCAGCGAGCGTGAAGCCGGGGCGGAACTTGAACTGCTGGAAGAATGCGTCATCGATCGCCTTCCATTCCCAGTCCTTGGGGTCGCGTTCGGTGTCGCAGTGGGCGGCGGCGATTTCCTCGACCAGCTGGTCGCTCATGTCGAGGACGTCGTCCTTGAGCGGCGCGCCCGACAGCAGCTCTTTACGGCGTCCGTAAATCACTTCGCGCTGCTTGTTCATGACGTCGTCGTACTCGAGCAGATGCTTTCTGATGTCGAAGTTGTGGCCCTCGACTTTTTCCTGCGCGTTGGCGATCGCGCGGCTGATCCATCGATGCTCGATCGGGACGCCGTCCTCCATGCCGATCCGGCTCATCAGTCCTTTTAGGCGATCGGCGCCGAAGATCCGGAGCAGGTCGTCTTCGAGCGACATGTAGAAGCGCGAGGAGCCCGGGTCGCCCTGGCGGCCGGAGCGGCCGCGGAGCTGATTGTCGATGCGGCGCGACTCGTGGCGCTCGGTGCCTAAAATATGCAATCCGCCCGCGCCGAGAACCTGCTCGCGCTCGGCGGCGCACTGGGCCTTGTACTTCGCGAGAGCTTCGGAGAATTTCGGATCGGCGGGATCGCGGGTGCCGGTTTCCGCAGCGGCCATGAATTCGGGATTCCCGCCGAGGACAATATCGGTGCCGCGGCCCGCCATGTTGGTCGAGATCGTCACGGCTCCGTGGCGGCCCGCCTGGGCGACGATCTCGGCCTCGCGCTCATGGTTTTTGGCGTTGAGCACATAGTGTTTGATGCTGGTCTTCTTGAGTTTTTCGGCGACGCGTTCGGATTTCTCGATCGACACCGTGCCGACCAGCACCGGCTGTCCACGTTCGTGGCAGTCCGAGATTTCCTCGATCACGGCGTCGAACTTCTCGGCCTCGGTCTTGTACACGAGGTCGTGATTTTCCTTGCGGATCATCGGCATGTTGGTCGGGACGACCACGACTTCGAGCCCGTAGATTTCGCGGAACTCGACCGACTCGGTATCGGCGGTGCCGGTCATTCCCGACAGTTTCTTGTACATGCGGAAATAGTTCTGAAAGGTGATCGTCGCGAGGGTCTGGTTCTCGGATTCGATCTTGACGTTTTCCTTGGCCTCGACCGCCTGATGCAGCCCGTCGCTCCATCGCCGGCCCGGCATCAGGCGCCCGGTGAATTCATCGACGATGATCACCTCGCCGTCCTTGACCACGTAATCGACGTCGCGCTTGAACAGCGTGTGCGCGCGCAGGCCCTGATTGCAGTGATGCAGCATCAGGATATTGCGCGGGTCGTAGAGATTTTCGATTCCGAGCAATTGCTCGACGCGGGTGACGCCGTCCTCGGTCAGCGCGACGGTGCGCATCTTTTCGTCGATCGTGTAATGTTCCTCGGGCTTGAGGCGCGGGATGACGCGATCGACGATGTAGTAGGTGTCGGTGGATTCCTCCGAAGCGCCCGAAATGATGAGCGGGGTGCGCGCCTCGTCGATCAGGATCGAATCAACCTCGTCCACGATCGCGAAGTTGTGCGCGCGCTGGACGTAATCCTCGAGATTGAACTTCATGTTGTCGCGCAGATAATCGAAACCGAACTCGTTGTTCTGGCCGTAGGTGATATCCGCCAGATAAGCGAGCTTGCGCTCCTGGTCGGTTACGCCATGCACGATCACGCCAACCGTCAAGCCGAGATAGATGTAAACGCGGCCCATCCATTCGGAGTCGCGGCGCGCCAGGTAATCATTTACGGTCACGACGTGTACGCCGCGTCCGCTGAGCGCGTTGAGCACGGCGGGAAGGGTGGCGACCAGGGTCTTGCCTTCGCCGGTTTTCATTTCCGCGATTCGCCCCGAGTGCAGGACCATCCCGCCGATCAACTGCACGTCGAAGTGGCGCTGGCCGAGCACGCGTTTGGCGGCCTCGCGCACGATCGCGAAGACCTCGGGCAGGACGTCATCGAGCTTGTCGTTGCGCGGCTCGGCTTCCTCGATAGCGCCGATCTCGGCCTTGAGTTCGGCGATTCGCGCGCGCAGTTCCTCGGCGCTTTTCTTTTCGATCTCGGGCTCGAGACGATTGATCGCTTCGACGTCGGGTCTGAGACGTTTGACTTCGCGGTCGTTCTTCGAGCCGAAGATCTTCCGTCCGATTCCAGTTAGAGCTGATGCCATTTTGGATGCTGGGGTACCGTAAAATCCGCAGCCGCCGCCAAAGCGCGGCGCGGGTGGAGTCTCCGTTAGGTTATGATCCCCGCTATTCTACTCTGATCCGGGTGCGGCGGGGGAGATGCCCGGGTGGTGAGCTCGGGCGGTCAATCAAACCTCCCGTGATAGCCATGTCCCGTGACAGCCGCGCTACCGCTCGATGCGGACGGCGGATTCGACTCCGGGTCCAAAGAAGCTGCGGCCCACGCGGATGAACCGATCCGGAGATTCGGTCACGAAAAAGCTCTGGTGCCCGATACCCCGGCGGCGCGCGAGTTGATCCGCGGCCAGTTTGGCGCGCACCGCGTCGGCGGTCGCCGAGGCCGAGTCGACCACGCGCACTCCGGCGCCGAGCACCCGCTCGAACATCCGCACCAGGAGCGGATAGTGCGTGCATCCGAGCAGCAGCGTGTCGATGCCACTCTGCTTGAGGCTTTCGAGATAAAACGCGACCGTGCGTTCGGCGACTTCGTTATCGACCCATCCCTCTTCGGCCAGCGGTACCAGCAGGGGACACGCGCGCGTGTAAACCTCGGCTCCGGGACGAAGCCTGCGGATGGTTCGCGTATAGGCGCCCGAGGCGATTGTCGCCTCGGTGCCGATTACTCCAATTCTGCCCGAGCGCGAGACGCGGACCGCCGCGCGCGCGCCGGGCTCGATCACGCCGACGACCGGCACCATCGTGGCGCCCGCAATCTGCTCGAGCGCGACGGCGCTCGAGGTGTTGCACGCGACGACCAGCAGCTTGATTCCGCGCGCGAGCAGAAATTCGCTGTTCTCCCGCGAGTAGCGAACGATCACTTCGTCTGATTTTGTCCCATAGGGCAGCCGCGCGGTGTCGCCCAGGTAGATAAATTCCTCCGCCGGCATCGCGTCCACCAGCGCGCGCAACACGGTCAGTCCGCCGATTCCGGAATCGAACACTCCGATCGGCCGCGCGGCCGCGCCGCCTGCGCGCACGCGTCCATTGGGCGAGGCCACGTGCGGCGCCCGGGGCTTGGATGCCTTATTGGCTCGAGTCTTTGGGGGCATCAGTGGTGCTCCGTCCATGCGCCAGGCGCGCGCCTATTGTTGCGGGGTTGGAAGGAGCGGCGCCAAAGACGCGCTCGTGAACGCTCGGCGCCTCCATGCACAGGTAGCCGGGGACCGGCGCTCCCGCGCGCTCGAAGCGCTCGGCAAGAATTCGGTAAAGCCGCAGCCGCAGCGGGGTGAACGCGCGCAGGCGCCCGTCGCGGGCAAGGATGTCTTCGCCGAGCAGCATCGGATCGGCGGGGAATCGCCGGCGCGCGGCGCTCTTAAGCGCGGGGGTCATCCGCAATCCGCCCAGGCTGAAAAACGCGATGTGCGCGGGGGCGATCACATCAAGAAGATTGTCGATCAACTCGGCATAGTCACGCTCAGCGCCTTCGTAAGCGATGATCGGATCGAAGTGGAACGCGACCCGGTAGCCCCCCTCGAGCACCTTGCCCGCCGCCGCGATTCGCGCCGCGGGCGGCGCGGTGCGATGCTCGCACGTGCGCCAGACGCGCTCGGGCGACAGCGTCCACGAGACCATCACGCGGCCGCGCGGATCGAGTTCGAGCAGATTGTGGATTTCATCGGTCTTGGTCTTGAGCTCGAGCGTGACGGTCTGGCGCGCGGCGAAAAATGGGACCAGATCGCGCGTGAGGGCGGTGAGCGTGTCGAAGGCGAGCGAGTCGGCGAGCTCGCCCGTGCCGATTCGGAACTGGCGCGCGGGGGCCGCATGAATCATCCGATCGATCTCGTCGAACCCGGCGGAGTAATTCGAGTAAACCTGAAAGGCGGGATTGTCGGCCACAAATTCCTGCAGGAAGCAGTAGCTGCAATCCATCGGACAGTTCGACGCCAGGATCATCACCTGGTATCCGCAGCAGGCGAATTGCGCGGAACCAGCCGGGCATCCCATCAAAAACGGAGCGCGCCGCCGCATCAAGACCATCCGCCGCTTTCCCGCACCGAACGGATCGGTGCCGGGACGTGGGCGAGCGGCCTCGCGGCCGTCGGCCACGTACTCGACCGGGATACCCGGTGCGAGCGCGGCGAGCACGCGCCGCGCCAGCGGAGAGTCGCGCTCGTCGTGTTCGATAATCACCGCGTCGAGATCAAACTTCATCACTACCGCCCAGCATTGCGACGATCCGCGCGATCGCTGCCCCCCGATCGGCCAGCACCGCGAGGCCGCGCTCGAGGTCGGTCGCGCGGGTAACCTCGAGCCGAATTGTCAGCACATCAGAGCCCAGTTCCCTGGGCAAGACTATGGAAATTCCGCGCGGCAGGCGAAGCGCGGCAATCTGGCGTTCGAGCCGCTCGGACGCCTGACGCAGGCGCGGAAAGCGCAGCGCGCGCAAAGCGCCGATAAACGCGCGCGCCCGTTCGGGCGCCGAGCCGGCGCGCGCGGTGATTCGCATCAATTCGGGAGCGGCGAGAATTTCGGGGATGCGCTTGCGCTCCCGCACCGCGATCTCGCCGAGCAGATCGAGCGCCAGGATTATCTGTCCGGTGCGCAGCCGGATCGTTCTGGCGAGTTCCAGAAATGCCGAGCGCGACGGTTCGTCCATCGCGAGCCATCGCGCTAAATGCGTCTCGGGCAGGCGGCGCGCCGCGGCGAGCGCGCGAATCGCGTCGTCGAGGTTTAGAGCCGTATCGTGATTCGGCAAAAGGATACCCCTAATTCCGTGCGCCTGCCGCCGGCCGGCCGAAGTGCGCGTGCGAGTCGATGATGCCACGAAGCGCCTCGAGCGCGCTCGTGATTGAATCGCCGGGGGCGAGGCACCACTGGGCGAGCGCGTGCGCGCCCACGAGTTCGACAACTCGCGCCGCGTCGTCGCGATTGCGGCGACGGAGCCCGATGGCGTAAATCGCGCACTTCTGCGCCAGTACGGTTGCCACGGCCTCGCGCCTGGCGCCGCTCAGGCGCGGCTCGCCGAGCAGCTTGGCGAGCGCCAAAATTCGATAACGATCGAGCGCCGGGACGGTGGCTGAAAGTTGATCGAAGTGGCCGGCGCGGCGCTCGGCCAACACCTCGTCGAGCAGGCCGATCTCGTGCGCGGCCAAAATTCGCAGCCACAGGTCGTAGTCCTCGCACGCGCGCATCGACTCGTCGAAGCCGGCGTGCGCCCGGAACAGATCAGCGCGCATGATCACGGCCGACGGACTGACCAGGCAGGTGCGCAGCGAATCAAGAAACAGGTCGCCAGCGCGCTTGCGATGGCGCAGGCCGGGATTGACGCGCCGCCCGCCGCGAATCCAGCGCTCCCCGCATTGCGAGATCGCGCACTCGGGATGCGCGCGCATGAACTCGAGCTGGCGCGCGAGCTTGTGCGGCATCCAAAGATCGTCCGAGTCGAGGAACGCGAGTAGCGGGGCGCGTGCGAGCGCGCCGCCAAGGTTGCGCGCCGCGGCGACCCCGCGATTCGGGGTGCGCTCGATATGCAGCGTCGCGCGATGTTCAGCCTGCAACCGTTGCAGGTCGTCGAACGTGCCGTCGGTCGAACCGTCGTCGATTATGATCAACTCGAAGCGTGCGCCGCGCTGCGCCAGCACCGAGGCGGCCGCCTCGCGCAGCATCGCGCGGCGGTTGAAAGCCGGAATGATTGCGCTTACTTCGGGGATCATCGATACGGCGTCGCCGATGAATCCCCGCGGCGAACCTCGGCGGCGAGCCGCGTGATGCGCCGGCGCAGTTCGTCGATTCCCTCGCCGCTGGTGACGGAGCACAGAATTGGCGCGGCCTCGAGCGGCCGAAAGCGCGCCGTCGCGGCGGCGCGCTCGGAGCGTTTCAGCTTGTCGCACTTGGTCGCGACGACGATTACCTTGACGCCGCGTGCGAGCACCAGCTTCGCCAGCGCGGCCTCATCGGCGGCGGGGCCGCGGCGCGAATCGACCAGCATCACCAGCGCGGCCAGGTTGTCGCGTTTCGAGAGATAGGCGGACATCATCGCCGCGATGTCGCGCGCGATCTTCTCGGGAACCTTCGCGTATCCGAAGCCGGGCAGATCCACCAGCGCGAGATTTGCGTCCGCCACGAAAAAATTCAGCGATTGGGTTCTGCCCGGCGTGCCGCTGGTCCGCGCCAATCCCTTGATTCCCGTCAGCGCGTTGAGCAGCGAGCTCTTGCCGACGTTCGAGCGTCCGGCGAACGCGACCTCGATGCGGTTCCATCGCGGACATCCCTCTAGCGCGAAGGCCGAAGTTGTAAATTCCGCGGTTAGCTTGGCCATCCGAAAACCTGCGTGACCGCGCTCAGGCGCCGGTCTCTGGATCGATCCGCTCGATCCGCGGCGGCGCGCCGGGCGGCGCCGCGGATTCGATTCGGGCGCGCTGGGCTACCAGCGCGCCGCGCAGTTCGCGCAGGCGCACCCCGCGATGGCGATCCGGGTAGGGCGCGAGCAATTCGAGCGCGGCGCGCAAATGAATAATCGCGCCGGGGGTCTCACCCTGGGAGAGTTTGTGATTGGCGACCGCCGCGCGCAACAGCCCGCGAAAAAAATCCCAGTCGCGGGTGTCGTCCTCGAGCAGGTTCATCGCGTCTTCCATTTCCTCGTGAGCTTCGAAAAATTCGCCGCGATTGAAGCGCTCGACGCCGGCGCGAAAATGCCGCTCGATATCGTCCATCGATCCGCTCGGGGCGGGCGCGTCAGGGCTCCTCGTCGCTGTTGTCGGACCGGTCGGCCGTGGTGACGTGCAGCGTATTTTTCAGTCCTTCGAGCTGGTAGATAAAGATACCGCGGATCGCCGATTTGACGATACCGTCAGGCACCGGCATCGATTGAAGCATTTTCGTCGTCGCGTGATAGGTGATGAGCGTGGCGGTCGCGCCGTCGGCTTCGAGCTGATAATCGCCCCGGCTATCGAGCATCGGATTGTCAACCGTGCGGTAGGAGATGCGCTCGGTGGCGGGGTCATAGGTGAAGGCAAGCTGCATCGCCATCGTCTGCCCGCCGAAACCGTCCAGATCCATCTCGATGGTTTTGGTGTTGCGGCCCTGCGCGATCACCTTGATTTTATCGACGCCGGGCGCCCGGCTCTTTTCGATATTTTGCATCGCGTCGTACACCGCGGGCTCCGGCGCCGCGATCCGCGCGGTGTAATCCGCAGTCCACAGGTCCCCGTCATGGACGATCTTCTCACTCAAGATGCCGGCCGAGTGGATGCGCCGGGCCTGGTACGCGTACCATCCCGCGTATCCAACCACGACGATGATCACAATCGCGATAACAGCCTGGTAGGTTTTGCTCATCGAGAAATCGCTTGCGGGCCAATCCGCACTGCGCGCTCAGCGCCCGAAGACTCCTACCAGTTCGGCCGTCGCAAGCACATGGCCCGCGGCCGCAGCCTCAACCGCGTCCGCGTTCGCGCCCGGCTTCAAGTTCAGGACAATATCAAGCGCATAGAGCTTGAAGTGGTAATGATGCGCCGGGCCGCGCGGCGGACAAGGTCCGTTATATCCGATCTGGCGGAAACTGTTGGCGCCCTGAACGCCGCCTGAAGCCAGAGTATCAGTCTTCGCCGTTGCAGGCGGCAGCCCGCGCGCCGATTCGGGAAGATTGTAGATCACCCAATGGATAAACGTGCCTGACGGCGCATCGGGGTCCGCCACGATCAGCGCGAGGGACTTGGTGCCGCCGGGCACGCCCGACCAGGTGAGCGGAGGCGATTGGTCGGCGCCAGTGCACGAGTACTCAGACGCGATGGCGGTTTCTGGAGCAAATGCGGAACTGCGGATCGCAAGCGCGCTCGAATCCGCGGGGCGTACCGGAAGCGCCAGCGCGATGATCCCGAAAAGACAGGCAGTAGCACGAACTATTCGCAAGTTGCCTTTCGGCTCCATTGTTTCAATATACTGGACCAGATAGCTCGGCGCACATAGGGTTGGAGTGTTCAAGCATTAGAAGCGCCATAGCTCTTGATAGCATGGGAGAGTGTTTAAAATAGCAGTTATTTTCCAGTCTTTCTCTCTAAATTGCTCTTGACGCCCCGCTTTGATTCTGCGAGTTTGAAGAAGCCTCTTGGTTGGCGTAAGGGGGCCGGTGATTCGATTTAGCGAGGCGAGCTTGGGATCGAATAACCTTGACGGAGGGCGGTAGCTCGAACGCTCGCCACGATAGGAGAATAGAGATGGCTAATGACGCAAAATACAGCTTGCCGCGAGTGATGACTGTCAAAGAGCTCTCGGAGTACCTCCGCGTTCATCCTTCGACAATTTATAAACTGTTGCGCCGCGGTGAACTGCCGGGCTTCAGGATCGGAACCGACTGGCGCTTCAACGCCGAAGTCATCGACCGCTGGTGCATGGAGCGCAACATGAAGGGCGGCGATGCGGGTTCGGTGCCTTCGACCCGCAATTGATCATACCTTCGCGACCGTTTCGATATTGTCGAATCGCTTCGGGGCGTTACGCCGAAAGCTCGTCCTGAGCGGCCCGCCTGATCTGAAGTCGCTTGACGCCAAGGCCTGTCCGGCCTCAAGATACCGGTCGCTCTGATGTTAACCCCGGCAAGACGTTCGGCGAACAGCGCCGCTGCCGCGCCACGCAAGCGCGGCACTCTGGATCAGGTGCTGGTCGATGCGGCGATGGATCTGTTCGCGTCGTACGGCTATCGCGGAACCTCGCTGGCGCGAATCGCGCGGGCGGCAGGAGTCACCAAGGGTGCTCTCTACTGGCACTTCACCGACAAGGAGGATTTCTTCCTCGCGGTGGTGGACAAGGTGCTGCGCGAATGGAATACGGCGTTCGCGCGCAAGCCGGGCACCACGGCGGAGGAGTTTCGCGCCGAGTTTCTTTCGATCTTCGAGACCAACGCCGCGCTCAATCAGAAGAATCCGTGGGTCTCGCGCCTGCTGCTGATCATCACGCTCGAGTCGCACAAGATCGGCCCGCGGGTGCTGCGCGCGATGCGCAAGGCGAATACCGACCAGCTCGCGCATCTGCGCCTGGTCGTCGAACGCGGCAAGGAACTGGGCGTGTTCAAGCCGACGCTCGATGTCCAATGGGCGGGCACGCAAATGTGGAGCGCGTCAATTGGACTGGCGCTGCTGTGGTATCTGCACGGCACGCGCTTTAAGTTCCACGATTCATCGAAGCGCCAAGCACGCGAGTTTCTTGAAGACTGGAGCGCCGCTTGAAGCGCGGCGCTCCGCAGCGATCACGGCTCGCGCCGTGAAGCGGTGGGCGGAAAATGATCTCATAGCGCGACGAAGCCCGGACGCCGCGACGCTTTACGATCGAAGGTCACCGTGTGTTCGCAGCCGAGCCGCCGATTAACCGCGGCGATAAACGCGTCGGCGAAGTCGGCGCCCGCCTGATACTCGCGAAACGACGACCATGCCTCCTGGGAGTCCTCGATCCTGAACTGATGCGTCCGCAGGATATTGCCGAGCGCGAGAACCACCTTTTCCCGCGGATATCCGTATGCGCTCTCGAGCACCCAGACCAATTCGCAAATCACGATGCGATTGATCAGCGCCGGGGCTTCGCGCGAGCACTCGCGCGCGATGAATCGCGCCGCCGTTCTGGCCTGCTCGGGATGATCCTGAATCAGGTAGCGCAACAGGACGTTGGTGTCGATTCCCGTCATCGCCGCGCGGCGCGTGCGCGGATCGCGGCGTCCATCGCTTCGAGCGATACCCGCCGCGGAGCCGGGGCGAGCAGTCCCTTTAACTCGCTCACATCGACGGTGGCCGGCACGAGCACCACCTTGCCGTCGCTTTCGACGATGAACTGGACGCGGTCGCCGGCCTTAAGCTTCAGATGCCGCCTGATCTCGCCGGGAATCGTAGCCTGGCCCTTGCTGGTAATCGTGGATACGGTCATAGATGCTCCTTACATTTTGAGCCATTCCTTACTTGACACCATTACCATTGCGGAGATTCGCGGTCGAGACATCGGCCAAGCGGCGAGGGGAAAAAACATTGGTGGGGCGGGCCTCTGGCCCGCCATCGATCGCGGGCGAGACGCCCGCGCTACCAATGAATGGATAAAATGAAGCCTCATGCAGGGAGAAGACGGGCAGGGGAGATGCGCGCATCCGCCGCGCCGCTGGTCCGCGGGTGGTCGCGTGCCGCTCGGCGATTGAAGCAGCTACTTCGCGTGGATCGTGATATCGAGGTCTCCGCCGGGGTACTTGAAGGCGGCCTGATCGAATGTGGGCGCGCTTAGCGTATTGCGCGCGTCGTTCGAAAATCCGTAAACCTCCTGCGGGAGCCCGATCAGGTTTTTGCGCATTTTCCCCGTACCGTCTTCGTCCTGGAAGGCCGCGACCGCATAAGTTCCGGGCGGCAAGTCCTTGAAGACACATACTCCACGATCGACGATGACCGGCGCGGCGGCGCTTTGGGTGATCTTCTTGCGGTCCGTCGGAAAGCCGTCGGCGGAATTGTAGATCGCGCATTTCACCTTGCCCTTGGTGTTCGGGCATCCGAGGAAATGGACGCGAATCTGGCCGGGCGGCGCCGAGTCCGCCGCGCGCGCGGCGAGCGGCGCGGATGCGATGGCGCCAAGCGCGGCGATCGCGATTGCGGACATCCGCAGCCGCGAGGTCATTGCTTGGCACCCGAGCGCAAGCCCGGTGCGGGGCGCGGATCGACGATCTGGCGTCCAGTAGGGCGCACTTCGAGCGAGCATCCGTAAAGCGAGTCGTCGCGGACCAGGCTGAAGACCGCGTCGGCGATTTCCTCGGGCTGAATTATTTTCGCGGGCATCCAGCTCTTGATCCCGTGCTGCCGTGCCTGTTCGAGTCCGCGCCGGACCAGCGGCGTGTCCACGATTCCCGGGCATACGCAGTTGACGCGGATCTTCTTGTCCTGCTCCCAGAAGCCGAGCGAATGGGTGAAGTTGACCACGCCGGCCTTCGCCGCCCCGTACACCGCGTCCTGGCGATGCGGATACAGGCCCGCCATCGAAGCTGTGTTGATGATCGCGCCGCCGCCGCCTTTTTCCATGATCGGCGCCGCCAGTCCGGTGCCGAGAATCACGGCCTGGAGATCAATCTCGATCACCAGATGCCAACGCGCCGGTTCGGCGAGCGGAAAGCCGGGCGCGCCGACACCGATTCCCGCGTTGTTGTGCAGGATGTCCAGGCGGCCGTACTTCTGCACCGCCGTGTCGAGCATCCGGCGCGCGTCGGCTTCTTTGGTGACGTCGGCGCGGATAAAGGTTGCCTTGCCGCCGGCGTTCTCGATTTGCTTGACGGTCTCGGCGCCGCCGGCTTCATCGATATCGGCGACCACGATCGACGCGCCCTCGTGCGCGAGCCGAATTGAAACCGCGCGTCCGATTCCCGATCCGCCGCCGGTGATAACCGCGGCCTTGCCTCTGACTTCCATCTCCAGATCCTCCGAAATACGGTGCTATCCGATCCGTCCGAGCAGCATGCCCGTGATAAGTCCGATCAGCACGTAAGCAGTGAAACCAACGTACGCGAAATCGCGTTCCTTCACGAACAGCAGAAAACAGAATGCGACGCGTGCCAGCGGTACCAGCGTCAGCGCGAACAATCCCACGGTCATGACCGAATGCGGGTCACCCTGAGTCGCGCCCTCAATCAACTTGGCGAAAGTCTGCGGGTCGTGCGCGCGGCCGCTCTGCACGGTGTGGTAGCGCTGTGCGAAATAGCCCGGCGCGTGCGTCGCCATCATCACCAAGCCGGTGACCAGGATAATCGTTGCGACGATCAGGATCGTGCGCAGGAGCATCGGCGTCCATACGCGCAGGATGCGATCTTCTTCGTGTGAGACAGTGTTTTTCGGCTCGACCGCTTTTGGCATGATTCAAATCCCCGACAGCGCGCGCCATCCCATTTCAAGCGCGATAAATACCAGGATCACCACGAATCCGAGCCGCAGCCAGCGCACGTTCGCATACGGCAATATCCTGCTGCCCGCCAGCGCACCGGCCGTGACCCCCAGCGCGACCGGAGCCGCGATAACAGTGGCGACATCGCCTCGCGCCAGAAACACCAGCGCGCCCGCGCCGGCAGTGACACCGATCATGAAGTTGCTGGTCGCGCTCGAGACTTTGAGCGGGATGTGCATGATGTAATCCATCGCCATCACCTTGAGCGCCCCCGAACCGATTCCGAGCAGCCCCGACATCAGGCCCGCCACCACCATCAGGGCCGCGCCGCCGCCCACGTTGACGATTTCGTAATGGATGGTCGCCTCGCCGGTCTCGTTGGGAACCTCGCCGACCAGGTCCAGGCGTTTGGCGAGCGGATCGCCGTGCTCGATTATATCATCGCCCTGTTTGCGCAGGCTGAAGTA
>DATKSQ010000022.1:0-40949 GCA_035531615.1 Binataceae bacterium (SeqCode)
GCGCGGGGCGGTCCCTGAGCCGCGCTCGCGCCGAGGGGCGTCAGCATCAGCGGCATCGTGACCGCGATCGCCGCAGCGGCGCGCCTGACTGCGGCGATCGCCGGCGCCGGCTTGATCGTGTCCGCGACCGTTCCAATCAAATTGACCTTGTTCAGATTGTGGAGCGGCCCCACCGGCGGCGGCGAGTGGCCGATGAAAAACTTGCCGATACCACTGGCGATATGCTCGCAGGCTTTCTTGATCGCATCCCAATGCTTGTAGATTTCAATCGCGATCAAGCCGAACGGTCCGGTGATTCCGATCAGGACAGCTTTTCCAAGCGTCGCGGCCCATCCGCCAGTCCATGTATTGAAGCTCGTGAAGATCGATTTAATGTCGCTCCATAGCCCAGAGAAAAATCCCTTGACCGCCGACCAGTGTTCATAGATTTCGTACGCGGCGACCGCCAACGCAACGGCGCCGGCGATCACGAGGCCGATCGGATTCGCGTCCATCGCGGCGTTAAATAGCCACTGTGCCGCCGTCCATGCTTTCGTCGCCACGGTTCCAAGCCGAGTCGCCGTGGCGAATGTCTTGAGCGCGGGAAGGAAGCTGACGAAGCCGAGGAGCGCCCCCGATGCCAGCGCCAGGCCGCCGCCGATAATCAATACGGCCGAACTAATCGCCGCTGCGGTTACGGCGATCTTCACGAGCTCCGGATGGTTCTCGGCAAACTCAGCCGCGAATCTCGCGGCGCTGGCCAGATGGCTCGAAAGGCTCGTAAACGCTGGCAGTAACACCGTGCCGATCGCCTCTCGAAAGAGGTTTATATTATTGAGCGCGATCGCCCACTGGTAATCGCTCGCGGCGCGCCGTTTTTCAGCCAGCGCCGCGGCCGAACCTTGCGCGTTCTGCATGTCCTTGAGCGTGGCGCTATATTCTTTCGATTTGTCGATAAGCAGCGCGACGCCGCGAATATCACGTTCGCCAAAGCCTAGTTGTTTCAGCCGAAGGGATTGCTGAGTTGCGGTCAGGCCGCCAAAAGCCGCATTGAGGTTCCGGATGGTGGCGCCCAGGTCGGTGCCGCCCTGCGCGGTTTTGGCGAGAAAGGGCAACAGCTTTGTGTCCGTCGTGAGCTTACCGAGCAGTTCCTGGAACGCGGTGCCAGCCTCTTGGCCGTGCAGGCCGCCGGAAGACAGCAGTGCAAGCGCAGTGCTCGCATCGGTCGCCGTGACGCCCGCCTGTTTCATCGTCGGCATCGCGTATTGCAGCGCGCCCGTGATTTCGCCGATATTCCCGAATGCGTATTTCGTCTGGAGCTTGGCCAGCATGTCGGCGTAGTACTGCGCCGTGCCTCCGAAATTATGCATCAGCGTGGTGAGCGTCCGCGTCGTCTCGACCATCTGCGCTTGCGCGTCGGCCGCGTCGCGCGTTGTCGCGGTGACGAGATCGTTTGCCGCTTTGACCGCGCCGAGTGCTTCGGCATGGCCGAGCATGTTGGACCGAGCGATGTAGTAGGACTCCGCGAGCTGAACATTCGTGACCGCGCTTTTTGACGCGATGCTGTTCGCGAACTTCTGAACTTCGGCGAGGTGCTGCTGGGTCTTCGCGCCATCATCCATCGCGGTCGCGACGTGAGCCATTTCGCCTTGCATCTCGATCGCCGGATCGAGCGTGGACTTTAGACCGTACGCAATTGCGCCGCCCATACCGAGCGCGACCGCGCCGATACCGGCCATCGTGCCGGCGGCCTCGCGCAGGTGCGCGGTGTCGCGGACCGATTTGTTCATGTTCTCGATATTCTTATTCAGTCCCTGGACGGCCGCGGCGGCGCCCTGAAAGCCGACGGCTTTGATCTGCAGGGCGAAATCGAGGAGCTTTTGGAGGGCCATTTAATTCCGCCTTTCGCGCCGTTCAGCGGCCCCTCACCTCGCGCCGATCGCCACGCTCGTCGCGACGACGATCGCGATTGTCTTTCGGCTCTCCGGTCGCGATCTCGACGCGCAGGCGCCGTCCCTGCAGTTCGGTTCCGTGGAACTTTTCGACCGCGCGTTCCGCGTCTTCGGCCGTCATCATCGTGATAAACGCGAAGCCCTTTGGCTTGTTGTCGTAGTGGTCTCTGACCATATCGACTTTCTCGACGCCGCCGACCGCAAGGAAGAGCGAGCGCAGTTCGTCCTCGGTGAGCGCGTAATTGAGATTCGCTACAAAGACTCGGTTGGATGCCACGTTTCCTTTACCTCTTCGGTTTTACGACGATGCGTTCCTGGTTTGCTCGCGGATCGATTCATTGAGCGCTGCGTTATGCCTACGCACCGATTCGATCCAGAACTCAAAATCGTCCAGCTCCATCGAGTTCAACTCGGTGACGGTGAACCCGAAGCGGATGAGAGCGGCGAAGCCGGCGCCGTCTACGCCGGCGCGCGAAAATTTGGATCGGTCTGCAACTTGTTTAGATCGGTCAAATCCATGTCGAGCACGTCCTCGAGCACGATTGGATGGCCGTCGATAAGGGTGAGCTGCGCGACCAGCGCGTATGTGATTGTCATCACGTCGGCGTCCGGGCCGGCGTTCTTCATCGCCTGAACCAGGTCGCGGCCGACGCCTTTGCGGATTTGCGCGTGCTTCCCGCTCGGCAGATTGAAGTCGCTGGTGAACTCCGGCTGCGGCAGAGCAGCCGTATCGAGCTTCACTTCCATCGGACATTCCTCCTCGTGCGTTTGAATTGGCGCCGGCTTCAGCCGGTGATTTCATAAGTTGAAGCCTGTCTCACTTTAAGCGCCAAGGTTGGCGTTGAACTGCGCGAGCTGGTCCACTCCGTTTACTGTGAAGACGTTCGCGAACACGTCGTACATGAAAATCTGCAGGCCGCCGATAGTCAGTTCGCTATGCTGTACCGCGAGGGTCGAAGTGTTTTCGACCGCGGCCTGATGCTTGAACTGCAGCTTGTCGGGATCCTTTATCCATCCGGTGAGAAGCAGCACTACCGGAAGCTGCGCGGCGCGGCCGAACGCCGTGATTTGGTCAACGCTGCCCCGGAACTGGAACATGTGAAAAGCGAACGGGTTGACGACCAGGCTCATCACCTGGGCGTCGAAGCTCTTCCACTTGATGCGTCCCTCGAGCTTGCCGAAACCCATTGGCAGCTCGGCTTCTCCGGCCATGCCGAGGCCCTTGTAGTCGCCGGGCGTGGATTTCGGAAACGGCACGTCCACTTCTTCGCAGCGGCCGAGATAGCTCACGCCGTCGACATAAACGTTGAGGTTATAGAGCGAATTGATTTGCAGATTCTGTCCAGCCATCGGAGCTTCTCCTTACCTCGCGTCCTTTACGCGGCTTGCGCGGCTGTCGTAGTGCCGAGAGTGCCGAGAGGAGCGGTGTCGAGATTCGTGTTCCAGGTGATCCGCTCCAGCGGCGGCGGAGGAGTGATGTCCAGCTCGAATACGAGCTGGCCATTGACTACCGTTGCGCTCGGATTATCCGCGGGATTGTAGCTGGCCGCGCCCGCGACCAGCGCGCCGCGCTGGACGAGGCTCAGGATGAATCCGTTCACGCTCTGCAGGATTGCCGTGATAAGCGCGTTCGAGGTCGGCTGGTCGATGAACTGGAGCATCGCGAGTTCGACCGATTCCTCGACCGCGTCCATCACGCGCCGGACCGGGATAAAGACGTCCATCGACGTCTTCGATGGAAAGGCCGCGCTGCGGTTTCCCCACACGCGCATCCCGGTGGCGTAGGCGTTGAAGATCGTGACGATGCCAGCGGCGTTCAGATTGTTGGTGTCGCAGGCCGGGTCCAGGATCGACGAATAGATGCTCACGTCAGGGCCGACGATTCCTTCGACCTGATGATTCGAGGGCGAATACCAGTAGCCGAACTCGGCATCGACTGCCGCGATCATTCCCGCCACCCATTGCGAATAGGGCGAGTCGTTATTCTGGTTCGCCAGCTCCTGGACCGGATTTCCGTACGAATCGATCGTGACGCCAGTCGGCACGATTCCGGTGTCGTAGAACAGCTCCTGCGGATAGCACAGGATCGTCCGTTTGCTCGAGGTGTTGAATGCCTGGCCGACCGTCCCGCGATTCGCCAGCGCGGCCGCGATGGCAGTGTTCGGACTCGAATCGACCAGTGCGTAGCCGCCGAGCTTCTGCGCCATCGCGTCCAGCGCGGCCGCGACCGTCTGCTGGTCGGAGAATCCGGGCGCGATAAAGAGCTGCGCGAAAAACCCCATCGTCTGGAAGGTCGTGAGAAGCGCCTGGATTCCGGTGTACACGCCGGCGGTGAATGCGCCGACAATATTCGCCGCGGTAACCTTCGTCGGGTCGGCATAACTGAAGGCGATTTTGACGGACGCCCCCGCGAGGATCGCGCCGCCCGAGAGCTGCGTGATGATCCCGTTGACATAGTCAATCGAATAGTCGAGTCCGGCGGTATAAGTGGTAAGGCCGCCCGAATCGGTCACGACGACGTTCGAGACCCCCATGTGACCGAGGTTGATCTTCTGGAGTGCGGGGGCCACCGGAAATGCGAACGCGGCCGCGGCTATCGCGGTCGAATGCGCGATCTGGTCGAACACGTTGACGACAATTACCTGTCCCGCGCCCTGCTCGAGTATCGCCGCGAGGGCATAAGGGATGCCGTAGCCCTGGACCAGAGGTCCGAATGCCGCGGCGGCTTGCTCGGACGCGACGAGAGTCGGCGAATTAGTTAGCGCGAGCTGCGCTTTGGTCTCGACCATCTGCCAGGCCGCGGTTCCGTCGGCGGCGGTAAGCCCGTACAGCACGGTCAGCCACACGGGTGCCACAGTTCCGGTGACACCCGCAATCGTGACCTGCTGGAGATTTCCGTTCGTGTCGATTCGCTGCATCCCGACGGTGAGCGCCTCTTTGGGATTCCAGAGAGGAACCGCCCCGGCTGCCGCCCACATCGGCGCGCGGCCGACAAGTCCGATTACCGAAGACTTGATGATTTGAATCGGAACCGGGCCGCTGGTCGATTCGACTACTTCAACGCCGTGTAGAAATGCTGCTGGCATGGTTTACTCCTGGGTGCCCGATTTTGCAGTCGTCTGCACTTCGGCTTTTGCGGGTTTTGCGCCCGACGCGGTGGAAGCGGGAGCTTCGGCGGCCGGCGCGGGCGATTGCGTAGTCCCGGATGAGGCCGCAGCCTTGAGATCATTCGGGTCGAGCGGACCGGTCTTGCCTTTCGGCCCTTGCGCCGCCACGGGCGCGGCATAGCGAGTCGCTGCGATATAATCCCGCACCAGCCAGTTTTTCTCGGACCGCGTAACTTCCTTGCCGGCGAGGAAGTTCCACCAGCTCACCGCGAAGAACTTGCGGTACGCGATTTCCTTCCCGCTGCGCTTGATTTCGACGATTCCGGTAAAGGGAGCCATCACGGTCGGGACCGCCGCGGGCGAGCGATATTCGTAGACCGACAGCCAGACGCCTTTGGCGACCAGCTCCTTGACGTAGTAGGCATCTCCAGCCTGATTGTATTGCACTCGGTATTGTGGCATCGCGTTTCCTCTCAGTTCGTCGGGAAGGTCGGCGCCGCGCCGCCGCCGGCGACCGCGCCTATTATTTCGCCGTAGCTGAAGCTCACCAGCACGGTCGCGAGTGCTGCTATATTGCCGCCAGCAATTTGAGTGATTATTCCGTTCGGGCCATCGACCGAGTAATCGCTCCCGGCCAGGTAAACGATCGTGCCGTCATGGCTGGTGACGATCACCTTCGAGACATTCTGATTGGGCAGCGTGATTTGGTTTTGCGCATTGAAAGTGAACGGCGCGAAGCCGACCGGGATCGCGGTGATGCCGCCAGTCTCGAGCGCGCTGCCCTTTGTGAAAAGCGGAAAGTCAGGCGTCGCTCCGACTTCGATATTGACGGTCGGCACGTCGAACGACATGCGGTAATACCAGACCCCGCCCTGCTTATCCCGCTCGACGAACTGAGTACCCTTCGGAAACATCTTGCGGCATCCGGGAATCCAGTAGCCGGTAAGAGTCGTCAGAATAGTATTCAAAACTGAGTACGCGCCCGGCGATGGACCGCTAGCCGGTCCGCCGTAGGCCCATCCGAGGTCGCGCATCAGCACGTCGATATGGAAGCGCAGTGTGCGGTCCTGGAGCACGACGGCGGTGTCCTCGACCTCGCTGTAATCGTCGCCGCCATAGACGACTAGGGCGGCGCCGACGCGATGCGTCAGCCGGTAAGTCTCAGGAGCATCGGGATAATGGGCGACTTCGATCTGATTGCCGAGCGCCGTGTTAAGCTGCGCGACAATCGAGGATTCGATCGTGCCGATATCCAGCGACTGCGGCGGCGCGAAAGTCTGGCCCTGCCAGGGCGTGTCGAGTGCGGCGCCCATTGCCTTATGCCGCGAGCCTCCGGGTCTCGGCGCGATGCTTGGCGCAGAAGAGATCGCTGCGCCGGCGCGCCGGTCCGTCGGCCGCCCAGAACAGGCGGCATTCCGGGCACTGACGGACATGCACCGGATTCGCCTTCGTGCCGAGCCGCGGCTTCCGCACTGCGGCTTTCGCGCGGGAGCGCCGCATTGCTTCAGGCGCGCTCAAGACGCGTTCCTTTCGCCAGGCCCGCGCGCGGCATGGCGCTGAGCAGAATTTCCGATCCTTGCGCGCGTGCTTCTTGCGAAACATCGCATGTCCGCATTCCCCGCAACGTACACCCCGCATCCCGTCCTCCCGGCCACGCGCATCATAAGTTTGAATAGTGCGCGACGATGATTTCGCCCGCGCGTTCCATATCGTTGCGATCGGCGCCGAGAAAGGGCCGCGCCGGAATGGCTGCCGGCCCGGGCGCCATCCCGGAGGTGCCGCCAAGCTGATGGATCGCGGCGGCGGAAAACTCGCCGCCGGGAAACTTGCGATTCGTTCCGACCGCCAACTCAGTCGAAGTAGCCTTGTAGGTAATCGATCCGAGCAGGCGCGCGCGGTCGATCAGTGCTTTTGTGCCGTACGCACCACCGCTGGCAAGATAGTTCAATCCGAAACTCAGTTTGCCGGCGCGGCCGCGGAACGCCCGTTTGTCGCGCTTTGCGATCGTCGCCGGGCGAAGCGGCTTCCACGGCTGGCCATCCGGGCCGCGCTGCTGTTCGAACCGCCGGCGAGTGCTCGCGACGAATGATTTGCCGATCGACTCGAGTACCGGCTTGAGTGTGAGCGTGCGCGTCGCGATCTTGCCGAGCTGCTCGACCACCTTCGCGTCGTCCAGCTTGATTTCCAGGTTCAAACCCGCGCCCATCAGAAGCCCCTCAGATTGCCGCGGTTGAAAATGCGGCTCGGCAGCCGGCCACTGGGATCGCCGCCGGCAAGCACAACCACTTCGTCAGCGTCTGGCGCGGGCTCTGAGTTATCGGTCGCGAGGCCGAGAGTGAGTTTGCCCTGGTTGATTTTTTCCAGCGCCTTGAGCGCGTCTTCGTAGCGCTTGCGCGCATCATCAAGGTCATGCAGCGGCCGGAGCGCCTGCATCCTGTACATTGCGATATCGATGCACATCGCCTTGAGCAGTCCGGGAATCGTGGCTGTCGGAAGAGGCAGCGCGAAGCGCGCTTCAAGATAGGAATCGATCATGCTCGACGCGTCATTGAGCGCGGTCTGAATGAATGCCGTGTTTACGGTCTGAGCGGTCGGATCCTCGTTGGTGAGCTGAACCAGATCACGGTTCGGAAACTCATTGATGACGTCCTGGGGAACTGCGTAGCTCATCTTGTTGTCGTTCCGTCCAGTTGCCGTTCAGTTGAAACAGTGGATACCAGCGGGAAGAGCGCTGGCATCCACTTCGTGCGAGTTCATCCCCAGACCGTCACCATCACCAATACTTCAGCGTCAGGAGAGATACTCGCTGACGATAAGCGTCGCGCTGTTTTGCCAGATATTCGTGCCGGGGACCGCCGCTACCGCGCCGGCCGCACCCGCGATTGCGCCAAACTCGCTGTGCAAGAGTTGGCGCGCAGTTTCTTCCAGAGAAGGCGGCACGACCAGGAACTTGGACTTCGGTGTTCCCGACCAGGCTCCGAAAGGGGCGCCCGCGTCGGTCTTGAAGCCGCGAATAGCAGCGATCGCCGCGGCGTAGTTCGCAGGGTTCGAGAGGTCCTGGTTGCTCGCATAGGCGAGCTGCCAGAGGCCGACGCCCGAGTTGCACCGCGCATCGACGCCGTAGCGGAACTCGCGGCGATTGAATACCGCTTCGTCGGTCATCGTGTTCATCCGGCTCACGGCATAATCGCGCCGCAACTGGAAGATGAACGGACGGATCGGCCGGGCCGCGTCGACCAGGAACCAGTACGCGCCGCCGCCGGCCGAGTTCAAATTTGACGCCACGATCTGCGCGCCCTGGTTTGCCAGTCCGATGTTGTGATTGCCGAAGAAGGCCGCGCCATCGTAGGCGAGAACATTGGCCGGAGTGGTAACCGCGTTTTTGATCAGCCCGAAGATCAATTCGTCAGGATGGATCTTCGCGTCCCATCCGAGCTGCTCGATCACCGGTTCGTAGACGCCGTAGGTGTCGTCTTCGATATCCTCGCGGAAGATTCCGACCGTGTCTTCGAAGGTCCGGTTGATGACCGTATAGGCGTGCGTTTCGAGCGCCTGGATAACGCGGTCACCCAGCCATTCCCGAAACTTCGTCGTGCGACCGAGCCACGGATAGGTGGTCTGCCGCGAGGTGGCCCTGATGATGCTCGAGATCAACTCGTAATAGGAAGGCGCCTTCTCGAAGCCGCGCTGGAACACGACGTCGAAGCCGGTGAACATCGCGTTGAGATTTGCTGCTGAAATTTCCATATCTGCCTTTTCTCCGTTGCGTTCCTCAGCGCCTCATCACGTCATCAGGTCGCGGAAATGGACTGATGCCAGAAATCCACCCAGATCCCGCCGGAGGCGTCGATTGCGACGATCTGGCCCGCCGCTGCGCGGGTCTGCACGGTATCGCCGCTTGCGCGGTCGTTCATCGACACGGTGTGGTCATCGAGCGCAAAGCATTCGCTGCCCACGTTCGCTGCCGCGATCGCGTCGAGTCCGGTCGCGTTGTCGAACAGAAAGACGCCTTTTCGCGCGACTATTGATATCGCGCCGGCGGCTCCCGGATTGTTGAGTGCGTTCTCGCCGGGGATTCCGTTGAGCACCATCTCAGCGCGTCCGATTATCCGGAGCGCAACGACGGTCGGGCTCACAGAAGCCGCGGCGGGCACCGCGTTGCCAGCGGCATCGAGCGCCACAATGCCGCCGAGGTACACATTCGTGTTGGCCTCGACTGGCAGAACTCTCATCCGGCCGCCGTCCGCCAACTCCGGAGTGTTTCGCCCATTCGCTAGTCCAGCCATGTCAGTTCCTCATTGCGGTTAAAAGTTTTTGCTCAGGCGACCGTCGCCGAGGTGCTCGTGCGCGCCGCCTTGGACTTGGTGAACTCTTCGGCGGTGAGACCGAGCGCCGCGCAAACCGCGGTCTCGGCCCGATTCAGAGACGCGCCGGCGCCAGATTCGGGAAGGCTACGGAAAGTGCCGCCCTCGTCCTGCAGCATCTTCGGCTGTTTCGCGGCAAACGTGGCGAACCCGGCAGGATCCGCCGCGCAGTATGCGAGTGCCCAATCTTTCTGCGCGGCGATGATGCGGCCTTCGCGCATCGCCGCCATCACTGCCGTCTCGGCCTTCTCGCGCCTGCGCTCCGCCTTCATCGAATTGAACTCGGTGACGACCTTCTGATAGTCGGCGACCGCCACGAACTTCGACGCGTCGATCGGCGCCGGCTGCTGCGCGTGTGCGGCTGACGCGGTCCGTTTGCTCATCGCCTCTTTCTCCTTGGCATGCTTCTTCGCCATCTCCGCGCGCGCGACCGGCGTGGGCGCGGCGTCCAGCTCGCTCGCCTGGCGCGCAGACATTTCCTCGGGCGATTCGCTCGCGTTGCCGTCCGCATCCCCATCCGCGTCGCCAGCGGCGTCGGCCGAGGCACCGTCAGTGCCGCCGTCCGCGTCGTCGTCCTCGTCGCCGTCGGTCGCAAAGTCCATCGCCTGGGCCGCTAGCTCCATCAGCTTGGCGGGAGGGAGATCGGGAAAAATCTTTTCGAGTGACGCAACCACTTGCGAGAGTTTTTTATTGCCGGTGTCGTCCGCCATATCTGGCTCCTCTGAAGCTGCTGAATGAGAAAGGCCAATCTTCGCGGCCGCGACCGCGGTTAGATTAAGGTTCGGATTGTTGGTCAACGAGGCGCGCAGGATGCGCGTGATGATGCCGGCCTGCGCTTTTTTGTCCTCATTCGGGCCGCCCACGAACTGGAATACCGGCGAGATGTACCGATATTGCCTCGACTGGATAGCCTTGGAGCCGTCAGCGTTCCACTCGACCCGTCCCCAGATTGCGCCGCTGCGCACCTGGAACTCGCGTATCCAGCCGACGGCCGGTGCGGGACGTCCCTCAGGTGCGGCGAAGTCGGTCGCATGATCGAGGTCGATCGGCAGCCCGGCGTCCATCCCCATTGCGAGCGTCGCGGCGATGACTTGCTGCGGAGCCTCGTTGAAAAAAGGCCCGCGTCCGTCTTTGCCGATGAACCTGCCGGCGGGAAGCAGCTCTACCCACTCCGGAGGAGTGGCGTTTTCCAAGGCTTCTATCGCGACGGCGTGCGTCGAGAGCATCGCCGCATTTTCAGATTTCGGATGAAGCTTGCCGTCGGCGCCCAGCGTCTCGGAAAGCTCTACGCCAAACTTCTTTGCGGCCGCGACGATTTTATTCCACGCGGCGCGTTTGGCAGTCTCGGACTCGAACTCGGTCTGATCAAAGCGCGCCGCGTCGCCGCGGACATGCTCCGCGTCGACGAGCGGAAGATGCTTCCCGCCTTTGGAATCGACGTAGGCGAAATCCTCGGCGGGAAGATTTTTGCGTTCCTTAGCCGAAAGATCAGCCATCGCCGCTACTTCATGGCGTTTCTCCGTAGGTGTGAAATGTTTGCGAAACAAGAGGCGCATCGCCGCCGATTCTGTTCAGCGCGCGCGCAATCGTAAACGGGCGAACTAATTCGCCCTGCCGGGTGGCACCGGCTTCAGCCGGTGCGGGGTCGCAGGCTAAAGCCTGTGCCACTTAATCAGGAATGATCTTTATGTCGGGATGAATAAAGATGCCGAGAGCGCGAAGCGCCCTCGCGTCCTTGGCGTGCAATGGAGCGGACTCCGCGACCGGCTTGAGCGCGTCGTCATTCGGATCGCGCCGGGCGCGCCGTGGCTTGGAATCGGCCGCGCGGCTACTTTTCAATTTCTTCAAGGACGACATATAGCTTTCGGCCACGTCTCTTTGCTGACTTTACCCGGAACGCCGTCCGCGGCGCAAACAGCACCTCGCGTTCTCGCGCATACCCCGAAATCGGACCGATGAAATGGCCGGTCTTGCTCTCGATCCGGAAAATCACGCCCTCATCGCCAGCAAATTTCTTTGCCTGGCCGCGATAGATGCTCGAGCTCCAAAATCCTTCGTCGAGCAGGTCCGCACCTTTCCGGTATTTTGCGATCCCCTCCGGCCTGAGACGCCATTTCTCGCCTCGCCACACGGTCCCGCGCACCTTCGGCAGAGCATTCAGCGCGCGCACCAGGTCGAAATCCTGCGGCGTGAGAGGATCGCCAGCGCGAAGGTGGAAATTGAAGCCGGACGGCGCCACGGAATATCGGTACGCCGCCGTCAACTGATCGGGCGTCCAGCGCTTCAGAATCTCGGACGCACCGTCGCGCTTCATCATCCGCGCGCGGAGTTTCTTCTGCGCGCTGCTCGCGCCCTTCCATGCGACCGATGCGGCATCTTCAATCGGATCGGTCGTTTCGGGCGTGGGCGGCGCCGGGATCGCGGCGACGGCGCGGGCGATATCTGGATCCGCCGTCGCCATCTTCTCCGCGAGCATCTGCTCCGCTGTGGCCGCCAGCCCCGCTTTGCCGGGGTTGTACGCGAAGCCCGGGCTGATGCCATCAGGGACCTGGCTGGTCTCGCCGGTGCGCGGATTTGTGTACTCGTAAGTGCCGGAAGGCGGGGCAGTCGCATTAAGATGATAGCCCTGCCGGTCGATATCCTTGGCCGAGAGCGAATCCACCAGGCATTTGCAGTTCCAGCCGTTGGGCGGATAGTGAGTGTCCCACCAGGGATCGTCGGCCGGCAGTATCGTGCCCGACCAATCGAGATGTTGCGGGCGCGGATGCGGGTCAGGATCGTCGTAACGCAGGTACGGCAGGTCTTTCTTCGTGCGCTGCACTTGCGCCCACGAGCCGGCCGAATATGACATCCGGAGATTCGTGTCATAGATGATCTGCAGGCGGCGCGCGGAGCCGAGCTGCACCTCGCGCTTCTTCCCGGTGAGCGGGTCGGTCATCATCTGCCGTCCCCACCATCCGCGAGCGCGCAGAATCGGTTCGAGCTTGGCCTGGAAATCCTCAAAGGCTATCCCATCCGCGATAGCCTCATCGACGACCGCACGGATGTCCTCGAGCAAATCGATCGTCATCGCTTTCGCGACGGTGAAGCCGCGCGCGTGCTCTTCCTGCCAGACGTCGCGCCAGTCAAACCCGATTTTGTAGCCCTTGTTGCGGAAGTACGCGACCGCGTCTTCGGGCGCAACGGAAGCGAAATCGAAATCGGACGCGTCGCCGTCCATTTATCTGAGTCCGTATGCTCTTTTGAGATTTTCCGGAATCGCGCCGAAGCGACGGTCGCGGTCATAGACCTCGTGCCAGCCGAGATTCGTGGTGACGCAGCGTATGCATGCGCCTCCGGTCTCGAAGGCGGTTTTCATCGGCACGGGGGCCTTGCACAAAAGACACCTGAAGGTGCGACGCGATGGCGCCAACACCGGATGACCGCGCCTGCGCCTGTCCTCTCTCGGCAATGCCGCCGCCATTCTCTTACTTCCGGCGCCGACGCTTGCCGAGCTTCAGACCTGCGTTGCCGGCGAGGTTCATTTGCATCGCGGCCTGCGCGATCATCTCGACGAATTTATCCGGGTTCATGCGCTGGACTGCGGCGACTACGCGGTGCTTCGCATCGGTGAAGTTTTTGGCTTTGCGAATTTCGGCCATCAGTGGCCGGATGATCGGCGCCATCGCTTCGTCGGACTGATTGCGCAATTTTTCGACGAACCGGTCGATCGCGTCTCCATCGCCGCCGCCTTTTAAGGGCGCCGAGCGCGCGAGACCGTCCTGACCCCTGTCCAACGTCGTTCGTACGCCTTCTGTAGAGGATGGCGCGGAACGGCGCCTCGTGCTGGCGACCTCGACATGCCCATTTCGGGGCTGCTCGCCGTCCACGTCGGTAAAAAGGCCCGCAAGGTTCGAATCCTGGGGCGATTCGTCGGGTGCTTTCGGCGCTGGTTCGGCGCCCGCCAATTGGCCGGTCTCCTTCGCCACCGGATGCAGTATCGGCTCGCCATGCGCGGGCTCCGAAAGTCCAAACTTTCCGAGCATTCCTTTCTGCGATACCGGCAATCCTCGATCGATCAGCGGCGCGATCGATTTGCTGAACGCCTCGAGGTCTTCTTCGTCGGGATATCCAATTGCGATTTTCGGGTAACGCTTTCGCTCTCCCCGGTTTAACTTGACGATCGGCCGCACCAGATCGCGCGAAAGACACGCGCCGAGCTGTTTCGCATCGGCCAGCGCAATATCCTTGCGCACATCGTTATGCACCGACGCCGCGGCCTTGGATCCGCCGCCTCGCGGAAGCTGTGTCGTCAGCGTCTGACCCAGGACGCCCTTGCTGACCTGGTTGTCGATATAATCGCAGAAGCCTTCGTACAGCTCCGGACTGGCGCGCAGATTCGATTCGACGAACTCAATCAGCATCGTTGCGGGAACGATCGCCGCCGCATCCGTTCCGATTGCTGACACCGCCTGCAGCAATTTTTGCTTATCGGCCTCGGACGCACCGGTGCCGTACTTGCCTACTCTGAGCGGCTGCCCGAAAGTCTCCGCGAACGTGACCCAATCCTTCAGGATGTAGTTCTTGAACAGATAGGCCCATCCGGCCAGCCGCGCGATTCCCCCCCGAATCGGCAGGCCCGACTTTGCCTTTGCGATATGTGTGATGAACTTGAACGGATGCAATGGCTCCGTTGCCGGCTGGATTCCTATTTGCGCGCCGGTGCCGCTGCGGATATTCATCGGCGCGAGATGCGCCGCGCCGGTCGCTGGAGGATTGTTTACTGTCTGGCCGCCCGTGCGCAGCGTGCGCACCAGCACCTGCTGTCCCGAGATCCAGTCAAACATGAACCATCGCGGGTCGCGCCACTCGAGCCGCTGCGGCCGCCACGGAACTTCGTCCCGGTCCCAGATAATCTCGGTAGCGGAAAATCCCTTGCCGACCGCATCGAGAATATCGAACAGCGAGGTTTCAAAATCGAGGTCGCCTTCGAGCAGGATGTCCCGAACCAGGTCGGCGTCGTAAATGTCCTCCGGATTGCTGGACGCGGCCTGCACCGAAATTTCCATGTGCGCGACCGCATGCTTCCGGACGCCGAGCACCGCGTTGTAGTGGAGATCCTTTTCCTCCATCTCTTCCGCGAGCGCGAGATAGAAATACGGATCGCCAATTTCGGCGTCGCGCAGAATCGAGACCAGCCGCTGGGGAGTAAGCCCGACCGAGGGATGCGTGACGGAATAAATATTCCGAATACCAGCCATCGTCGGCGCGGCCTGCTCCTCGTGCAACAGGCCGAGGTCCACCGGCCGCCCATCCGGGGCATAAAGCAGCGGCGTCATCGGCGCTTCACCACGGCGTTCTTCTGCGCGGCCGTCATCTCCTCATAGACCGCGTACCAATCGGTCGCGATCTGATGCTGCGCGGTCTTCAGGCCAATCGCTCCGGCGCACACCTGCTTGTGCAGCCAGTTTTCGACAATATCTTTCTGATGCGCGCCGGGTGCGGGCGAATAAGGTTGCGGCCACAGGTTCCGGATGTCGTTGCTGCCGCCGAGTTCCAGTGAAATGAGATGGTCGACCTCGCAGCAGACGCCCTTTTGCCGAGTGCGATGGTACTCCGCATAAACCTGCTGCTTTTCGCTCGCCGGCACATTCCGCACCGACGCGGTGCGGAACTTCGGGTTGCAGAGTTGCTCCGCCGTCGCGCGGGTAACCGCGCCGGGCGTCAGATGCGAATCCGGCATCACGACTTTTTCAGATGATGCCCCGCGCGCGAGAATTGGCGCGCACAGAAACGCACACGCCGCTATGAACGAAACGAGTTTGGCGCGCCGAGAGGGATTTGAACCCTCGTATCTGCCGGGCGCAAACGGCAGCGTCCTCCGTTGAACGATCGGCGCGTTCATTACCATGCTCCCCGGCCAAACCGCGCCGGCCCCCCAAACGGATTGCCGCGCGATTTCCCATCATCATCGTCATCACCTATTTTCGCGTCGCCGAACTTCGTCGCGCGCGGCGCCGGTGTGTAGTCGTAGCCAATCACGTCCAGCTTGGAGGCGAAAAATGCCAGCGCACCCGCGATTGCGGAGTCACCGTGCCGCTTGCCCGCGCCCGAATGAGATCGCGTGCGCACGTCCGGCACGCGCGTGATGCCTTTTTCGGTGCGCAAAGCACTGTGGTCGTTCAGGATATCGGTATCGAGTGGCAGCTCGATCGTGTCGTCCTGGAACGCCGCGATATAACCCGGCATGTTCTGGAGATACCAATCGACCGTGAAACGCACCGGCGCGATATGCTCGCCATATCGCTGCATCGCGGCCTCCGCCAGATAGCCGCCGTTGCCGCCGGCGTCCAGCGCGCCTGCCGTAAAGCGCGGCAGATGATCGACAATCCAGAAAAGTATCTGTTCCTGCTGGCGATACGGCACGTTGCGCAGTTCTACCACGAACGGCGTGAGCCGTTTGAGCGCGGCGCCGAGCTGCATCGGCCAGATGACAGTCAAGTCGAGCGTGCGGCCGAAGTCCTCACCAAAAAAGCTGAGCAGCTCGGGATTAAGCCGCGGCAAAAGCGGCTCCAAATTCTCTTTTATGAACGCGTTGGCGGACGACCGGCGCTCGTCATCCGTCAGATGCACGAACTTGTCGTCACGCTCCCACCGAATCACCGGAGCGTCCGCCGTCATCCGCGATTCTATCAGCGCGCGCGGCAGCGGCACCGAGCCGCCGAAGCGCGGGATGCAGAAAAGTTCCTCATCGACGTTCTCGCGGTAGCGCGCGATAATTCCGTCGCGCCATTTGATCTCGCTCTCCCGGCTCCAGGGCTTTCCGGTGCGCTCGCAGACCTTGCGATAGAGACCCTCGCGCTGCGCCTGATTGAAATCCACGCGATGCAGCGAATAGGGCACGCGGCCGGAGCGGCAATCGTTCACCAGAGTATTGAACGGATTCTCGGCGCCGTTGTGCGTCGAGATGATTCTGACCTTGCCGCCCCACACCAGGAACGCCATCGCCGCTTTGAGCAGTTCGTCCGGGTCATCGACGAATGCGAACTCGTCCAGCACCGCGATTCCGTCGCGTCCGCGCAGATTGCGCGGACGTGACGACAGCGCGACGATCTTGTGGCCGGAAGCGAAATCAATTCGATACGCGAGAATCGCCTTTCCCTCGTCCTCGTACAGCACCTCGCGCATCTCGCTCGCCGCCTCGTTGAAAAGCTTCGCCCAAAACGCGCAGTCCTCGATAAACTCGCGCGCGATTTCCTGCTCGTACGCGATATACCAGACGTCTTTGCCGTCGGCGCGGGCAGCCTGCAGAACGTCATCGGCTGATTCCGCCCAGGTGAATCCGATGCGGCGGGATTTCTCGGCGACTTTGACGTCCGCCTCGTCGGCGATCCATTCCTGCTGGTACGGCAGCAGCATCCGCTGGAGGTCAGCCACTGGCGCAGGCCTCCGCAGCCGGCGCGATCGCGCCGGCCCCGAGCAAAGCGGCGCGAATCTTTTCCGCCGAGCTGCTCGACAGGCCCGCGCGCTTGGCCTCTTCGGTTACGCGCTCGCTGGCGGTCTTGAGTCGCGCCGCATATTCGTCGGCCCATTTCTTTTGCGTCACGCTCGCACGCGCCAGCGATGCGATTCCGCGCGCGAGAGTCGCGGCCTTCTTGCCGTCGAGATCCTCCATCTCGAGATCAACCAACATCTGAAAGACGCGCTCCTGGAGTAACCGCACCAGCGCATCGTTCATCGTGTTTTCCGAGTCCGGAGATTCGGCGACGATCGCGCGCGCCTGCTCGGTCGCAAGCTTGATCGCCTTCAGCCTTTCCTCGAGCTTCTGGCCATGCTTGTGGACGGCGCTCTTACGGATTTCGTAGCCCTCGCCCGAGAGCCAGTCGGCGAGCTCGCGATAGCCGGCGAAGCCCTTCTTTATGATTCGCTGGTCGAGTTGCTTGCGGAGATCTTCAGGCAGCCGGGCGATAATGGAGCGCTGCATTTGAAAATTACCGCCGCGGGCGCGCGATTCCCGGCTCGACTGGCGCCGTGTATTCGACCAGGTCGATTCCCGCGCGGGTCAGCGTTCCATACCAGAAATCCGTTTCCTCGCCTTCGATCTCGATCAGCTTGCGCATCCGCAGGTAATCCAGCTCGCGGCGCACATCGTGCAGGGAAAACAGGAGCTTCAAATCCACCAGCACACGCCAGACGATTTGCTCGGATACCGCGATCGGACGGCCGGCGTCGATTACGCGCAGTATTCGCCAGCGCGCGTCCTCTTTCTGCTTCTGCTCGAAGTCAAATCCTTCCGCCATCGATCATCCCCCGCAGGTCCTTCATCTCGTCGCGTATTTCGTCCCGCAACCGGTCTATCTTTCCGTCCAGCGTCGACGAGAACCGAATCCAGTCCTCGCGCCGGACGTACTCGAGCGGCAGCGTGACCCTGATTTCGTTCAGGTCTTTTTCGAGCCCGAGCAGACGTTCCTGGTGGCGCACATCCTTGCGATCGCGCCGCGCCATGACCCACTGAACCGCGGCGATATTCACGCCCAGGAGCGTTACCGCGACCAGCGCAAAGGCCGCGATCGTTTGCCAATCCATCCATCCCCCTTTTTTCAGCGTTGCTTGCGCAGTCCGATGATGAATCCTGCTATCAGGCCGCCGACGGCTTCGCCGCCGATGAAGTAGGGTTTGCGGTCACGGCGCCTGCCAGGACTCCTTTGACGGAATCTTGCACTACGGACTCCACGGTCGCCTGTCCAAGCGCGACAGCGGTGTGCTCAAAGCCCGGCAGCCCAGACTTCACGGCCTGGAAGATCAGGTTGCAGACGGTGCCGAATTTCCAGGAACCGACCGCGCCCGCGAACGCGGGATCCGATTGCACGCTCGCCACGACCTGCGAGGTATAATCCTTCAGCGCCGCGACGAATTTCGGGAGCGCCGCCTTCACGTCGTCGACCGCGATCGCCTCGCCGCTGGCGACGGCGCCTTTCACGTCGCCCCACACCAGCGCCGCCACGCCGGCAACATCGCTGTTGAACTTTCCGACTTCAGATTCCAGATCGGTTAAAAGACTCATCTTTCTCTCTCCTGATTCGTTGCAGACGTTTGCAAAATTACCGCTGTTTCTTGAGCTCAGCCTGATACGCGTTGATTTGCCCGCGGTAGAAATCGCGCATGTACAACGTGTCGTTCTCCAGCGCCCTTATTCCGTCGAACATGGCATCGCGATCCACCTGGTCCAGGCACAGCGCGTATCCGGGACACTGAGTTCCGGATACGGCTGGCAAATCCGGCGCCGGCACGGGACTCGCGAACGCGAATGGCGCGGGCGGCGCGCAGGCCGCGGCGCCCTTCACCTCGACCAGCGCGGGAGAGCATCCGGCGGCGATGCCGGCACTGAGAATGAGCGCCGAAAATATCGGTATCGCTTTGCACATTCGCGGTTTTCTCCGGTCTGATTATCGCCGCTGATTTGGCAGCCGCGGCGGCTGCGGCTGCTTTTCCAAACGGAGGGGGCTGCACCAGGCCGCGCAGATGGATTCCAATCGCGGCGATCGCCGCTCCCGCCGCCCCGAGATAGCCGTGCGCTTCATATCCCGCCGCGCCGGCCACGATCGCGTAGCCGGCCAGCTCGGTTCGCTGGGCCCACGAGAGCTTTTTGATTTCCGCGATCGCGGAAACGTAATCCTTCACGCTGAAATAATTCATCGGATTCCCCTCACAGCACCGGAATCGTCAGCATCGAAGCCGCCTTGTCGATCGGATCCGAAAGGTAATCCATCGGCGATGCGCCGCTGTTTTCCTGTTCGTCGATCAGATGGAAACCGGCGCCAGAATCGCACCATTCGACGAGCCGATGAGGCGGCGAAATAAATGGGATCGGATTGGTCGCGATATCCAGAGCTTTCCCCGTTCCCGGCTCCAATTCTCCGGGCAACGGTGCGCGCGCAACCACGCATCGCGCGATAAATCCCCGCTCGTGCGTTTGCGCGCAGCCGCCCATCGCGACCGCGAACACCGCGACCGCGCTTACGAGGATCGCGACGACGATCATCTTCGCGGCGAGCTCGCGGATTTCCGCCGCGCTCATCGGACCGTCGATTCGTACTCGCCCGGCACATTTCCTTTCGTCGCTATTCATAGGCCCGGTTGAGCCAGCCATTGAGGAAGCGGCTCTGGCCACGCACCAGCGCCAGGCCGCGGTAATGCCCGGCTGCCTCGCTGCGGATCGCGGCGAGCATCGCGTCAGTCCGGTTCTCGCTCGCGATTTGATGAGCGGCGGCTCGCGTGCGCGGGCCCAGGTTGTCGGCTTCGGGAACCGCGATTCCGCAGGCGCGACACGCGCGCTGCACGATTATCGCGGCGTCGCCGGGACCGACGTTGATCGCAAGGTCAAAGACTTTCGGCGCGACGGCGGCAGGCAGATCGTCATAGGAGAAGCGTATCCACCAGTCGAACCAGTAGATTTGCACCGCGTCATCGCGGGTCAGATCAGCGATATCCAGGTCGGCGTATTCGCGCTTCGAGATGCCGAAATTGGTTTCGCCGCCGGCGTCGCCATCGCCGGACGCACGCCGAGGCGATTCATAGCCGCCTTCGTCGCGCAGGACTCGGCCGACCGCCGCGACGAACTCAGCCGGAAACTCCGCAACCGGAGAAACCCCGCCGCGATTCGCGTGCAGCCATCCGACGAAGGATGGGCTGAATTTATTCGCCTCTTGCAACGCACGTGAGGATATTTTCACTCCCGCGCGTGGTACACGGGCGAACTAATTCGCCCGATGCGTGAAAAGCGCTTTCAAGGATCTTCGGGTACTGTGAATACTCGCGGATTGGCGAGCCATGCGCGCACGACCCTGACGGCCATCTCTTCCGATGGCAGTCCGGAAAATAGTGGATCGACTGTGCATTGCGTCGAAGGCACGCCGGAAATGCGGTTCCCCTCTTCTTCCAAATCGCTCCGCGAGAGCGAATCAGCCGCGCAGCCGCAGAGCGCCGAGTTTGGAGGGAAGTGTTTTCGCCACCACGGATCGTTCACCTCCAGAACGATCCCGTGCCACTCGGAATGGCCGCAATCGTCGGCCAGCGCGGTATAGCGGAGCAACGGCAGAATTTGCTTGGTGCGCTGCACGCCATCCCAAGACTCGGCGCCTCTCCAGATGGCCGAGGTGGCGAAGCAGAGCGGTACCACGATCTCGGCCGCAGGGTGAACCTTGTTTCGGCGATTGGTTTCCGGATTGATCACGAAAGCCGACTCGACCCACCAATCGCTGGCTCCGAACATCGGCTTCAGAAGTTTCACGACGTCGCTCTCGTTGGTGCCATTATCGTGCGCCGTGCGGAGCGTATAGATCAGGCTTTTCTCAATTGCGGCGGCTTCGTCGGCAGCGCGTTTGGCATTGGCAGCATCGGCGCGCGCGGCGCTAGCCTCACTGGCTCCTTCCTGCGCGATCACGCTCAGGCAGGCACCGCATTTGTTCATCCGGAAAATTCGCCTTAACGCCGACAGCCGCGCGCCGCATCGCGTGCAGAAGTTCGGCCTCACTCTCGAGCCGCTGCCATCCATTTTTGATTTTCCCCTTTTACGTTTTCAACGCTGCTCCTCGAAGTCTTTCATCCACGCGGATGGAAAACGGGCGAACTGATTCACCAGTCTGCTCAGGAGCAATAGTTCGCTTCGCGGCAGAGAGTCAGACGAATCGCGCCCACGGGCAGTGAGATGGCATCGCCGGCGTAGCCCTGGTCCATCGTCCATGGTGCGGTCGAAAGCTCGTTGCAATCGGCGTCCCGCCAGCGGCCGTTGAAATACTCGCCAATCTCATGCCCGATCGCCACGCCTCCGGCGTTTTTGCCAACGTCGTATTGATTGGCCAGAACAATCGTGTCCTTCACGGCCCGAGAGGCAAGCGCGTCGTTATATTCGTCTGCGACCGCGACGCAGACCGCGAGCCGGGCATCGAGGATTTGTTGCTGCGTGAGCTGCTTGGGCGGTGGCGTTCCCCCTGACGGCGGTGCTGCGGCCTTGAGCCCGGCTGCCTTCTCGGGCGAGCTTGGCGGCGGCGCTGCGATAATAGTCGCGAAGAAAAGAATTGTCGCTACTATCGCGCTCGACCACCGTCGGCTCCGCAAGGAGTGGCCATGGGCAAGCATCCGGGTCTGCAGGCGCGGAACGAAACTCGCGACAAAAGCCGCAGAGGAGACGAGCCAAGCGACGGCGAAAATTTCGCCAAGAAGTTCTCTCATAGGTCCGCTCCTCCGATGCTGCGGATTTACTTTGTCTGGCGCCCTTCTATTTGGCAATTCTTCAAGATCACGTTCATCATCTTCCCGTCGCACACGCAAACCGCGTCGAGGAACTGCCCCCTCGACAGAGAGGCCAGTTCGTTTTCGTGCTCTTTCGCGAAGAAAAGCTGCGCGCTCGCGATATCGTCTTCCCGTTGACCGAGCGTGACATACATCGAGTTGAGGATATCCTTTCCGACGCTCCCAACCATTCCGTTCACTTCGATGGTCTTGCCCTTATACTTCTGATCCGCTGCCACTTCATTTGCCTCGTAATCCTCGACCAGTCTGATCGCGTTAATTGACAGCTCCGGCGTGGGCGGTGCTGAAGCGGACGCGCCACGAGAATCTGTGGACGATTGATCGTGATTTCCTAACAGCGCGCCGATGAAGCCCAGCAACACAACCAGCCCGATCATCCCGAGCACTACTCTGCGGAACTTGCCGCCGCCACCGGAAATCGGGGCACCGCAATGCGGACATTTCCCGGCTGAACTGGCGACTTCTTTTGAGCAGACCTTGCACGAAATCAGCTTCGCCATTTTCCTGTCCCTCCTCGCTTATGATTTCAGCCCCGGACGATCGAGCGCGGCGATCCATTCGTAGATCCATCCGAGGTCCTGTTCCGATGCTTTCGATAGGGAGGTCACACATCGGCCGAGTTTCTTCGAGACCAACGCAAAGAGTTCGTCCGGATTGAGATTGATATCCCAGGCGCAGGTCCAGATCGCGTTGACGACCTCTTCTCGCCATGCCTTCCTTCGACTCGGCGGCGGCAGAGCGCGGTGGGAAACATTACCGCTCGGTCTGGTCGCAGCATCGCGCATCTTCTCGATCCGCACGACACCGCCGACAGTTATGACGTTGCAATTTCCGTTGACTTGAATTGCCGGAACCGGCGCGCGCCGACGCCGCGGACGCGGGCGGCTGGCGTCGTTCAGTAGATCGACAATCTCGGCGCGTTTTTTCTCGCGCTCGCGCTCCTCCATCGTGTTTCCTCATAAAGAGTCAGGCGGCGGCTCTTACCAGAGCGAGTACTTTACCTCGATCGGCTTTGCCGGGTTCGGAAGCGAAGAACGCGTACACCTTTCCTATAATCTCGGCTTTCTTGGCCACTGCTGGCCTACGCTCTTTAGACCATTCTTCGACGCATTCCACAACCAGTCGCAGCAGGGCAGCATCGAGTGGTGTTGGCGCACGCTGCTGTGACTGGGCGTGACGGATATCGCCCTTTCCGGTCACCAGCCATCGCGGCGAGATGTCCAGGTGCTCGGAAATCGAGGCAATCACCTCGGCGTCCGGAGCCGTCTCGCCGCTCAAAAACCGGTAGAGCCGCGATTCAGTAATGCCGATCTTTTTCGCGAAGGCGCGATTGCCGCCGGCGAGGCGTGCGATCTCCTGCATCCGGGAGGCAACAGCGGCCCGAAACTCGGACCGTAATTTCTCCCGAGCGGCGCCCCCCGCATTCGCCTTACTCCGCGCAACAGCGGTCAAAATTCCAACGTCTCCTGTTTGTGCTTGACAATCTCCTATAAATAGGAGAGTATCCGTATCCGCATGACGATACTCGCGAAGCGAATCAGAGAACCAATGCCGCTGTCAAGTAAGAGACTCGCCGATCGCCAACCAGTGCGCCGCGACTGGCACAGCGCAGATATCGTCGCCGCGCTGAAGAAAGCCGGATGGTCGCTGCGGCAACTCTCGGTCGCCAATGATTACAAGCCGGGCACGTTGAATCTCGCGATGCGCAAGAAATGGCCGAAGGCCGAATCGATTATTGCCAAAGCGATCGGCCTGCCGCCTTGGGCGATCTGGCCGTCACGTTACCCGGACCGCCAGCACTGAGCACGAAAGGGAGCGCAGACCCGAATGTTCCTGACCAAAGACCCGATAATTGAAATCGACGGCGGGTTTATCGATCACGGCGAAAGATTTCTGACCGTAGTCATGGGCGTCGCGACGCGTCGCGTTGTCTCCCTCATCTCTGAGCGTCCATCAGCAGAGAGTTCTCTGCGCGCCATCCGTCGTTTCGTCGCAGACTACGGCAAGCCGATCGCCCTCCGGCACGACCACGCAAAGGAATATGCCGATCCAATTTTCCGGGATGGATTGTCCGAGTTGGGAATCGGATTGGTCGCAGCGCCTCCGTTTTCCGGTAGCGAGAAATCGTCTGCCGAACGGGTGCTTGGAATGGTCTCGCGCGAACGGCTGGAAGAGACCGAGCGCAGAAGCCGCCAGAGCTGAGGCCACTCGATGAACAACGAACGATGCGCTCGCCAAGCGCATCTCAACTGACGAGGGGAAATTCGTGGGGGAACGAAGCAAGGAATTTTTCAGCGCCGCCGAGCTGCTCGAAGCACGCGCAAAAATAGGCGGCAAGCTGAGCGAAATTATTCCGGGAACGATTCGAGGCATCAACAAGAAAGGGAACCGCGAGCGATGGGAATGCCGCTCGCGGACGGGACGCGGCGGCGGCCGCGAGTACGACATCACGAACTTCTCGAATGAAATTCAAACCGAGCTGTCCGCATTCTGCGGCGGCGCGATTTCAGCTTTGCCGGCTGCGGCGGGAGATGGCAATCCCATTGGTTCGTGCGAAGGTTCGTCCCCCCTTCCTTCCCACGCCCAAGCCGCGGCCGGCAATTCCTCTTCCACGTTTCTCGCGCTGCCGAACTGGCAACGCGGTGCCGCCGAAGCCAAGGCTGAAATCTTAAATCGCCTGCGCCAGTTCATGGCGGCTACCAATCTCGGAATCGAGAACGCGGCGCCGAAATTCGTCGAGCTCTACAATCAGCATCAAATCGAAGTCAGCGCGGAAACGCGCGCCGACTATTCGAAGCTCACGGTTCCTTCGCTCAAGCGATGGCGCCGGAACGGTTCAGCCGGAATCGACAAGCTGGCCGACCATTACGGAAATCGCACCGGTAGCGGACTCATCGACACGCAGCCGGATCTGCGCGGATTTATCCTCAGGCTGATCGAAAAGAATCCGCTGTTCAGCGTCGCGCAGATTCTCGAAGGCGCGAGCGCGGAATTTCACAAGACGGATATCCGCATTCCCTCGTATGGCGCTGTCACGCGATGGATTCAAAAATGGAAGGCGCTTAACCCCTCCGAGTTTCTGCGCATTGCGAATCCCGACGCCTGGAAGTCGCGCTACCGGGTCTCCCTCGGCGACGCGTCGGCGGCGATTACCGAACCGCTCCAGCTCGTCGAGATCGACGGCTCGCCGGTGGACATCTTATGCCTCGACGGACGCCGCTATTACATGACCGTCGCGATCGACGTCTTCACCCGACTATCGGTCGCTGTCATCTCGAAGACGGCGAATGCGGAAGCGGCTCTGCTCACGGTCCGCAAGTTCATCCTTAAGTTCGGCGTCCCCGCCGCGATCAAGCACGACCACGGAAAAGAGTACGAGTCGCGCCGGTTCCAGACCGGATTGCATCATCTGGATATCGCGTCGATCGTCGTCCCGCCGTTTTCCGGCGACAAGAAGCCACACATCGAGCGATTCGTCGGGACAATCATGCACGGCTTCGCGCCGTGGCACGGCGGCTTTATCGGCGCGAACGTCGGCGAGCGCCGCGGAATCGAATCGCGCAAGTCATTCGCCGCGCGCCTCGGCAAGGGGCGCGAGAAAGTTTTGCAGGTCGCGCTCACGCCGGATGATCTTTCGCGCAAGCTCGATGCGTGGATCGACGGTGTTTACGCAAAGCGCGGGCATCGCGGACTCGACGGCGGTTCTCCTGTTGGAAAGTGGAACGGGTGGCTGGAGGCCGGCGGCGCGCCGCGCCGGGTGCCAGATGAGCGGGCGTTGGATGTTCTCTTGGCGGATTGCGGGGAGGTTATGGTTCGCCGCGACGTCGGAATCCAATATGCCAACGCCCGCTTCTGGCACGATGGGCTGATTCCTTTCATCGGCAATAAGGTCCGGCTTTGCGCCTCGGAAGACATGGGCGAGATGCACTGTTTTTCGACCGGCCAAAAACCCGAGTTCATCTGTATTGCGCTCAATGTCGCGCGGCACGGGCTCAGACGCCGCGAGATCGCGATTATCGCGCGCACCTCGCAACGCAAATTCGTCCGCGAACGCAATCTGGAAACCTCACGGCTGCGGAAGAAGTTCACCACCGAACGCGTCGCCGACGCGATCGTCGAGATCGCCGGAAGGAACGGAGAGGCTATCGCACTGCCGGGTCAAATCGAGCTGCACGACACTCCCGAGTTGCGCGCCGCCGCCGACGCGCTCGCGCCGGCTGCCGCCGCGTCGCACGACCCCGAAGAGATCGCGCGCGGCGCGGAAGTGCTGCGCCGGATCGACAACGCCGCGGGCGCACGGACGCTGCCCACCGACGAAGAACTCTTCGCGCGCGCGATGAATCTCGAACAGACCCCGCGCACGCGATGGACCGCGCAGGACCGCGAGTTCATGGCACGGATGGAAGCCGACCCGGATTACCGGGGACGCCGGATGGTGGACATGGAATTTCGCCGCGAACGCGGAATGAAAGCCGCGCGCGCCTGAACTGGTACTCGCCCGAGGGAGGAACGATCGAGATGCTCGCACTTACGGCCCAGACCAACAATATCAAGAAGCTCGCCGCCGCGACCGAGGCGTTAATCACGCGCGCTCCGGGTGCGCCCGGAGCCGGAATCATTTCGGGAGTCAGCGGCGCGGGCAAGACCACCGCTGTCGCATGGCTCGCGAACCGCGTGAACGTCAACGCGGTACACGTCCGTGCGATTCGCGTCTGGACGCCGCTAACGATGCTCGAGTCGATCCTGTTCAACCTCGGCATCGCGCCAAATCGCAAATGCGCCCACATGGTGCATCAGATTGTCGAAGGCCTCGCAACGACCGGCCGTTCGCTGTTCGTTGACGAAGCCGACTACCTGCTCAAACGCCCGGAGCTGGTCGATATCCTGCGCGACCTGCACGACCTCTCGACCGAGCCGCTGATTCTGATCGGGATGGCGGATTTCCTGAAGAACCTCGACAGATGGCCGCAACTCAAGGGACGCGTCGGCCAGAAAGTCGAGTTCCTGCCGCCCGATCTGTCCGACGTAAAGGAATACGTCGCCACCTGCGGCGAAATCGATCTTTCCGATGATGCCGTCGAGTGGCTGCATGAAACCCACGGCGGCACGATGCGCTCGCTCGAAGTCGGACTCGAAATGATCGAGCGCCTGGCGCGCAAGCATGGTCTTAAAAAAGTCCACAAGGCCGACGTCGCGAGCGTCAGTGCTCCATTTCCCGTTCGCGGGCGCCGCGCGGCGGCGTGAGGAACGACGATGCCGCGACTCGGATCTCATATTAAGAAGGTCACGCTCGGCACCGCGCGGTTTCGCATCTGGCGCTCGATGCGGATTCTACGCAGCTTCACGATTCCACAACTGGTCGCCACGTCCGACGCGACCAAGAAAAATGCGACCTCCTATGTTAGCGGCCTCGCGCGCAACGGATATCTGCGGGTCACGCGCACGAAGAAGCCGGGCGCTCCCGGCGTCTACATGCTCGCCCGCAATACCGGACCAAATCCGCCTCGGGTCGGACACGACCACTCGATTTACGATCCGAACCTCGCGGGAGCACGGCGATGAACGCGGGCATCGGCGGCGAATGGATGAAGGTGTTGAAGCGCGAAGCCGATCGCTCCGGCCGCGCGCGAACCGCCGACAAGATCGGCTACTCGGAAAGCGTCGTCAGCGCCGTCCTGGTCGGCAGTTACAACGGCGACTTAACCGCGGTCCAAAAGGCGGTTGAAGGTGCGTTTATGGGCCGCACCGTCGACTGCCCCGAGCTGGGCGAACTGGCGGCCAACCGATGCATCGAACATCAGCGCCGCCCGTTCGCGGCGACCAGCGAAATCCGCGTCCGGCTGTTCAAAGCCTGCCGCTCCGGATGCCCCAACAGCCGACTCACCAGGGAGGAACGCTTGTGAGCCATCTGCGAGTCGAGATGCGGGAGACCACAGCGATCGTTGCGGATTTTTTCCACGTCACTATCCGCGAGCTGCACAACAGACGCCGAACCAATCCGCACGTCGAAACCGCGCGGATGTACGCAGTCTATTTTTGCCGGCAACGCACGGGGGCGTCGCTGCATCAGCTCGGCGATTTTTTCCGCCGGGACCATTCGACCTGCAATTACCATGTCGAGCTCGTGAAGAAGCTGATCGCGGGCCGCGACCGCGAAGTTGCGCGCCACGTCAGCAGTATCGTCGCGCAGCTCACGCGCCTGATGCCGGTGCCGGTGCTGGCGATGGAGAAAGCGGCGTGAACATGACCGGCAATTTCCTCTCCTGGCTGTTCGAGGATCCTTACGTCCGCGGCCTCGGGCTGCAGTTCATACTCGCGCGCGGAGCGGGAGATATTCCGCGCGAGATGACCTTCTGGCGTTTCGCCGATCTGCGTTTGCGCGGTGCCGATCCATATCTCAACGGAACCGGAGATCGCTGATGAGTAAAAAGAACACGCCGGCGGTGCGGCCGGCCACCAGCGACAAGGAAGCGGATCTTCTGATTGCCGCGATCGGCGCGGAGAGCCGCGAGATCGTGATGATCCAGACCGCGCTCAGCGAGGATATCGCGAAAATCAAGGTTGAGTACGAGGCGAAAGCCGCGCCAATCGCCGCGCGAATCGAAGAAGCGACCGAAGCCGTGCGCCTCTACTGCGAGGCTAATCGGAAGAGGCTCTGCCCGAAAGAGCTTAAGACGTATCGCTTTCCGAGCGGCGATATTTCGTGGCGCGCCAAGCCGAAAAGCGTGAAGGTGCGCGGCAAAGCCGAGCGCGTGATCGATTGGCTGCGTCAGCATGGTCCGGCCAAGTTCCTGCGCGAAAAACCCGAGCTCAACAAAGAAGCGATGCTCGAGGATATCGCCGAAGCCGAGAAAGTCCCCGGCATAACGATCAAATCCGGCGGCGAAGATTTTTCAATATCTCCCTTTGACGCCAAACTTTCTCAGGAGGTCGCGTAATGATGTTTACAATCAAAGTCAGAATTACCTGCCGCGATTGCGATCGCGAATACAGCAGCACGGTGCGCGCTTCGCACGGGATCGACGCGGCGATCGATTTCCTGCCCCTGTGCGCGCAGGGGGGCTGGACAGATCTCTCTTGGGCGAGCTGGCTTGTTGGTCCGAAGGGCCAGCGCGACTCAATCGAAACGGAGGGACTCTGCGCGGCCTGCACGCTCCAACACAAATCTTTCGGTCTTGAATGCACGCCGATTCCCTCCAGCAAGGACGCCCGGTACGCACTTCTTTTCTCCATCACGCATCGATTCGAGGAGGTCGCGTGATGGGCTATGAAGTAATTCGCCGCGAAGACGGCGGCGTCGTGATGATCGCCTGCCGTCGCGGGGGACGCGCCGCGCGATGCCAGGTGCCCGGATGCGTGAATAACCACACGGCACTTTGTGACTATCCGCTCGGCGGCATACGTGCCGACGCGACCTGCGACATGCGCCTGTGCGGATCGCATCGCGTGCCGCAACCGGACCGCGACCGGGATTACTGCCCGACGCACGCGAAGGGAGCGTAGTGATGGATGCACTGCTTTTGACGGTTGCAGTTTGCGGAATCGTGCTGGCGATCCTTGGGCGGCTCGCCGATCGATTTCCGCTCTGACGGAGGACGCGCAATGAAACTCGTGCCTCTCATAGTTGTAGCCGCCATGTCCAGCGCCGACCTGGCGTTATGCATTTGGGCGATCGCGCGATGGACCCGCGAAGAAAAACGGCGGCGTGCCGCGCAGATGCGACGGGTGAATCCACGCCCGGCGCGGCCCACGCAGTATCCCGACTGAGCGATGGCGACGCGAAAAAAAGCAACGGGGCCCGCCCTCTTGTTCGGCACTTCGGCGAAGCGCACCTCGGACTTAGTGCATGTGCGCACTATCGTCGAGTCCGTCGCCGAGGCGCTTGGACTGGATGTCCCCGTGATGCTCAGCCGGCGGCGCACCTGGTATCTGACCGAGGCGCGGTACGTCGCGGCGTTCCTGATTCGCGCGCGGCTGCATCTGGGCGCTCGCGAGATCGCATTCCTCATCGGATTTCAGGACCACACAACCGTGCTCGACGGAATCAAGCAGGTTAGCCGCCGCGCCAGGGCGAACGCGTGGCGCGGCTTTATCGACGAAATCGACCGCGACTCGCTCCGGCGATTCGCGCAAGCGGCGGGCAGCGGAGGGCATGATGATGATCGATGAACCATTCGATAGCTGGCTCGCGCGCGACAAGGCGATTGCGGCGCTCGAACGATGCGCGCGAAATCGGCGCCGGCTCGCGCGCACCAAGGCTTCCTTCAAAAAAGCCAAGCAGGAATACGCGGCCGCGCGCGGCGAGTACGACGCCGCCTTCCGCGATCTGCGCAAAGCGCTGGTCCCAAGTCCCGACGATAATCAGCCCGCGCTTCCGTTCGGCCACGCCGAAGGCGCGCACGAGGACCGAAAGGAAGCGCTGCAACAATAGATTCGCAATCGAGGATGAGGGGAGGGGCGGAAATGGGCGGCGGAGTTGAGAGCAGGATTGAGCGCGGCGCGATCGCAGATCCATCCGAGGCTGACGATTACACGACATCGCAGTACTACGACCTGCGGCGCCCCAGCCTTCCTGCCGATCCGGAAGCGGCCGGAGCCATCAGGCTGATGATGGCGATTCTCGAAACCTCAATCGAGGACTTTCTCGGTCCTTATGTGTCGAACGGCGAGACGGTGGCCGGCGAGTTCATCAGCGAGCTGCCGCGACGGCGCAAAGCTCTGGCTAGAAGCGCCGAGAAATGGATCGTCGCCCGCGGGGGCACGGCGCCGTTTTCGTTCGAGAAATTGTGCGAGGCGCTGGAGTTCGACGCGGAATGGCTGCGCAACGGGCTACTCGCCAAACAGGCGCAACTGAAAGCGCGCGGCGCCGACCGCGAGGAAATTTAGCAGGAAAAAACTGAAGCGAGGAGGATCTCGATGCCCGCGTCCGAAGAGTTCACCCATATAGATGTTGCGAAGCTTCACGAATCGAAGCTCAATCCGCGCAAGACCTTTCTGAAACTCGACGATCTGAAAGCCTCTATCGCCGCGGTCGGAAAAGTCCTGACTCCGCTGCTGGTCCGGCCCGGCGCGGGCGGCTTCGAGATTCTCGGAGGCGCGCGCCGTTTCCGCGCAGCCAAAGCGCTCGGCCTCGAGACCGTGCCCGCGCGCGTCCTGGCCGATATCGACGACAAGACCGCACTCGAAATTATTGTAATCGACAATCTCCAGCGCGAGGACGTGCAGCCGCTCGAAGAAGCCGAGGGCTACCAGGCGCTGATGAAAGAAGGCGGCTATGACGTCGAGGCGCTCGCGAAGAAGATCGGCAAGTCGCAGAGCTTCGTCTATCAGCGCCTCAAGCTGTGCGAGCTGATTACTCCCGTGAAGCGCGCGCTCGCGTCCGGAGAGCTGACGGCGGGACACGCGATTTTGCTCGCACGTCTGCAGCCGCGCGACCAGAAAGAAGCTTTGCAGACGTGTGCAAGGGAAGACTGGGACGATGACGGCGGCCGCAAGGCCGCAAAGATCATTATCTCGGTCCGGGAACTGGCCTCGTGGATCAAGCGCGAGCTGCAATGTGACCTTTCCGCGGCGCCGTGGAAGAAAGACGATCCTGGCCTCCTCGCCGATGCCGGCGCGTGTTCGGCCTGTCCGAAGAACACCGCGAATATGGTGACGGACGACGCGGCCGGCGCGAAGCCTGAATGCACTGATCGCGAATGCTTCCAGGCCAAGCTCGCCGCGCATCTCGAGCGCCGCAAACGCGAGCTCGCGGGTGAGGAGACCGTCGTCGAGATCGCGACGGAATATGGCTCGAATCTGCCGAAGAGCGTTCACGAGGCTTATAGCTATCGCAAGATTTCCAGCACGGACGATAAGTGCGACCACATGGTCAAAGGCCTCGTCGTCCACGGGCACGATATTGGCCAAGTTTACGATATCTGCGTCACAAAGAATTGCGCGAAGCATCGCAGCTATTCCAGCGGCAGCGGGGAACCCGAGCGCCGCGATGAGCAGCGCCTGAAAGAGAAAAAGGCGGCGGCCGAATCCGTCGCGCGGCGCAAGACTCTCGCAGCCGTCGCCGAGAAAGTGAACCATCTCTCGCCCGATGATCTGCGCCTGGTCATTCGCGGCTATCTCCACGAGATGTGCCAGGACGCCAAGCGCCTGATGCTGAAGCATCTCGGCCTCGCGAAAGACGGCTATCAATACGACACGCCGATTACGCGCCAGCTCGGCGCGATGAAAGAGCCCGAGCTCGCGCGGCTCCTGGTCACGCTGGCTCTTATCAACACCACTGTCGTCGGCGTGTGGAACGCGCAGCCGGCCACGGCTCTGAACGACGCGGCGAAACGCTATCGCGTGACGCCGGTCAAACCCGAACCGGTCACGCTCAAGAAGTCCAAAAGCGTACCAAAAAAAGCCGCACCCAAATCCGGGCGCAAGGCTGCTTAAGGAGAAGGTCTGCGACGATGGGCACCGCCGCGCCCGAAGACACCGCAGCAGGAATTATTTCTGCCGCAACGGGGACGATTCACCGGGCCGGTGAAAATCGCGACCGACACCAGCGTTGCGAGCGCGGCGAGCGTTGGAATCGTGCGCGGCGGCGACGTCGCTTCCGGTTTGATCGGCGTCCTTCAGCAGCATGCCAAAACAGTCCGGCGCGAAGGCATGAACTTCGCGAAAACGGTCCGGCGCGAAGTCCTCGAGTATCTCGAAACGCATTCCCAGGGCGCGACGGCCGACGAGATCGCTTACGCGCTCAGGCATTCCGTTCTCACCGTGCGCCCGCGCGTATCGGAGCTGGCCAGAAAGAAGCCGCCGATAGTGGTCGATTCGGGGCGGCGCGGGACCAACTCCAGTGGGCGTCGCGCAATCGTATGGCTCGCGACACAACCGCGGCTCGAAGCCGCGCGTGATGAGGATGAGAGGTGATGGAGAAGAACAAAATCAACACGATCATTCTGCCTGGGTGGGTTGAAATCACGTCGATAGAAGGCGAGCGCAAATCCTTTTTTGTGCGCGAGATCGACAATATCGCCGAGGGCAATTCCCGCGGCCGCGCCGGCTCGATCGTTTTCCTTAAGAGCACCCGCTATCTGTTCGCGCGCGAATCCTACGACAGGCTCAAGCAACTCATCGCGGCGGCCGAGGCGCAACTGCGCATCACGAAAGCCTCACTGCGAGCTGGTTTAGATCTGTGGACGATGAAGCGTCCGGGAAATGAGGGCAACACCCTTACCTTTCAGGGGAATCCAAATGACGAGTAACGCCATTTTCACTGCGCCCTGTTCATATTGCCGACGTGGCATGCATGCGCTCTGTCTCGGCTCTCGCCGCGGCGAGAAATGCACCTGCGGGTGTCAGATCGGCGCGCCTGCCGATTATAGAACCGCGCCGCCCGACGAACCTGCCGACGCGCTGGTCGAAGAAGGCGACATCATCGCGATCATGGGCAAGGGACGACTCTCGCACGGGATCGCGTGGCTCACGACGCCGAAAGGCGGCATCCGCGTAAGCCACGTCGGGATGATCGTCGGCGCCAAGCCGCCGCTCGTGAATGAGGCGCTGACGCGCACGCGCGTTAGGCCGCTATGGGTTTCGATCGCGGACGCCGAGCACGCTTGGATCCTGAAGCCGCTGAAACTGCATCGGCAATTTCGATGGTCGATCGTCGAACGTGATGTCACTTACTCTGCCGCCTCCTATGACTACCTGAAGATCTTTCTGCAGCTCGCCGACGCGATCGCGGGAAAGATTCGCGGGCGCCGCGTCTCCTGGTTCATGACCCGTCTCGGCTTCTGGAATCGTCCGATCTGCTCGTACGAGGTAGGGCAGTCATTCGCCGAGGAGGGACTCAACTTCGGTGTCCCCGATCGCGCCGCCACACCGGCGGACATCATGCTGTTCGCGTTCAAGCATCAGCACGACTGGTACCGAATCCTTCAGATCAAGTGAGAGCGGCGATGGAGAAGCTGGGACAGATAGTAAAAATTGACCGCGAACGGATTCGGCCGTTCGCCGGCCAGCCGCGCGAGTATTTCGACGAGACCGCTCTGAATGACCTCGCGCGCAGCATCAAGGCTGTCGGCCAGCAAGTGCCGATTACGGTGCGCCGATTGCCCCGTCCCGCTGGCAAGCACCTCTTCGAGCTGGTTGACGGCCAGCGGCGATGGCTTGCGTGCGGAATCGCGAAAGTGGCGACGATGATCGCGTGGATCGCGGGCGAGATGATCGAGCCGGAAGATCAGTTCCTCTCTTCCGTGATCGCCAACTTCGCGCGCGCGGAACATACGCCGATGGAGATCGCAAAGGCGATCGCGCGCATCCGCAAACGTCCGGAGATCGCGCGAATCGAGAGCCGGCAGAAACAGACCGAGGCGATCGCGGATATTTTCGGCAAAAGCTTTGGGTGGGTATATCAATTTGAAAAGCTTCTGCGCCTCGCCCCGGCGCTGCAAAGACGTGTCGGACGCAACCAGCTCGGAACGCGCATCGCCGAACACCTCGCATTGCTCCCGGAAGAAGAGCAGCTCAAGTGCTTCGAGTTTATGAGCGAGCGGGAATATGACCGCGACCAACAAGTCGCATGCGCACGGCGATGGCAGAAACGCCAGAGATTGACGGGCAGCGGCCACAAGGCGCCGGACCGAACGCAGTACTCCGTCCGCAGCGCCATCACCAAAATGACGGAGGCCTCGGCCGCGCTGATCGGTCTCGACGCGGACGAACTCGCGGCCGCGATCCTGAAACTCTCTGAAGGCGACCGCGCCGCAATGCTGCGCCGCATCGGCTCGCTGATCGAGCATCTGACGAAGCTCAAACAAGTCGCGACCCGCGTGGCGCTATCCCGCCGCGCCGCGTGATTGGGAGGAACCGATGACCGACAAGCAGAAGATCGCGAAACTCAGCCGCGCACTCCGCGCAATCTGCGACGATGAAGAGCAGGTCGCGCGTACCTCCTACTACGTCAGACACGCCGGCCCCTTCATCGAGCAATGGGAGCGCGCCGCTCCCGACCATTATCGTCTCTGGAAAAATGGCCGCGACGCCTTAGCCGAGGCGAAGAAATGAGCGCGATGAGGACTTGCCCGATCCCTGGATGCGGCGCCGGCCTGCGCTCAGGTCATCTGATGTGCCTGAGGCATTGGCGGATGGTCCCGCAGCCGAAGCAGCGCGAGGTCAATCGCACCTGGCGTTACTTGCGGAAGGTGGGGACGCGGAAAAGCATCGTCGAGTACGAAGCCTCAGTGAAAGCGGCAATCGACGCGATCGCCGCCGAGGTCGAGAGGTCGCTGCCATGAAAGCACTCACTCTCACGCAACCCTGGGCGACACTTGTCGCACAAGGCTTCAAATGCATCGAGACACGCTCATGGGCTACCAATTATCGCGGGCTTCTCGCGATCCATGCCGCTAAAACATTCCCGCGCGCATGCCGCGAGCTGCTCGCCGAGCCGGCATTCCAGGTCCTCCAAGACGCGAACCTCCCACTCGGCGCGGTCATCGGCATCTGCCGCCTCCACCAATGCCTGCGGATGCCCGAAGGAATAGTCAATTTCCGAGCCTGGATCGAGCGGAGATTCGGCCAGGTCACGGCGCCGGAGCTGGAGGTTCAGCGCGGCGACTTCTCTCCCGGCCGCTTTGCATGGGATCTGCGTTTCGCGCGCGAGCTGGATGTGCCGATTCCGGCGAAAGGAATGCTCGGCCTCTGGGAGTGGAGGCCTCCGGCTGAAGCACCAGGCTGGCTGCCATGAACATCTTCATCGTTTTCGGAGATTCCGGACAATATGAAACTCAGTATTGGCCGGTCGCCGCATTCCCCGATCGGGGCTCCGCGGAGAAACATGCGGAGCTCGCCCTGAACCGCGCGCGGCAATTGAGCCAAAAGTTCCAGGCTGCGGTCGATGCGGTCCAGGATGAGAGCGATGAGCCTTTTCCCAACCGCGAAAAATTCCTGAAACGCAACTCTTTCGATCGTAATGCCGATGACTTCGCCGAGCGGTATTTCGTCTGGACAATTCCCCTCAAAGGAGTTCTGCGATGAGTGACAAAACCGGAATCCAATGGACCGACGCGACCTGGAATCCCGTTTCGGGATGCTCCAAAGTCTCGCCCGGATGCAAAAACTGCTACGCCGAGCGCGATTGGAATCGGCTCAGCAAGAATCCGAAGTCGCCATATTTCGGCCGGGACTTCACCGACGTGAAGCTCCATCCCGAGCGCCTCGCTCAGCCGCTGCGATGGAGGAAACGGCCGCGCAGAATTTTTGTCAACTCGATGTCGGACTTATTCCATGAGGACGTACCTAACAATTTTATCGCGGATGTCTTTTGGTTCATGGAGGGTGTGGCTCCGATGCACACCTATCAAATCCTGACGAAGCGTCCGGAGCGGATGCGCGAGCTACTGACGAAATGGAGCGAGCTCACGGAGTGGAACGCCGAGCCCAATGTCCATCTCGGTGTCAGCGTCGAGACCCGCGAGCAATACGGCCGTATCAGCGAGCTCCATCACACGCCGGCGGCGGTGAAGTTCCTGAGCCTCGAGCCTCTGCTCGAAGCGGTGCCTGATCTTCCGCTGATGGATTATCCGTCGCGAATCGAATGGGTAATCGTCGGCGGCGAGAGCGGTCCGAACGCGCGGCCCTGCAACATCAACTGGATCCGCCAGATCGTTGCGCAATGCCGCGCCGCCGGCGTTCCCGTCTTCGTCAAGCAGCTCGGTGCGGTTCCCTGTCAATTCGATGAGGGAGGTCCACGCAACCAGATTCCGCGAATATTTCGCAACCGTCTCGATCGCGCCGGCGCCGATCCCGCCGAATGGCCGGAAGACCTGCGCATCCGCGAGTTCCCGCGATGAACGATCGGATTCCAATCACGGAGGGCTGGCTCAAGGGCGTTGGCTTCAGGTGGCACCAGCTCGACCGGCAGCCCGAAATGCATTGGCTATTATGGCTCGGCGGCGGGATCGACGGAGCCGGAACCTCTTTCGAGGATTTGGGAATTGAGATTGCGAGTTGCGCGTACACGGGGCAGACCGGCGCGCGCAACCTGGAAGGCTCGTGGTTTTGCTGGCTGCGCAGCGACACGGCGCATCGCTATTCCCGCTTCCTGCACATCCGCCATATCCGGTTCCAAGACGAAGTTATCCATCTCGTCGAAGCGCTGAGCGGCCTTCCCTGGAAACCGGAAAATCATATCTACGGGTCGCTGCACGCGCAGCCGCAGGCCGACCGTATCCGCGCCGAATGGCAACGGTTCGATCTGCGGATGCTCCGCGACGGATACAAGTGGCGCGAGATTGAAAAAGACGACTCGCGCGGCCAAGCGCTCCCCGATCACATGGAAGAGGCGGAGAAGTCGCGAGGGCGCAAGCGATGAGGATGCGATGCGCCGACTGCTTGGAGCAGATGGTGATTAATGAGGCATATCAGCTCGCGATCTGTCCACGCTGCGATCGGGCGGTCTGCCTGAGACACGGCCCGCAGCTTCGACGGCTCATCCGCGCTCGTTGTCCAGCGTGCGAGGCAATGACCTGCATGACCCATCGCACGTGGCAGGAGGGCGATTACCTGACCGGGCCGCTCGAATGCGCAAATTGCCGCGCCGGCCGAATTGCGACCGAGACAGCACGCGCGGAATCTGCGAATGCATGAACTCAAGCGATTAGCGCAAAGCCTAAATTGCGAGGCCTTTCACGAGGACGGCATCCAACCGGCGGCGCGCGCGAACGTCAAGAGATTTTACGGTCGTCTCGCGGGAATGGAGCGCTCAGGAAGCGCTGCATCTCGCGCCATTGCTCGAGTGTCATCTGGTGCGCGAGCCGAGCGTGCTCTTCCTGCGCCTGGTTGTCGTCAGCAACTTCTATTTCGCAAGGCAAGCATTTCATACCCGCCAGACTCGGCCTCGAGGCGCAGCGGATCAAGACCTCGCTGCACGTCCGTAAACAGCGTGTCCGCAGCTATGGAGATGAGATGGTGAAAGAGAAACCGGAACTCCGGCTCGCGAAGGACCTGTCTCTCCCGGCCGATACGGCGCCAGCACAGCGCTTTGCGTTCATCGGACGCGTTGGCAGCGGCAAGACCTACGCCGCCGGAAAGTTCGTCGAGTTGCTGTACGATTCCGGCCGTCAGGTAGTCGTAGTCGATCCGGTGGGCAATTGGGGACGCGGTCTGCGCATCGCCGCGGACGGAAAAGATCGCGGACTCGATATTCCAATTTTTGGCAGGAGCATTGGCGCGAATGCGGACTTTCCTCTTGAGCCGACCGGCGGGAAGTTGATCGCCGACGTTATCGTGGACCATCGCGCGTCGATGGTCCTGGACGTTAGCGAGATGACATACGGCGAGCAGTGCCGATTCATGGCAGACTTCGCGCCGCACCTGCTCCAGCGCAAGAAGGGCGCGAAGTCACCGCTGATGCTCGTCGTCGAGGAAGCCCAGGAGTTCATTCCGGAGCGGACGTTCAGAAACACCGCCGTGATGGTCGGCGCGATGACGCGGCTGGTGAAACTTGGCCGCAACTATGGAATTGGCTTCGCGCTCATCACTCAGCGTCCCCAAGCGGTCAGCAAGGAAGTACTCAATCTTACTGAGGTGCTGTTCGTCTTCCAGACATCCGGACCGCAGGAGCGCAAGGCGATCGCGGGCTGGGTCACCACGAAGGGGCTCGACCTGCACGCGCAGCTCGAGGAGCTGCCGGGCCTCGATCCTGGCGACGGATTCCTGTGGTCACCGCAGTGGCTCAAGACATTCCGTAAAGTTCGCGTGCTGCCGAAGCGGACTTTCGACGCGTCGGCGACTCCGACCGAGATCGAGCTGCATGCGGATCTCAAGCCGATCGATCTGAAACAGATCACCGCTGCGATGGCGGACACGATCGAACGGGCGAAGCTCGACGATCCGCGCGAACTCAAACGACAACTCGCGGACCTCAAACGCGAGCTCGCGGCGAAGCCAAAGCCCGTCGCCGCGCCGGATGAATCGGCGATCGCGCGCGCCGTCGCTGATGGCGTTGCGCGGCAGCACAGCGAATGGGTCCACCATACCAACGATGCGCTGATGCTGGTCGGCGACCTGCAGAAGGAAATGCAGAAAGCGGTCGGCGCCCTCGGGTTGCTTGAATCGACGCTGTGTCACACTCCGATCCCCAAGGCCGGGATTTCCTTCGGCAGGCTCAGGACAGGCTCTCGCGCGGCAGCCACGCGCGGGAATGACATAAAGAGATCTCCATCCGTTTCAGTGGCACCGGCTTTAGCCGGTGTGAATCACAGGCTAAAGCCTGTGCCACAGCAGTCCCGCAACGGCAACGGCGCCGGCGGCACGCTCGCGAAGGGAGAGCGGATCGTGCTGACGGCGATCGCGCAATATCCAGACGGCGTCGAGCGCGATGACCTGACGATCCTGACTGGCTACAAACGCAGCACGCGGGATTCCTATATCCAGCGCCTGCAGGCCGCGGGAAACGTCGCGCTGGATGGCAGCGTTATCGTCGCCACCGATGAAGGCGTCGCGGCGCTCGGCGATTTTGAGCCGCTGCCGAGTGGCGATGCGCTTTATCAGTGGTGGTTGCCGCGATTGCCCGACGGCGAGCGCAAGGTGCTGGAATTTCTGCACCGGATTTCCGATTGGGCGCCGCGCGACGATATCAGCGAAGGCACTGACTACAAGCGCAGCACGCGCGACTCGTATATCCAGCGGCTGCGCGCGCGCCGGCTCGTCGAAATAAACAGCGCCGGCGGCGTCCGCGCCAGCGAAGGATTGTTCGATTGATGAAATTCGAGATCAGAGAAGTCGAAATGTCCGATACGAACGGACCGAACTGGGTTGGCATCAAGCACTATCGTCTTATCGCTGACGGTAGGGAAATTGCGGAATGCTTCACGCGCGAATGGGCTGAGCGGCTGGCGCAGTCAGCGAGATTCTCAGGTGCGACCGGCGCACTAGATAGTGCAATAGACCGCCTCATCAAGGCCAGCAACAAACTGCACACTCTCCTGGGCGATCGAAATGCCGATGCGCACTGACGATCCTCGCCGGCGTGCGGATTTGGCCGCGATCCATGTCGCGAAAAAGCAGCTTCGCCTCGATGACGATCTCTATCGCGAGATCATCCGGACCGTCACCGAAGGAAGAATCGAGAGCGCCGCAGATGCAACGCCGCGAGAGCGAGGCGCGATTATCGAGCATCTGCGGAGCAAGGGCTTCCGGAAGCAGGAGTCGAATGTTCGGCCGCTGCGGCAGGCGCAGGGCCGGATGGCGCGCGGGCTTTGGATCGAGGGCGCGAAGCTCGGAATCGTCAGAGACAAGAGCGACGATGCGTTCCGTAAATTCGTGAAATCCGTCGCCGGCGTCGACCGGCCCGAATGGATGACTCCGGCACAAGCTAACAAAGTCATCGAAGCGCTGAAGGCGATGCATCGTAGGAAGAGTGGGGAGGAGGTACGAGGAGATGGCTTTGATGGATGAAATCGTCGCGGCGCTGGGCGCGCGGCAGGCGCAAGCGCTTGTCGAGGAGTTTGGCGGGATGCGAGTTTACATCCCGGTTGTCGCGCGCCCAGCTGACCGAATCAGCGAAGCGGTTGGCCTCGATGCCGCGACGGCACTATCGCGTCGATTCGGCGGCGAGAAGGTGGACATCCCAAATCCGTCAGCGCGCCGGAAAAGAATTATCGCGCTACACGCCGCCGGCGTCGCAGACCAGGAGATCGCCAGGCAGCTCGGTTGCACTCAGCGATGGGTTCAAAAGGTCCTCCACGAGCACCGCGAGTACCGCACCGCGTGAACTTGGAACTGCGAACTTGGAACCGAACTTGGAACTGCGCTGGTTCCAGGTTCATGCGCTTAGGCACGCTTACGCGCGTATTTTCGCGTTGCTGGCGAGATCCAACCGATCGGTTCCAAGTTGCCGGAAACCCAGTTTCACCGGCACTTAATGGCCCGGAAAGCCCTTCAAAATTGCCCGAAATCCGGAGATTGTCCACCCTGGTCCAGGCATAGTCCTCGATAGTCCGCACCGATCACACCATCCTGTAACCGACAGCACGCACTCCCGCGCGCGGCACGGCCCGCCCGCTCGCGCGCCGAGTTTTTCGATTCCGCGAAATGCGGGCGCGCGATACTGGAGGCGTCGCGGTGGATTTTCCCGCAACTCCGCCCCGGTTTATCCCGCCGCCGCGCTGTAATACAAAGATAAGATGGCAAACGACGGAAAATCTCTCCGGCAAAACAGCAGCGTGCTTCTCGACGGCCCGTCGCGGGCGCCCGCGCGCGCGATG
>DATKSQ010000023.1:0-14375 GCA_035531615.1 Binataceae bacterium (SeqCode)
GATGCTTGTTGATCCACGCGACGTGGATTCCCATCCGCTTTGCGCCCAGCACGTCTTCGTGCGGAGTGTCGCCGACGAACAGAATTTCCCCGGGCTCGAGCGCCAGCGCCGCGAGCGTGTGGCGGAAGATATCCGGATGAGGCTTGCGCCGGCCCAGCTCGGCGGAGATCACGACCACGTCGAACAGCGCGCGAATTCCGGTGTCGTCCATGATCTCGTGGCCGGTAGCGGCGTCGTCGAAGTTCGAGAGCAGTCCGAGCCGGTAATGCCGATGCAGCCTGCGCACCGCCTCGAGCCGGGCCGCCGGCGCGGCGGTGACTGCGCGCACGCGGGCCATGTGCGTGCCGCGCAGCCGCTCGGCGAGCGGCGCGGCGCGGTCCGGCGCGACCCCAATTCGTTCGAGCGTTCGCACAAAGCGCTCGAGGCACGAGATCTCGACTCCGTCGCGCGAGCGCGCGGCGAAGATCTCTTCGTAAACCTTGGCGTGGGCGTCCATGAACGCCTCGCGGTCGAAGTTCGCGCCAAGCGCCTGTTCGAGAATCGGAAACAGCAGCGGCGTGGTGCTGCGAAATTCGCGTCCGCGCCAGGTCGCCATCGGCAGCAGCGCCGGATTCCAGGCCACCAGCGTATCGAACAAGTCGAGTACGATAGCCTTGAAGCGCGGGTCAGACATGGCGTGTCAGCGCCTCCGCCGTGGCGGCGAGCGCGGCCAAATCGAGCAGCAGCACGGCGCCGTTCAGATAAACCGACAGGTGATGCAGATGGTCGAACTCGGCCTTGCGCGCCGGATCGGGACTCTGCTCTTCGGAGACGCCGCGAAGCGCGTCAACCCGCGGCCGCACCACCGCGCCGGCATAGAATGTCAGCCCGAGCGCCAGCGCCAGCGTCCCGGCGCATAAGCCCCACCAAAGCCGGGAATCGCGCACCGCCGTGAAGTAGATCGCGAGCGCCAGCGCGATCGCCCCGGCCACGTAGCCAAGCGCGTAATAGCGGGGAAAGATCGCGTGGACGACCTTGCCGGCCTCGGCGATCGGGAGCTGGCCGAAAACCGCCGGTGCGGTGAAAAATGAAAAGAACACGATCGCGCCGAGCCAGCACGATATCGCAAGCAGGTAAACGAACAGTGCAATCATGATTTTGATTCGCTCGCGCGGCGCCGCATAGCCACGCTCAATTGAGCCATTGCTTGGGTGCGCCCGGCAACGGGCGGCGGCCAGCGAAGCCGTCGCCGATTGGATGCCACGCGAGCACGCTCTGCTCGCCGAATTGCCAGCACAGAAACACCACTTCGTCGCCGTTGTCGAATGGAAAATCGATCAGGCCCTGATCTATATCCGTGAGAAAGCACCCGAGCTCTTCGATCTGCTCGATCGCCTCCGCCATCCGCGTGCTCGGGGCGTCCAAGTCGGGATGGCGCTCAATGATCTCGGGCAGGGTGCGGTTAAGCAGCTCGGGATTATCAATTGCCAGCTCATTGACGCGCACCCGGACGTAATTCGCCATCATCTGCAAATCGCGCACGATAATTTCGAGGCGCGGGATGAGGCCATTGGCTTCGTCGGGGCTAAAGAGCTTCTGGAAACGGGGTTTGGACAAAATCGCCTCGCCAGTGGCGCCGGGCGCTGTGCGTGGTTACCTTGAACAAACGGAGGTTACCTTGTCAGCCCGGCACCCCTATACTACGGTAAAGGACCGATTGGGTGGAAGTGACGGGCGGTGGCGATGTCCCCCCCGAATGAGGTTTCAATCTTCCTATGGCGGATAAACCCGAAGGGGAAAAGCGTTTCGATATCGAGGAAGACCTGAGCAAGGTCGAGGTTCCCGATGTACTAGCGGTGCTGCCGCTGCGCGGCATCGTAATCTTTCCAAACCAGATTCATCCGTTTCTGGTCTCGCGCGCGTCTTCGCTGAAATTGATCGAGGACGTCGGGCAGACGCAGAAGATTATCGCGCTGGCCGCGCAACGCAATCCCGAAGAAGAGGCGCCCCGCGCCGACGGCTTGTTCCAGTACGGCACCGCCGTGCGGATTCTCAAGATGCTGCGCTATCCGGACCAGAGCGTGCGGGTGCTGGTCCAGGGAATCGCGCGAATCGAGCTGACCGATTTCATTCAATCGGAGCCTTACTTCGTGGCGCGCACGGTTCGCGTGGTGGACCGGGCCGCGCCCGACAAGGAGACCGAGGCGCTGCACGCGCATCTGGTCAGCCAGTTCTCGAAGTTCGTCTCGCTGGTGCCCTACCTGCCCGACGAACTGCAAGTCCGGGCGATGCAGGTGCGCGAATCGGGACGGCTGGGCGACATGGTCGCGTCGTACCTGAAGATCGCGGTCGAGGAATCGCAGGATCTGCTCGGCACCGTGGACGTGCGCGCGCGGCTCGAAAAGCTGATTGCGATCTTGAGCCGCGAAATCGAGCTGCTCGAACTCGGCCACAAGATCCAGTCGCAGGTTCAGACCGAGCTCAACAAGAACCAGCGCGAGTACTATCTGCGCCAGCAACTCAAGGCGATTCAAAAAGAGCTCGGCGAAGGCGACTCGCGCTCCAGCGAGATCGACGAACTCGAAAAGAAAATCGAAGAGGCGAAGATGCCGCCCGAGGCGCGCAAGACCGCCGACAAGGAACTCGAGCGCCTGCGCATGATCCCGCCCGAATCGGCCGAGCATACCGTCGTCCGCACTTACCTCGATTGGCTGGTGAGCCTGCCATGGAGCGTCTCGACGGAAGACAACCTCGAAATCGCGAACGCCCGCAAGGTTCTGGACGAGGACCATTACGACCTCGACAAGATCAAGGAGCGCATTCTTGAATTCCTGGCGGTGCGCAAACTCAAGAAAGACAGCAAGGGTCCCATCCTGTGCTTCGTCGGCCCGCCGGGAACCGGCAAGACCTCTCTGGGCAAATCGATCGCGCGCGCGCTCGGGCGCAAGTTCGTGCGCCTGTCGCTCGGCGGCATCCGCGACGAAGCCGAGATTCGCGGTCATCGCCGCACGTACATCGGATCGCTGCCCGGCAGGATCATCCAGGGGCTGCGCAACGCGGGCTCGAATAATCCGCTCTTTATTCTCGATGAGGTGGACAAGCTTGGGATGGACTTCCGCGGCGACCCCGCCTCGGCGTTGCTCGAAGTGCTCGATCCCGAGCAGAACAATTCGTTCTCGGATCACTACCTCGACGTGCCGTTCGATCTGTCGAAGGTGCTGTTCCTGACCACCGCCAACATGCTCGATCCGATTCCGCCCGCGCTGCGCGACCGGATGGAAGTGCTCGAGTTGCCGGGCTACACCGAGGAAGAAAAGCTGCAAATCGCCGAGCGCCACCTGATTCGTAAGCAGCTCGAAGAAAACGGCCTCGGCGACTCGAAGATCGAGTTCACCCGCGGGGCTACCGCCGAGATCATCCGCAGCTACACGCGCGAGGCGGGACTCCGCAACCTCGAGCGCGAAATCGCCCGCGTGTTCCGCAAAATCGCGCGCGCCACCTCCGAAGGCGCCCCGATGCCCACGCAGGTAACGGCGGAAGATATCACGCGCTACCTCGGGATGCCGCGCTTTTTCTCCGAGGTCGCCGAACGCACCAACGAAACCGGCGTCGCGACCGGGCTTGCATGGACGCCCAACGGCGGCGAGATCATGTTTATCGAGTGCACCAGGATGGCGGGGCAGAAGGGCCTGATGCTGACCGGATCGCTCGGCGACGTGATGAAGGAATCGGCGCAGGCGGCGATGTCGTACGTGCGCTCGCGCGCCGAGCGGCTGGGAATTCAGCCCGACTTTTTTGAAAAATCAGACATCCATATTCACGTTCCCGCGGGCGCGATTCCCAAAGACGGTCCTTCCGCCGGCGTTACGCTGGCCGCCTCCCTCGCGTCGCTGCTCAGCGGCCGGCCGATTAAGGCCGACGTCGCGATGACCGGTGAGATCACGCTGCGCGGCAAGGTGATGCCGGTGGGCGGAATCAAGGAAAAAGTTCTGGCCGCGCGCCGCGCCGGAATCAAGACGATCATCCTGCCCCGGCGCAATGAGCGCGACCTCGAGGATATTCCCGCCGAGGTCCGCAGCGAGCTGCAAATGATCTTCGTCGATACCGTCGATGAAGTTCTGGCCGCCGCGCTGGTGAACGGCGACGCCGAGCACGCCGCCGTCGCGGCGCCGACGGCTCCGCCACCCGAAAAGGCCGCGCCGGTCCGCACAATCCTGAACTGAGAGCCGCGAGAGCGCTCAAGGGCGGACGATCTTAAGATCCGCGGTCTTGGCGGCGCGCCGCGCGAGCGCGCCGTCAAAGGTTGCGAAGCATCCGGCCGGCCGCGCCGACGCGAGATGCAGCGCGTCGGCGAAATCCATCCCGCCGCGCATCCATCGAATCGCGTCCGCCACGGCATTCGCATCCTCGCAAGCGACCTCGGGCAGCGCGATCAGCGCGGCGAACGCATCGGCGATTCGACCCGCGCTGAAACGGTAGAGCCGGCGCAAAACCCACTCGGACTCCAACAGCACAGTCTTGACCAGCAGGACCGCTTCGCGCTCGAAGATCGCGCGGGCGCGCGCGGCTTGCGCCGGCTCGTCGCCAGTCAGAAGCCGCACGACGACGTTAGTATCGACCGCGACCACGCCGAGCCTTCACTTCCGCTCGAATCGCCATGTCCATCTGGCCGATCGTCTTGGGCTTGCCGGCATAGCGCAGGCATCCCGCCACATCCTCAAGCCGCGACGGCGCGAACGGCTTTGCGGGCCGGAGCAGAACGCCGTCAGCGGTCTCCTCGACGATAAACTCGGTGCCGGGGCGCCATCGGCGCGCATCGCGCACGGACTTTGGCAGGATGATCTGTCCTTTGGATGAAAGCCGGGTCGATTCCATGTCCCGCCTCTATAGGTAAGATTTGGTAAGACGACTATTACGCGCGTCACGGCGACGACGCAATCGCGGCGGCGCGCCCGGATTGCGATTCGTACCGAGTGGGCCGGGCGCCCGCTATGGCGCTGGTCATGCCCGCGCGTCAGGACCGTCGCCGCCGCTCGGGCGACGCGCGCTCATTTGTTCTGGAAGCGGCCGGGACGGCGCTCTGACACGGCCTTGATACCCTCGCGATGGTCCTCGGTGCGCGCCAGCCAGCTCTGCTCGCGAAATTCGATATCGGTCTGCGCCTTGACCGCGTCGGCCAGCCCCGCGCGCATCGTCGCGCGCGTCGAGACGACGGCGAGCGGCGCGTTCTCCGCAATTTCGGCCGCGAGGCTCGTCGCGGTCTCGCGCAATTTTTCCGGCGCCACCAGCAGGTCGGCAAGTCCCCACGCCAGCGCCTCTGCGCCTGTGATCCGCCGCCCGGTGTAGAACATCAGGCACGCCTTCTGCTCTCCAATAATCCGCGGCAGCGTGAACGTCAGGCCGAACCCCGGATGAAATCCGAGCTTGACGAAATTCGCGGCGAAGCGCGCGTCCGCGGTGACGACGCGGAAGTCCGCCGCCACCGCCAGGCCGAAGCCTCCGCCGATCGCGGCGCCTTGAATCGCCGCGACCACCGGCTTCTTGCATCGAAACAGCCGCACCGCCTCCGAGTAAAGCGGATTTTCCGTCGCGGGCGCGGCGCCGGCCGGCGCGGGCGCCTGCCGCTTGCTGAAATCCGCGCCGGCGCAAAACGATTTCCCCTCGGCCGCGAGCACGATCGCGCGGCACCGGACGTCGCCGTCGAGCGCCTCGAACGCGTCGGACAAATCCTTGATCAGTTGATGATCGAAAAAATTGTGCGGCGGACGATGAATCTCGGCGAACGCCACATGGTCGTTTTCATTCACGGCGATCGATATGTCGCCATAACGCGGAGCAGTCATAGGCGTATTCCTCAGCGTGAATCTATAGCGCAGACAGGCCGCGCGCGGCGACCCTCGACGCCCCTTGCCGCGCATGTGTAAAGTCGGTCATCGCCACCCGCGGGAGAATGATCATGGCAGGACTCGTGCTTCGTGAAGACAAAGACGGCCTCGTAACGCTCACGCTCAACCGGCCCGAGAAGCTCAATTCGCTCAACGTCGCGATATTCACCGAGCTGCGCGAGCAGGTCGATAAAATCGCGGGCGAGACCGATCGCGTCGGGCTGGTCGTCGTGCGCGGCGCGGGCAAATGTTTTTCGGCGGGGCACGATCTCGCCGATATCGCTGCCGGTGAGCGTCCGCCGCGCCCGAATTTCCAGGCCGACACGATCGAGCGGCTGGCGAATCTGCCGCAGCCCGTAATCTCGGCGGTGCAGGGGCATTGCTATACCGGAGCGCTCGAACTCGCGCTGGCGGGCGATCTGATTTTCGCCTCCGAGTCCGCGAAGTTCGCCGACACGCATGCGCGATGGGCGCTGACTCCGGCGTGGGGGATGAGCCAGCGGCTGCCGCGCCGGATCGGACCGGCGAAGGCGCGCGAGATGATGTTCACGTGCCGCACCTACCCGGGCGCGGAGGCGTTTGCGATGGGGCTCGCGAATTACTGCGTTGCCGACGACGCTTTCGATCGCGAGCTGCGCGCGCTGGCCGATATGATTCTCGCCAATTCGTGGCACAGCCATCGCGCCAACAAGCGCCTGCTCATCGAGACCGACTCGCTCGCGCTCGAAGCGGGCCTCGCCCACGAGGTCTATCGCAGCGCCGGCGTAGGCCCCGACATGCGCGAGCGCATAGCAGCGTTCACCTCGAAATCGCGAAAATCCTGATCTCCGGTCTCTCTCTGTTCTGATTCCTCGCCCGGTCTGGTCCCTCGCCCGTTCCGGGAGAGGTTAGGTGAGGGTCCTTAATTCTTAGATGTCCCGCGCGTCACGGCGATTGCTAAAGAAAGAGCAATCGCCGCGCCGCCCGAAATTGGTAGGGCGGGCCTCTGGCCCGCCATCGACGGCGGGCGAGGTGCCACTGGCACACCGCCCGCCCTACCAATGTTGCCGGGAATTCGCGGCCACGCGCCGTATAACCCATCAGCTTGAGCGACGTGAACGGCAGGATTACGCTGCGGATGGGGTAATCAGAATGAAGCGCGCTACCTACGAGCAGTTCCTCGTTGTATTGCTGACTGTTTGTTTGCCGCTTTCGGTACTGGGCGTGGCTCAGACATCGTCACCCGGCAGAGGTCAGCTTCTGGTGACGCTGACTGGTGTCGGAGTTGTGCTCGGTATATTCTTCTTTGGCCGATACTATGGTTTCTGCAACCGCGTGGCGGCTGCGCAGACTGATAAATTTCGTCAGTACCTCGCGTTGATGCTGCTCTCGATCGCGGCAGTCGGATTCATCGGATACACCTACAATTGGCGCGTCGGCGATGGCGTCCCGGTGCGGATGTTCTTCTTTTTTCCGGCGATGTTTTCGGCGCAATACCTCGGAGCGGAATTCGCTCATCGCGCTGACCAGGAACGCAAACTGGGGCCGCTAAGTGATGCGCCGCTCGCTCACAATTAAATTCTGAACGGAACCGCCTGCCGCGCCGCATGTCGAGCACTACCGTCACCCGCGCGTGGCCCAAAGTTGGTAGGGCGGGCGTCTCGCCCGCCATCGACGGCGGGCCAGAGGCCCGCCCTACCAATGTTGCCGGGAATTCCCGGCCACGCGCCGGATGATTCGCTGGCGCGCGATGGCTGCGGATGTTCTACTGATCGTGAAGTGAAAATCGCGATCGTAGCGGCAGAAATTTCCCCGTGGGCTAAAGTCGGCGGACTCGCCGACGTTATCGGCGCGCTGCCCGCCGCATTCAAAGATGCGGGCGCGGAGCCTGCCGTTATCGTCCCCGGTTTCAAATCGATCACCTCGAAGCTGAAGTCCGAACCGGTTGGTTCCGCGATGACCGTGCATCTCGGCGCCGAGGCGCATCAGTTCCGCGTGCTGCGCGCGGAAGACTCGCACGGCGTTCCGATCTATCTGATCGATCATCCGGAGTTCTTCGCGCACGACGGAGTGTACGGCGACCACAGCGGCGAATTTCCCGACAACCTGCGCCGCTTTATTTTCTTCGGCAAGGCCGCCGCGATGGTTGCCGCCGAAATCGTCAAGCCCGACGTGCTGCACGCGCATGACTGGCACGCCGCCGCCGCGCCGATAGTGGCGCGCGCCGATCCGGCGCTGCGCGAGCGCTTCGCGCGCACGATCATTTCGTTTACGATTCACAATCTCGCCTTTCAGGGAATCTGCGCCGCCGCGGATTTTCCGCTGCTCGGAATCGATTCCGCGTACTTCGGAATCGAAGGACTCGAATTCTTCGGCCACGTCAACCTGATGAAAGGCGCGATCGTGCTGTCCGACGGCGCCTCGACCGTCAGCCCCACTTACGCGCGCGAGGTCACCGCCGATCCCGAGCTGGGCTTCGGCCTCGAAGGCGTGCTGCGCCACAAGGGTGAGCGCTTTGTCGGCATCTTGAATGGCGCGGATTATCGCGAATGGAATCCCGCGCACGACAATCTGATCGCCGCGCAGTACACTCCCGCGATGCCCGACGGCAAGCGCGTATGCGCGCGCGACCTGCGTTACGCGCTCGAGCTGCCCGGATGGGACGATCGCGCGCTGGTCGGGATGGTCACGCGGCTCACGACCCAAAAGGGCTGCGACCTGCTGCGCGACACGCTCGATGACGTGATGGAGCAGGGCGTGCAACTCGTGATGCTGGCGAGCGGCGACAAGGCGCTCGAGGAATTTTTCAGCGCCGCGCAAGAGAGTTATCCCGAACAGTTTCGCTTGATTTCGGAATTCGACAATCCGATGGCGCATCGCATCCAGGCCGGATGCGACGCCTTCCTGATGCCGTCGCGGTTCGAGCCGTGCGGACTCACCCAGATGTACGCGCTCAAGTACGGCGCCGCGCCGATCGTGCGCGCTACGGGCGGTCTGCGCGATACGGTGACCGAGTTCGATCCGGCGACGGAGCGCGGAACCGGCTTCGTGTTCGACAAATATGACGCCGACGAATTGGTCGCCGCGGTAAAGCGGATGACCGCCGTGTTCGCGAGGCCGCCTGCGTGGCGCAAACTCATGGCGAACTGCTTCGCGCAGGATTTCTCATGGGCGCACTCCGCGCGCCACTATCTAGCTTGGTTCGCAAGCCTGGCCCGCGCTCGCGGGCAAGCGTAGGATTCCGCGATGCCCTCTCGCGCGGCGCCCTATCTCGCGTACGCCGACGGCGCGTGCCACGGAAATCCCGGCCGCGGCGGATGGGGCGCCGTGATCGTCGCACCCGACGGCTCGCGCCGCGAACTCAACGGCCACGGCGGCCATACCACCAACAACCAGATGGAGCTGACCGCCGCGATCGAGGCGCTACGCGCGCTCGAGCCCGGCGCGCATGTGATCCTGCGCAGCGACAGCCAATACGTCATCAACACGATGACGCGCGGATGGAAGCGCAACGCGAACCAGGAGTTGTGGCGGCGGCTCGACGCCGCAGCGGCGGCGCGCAAGGTCGAATTCGAATGGGTGCGCGGCCATGCCGGCGACGAACTCAACGAGCGCGCCGACACTCTAGCCACGATGGGCGCGCGCGGCGAGCTGGTCGTATCGGACGAGCCACCGCCCGTGACGCTCAACCGCGCGCAGCCGCTCGCCACTTGCGCGGGATGCGGCGCGGAATTCGTCCCCGCGCGCGCGGACGAGCGCTACTGTAATCACGCACGCTGCCAGCGCCTCGCGCGCGCGGAATGAAGTACTCCGCACTGCAATCGAGTTGAGCCATGACCGCCGCACCCTTTAAGGCCGCCGATGCCGCCGCTGGTGGCGCTTGAGCTTCGTGCCGGTGCCTCGAAGGCACTGAGGATGTTGAAGCGTCCTATTCATCGCGCGTTGGCTGACGGCGAGTTCCTTCCTGTTTCGCGCGGCGCTAGCTATAATCAGGCATGAGCAGTAAGAGTCCGGTTGTGTACAGCGACCCGGAGATCCTCGGCGGCACGCCTGTGTTCGTCGGAACTCGGGTGCCGCTGCGCAACCTGATCGATTATCTGGAGCGAGGACACAGCCTGGAGGAGTTCCTCGATGCGTTCCCGTCGGTCTCACGCGCTCAGGCAATCGCGGCGCTGGAGGCCGCGCATGAGGTTTTGACCGCGAGTGCGCGTGCTGCTCGATGAACAGCTTCCGCGCCATCTGGCGCGTGAGCTGACCACGCACGACGTGCGCACGGTCCAGCAGCAAGGCTGGACGGGCCTCAAGAACGGCGAACTCTTGCGGCGCGCGGCGGATGAAGGTTTCGAGGTCTTTCTCACTGCCGACCAGAACCTTGAGTTTCAACAAAATCTCGCGCGATCCCGGCTGTGTGTCGTCGTTCTGGTTGCTCCAAGCAACGCGCTCGAAGATCTTTTGCCCCTTGTTCCTGGCGCGCTAGCCGCGCTCTCCCGCGGCCGCCCAGGGCAGGTTGTCCGTATCACCGTATGATCTGGAGTGTTCAACGCAAGCGGAGTAGTCCGCCGAAGCGGCGGCGCTTACCAGATGCTCGGGATGAGCGCGTCGGTGGTGCGTTTGTAATCCTCGAACTCGGCACCGAAGCGCGCGGCGAGGGTTTCCTCGTCGGCGCGGATTTGGCGATTCGCGATCAGCAGTCCGGCCACCAGCGTCAATGTCGCGACGATCGGCGCGGCGAATTCGAGCGGCCAGGCGAACAGCACCAGTAACACGCCCACGTAAACCGGATGGCGCACGTAGCGGAAAAATCCGGTCTTCACCAGCACCATCCGCTCGCGTCCGCTGCGATCCGACGAAAAAAAATGCAACTGGATGCGCGCGCCGAGCGCCAGCCATAGCCCCCCCAGTTCGAGCAGCAACCCGAGCGCTCCCACCCACTTCTCCGGCTCGCCGCCGTACAGGTAAGTCCGTTCGAACGGCGCCGCCGCGAACAGGATCAGCACCACGATCTCGGTCATGATGCGCTGCGCGTGCGCATCGGCCGGCTCGGCCGGATGGCGCGGGTCCTCGCCGACCATCAATTCCGCGAACCGGAAACCGATGTATGCGATCAGATACGCCGAGATGTAGCGATGGTCGCGGAAATAGTCGGTGATGCCCAAGCCCAGCGCCACCGCGCCAATCACCGCGGTCACGAAGATGATCTGCTCGCCGAAGCGCACGATCGAATCGCGCTTCCATCCTGTCGCGAGCTGAAGCTTCGCAGCCGGGTCAGATGCGATCGAAGTTGGTGCACTCAGTTCCGCAGTCGAGCGCGGAGCGGGAGCAGGCGGCGTGTCATCCATGATGCGACAACTTTTGCAGATTGGGGCGCTGGTTAAAAGCGTCGGGGCGATCGGAAGAAGTGCAAGGCCGTGGCTGCATCGGGTTGCGTGCGGAATTTCGCATAATCAGAAAATTCACGCGAATCACGAAAATCGGAAATTTGCGTATTGCAAATCGCGAATTCCTAGAACTATTCGTAAATCCTCAACTATTTCGAGTTTAAGGCGAATTATGCACAAGTCGCGAAGAGTGATTTCCTTCTGAAATCGAGAGTTTTCCGATGGCATAGGAGATGCTTTAGCCATCCGAAGTCAAGTTTCGGGAGGAACTGAAAATGAACGCGACGACGACCAATGAGGCAGGGCTGGCTGGGTACGCGGAAGTGGCGCAGGCCGCGGCGTCGAGCGACGCGGTGCGCCTCGCACAGTATAGCTGGCTCAACGAAGTGCCGGGACTCGTGATTGGACTAGTCACGATGGCTTACCTCGTGACTTCCCTGCTGGCGCTCCAATAATCACCAATCGTAACCATCGGGAGAATACGACCATGAACGCAACGACTACCAACCGTACCAATTTCGCGCTCAGCTCCGCGGCTGATACCGGCTCGCCGACCGACTACATCCGCTACGCGCAGAACAGCTTCCTCACCGAGCTGCCGGGCGTGGTGTTTGGATTCGTGACCCTCGCCTATATCATCGGCGCGTTCCTCGCGCTCGCCTGAGGAGCTGATCCGGCGCGCGCCGTCAAGCTCGATTCGGGCCCCGAATCCCGCATCAAGCGCGGCGCGCGTGGAGATGGGCGGGGGCGCACCGGGGTCCGCCGAAGCGCGCCGCACGATAGTCAGCGACACGAGCACGACCGCCGCGGTCAGAACAATGGTCACCCAGATCATCGCGCGAATCCGCCGCAGCATCGAGTTCAACTGCTCGATCGTGAAGGCGGGTCCGTCGCCGTGCGCGGCGACCTCTTCCTGCCGGCCGATTCTGAACGACAGTCCGAACGTGATGTAGCTCTGGATGAAGATGAGCAGGAACGCGAGCCCGAGCTTGAGCGCGAGCGGCTCTCCAATGCGCGCGAAGTAATCGAACTTCATCTCCGCTTTTAGATCGGTCAGCCGCATCGCGCCGGTGATCACGACGATGCCCAGCATGCCAATCGAAAACGGATTATAAAACTTGAAGCCCGCTATCAGGCTCGCGCGGCGATGCGCCTCGTCGGGCGCGCTCTCGGCCGCGGGCATCAGCATGTAGATGACCGCGAACTGGGCGCCGAAATAGGCGGCCCAACCGAGCACGTGAATCCAGACCAGGATCTCCGCGCCGCTCATCGCCGCGCGTCCTCTGATGCGGTCATTCGGCGCCCGCGTCGCGATCGAGTGCGTTGTTGCGCGCGACTTGCGCGTACCATCGCCCGCTGTCCTTGACGGTGCGCGCCAGGGTGTCGAAATCGCAGTACACCAGCCCGAAGCGCTGCGCGTAGCCTTCCGCCCATTCGAAATTGTCGGTCAGCGTCCAATGGAAGTAGCCGCGCACGTCGGCGCCTTTTTGGATCGCGCGCCACAGTGCGGCCAGGTAGCCGCGCGTGAACTCGATTCGCCGTGCGTCATGCACCATTGCGTCCGGCCCGGGCGCGTCGCCGTAAGAGCATCCGTTTTCCGTCACATAGAGCGGCACGCCCGGGTAGTCGGCGGCGATTGTGGTCACCATGTCGGACAGCGACTTCGGATAAATCTCCCATCCAAAATCGGTGCGTTCCCTGGTCTCCGCTTGAACCTGGCGCACGTTGAGCATCGCGGGATTATCGTTGTGTGCGACGATCGAGCGGAAGTAGAGATTGATCCCGATAAAATCCACCGGCGCCTTGATCACTTCCAGGTCGCCGGCACGCAGATCGAGCTGCCCGGCCAAGTCGCCCGCGCCCTCGAGTCGCGGGTACTCGCCCTTCATCAGCGGGTCGAGAAACCAGAGATTGTTGAAGCGATGCCACCGCTGGGCGGCGCGCCGGTCCTCGGGCGAGTTAGTGTTGGGTTCGACCGACGACATGCTGAACGCGGTTCCGACCGCGGCCTGCTTGTTGCGCGAGTTGCGCAGCGCCCGCACCGCGAGTCCCTGCGCCAGATTGACGACGTGCGTCGCCCTGATCGCGTTGGCGGGCTCGCGCCGCCCGGGCGCGTGGATTCCGAGCAGATAGCCGAAGATGGTGAAAATCCACGGCTCGTTGAACACCATCCAATGCAAGATGCGATCGCCCAGCGCGTCGGCGCATGCGGCGGCGTAATCGGCGAAGTAATGCGCCAGGTCGCGATTGGTCCATCCGCCAAGATCCTCGAGCGCCTGCGGCAAGTCCCAATGATAGAGCGTTACCCACGGCTGGATCTTGCGCTCGAGCAACTCGTCGGCGACGCGCTTGTAGAAATCGATCCCCTTGGAATTAATCCCGCCGCGGCCGTCGGGCATGATCCTCGGCCACGACAGCGAGATGCGCGACGCGTTCAGCCCGAGCTCGGACTGGATGGCGATATCTGCCTTGTAGCGATGGTAGAAATCGCACGCGACATCGCCGGTCCAGCTCTTTTTGATCCGGCCGGGGGTGTGTGAAAAACGGTCCCAGATCGATTCGCCCTTGCCGTCGTGGTCCCACGCGCCTTCGATCTGATATGAGGCGCTGGCGGTGCCCCACAGAAATCCTTCGGGAAATTTCATCGATGCCATATGCCGCTTGTTAGCATACGGCAGGCGCCGCGCGCCACGCCGAGAGATCCCGGATTACCGCCGCGCGACGGTTAAATGCGCTTGACCGCATATGCTACCAAAGGCATAATCAATCCAGTGGCGGCGATGGTTGAAGTTGAGGTGACCGGGGAGTTTGAAGCTTGGTTCCTTAAGCTGGCAGACAGAGACGCTGAGGCGGTGGCTCGCGTGGTCGGACTTCTGGAGGAAAAGGGAGTGGCGCTGGGGTTCCCGTACTGCAGCCAAGTCAGGGGATCGAAGGCGCTCCGCGAGCTCAGAGTTCAATCAGGCGGGCATCCGGTGCGCGTGTTCTATGCGTTTGACCCGATGCGCCGGGCGGTCCGAGTTATTACCGAAAGTTGTGGATCGTGACGGCATGAAAAAGGCGGCGTACCCTTCCGCGTAGACCACGCGAACCCCGGTGGGAGCCGGGTGGAAGGAGACGCCACCGATGCTGAAGGTAATGGACAATGGGGCTGGAA
>DATKSQ010000024.1:0-35596 GCA_035531615.1 Binataceae bacterium (SeqCode)
CGTTGGAATCCTGCGCCAGGCGCTGCAAGAGCTTCTCGTTGAACTCGACCCCAACTCCCATCGTGGAAAACGAAATCTTGTCGCGGTTCTGCTGCACCAGATCGATGCAGGCGGTTTCCTCGTAGGTCTGGCCGTCGGTCAGCACCAGCACGCGGTTGAGCCGGGAGGTGTCGAGGTTCTTCTTGACCTCCTCGATCGCCGCGCGCATCCCGAGCGCCATCTGCGTGCCGCCGCCGATCTCGAGCATGTCGATATCGTCGATTGCGCGCGTGACTGCGTCGCGGTTGGTCGCCTCTTCCGGAGTCACGATCACTTTCGCCTTGTCGGCGAACGCGACGATCGAGACTTTATCCTGCGCAGTGAGATTCGCGGCGAGGAACTTTACCGCCTCGACCACGAACTCGAGCCGCTGCTCGTCGTACATCGAGCCCGAGCGATCGATCACGACGCTCAGGTTCAGTGGCAGCCTGCTGCCGCCGCCGCCGCCCGCGCCGCGGGCGACAGCCTCGAGCAGGACGTAAAGCACAAAATTCTCCGCGCTGGACAGCACATGCTGACTGCTCGCGAGCGCCTCGAAGCTTACCGGTTCGGCCATCTGCTAGATCTCCCGCCGTCAATTGTAAGTGCATCAATCGGCCCTTGGCAACCAATTCCTAATGAGAATACGAAAGCGCAGGGTTGGAGGCTATGAGGCCGGTTTGGTCCGTTTTGGCCCCGGGACGGGTTGGGCTATGATCTGGGATTGCATCCGGGGACCTTCGCGAACTATACGGAAACCACCTATGTCCACAGATTTGAGAGCCAAATGCGCCATCGCGGGACTCGGCCAGACCCGCATGGGCAAGAATTTCGACCATCCCAACGCGATGGGCTTCGCGGTCGAGGCGATCGAGCTAGCCCTTGCCGACGCCGGGCTAGAGCGCTCGGACCTTGACGGGCTGCTGGTTAATCCGGGGGTCACCTGGATGGAGAACGCGATGGCTTCGTTCTCGCTCCAGCAGGCGATGGGCCTGACCGACCTGACCCTGACCGCAACCATGAACCTTGGCGGCGCGACCGCGGGCGCGATGATCATGCATGCCACGCAGGCTATCGCGGCCGGAATGGCCAACGTCGTCGCGTGCGTATTTGCCGACGCTCCTCTGCGTGCGCCGTCACCCGAAAAAGGCAAAGCCGCCGGAGGCTCCGCCGCGGCGTACGGCTTCGCGCGCGGCCTCAACGCATATTACGGGCAGTTCGGCGTCAATGCCGCGTACGCATTCGTCGCCCAGCGCCATATGAATTTGTACGGCACCCGGCAGGAGCAGCTTGGTGCGATCGCGGTTTCGGAGCGCGACTGGGCCAACCTCAATCCCGCGGCTCAGTTCCATGACACTCCGATGACGATGGCCGACTACAACGCCGCGCGATGGGTGGTCGAGCCGTTTCATCTTTTCGATTGCTGCCTGGTCTCCAACGGCGGCCTGGCGGTTATCGTGACCTCCGCCGAGCGCGCGAAATCGCTCAAGCATCCGCCGGTCTATATTCTCGGCATGGGCCAGGGACATCCGGGCGGCGATCCGATGGACACGCTGGTGTCAGGCGCTCCGCTCGCGAAAAAGACCGCGTTCAAGATGGCGGGAATCGAGCTTGGCGATATCAACTTCGCCGAGCTTTACGACTGCTACACCTTCACCGTGCTGGTGACGCTCGAGGACTACGGTTTCTGCAAAAAGGGCGAGGGCGGTCCATTCGTCGAAGGCGGACGCATCGGGCCCAAAGGATCGCTTCCGGTAAACACCGGCGGCGGACAGCTCAGCTCATTCTATATGTGGGGCATGACCCCGGTCGCGGAGGGTATCGTGCAGATGCGCGGGGAGGCGGGCGAGCGCCAGGTGCCGCGCCATGATATCGGGCTGGTGTCGGGCAATGGCGGCATTCTATCTACTCATTCGACTCTGATCCTCGGAGCAAACCCATAAACTGAGTATATCGGCGTTGCCGCGTCCGCACGGCGGCGACGCTGATTTCATTTGAGTAATCAAAATATAATTCCCATGGCATCTGTCGCAAAACCCACTATTGGAAAACCAATTCCCGCCGTCACTCCTGATATGGCTGGATTTTTCGAGGGCGCGCGCCACGGCCAGTTGATGGTCGAGCGATGCGACCATTGCGGCACGCTGCGCTTTCCCGCCCATGACATGTGCGCCGCGTGTCTGGCGGCAGGGGCGAAATGGGTGCCGGTCAGCGGACGCGGCGAGATTTACAGCTTCAACATCATGCACCAGGTCTATCATCCCGCCTTCGCCGCCGAGGTTCCGTACGCGGTAGTCGTGGTCAAGCTCGAAGAGGGTCCGAAATTTATTTCCAACCTGGTCGGAATCAAACCGCACGAAATCAGGATCGGGATGCCGGTGGAAGTGACCTTCGAGCGGGCCGGCGAAGAGATGATGATCCCCAAGTTTCGTCCGCGCGCGCGAGTCTGAACGGGCCTGCGCGCGGCGCGGTCTCAAGCAACTATATTCCAAACAAAAATATCATTTAGTAATCAGAAAAAACCATGTTACCGCTCGATACCAAATACCTTCAACGCCTCGTGGAAAGCTCGCCCGATATAATTATCGCGGTCGATCGCGAAGGCGTGATAATCTATTACAACGACGGTGCGCGCCAGAACCTGGGCTTCGCACCCGAAGAAGTAATCGGCAGGCCGTGCGCCGAAAGCATTTACCCGTCGATCGAGGAAGCGCGCCGCGTGATGCGTGCGATGCGCGAGTCGGCCAACGGAAACCGGATCGCGAATTATGAAACCGTCTTCCGCAACAAGGAAGGAGTGACTATTCCGGTCGTGATCTCAGGCGGACTGATTCACGACGATCAGGGCAACGAGATCGGCTCGATCGGATTCGCGCGCGATATCCGCCGGATGCGCCAGCGCGAACAGCTTGCGACCGCCGGCGAAATTGCGGTCAGCCTCGCTCACGAAATCAATAACCCGCTCGAATCGATCATGAATAACCTCGATCTCGTCACCCGTGCGATGGATTCGCATCTGAACGAGTCGGAGAAAGTGGTCGAGAACGAGCGCGTCGATTCGATCCGCGGCAGTATCGAGCGGGTGCAGGCTATCGTGCGGCGTCTGGACGAGATGGCGCGCAAGGGCGTGTACGAGACGCGCGACTACCTGGCCGGAAAACGGATGGCCGATCTTGCCCCGCGCGAGAATCCGCGCGAAAAGCCGCAGCCGCATGAACCCGCATCGACGCAGGCCTCGATACCGCAGCCGAGCGATGATCTGCCGCTGGCCGGGATGTCGGTAGTCGTGCTCGACGACGATCTGGCGGTGGTAAACTCACTTGGCGACGTGCTGCGCGCCGAGAAATGCGTAGTACATTGCGCCACGCGGCCCTCGGCCGCGCTGGGAATCCTGCGCAACGTCAAAGTCGATGCGGTCATATCCGACGTCGTGATGCCCGAGATGGACGGCTACGATTTCTACATGACGGTCAAGAGCGAAATGCCGGAGCTGCCCGTGATTCTGATGACCGCGTACTACTACGACAAGGATCACATCATGAAGCGCGCGCGGCTCAAGGGTCTCGAAGGCGCGCTGTTCAAGAAGCCGGTCAATCCGCAAAAGCTCCGCCAGATGCTCGCCCAGCTCCGCCAAAAGTCGCGCGCCGCCGCCCTGAACGCCACCGCGCCAGCCCCCAAGCCCGCGGCGCAGGGCTGACCGGCGGCGGCGGCTCGACAACTTCGACCGGAACTCGTGCTAGCGGCCGATCTTCGGCACGGACGCGGTAAAACGCCAGCCTTCGCGATCGAATCCCGAAACCCGGCGCGCGCCGGCCGGAAGGCATCGCGCGTCCGCGCCTTGGGGGTGGACGGGGCTTGATGCGCGCGCGGCGGTTCGCTTGAAGACTTCGAAGCGCCTGTGGGACTATCGTTCAATCATGGCGGATTTCGAGACAATCGTTTACGAAAAGCGCGGCGCGATCGCTACGCTCACAATGAACCGGCCCGAGCGGCTTAACGGGATGACCAACCTGATGCTGCTCGAAGCCGGGCGCGCGCTGGCTGCCGCCGCCGCCGACCGCGAGGTGCGCGTGCTGGTGCTGACGGGCGCGGGCCGCGGCTTTTGCCCAGGCGCGGACCTGGATCGGATAGCCACGCGCGCCGACGACGCGCCGCTTACGCCCGCCGACTTTCGCGTCCCGGTGCTCCTGCATGAGATGTCGGCGGTGACGATCGCGGCGATCAACGGCGCATGCGCGGGCGCGGGACTCGGATGGGCGTGTGCGTGCGACCTGCGCTACGCTGCAGCCTCGGCCCGCTTCAACACCGCCTTTCTCGAAGTTGGCGTGGCGGGTGACATGGGCGGTCCGTGGACGCTGCCAAGAATTGTCGGCGCGGCGCGCGCCCGCGAGCTTTACCTGATGCCTGACAAGTTCGACGCGGCGGAGGCTTTGCGTATTGGCATGGTCTCGCGCGTGTTTCCTGACGCGGACTTCCGCGCCGGGGTCGCCGCCATCGCGCAGCGCCTGGCCGACGCCGCTCCGATTGCGCTGCGCACGCTCAAGGCGAACTTCGCCGACGCGGAACGGATGGACCTTGCGGGCTACGTCGCGCTGGAAAGCGAGCGCCATCTGCGGATGTTCACCACTGAGGACACGCGCGAGGCTTTCGCCGCGAAAGTCGAAAAGCGCAAGCCGCGCTTTACGGGACGTTGAGCGCCTTGCGTTAAGCGCGAAACGTTAAGGAGGATTCGCACATGTGGCTACGACTGCGACAGATAGCGCTGGTCGCGCGCGACCTTGATGAGGTGACCGCCGACATGCACAAGGTGCTCGGCTTGGAGGTCGGCTACCGCGACCCCGGCGTGGCGACCTTTGGATTGCGCAATGCGCTCTTTCCCGTCGGCAACCAGTTCATCGAGGTTGTCTCGCCCGTGCGCGAGGGCACCGCGGGCGGCCGCTATCTCGAACGCCGCGGCGGCGACGGCGGCTACATGGTCATCTGCCAGTGCGACGATCACGCGCCGCGCAAGCGCCGCATCGCCGAACTCGGCATCCGCAAGGTGCTCGACGCCGAGGGGCGCGGCTTCTCGAACATGCAGCTCCATCCGCGCGACACCGGCGGCAGCTTTCTCGAGATCGATTTCCAGGCCGGTGACCAATCACCCGACGGACCTTGGGAGCCGGCGGGCAAAAACTGGAAGGCGGCGGTGCGCACCGAGGTCGTCCGCGCGATCGCCGCGGCCGAGATTCAGTCGCCCGACCCGGCGGCGCTGGCGGCGCGATGGAGCGAAATCACCGAGATTCCAATCGGCCGCGACCCAGCCGGCAACTCATGCCTGCGCCTTGAAAACGCCACGCTGCGCTTCGTCAAGGACGCCGACGGCCGCGGCGAGGGTCTCGGCGGACTCGATCTCGTCGCCTCCGACCGCGCGCACCTGCGCGACGGCCTCGTGAATCTGTGCGGGATGCGCATCCGCACCGTCGATGCGTGAGCGCCAATCACTGGATCGGATACGGCAACGCAAGTCGCCGCGCGCGCGATTACCTGCGCGCATAGGTCTTGCCGCGGCGCAGCAGGATCAGATGGCGCGTGCCGTGATTGCTGGTCAGGACCGGAGTCAGGTCCAGTGCTTCTCGCTGCCGCGCGCGCCATACGCGCGCCGGAACGATCACGTAGCCGGGAGGCGCGTCGCCGAGCCGGCCCTTGAGCGCCGGCGCGTCGCGATCGAGATAGAACAGCAGCGGCGCCAATTCCTCTCGGAAACCAAACGTGTAAAGCGGATCGGACGGCCCGACCGCGCGGTTAATTTCCAGCGCCGCCGGACGATAGCTCGAACCCGCGCAATCGCGCGCCTCCTGGTGCGGTATGTAGATCAAATTGAAGACGATCGCGATCGCGCACGCCGCGCCGAATCCCAATCGCGCCGCGCGCGCCCAGCGCGGATCGCGCACCGACATCACCAGCCACGCGAGCATCAGCGCCGCCGGCGGCCACAGCGGCAGCAGATATGAGCGCCGCTTGTAGGCAGCCAGGTTGAAGAACACGACCGTGACGATCCAGAAGATCGCGAACAGCCGTATCGCGGCGCGCACGCGCGGCGCGGCGTCATCATCGCAGGATGATTCGGCGCTGGCCGCGGCGCGCGGCCATAGCGCCCGCGCGACGGCGATCGGAACCAGCAGGCTCTGCGGCGCCGAGTTCAGAAACAGCGGCTTGACGTAGTACCACGGCGCCATCGCGCCCAGCGATCCGAAAAACCGCCCGAAGTTTTCGCTCCCGAGCTGACGGTTGAGAAACCCCATCCGCCCGCCAAGGTAACAGGCCGCGTACCAGCTCGAAGCGATCGCGGCGCCGACGATCAGCGGCCCCGGCTCGAGCATCGCGAGCATCTGCCGCCAGCGCCGCTCGCTCGCCATGAACGCCACCATCGCCGCGCCCGGCAGCAACGCGCCGATGGGGCCCTTGGCGAGCACGCCCAGCCCGAGAGTGAGCGCGAGCAGGTACAGGAGCATCCGATGCGCTGGCGTATCAATCAGCGCGTCGCGCTTTTCCGGCAGCCATCGCACGAACGTGAACAGCGCGGCGGCCTCGAAGAAGCACAGCGTCATATCGACGCGGCCAAAGCGGCCCTGGTTGATGTATTGATACGAGCCCGCGAGCGCGAGGCCGGCCAGAATCGCGCCCTCGGCACCGAACAGCCAGAGCGCGAACGCGATCGTCATGATCACGCCCGCGATCGCATAGAACGCCGCGGCCGCGCGCAGGTTGGCCGCTGTCACTCGGCGCTGCCCGGTCAGCCGGTCGAGCGCGAACGCGGTCCAGTGGAACAGCGGAGGCTTGTACATCGGCTGCGCGCCGTTTTCGAGCGGAAACAGCAGCTGCCCATGCTCGACCATCTGCTGCACGAACACGGCCTCGACCGCCTCGTCACCGCCGCAAATATCGCTTGCGCCGAGCCGGTTGGTCAGCAGCACGGCGGCGGCGATCACGATCGCGCCGAGCGCGAGCCAAATTCGGGCTGGTTGCGATTTCATTTCAAGTGCCCACTGCCGCGCTCAATTCCCTCTCCTTGTGGGACTGCCGATAAACGGAGAAAAGCACCTTTGCAACTTGTAGATACCCGCAGGCAAGCGGCCGCCGGGACGGCGGCCCTACTGGCGTTAAGCCTTTTCTCAGTAGGGCCGGCGTCTCGCCGGTCATTCAAGCCGCGCTTCGCCATTTATCGACAGTCTCACAAGGAGAAGTTATCGAATTCGAGGTGATGCATTTATGCAAAATGACTCCAACACGGAAAGAAAAATGATCGCCACGAGCTTCGCGTCAGTCGAGTTCATAGCGAAAGATGTTGAGCCGTGCGATCCGGGGTTTGTCGTATCCGCGCCATTTCGCCGCCGGTACCTCGGGCGGCCCGATCCGCCGAAATCCCAGCCGCGTGAAAAACCGCGCCGCGCGATCCTCGCTGGTGCAGGCGAACACGTAACGCAGCATCCGCGCCTGCGCCTCTTTGACGCATTCCTTGACCAGCTCGACGGCGACGCCTTCGCCCTGAAAGCGGGTCAGCGTGTACATCGCCGTGATCTCGCCGGCGCGTTCGCGGCGGTAGGGGTCGGTCAGCAGCGCGCAGATGCCGGCCAGATGCTCGTCGCCGATCCGGTAGCCGAAGCATGACGGCAGGATGCGCGCGATCTGCTCGGGCGTGCGATGCAGCAGAAAACCCTCTTCCTGGGCGCGCACGATGAGCGCCTCGACTTCCTCGAAATCATCGATCGAGATCGGCAGCACGCGCCCGTATTGCATCTCGGTGAACAGCGTCCCCGAGCCGACGAAGCTGAACAGCTCGTCGTACACGCCGCGCGGCGCCACCAGGTTGACCGAGCTGACGCCGTCCTTGAGCGCGCGATCGGCGGCCCGCACGATCGCTCTGCGCACCCGCGAGCCGCTTGTGCCAAGGGTGCGGCGAATCCGGGTCATCTCGACGAATGACAGGCGGTTGCCCTTGCGATCGTTAAGTCCGTCCTGACGGTCGAGAAAGATCAGCTTGAAGACGCGCAGGCGGCTGGCGAGTTCCTGCGCGAACACCACCAAGTCGGCCGGATCGTCGTCGATAGTCGAGGCGACGACGATCGAGCCCGCGCGCAGTCCCTCCCAGATTTGCGCGACCGCGGAATCGGGCGGATACGGCCGCGAGCGCAATCCGAGCGCGGGATTGAAGACCGGAATCGGTGCGCGCGGCGCCATCCGCCCCATCCTTTCGAGCAGCTTGGGCAGCGCGGCCGGCGAGACGATCGCGATGCATCGCGTCTGATTGCGCCGCAGCTCGCGCAGGGTCCGGATCAGCGAGTTGAAATCGCTGATCCGGTCGCCGCCCGGCGGCACCATCGCGAACAGCAGGCTCTTTCCGTAAAACTCCTCGAGGTAGAAGCTCTTCTCGGAAAAGCTCGGCGCGCGCGGGCGCGCATCATGCGCGGCCAGCGCGGGCGGATTCGTCGCGGCGTCGCTCACGGCTGAATCTTTGGCGTACGGATGCGCGATCTCCGGCCATTGATTTGACGCCTGACCCGCGCGGGGGACACTCGAGTTCGCACCAACGGATTAGTTCTTGGCTGCGGCGGCCGCGGCCGCGGCAAGCGCGTCGGATGGCGATTTGGACGACGCGATCTCGGCCAGCGACGAGTCCGAGAACACTTCGAGCAGCACGCGCTGGCCGCGTTCCCATACCCGGTACATCCGGCAGCTCGGCTGCAGCGCGCACGAGCTCGAGCCGTCGGTGCATACGTTGAGCGTGATCGGTCCTTCCACGGCTTCGATTATATCGCGAAATGAGATGCCGTTGGCGGGCCGCGCGAGTTGGTAGCCGCCGCCGGGACCGCGGCGCGCATGCACCAGTCCCCGCCGCATCAGGTCGCGGATCACTTTTTCGAGATAGTATTTCGGAATCTGCTCGTGGCGGGCGATCTCGGTGCCGCGCGCGACTCCGCCCGGGCGATCCGCCATGTAGATCATCGCGCGCAGCGCGTACTCGATCTTTCGCGGTATCTGCATCAGGCTCATGATGATCTTCCGGCGCGCGCGCGGGCGGCGGCGCGTTACGCTCCCGCCGCCGCGATCGGAGTCTCGCGCGCCGCAAGGATTTGCTCGACGTACTTGGCCATCAGGTCGCTCTCGTAATTCACCGCGGCACCCGCCTTCTTGTAGCCCAGCGTGGTGACCTTGAGCGTATGCGGGATCAGCGCAACCGAGAAGCGCCGCCCGCGAATCCCAAAACAGGTCAGGCTGACCCCGTCGAGCGTGACCGATCCCTTCTCGATCAGGTAGCGCGTGGCGGCGGCCGGCGCTTCGAAAATATAGAGCCGCGAGTCGCCCTCGGGCTTGATCGACACGATTCGTCCGACCCCGTCCACATGCCCCGCCACCAGATGGCCGCCGAGCAGCTTGCCGAGCGTCATGCAGCGCTCAAGGTTGACGCGATCGCCGGGTTTCAGCGCACCAAGCGTGGTGCGGCGCAGGCTTTCAGCGGATACCTCGACGGAGAATTTGCCCCGCGATTTCGCGACGATCGTCATGCATCCGCCGCTGATTGAGATCGAATCACCGATCTTCATTTTCGCCATGGGCAGCGCGGTCTTGATCGTCAGCACCGCGCCCTGGCGCGAGCGCTGTTGCGCCTCGACGATTCCCAAGTCTTCAATTATTCCGGTAAACACAAGGTCTAAGTTTGCGCGCGGGGTTTAGACAATCCTGCGGAGATAAAAACCCAGAAAAATCTTACCTTTTTGGCGCCGCCCTGCCAACCATTGACGGACTGGTTCAATTTGCGAAAGGTGTCATTCCTGCGTGCGTGGCTGCCGCGCGCGAGGAATCCCGAGGCGCTCGGGCGCCCCGCCTGCGAGTGGCGCATACGCCGAGAACGGGATTCCTCGCGCGGCAGCCACGCGCGGGAATGACACCGGTGAAACAAGCCACGGTCCGAGCGGTGCAGCGGATGACTCCGAAGCGCAGCACAAGGTAGGCTCGACGCGATGAAGGCAAAATCGAAGACCAAATCGCCACTGAAAAAGATCGACAACGGGCAAAACCTCAAGGCTCTGCTGTTCGACTTTGGCGGCACGCTCGCGTTTCTGGATTACGAACTGCTCGCGCGCGAGTTCAGCCGGCCCGGCCGCAAGCTCGATGCGCTGGGCCTCGAGCTCGCGGAGTATCGGGGCCGCGCGATGATCGACCGGTACATGATGAGCGGCCGCGAGCGCGACCCGAATCGCGGCTACGAAGAATTTTTCCGCGAATGGCTGGGCGCGGCCGGAATTCCCGAAGAGGAAATCCGCGAATGCGGCGAGCGCTTCCAGAAGATTCATCGCGAGGCGACACTGTGGCGGGTCGTCCGCCCCGGCACGCGCGAGGCTCTGGAGCGCCTGAGGCGCGCGGGCTACAAGCTCGCGATCGTGTCCAACGCCGAGGGCCAGGTTGAAGGCGACGCGCACCGCTTCGGGCTGGCGGAATTTTTCGACACGATAATCGACTCGCATGTCGTTGGCGTGGCGAAGCCCGACCCGCGGATTTTCCAGATCGCGCTCGAGCGATTACGCATCGCCCCGAACGAAGCCCGCTACGCCGGCGATATCTACTCGATCGACATGCTGGGCGCCCGCGCCGCCGGAATCGACGGCCGGCTAATCGATCAGCACAACCGCTACGACTGGGTCGATCACCCGAAGATCCGCGCCGCCGGGGAGTTGCACCGGGTTGAGTAGGGGGCAGCGGAATGATTCACCACCGGTAATTTTAAGGGAGGGGATTCGATGTGGGCAGATAAGCTTCTAGCGGCGATAATGGAACGAGGGTACTCGAAGGATTGGCCCAAGCGAGTCTCTGCGGGATTTAAGGACTTGTTCGGGTCGGCGGGCGGTCGGTATCCGGCAAGTGCTGCGCGAGTAGTCAAGATCAGAGCGCCGGAGATGCCCGAGACCGATGACGGTCAGAACGTCCCGTACGCCGCACTGATTCATCCGAGTAATCCAGATTCGGGTGTGTATGGCGGAATGTCGCTTGCGATCTTCCCGGCACCAGATGCGCCTTGTCTGCTTACCTTCGTAGTCGGTACGAACGGCCTCGCGCCGGATGAAAACGTGCTCGGTCGGCCGGGGCATGCTCGAAAGCTCAACGCACTATGCGGATGGCTCAACAGCAAGCAGGCGCGTGGAAGGCTGGTTGCCTGGGCTAAGCAAGAGCCTTCGCGAACCGATCTCGCAATTCCTGGCAACGTCGGTTCTGAGTTCTCGAACTATGCGCCAGCGTTCAGAAAGTATGGCCGAGTTCTCTACGGGATTTATGCCCCCACAGGAAACAAGGAGCAGACGCTCGAAGCACTAACTGCTTTTTTGGATCTGATGTTCGAGGAGCGCGACGAAAATCCGATCAAGCAATTCCAGATCGAACGCGATTCGATCCGGCAACAATGGCTCGAGCATCTTATGCCAGACATTTCTGAGCATGACGCTGCGACTCTTTTAGATCAGCGGCGCTATGTCGTTCTGCAAGGGCCGCCGGGTACCGGGAAAACCCGAATGGCGCGGGAGTTGATTCGCAAGCAGTATGACGGACGCGGACGAACGATCCAGTTCCATGCGAATACTACATACGAGAATTTTGTCGGAGGACTCGCACCGGACACCGCAGTGGATGCTGTGGGTCTGAAATTCGCGCCCAAAAAAGGATTTCTGATCGAGGCCGCTGAGCAAGCAAGCTCAAGCAAAAAGCCCTATCTACTGCATATTGACGAAATCAATCGCGCAGACTTGTCAAAGGTCCTTGGCGAAGCGATCTACCTATTGGAAGCCGACGACAGCTCCGATCGGTCCCTTGATCTACCATTCGACTTTGGGCCTCCTTTCGGCCAGCGCCTGTCGCTCCCCAAGAATCTGCATATCATAGGAACCATGAATACTGCCGATCGCAGTCTCGCGGTGGTCGACGTGGCGATTCGGCGGCGGTTCGCGTTTCAGAAACTGTGGCCGCAAATGAGTGTCGTGCGCGCGGGCGGTAGCGAGACAATGCAGCATGCCTTCGCCGAGCTTCTCAGCATCTTTGTCGAGCATGCGACCGACGATGCATTCCAGTTGATGCCCGGACACTCCTACTTCCTGGACAAAGATCCGAATAACGCGGGGCAGCGCTTACGAGTCACGCTAGCGCCTCTCATAGAGGAATATCTCGCCCAAGGTTATGTCACGTCATTCGCGGAACCGCTGCGATCTTACCTACAATGGATTAACACGTTGTGAAAGTTCGCCGGCGGAAAAAACCTCGGCAGGGAGGGATCGCGGAATCCGCGCGTCCCCCGCAGTTTCGGGCGTTTCCAAATGCCAAGCTTCTCGAAATTGCAGATTCCGGCAGCGCGCGCTTGCCAGCCGAGTTCCTACTTGGTGGACAATTTCCCAGAGACGCCACCGCGCAAATCGCGCGACTCGCAGAGCAGTTCATTTATCAAAATTTCGAAAGGCTCCGGTCTGTCGGAGTTGAACTCCGGGCGCATTTTGACGGCTCCGAAGTCGATTTGGATTGTACCGCGACCAACCGAATTGGTGCGGTCTCTCTGCTTTCACCGAGCAGCGGCAAATTCGATTTCGGTCTGATCGTCAGCCCGCGATTCGGATGGTCGGGCGTCGGTGCGGTGATGAATGCGACCGGCTGGCGGGTGCTTCCATCGCCCTTGGCTCAGCCAATGCTTCCCCGCTCTGATCGCAAAATTCCGCCGTGGCTGCTGTCGTCGATCGTGCTCGTTAGGCTCAAGATTTTGCTCGACAGCCTTGAACGTAAATTCGATCTGGTGCGCGAGGCACGCCCTGCCCCTCGCGGCACCGTGGATTGGGGCGGATACGCGAGCCGCCAGATCAGTCGAGGGCTTTTTCTTCAGGTGCCGTGTCAATTTCCAGACCTCCGCGACGATCGTCGCCTGAAGTCTGCGATTCGATTCGCGGTCGAGGTCCATCTTGGCAGTCTCGAAACCCAGCGCTATGCAGGAATTTACGTGCTTAAGTTGATCGAGCTTTGTCAGAGGCTCAAAGATCGACTTCGTGACGTGGTTCCAGTGCGCCCGCGACCCGCAGAAATATTCGGATGGATGCGCTCCAGGCTCAACACGGAGGCCTACACCGGCGGGATCGAGGCTATAGAATGGACCGCCGAGCGAAGGGGCCTCGGCGGCTCGAGCGATTTGCGCGGTCTCGCATGGTCGATGTCGATGGAGGAATTTTTCGAGGCGTGGGCGGAGGTGATCGTCGATCTCCTTGCGCGCCGCGCAGGCGGAGTACTTAAGACCGGTCGCCAGCGAGAAACGGTAATCCCCATTTCGTGGGATCCTCCGTACTTGGGTTCACAGAAATCGCTGGTTCCCGATGTTGTCCTCGAGCGTGAAGACCTAACTCTGATCGTCGATGCAAAATACAAGCAGCATTGGGAGGAGATGCAGGATAGCCGTTGGCAAAACCTGAGAGAGTCAATTCGCGAACGACATCGCGAGGACTTGCTTCAAGTGCTTGCCTACTCCGCCACTGCGCGGACGCCGAGGGTTGCGGTCTGCCTGGCGTATCCATGCCGGGAAGAAACCTGGCTCTCACTGCGCGAACGTAAGCAGTTGTTTCATCGCGCGACCATTCCAGCACGGAATCGTAGTATCGAGTTGTTGCTGACGGCGTTCCCGCTCTCGACGCGATTGCTCGACGAGGTGGTGGGCGAAACAGCATCGCAGATCGCGCGTTGGGATCCGTAGAGCCCGTGTGTTGATAACGACCGCCGCCGTCCGGCGAAACCGAAAAGGGGAGGACAGGAAGGATGCGAAACGTTAATAGACATCTTCGAGTGTCAGGAAAGCTAGTGTTAATGGCGAGATTCGAGGTGCTTTCGAGATTTCATCATTTGCCCTGGCGTCAACAAGCCAAAGCCATACGGATGTTGGTAGAGGCGCTGGCCCCGCTCCCGCAAATTTTGGAAGCCGCTGCACAGACGGGTGTTCCCTCTCCTCGAAGCTGAGAAATTCCGGGATTTCTCGCCGGGGCTGCCAACGCGAGGTGTTCGGCCCGGATTATCGCGAGCGCCGGCACTGGCTCGAAATGACGGGGCCGGGGATCGCGATGAGCGCGCGGCCGGCGCCCTCCGATCGTCATTTCGAACCGAGTCCGCGAGCGTGAGAAATCCCGGATTCCGCATTGACGGGCCGGGATAAACGCGCCGCTGCGTTGCGGCGCAGGTTGATCGCGTGGCTGCGCTCTGTTACTTTCAGATATGGCGCGTCAGAAAGCCACGCACGCGTATCAACCCATCGCATCGGATCAAAGCCCGCAGGACAACTGCGGGCTTTTTGCTTAAGGAGGGACTCCCAATGCCGCATTCGGAGCTTCGCGAAGGTCTAACTTTCGACGACGTTCTCCTGCTCCCCCAGTTCTCCGACCTGCTGCCCACCGCCTGCGACGTCGCGACCCTGCTCACCCCGAAAATCCATCTGCGCATCCCGCTGGTCTCGAGCCCGATGGATACCGTCACCGAATCACGCACCGCAATCACGCTGGCGCAGCATGGCGGGATTGGATTTATCCATCGCAATTTCTCCCTCGAGCAGCAGGCCGCCGAAGTCGAAGCGGTAAAGAAATATGAAAGCGGAATGATCGCCGACCCGATAACGGTGCATCCCGAGCAGAAGATCGGCGAAGCACTCGCGATCATGGAGCGCCATCACATCTCGGGCCTGCCGGTGGTCAGCGACGGCCGCCTGGTCGGAATTTTGACCAATCGCGACTTGCGCTTCGAGAAGCGCCTGGACAAGCCGGTGCGCGACGTGATGACCACCAAGCTGGTCACGGCGCGGCCCGGAATCTCGCTCGAAGAGGCCAAGGAAATCCTGCAAGCGCATCGGATCGAGAAGCTGCTGCTCACCGACGAGCGCGAGCGGCTGCGCGGCCTGATCACCGTCAAGGATATGGACAAGGCGACGCGCCATCCGCATTCGAGCAAAGATCAGCGGGGCCGCCTGCGCGTGGGCGCCGCGATCGGCGTCGGTCCCGAGCGCGAGGCGCGCGCCGCCGCGCTGATGCGCGCGGGAGTGGACGTGCTGTGTATCGACACCGCGCACGGGCATACCCACAACGTGCTCGAGGCGATCCGGGCGACGCGCCGCGAATGCCCCGAAGTCGAGATCATCGCCGGCAATATCGCGACCTCAGAGGGCGCCAAGGCGCTGATCGACGCGGGCGTGGACGCGCTGCGAGTCGGGATGGGGCCGGGATCGATCTGCACCACGCGGGTGGTGTCGGGCGTCGGTGTGCCGCAGATAACCGCGATTATGGATACGGTCGCGGTCGCCGAGCCGCGCGGAATTCCGGTGGTCGCCGACGGCGGCATCCGCTTCTCCGGCGATATCACCAAGGCGCTCGCGGCGGGCGCGGCCTCGGTGATGATCGGCTCGCTGTTCGCGGGCACCGAGGAAAGCCCCGGCGAGACCATTCTGTATCAGGGCCGCACCTACAAGATGTATCGCGGGATGGGGTCGATCGGCGCGATGACCGAGCGCACGCGCGATCGCTACGGCTTGCAGGAGGCCGAAGCGGGCAAGCACGTGCCCGAGGGAATCGAGGCGCGCGTGCCGCATCGCGGGCCGCTCGCCTCGAATATCGAGCAGCTAATCGGCGGCTTGCAATCGGGGATGGGCTACCTGGGCGCCGCGAATCTGGCCGAACTCCGCCGCCGCGCGCGCTTTATCCGCGTCACCGACGCCGGCCAGCGCGAGAGCCACGTCCATGATGTGTTCATCACCAAGGAAGCACCCAACTATCGCCAGTAAGTGGAGACTGTCGATTATTTTTCCAAACACCCCGCCGATGTCATCCTGAGCCGAAGGCGAAGGATCTACGCGAAGCGATTTTCTTAAGCCACGCCAAGGCCTTTCGCACTAATCGCTTCGCGGAGATCCTTCACGGAGCTGGTCCTGAGCGGAGCCGAACGAGCAACCTCCGTTCAGGATGACGGACAAAAACTTGACGTTTATCGACAGTCTCAAGTGCGCGCGGGAGCCTCGATCGCGCGGGTTTCGCCGCGCGGCGCGAAGCTCGCGCGGAAGAATTTTGCTCGAAGATCGCCGCGCGCCGTGTCACAATCCAGGCGGCGCGCGGGCGCTTCAATTATGACGCATAGCAATAAAATCCGGGTCGGGGTTCTGTTCGGCGGACGTTCGGGCGAGCATGAAATATCGCTGCGCTCGGCGCTGTCCGTGATGTCCGCGATGGATCCGGGGCGCTACGAGATCGTGCCGATCGGAATCGATCGCGACGGCAAGTGGTATCTCGAAAGCGACGCGCTCAAGATGCTTGCCGCCGCCACTCCGCATCTGGCCGCGCTCGAAGCCGGCGGCACTCCCGTCACTCTGCTGCCGCATCGGGACAGCCGCGCGCTGGTCAGGACGCCGTCGGCGGCTCTGGGAGCGGTCGCGCAAACCGGAGGCGCGGCGAGCGCACCTCTCGACGTGATCTTTCCGGTGCTGCACGGAACCTTTGGCGAGGACGGCACCGTGCAGGGACTGCTCGAGCTGACCGGAATTCCATACGTCGGCGCCGACGTGCTTGGCTCGGCGGTCGGGATGGACAAGGACGTGCAGAAGCGTCTGTTGCGCGACGCGAAGGTGCCGGTGGTCCGCTACCATGCGGTTTTGCGCGCGGACTTCGAGGCCGATCGCGCCGCCGCGCGCAAGCTCGCGCGCGCTCTGGGCTATCCGGTGTTCGTCAAGCCCAACGCGATCGGCTCGTCGATCGGAGTCAGCAAGGTCAAACGCCCCGGCGAACTCGACGCGGCGCTCGAGGACGCGTTCCAGTACGATCGCAAGGCGCTTATCGAGGCCTCATGCGCCGGGCGCGAGTTCGAGGTCGCCGTGCTCGGCAACGATCATCCGCAAGCCTCCGTCGCGGGCGAGGTGATCGTGGCCGGCGCGCATGAGTTCTACAGCTACGAATCCAAGTACGTCGATCCGGCCGGCGCGGCGACAAAAATTCCCGCCGATATCCCGCCCGCGATCATGAAGCGCCTAGGCCAGGTCGCGATCCGCGCGTTTCGGGCGCTTTCGATTCGCGGAATGGCGCGGGTGGATTTTTTCGCGAGCCGCGATCTGCGCCGTATCTACGTCAACGAACTCAACACCATCCCGGGCTTCACCTCGATCAGCATGTATCCGAAATTGTGGGAGGCGAGCGGAATCCCGATCGCGAAATTGATCGATCGCCTGATCGAGCTCGCGCTCGAGTCGCATCGCGAGCGCGCGGCGCTCAAGTTCACCTACCATCCCAAGCCGAAACGCCCTCGGCCGTAACGCCGCGCAGGTTGCGGCGCCATATCCTGATGAAACAGATTCTTGTCGCCACCACCAATTCCGCCAAGCTCGCCGAGTATCGCCTGCTGCTCGGCGCGTATGCGCTCGAAGCGATCTCGCTGCGCGACGCGGGAATTCGCGAGCAGCCCGAAGAGACCGCCGCGACTTTCGCCGGCAACGCGCTCATTAAGGCGCGCTTCTATTACGCGCGCGCCCAGATCGCGACTATCGCCGACGACGGCGGCCTCGAAATCGACGCGCTCGGCGGCGAGCCTGGGGTGCGGTCGCACCGATGGCTCGGCGGCGCCGAAGAAGACTCCGACCAGGCGCTGGTCGCCGAAGTGATGCGCCGGATGGAAGGCGTCGAGGACGCGCGGCGCACGGCGCGGCTGCGCGCGGCGGCCGCGCTCATCTGGCGCGACGGCCTTGAGACCGGCGAGCGCGTGGTCGAGGGAACTATCGAGGGCGTGATCGCGCGCCAGCCATGGCACGAGATCAAACCCGGCTTTCCATATCGCGCGGTGCTCTATCTGCCTGAGCGCGGATGCTATCTTGGCGAACTCGGAGAGAATCGCGCGGCGCAGCTAAGCCAGCGGCGCAAAACGGTGGCGCTCTTGAGCGACGAGCTTCGGCGAATCGCGGGACTCCGGTAGCGGGCCGCTATCCATAACCGGCCGCGCACAGTAATATCGCGGAAAATCCCGGTGGTTCCAAAGCACAAGGGCATAATCGTCGTTCTTCATCTCGCCGCGCGATACCCGTTCGCGGGCGTGGTCTGGCAGTTGCTGCATCATCTCATCGGCTTTCGTGAACTCGGCTTCGAGGTCTATTACCTCGAGGATCATCGCGCGTTCTGCTACGACCCGATCGAGCTGACCATCACGCGCGATCCGGCGCGCAACTTGCGGACGCTGGGCGCCGTGCTCGAGCGCTACGGCTTTGGCGGACGCTGGGCATTTCTGGATTCGGTGCGCGAGGAATATCTCGGGATGCCGCGCGCGCGATGCTTCGAGCTGTTGCGCGACGCCGACGCGGTTATCAACCTGTGCGGCGCGACCGAGCCGCGCGACGAGCATCGCGCCACGCGATGCCTGGTGTATCTAGAGACCGACCCGGGCACGTTCGAGGTCGAGTTGGCGCGCAAAATTCCGCTCGCGCGCGAGTTCGCGGCCGCGCACCAACTGTTCTTCACCTACGCGGCCAATATCGGCGCGGCCGATTGCGTTCTGCCCACGGCGGGAATCAACTGGCATCCCACCCGCCCTCCGGTGCTGCTCGACCAGTGGCGTCCCGCCGCGGGTCAGGCCGAGCCGCGCGCGTTTACCACCGTCGGAACCTGGCGCAACCACGGCAACGACCTGGTGATCGGCGGTGACACGTACTACTGGTCAAAGCATGTCAACTTCCGCAAGGTGCTCGAGGTGGCGCGGCGCGCCGCGCAGCCGATCGAAATCGCGACCGATCTGAATACCGGCCCCGACTACCGGGCCACCGTGGCCGGCGGCTTTACGCTTACTGCGGCGGCGCCGATGTCGCTGGATATCAATACGTATCGCGACTATATAAGCGCCTCGCGCGGCGAGTTCACCGTCGCAAAGGACATCTACGTGCGCACGCGCTCCGGATGGTTCAGCGACCGCACGGTATGCTATCTGTCGGCGGGGCGGCCGGTCGTGACGCAACGCACCGGATTCGAGAAGTTCGTCCCCGAAGGCTTGGGCTTGCTCGGCTTCGACACCGCCGATGACGCGGGCGATGCGATCGGACGGATCAACGCCGACTACCCGCGCCACGCGCGCGCCGCGCGCGAGATCGCGGCCGAATATTTTGGCGCCGCCAGGCAGCTCAGCGCCGTCGCCGCGGCGATCGGGGGATAGGGGATAGACGATGCGGTCCACGCCCCTCCAGACGATTCTCGGCTTCTGGGCGATCCATTCGGATCTGCGCGATTCGGCCGAGTCGATCGCGATTCTGGCCGCGCTGCTGATGGCGTTCGCGTTGCGGCGCCGCCGCTCACAGGTCAGCTCGAATACCTTCATCCTGATCGCGGCCGGACTGGTGCTCGATGTCGCCTCGACGATGATCCGCACCGCGAATGTCGCCGAGAAGATCGCCGCCGCCGCCCTGGTCCTGTTCCTGTTCGGACTCATCCGGCTCGTGCTCGAAGCGGTTGACGGGCTGACCCGCCGCGGCCGCGCCCACTTCTCGACCATCTTCAAGGACCTGGTCATGTTCGTGCTGTGGGCGGTGGTCGCGGGCACCGTTCTGTACACCGACTTCGGCTTTCAGCCGCTTTCGATCCTGACCACCACGACCGTGGTCGCCGCGGTGGTGGGACTTGCGCTGCAGGAATCGCTCAGCAATGTCTTCAGCGGGCTGATGCTCCAGCTCGGCAAGCCGTTCGAGCCGGGGGATTGGGTGCGCGCCGGCAACTACCTGGGCCGCGTGCGCGGAATCGGATGGCGCTCGACCACGGTCGTCACCCGCGCCAACGAACGGCTCGAGGTTCCCAATTCGCTGGTCAGCAAAGACGTGCTGGTGAACTTCGGCGCCGGCGCGATCGGCGACGAAATCTCGGTTGGAATCGCCTATGACGTGCCGCCCAACCGGGTCCGCGAGGTGCTGGTCAAGATCCTGCACGACATCCCGCACGTCCTGCGCGAGCCGCCGGTTGAAGTGATGCCCTGGGAGTATGGCGACAGCGCGATTCGCTACCGGATCAAGTTCTGGATCGACGATTACGCGCTCCAGGAGCGAGTCCATTCCGAGGTCGTGTCGAACTTGTGGTACGCGATGCGCCGGCATCGAATCGATATTCCCTTCCCGATGCGCACCTTGGAGCTGCGCCGCGAACGCCGCGTTCGCCCCGGCACGGGCGAGGCCGAGTACGAAGTCGAGATCATGGCCGAGCTGCGCAAGATTCCGTTTCTGGCCGAGCTCGCCGACGCGGAGCTGCGCTTTTTGGTCCCTTCCGTGCAGATGCATCAGTTCGGCGCCGGCGAGGTGCTGGTGCGCCAGGGCGAGGCCGGCGACACGATGTTCATCGTGCGGCGCGGCACTGTCGAGGTGATCGGGATCGCGCAGGACGGCTCGCCGCGCCATCTCGCGTACGGCAGTCCGTCGCAGATCTACGGCGAGGGCGCGCTGCTCAACGGCGATCCGCGCACCGCGACGATCAAGGCGGTGACCGATGTCGAGGTGCTCGAAATGAATCGCGACGGCTTCGCGCGTATGTTCCGCGAGCATCCCAAGGCCGCCGAAGCGATCAGCGAGATGGTGGCGCAGCGCCAGCTCGAGCGCGAAAAGACCCTGCACGTCGATCGACCCGCTGACGGGCACCTGACCCGCGCGCATCGGATCCTTGAGCGGATGCGCGAGCTGCTGGATTTCTAGCCGGCGCTCACGCGGCGCGGCGCGATTTGATTCGCGCGATCGCTGCGGGCCTTAGTTTGCGGCGCGCGATCTTGAGGTCGTAATGGGTCTGGAGATTCAGCCAGAACTCCGGGCTGTTGCCAAAATAGAGGCCCAAACGCAGCGCCGTATCCGCAGTGATCCGGCGGCGGTTGTGTACGATCTCGGCGATCCGGTTCGGAGAAATTCCGATTGCCTTGGCGCGCCGGTTTTGCGACAGGCGGTATTCGGCCAGAAATTCCTCTGTGAGCATCTCGCCGGGCGTGACCGGCGCAAATTCCTTGTTCATCAGAGTTCCTCTCTAATGACCGGCGAGGTGCCACTGGCACACCGCCGATCCTACTGAAATATAAGACTCCGCACCGCGGCGCGCTACGCGATTGCGAGCAGGCCGCGTTCCAGCTCGCGCAGATCGCGCGCGGGCAGATGCGCGCGGACTTCGCGCGCGTATTGCGCGATCGCGCTGTCGCCGGTGCCCCAGCGCGCGGGCTCTTCCGGATTGAGCCACACGATCGCTTTGCAGCTACGCGCGAGCTCGCGCAGCAAATCCGCACGCGCCGGACGCCGGTTGTTGCGTCCGTCGCCCAGTATCACCACCACCGTCTGGCGGCTTAAAACTTCCGCGCGCCGCTCCCATAGCTCCATCAGCACACGCCCAAAATCGGATCGCGCGTACAGATCCAGCGCCGGCGAGGTCACCAGATGACCGGCCTCGAAATCGGCCTCGGCCAGGCGGTCGATATACACGAAGCTGTGCACGCGCGAAAAATTCGCGTACGCGCCTGCCACCAATTCAAGCATCAGCTCGGCCGCGTAGCGCACCGAACCTGAGATGTCGGCCAGGATCGTCAAATCGATACGCCGCGGACGCCGCGCGCGAAAGCGCAACTCGGCCAGCGCGCCGCCACGCTGAATCCCGGCGCGAATCGTGCGCCGAATATCGACCCGCCCGGCCTTTGCGATTCTGAGCCGCCGTCCGAGCCGGGTCCGAAAGCGCCGCTTGAGGATCTCAAGCGTGTCGCGCGCCTGCCCGTACTCGAGATCGGTATAGGCCGCGAACGGCTTGCGCTCGAGCGCCCGCAGCCGCGCGGCGCGTGTCCCTTCGCCGCCGGAGACCAGGGCCGGCTCGCGATTTTCCGCCGCCCGGTCCGCATCCAGATGCCCGGTTGCGCGATTTTCCGCTTCGCCCGATGCGCCGCGCGTCTCAGCCTGCGCTGGCCGATGCGGCTCGGCGCTTTGTGTCTCCTTCGGCTCAGAATCCGGGTGCTCGCTTATGGCGCTGGCGCGGCGTGGCGAATGCTCGCGCGGCTTCGCGCCTGTGCGCGGCGCTTCGCCGGGACGTCCGGGACCGCTCGCGGCGGATTCAAGCGACCCGCGATGATCAGGATGATCTCCGCGCGAATTTCGATTTGGCGGCGCCGCGAAGAAGCGCGCGAACGCGTCGTCGAACCCCGCCCGGTCGGCTTCGTCCTTGATCAGCGCTGCCGCCAGCGCTTCGCACATCGGCTCGCGCTCGAGCCCCGCCGCGGCGACCGCGCGCATCGCGTCGATCGATTCCGCGACCGAGATGCGGATTCCCGCCGCGCGCAGCGCCGCGATGAAGTTCGTGATTTGCGCGCTCGGCGAGGTCACGGGCGGCGCGCCGCGAGCGCCGATGCCTTCGCCTCGACCTTGGCGCGGTCGTCCTCATGCTTGAGCAGCACTCCCAGCGCCGTGCGAATCGCTTGCGTGTCGAGCTCGGCCAGTCCCAGCCGCACCAACGCCCGGCACCAATCGAGCGTCTCAGCAATCGATGGCGGCTTGCGCAGCCCGAGCTCGCGCACCGCGTTGACGAAGCGCGCCGCCTCGGCGGCCAGCCGCTCGTCAAGTCCGGGAACCTTGAGCGCGATAATCTTACGCTCCTGCTCGATACCGGGAAAATCGATGAACAGATGCAGGCATCGCCGGCGCAGCGCCTCCGAGAGCTCGCGCGCGCGGTTCGAGGTCAGCACCACGATCGGGCGCTCGTGCGCGCTAAGCGTGCCCAGCTCGGGAACGCTGACCTGGAAATCCGAGAGCAACTCGAGCAGGAATGCCTCGAACTCCTCATCGGCTTTGTCGATCTCGTCGATCAGCAGAACCACGCGGCGCGGCGAGGTGATGGCTTTGAGCAGCGGCCGTTCGAGCAGATACTCGCGCGAGAAGATGTGCTCGGACAAATCCTCCCAGCGCACGCCGTTGGCCTGGTCGGCCTGGATGCGCAAAAGCTGCTTCTGGTAGTTCCACTCGTACAGCGCGCGCGCTTCGTCCAGCCCCTCGTAGCATTGCAGGCGCACCAGTTCGGCGGGCAGCATCGCGGCGATCACCTTGGCGACTTCGGTCTTGCCCGCGCCGGCGGGACCCTCGATCAAAAGCGGCTTCTCAAGCACCAGCGCCAGAAACACCGCCGTCTCGACGCGCTGATTGGTGATGTAATGCGCGCGGGCGAGTCCCTTGGCGACAAATTCAGGCGTGATATCCATTCGATTCGATCGATGGCCGATTCGCTACCGCGTCAGCATCGCGGTCGCCTCCGCTTTAGTCAAACCGCCTGGCGCGCGCGGCTTGGTGGCACAGGCTAAAGCCTCTGCCACTGCGGCGAGGCGCCGGAAGTCGCGCAGATAGTCGCGCTTCGAGTACGCGCCGCGGTTGACGTACGCCGGATGATACATCGGAAACAATATCGCGTCATCGCGCGTCGGCAGGATTTCCGGCGCCGGCCGAAACGGCGCGTCGCGGCCCGCGAGCTCGCGCCACGCCATCCGCCCCAGGCACACGATAATCCGCGGGCGGACGATCGCGAGTTCGCTCGCCAGATGCGCGCGGCAGTTCGCGATCTCGCGCGGCTTCGGATCGCGGTTGCGGCCGCGCGCGTCGCGCGGATTGCAGCGGACCAGGTTGGTGATGAATACGCTTTCCAGTCCGGACCGCGCGATCATTTGGCGCAATAGATCGCCCGAACGGTCGCCGCTAAATGGAACTCCGGTGCGGTCGCCGCCCATCCGCCCCGGCGCGATTCCCACCAATGCGATCAGCGCCGGAGCGTCGCCCGCTCCCGGCACCACCCGCGTGCGGCATCGCACCAGCGCCGCGCATCGGGTGCAGCGGCGAATCACGCGACCCAGTGCGGCGATCCGCAGAGCCGGAGATTGAGCGGCGCACATCGTGATTCGCCCGCGCGCCGCACGCTCAGAGTTTGGCGCGGCCGGCGTCGAGGCGGTTGATTTTCGGCGCGCGCCGCCGCTCGAGAAAAATCCGCGCGCGATACTTGAGCCCGTCGTGCTCCCCGCGCGGCGCGGCGCGAATATCATCGTTTAGCGCCGAGACTTCCGCGTACAGCCGCTCGAGGTCGAGTCCGCCGCGCGCGGGCTTCAGGTCGTCAAGCGCGAGCATCGCCTGCGACAGCAGGTTGACCGCCGCCTGGCGGCCGCCGCGCTCGAAGCGCAGATGGAGAGCCGCCGAGATTTGATTGAGCGCGCCCGCGACGCCGCGCAGTTCCTCGCCGGCCCGCGCGAGCGCGCCCTCGAACAACTCGGCGGCGGCGAAATAATCGCCGCGATTGAACGCCGCGATCGCGTCGTCAAGATCGGGAGTGTCGCTGCCCGCCGCCATCGGAACTATTCAACGATCAACCTCATCGCCCGCGCAACCGCGCGCCAGCTTACCCCTCTCCCTGAAAGGGAGAGGCCGGGTGAGGGTCATTTTTCAGCGCGGCGCGAAGCGCCGCGCGATTATGAATTCGCACGCGGAATTTAAGGCGCGCGGCAAACGATGCCGCGCGCGGATCGGACCCTCACCTAACCGTGTGCCAGTGGCACCTCCCCGACAGGGAGAGGAATCAGGCAGGCGGCGCGCGAGCCTACAGGATTTCTTTTTCCTCGACCGCTCTGAATTCAGTCTCGGTCAGCGCCTCGGATTTGCGCTTGCCGTGCAGCTCGTACATCTCGAACAGCGCCGACTTGTGCGGGCGGACTTTGCCGAGGGGGCATTTGGCCCAATCCTCGAGCGATTCGTCGCAATAGCCCATTCGATGCTCGCCGCACTTGGGCTGCAGGAAAATCGCGATCTCCGGCAGCACCCGCTTGATCTCGGCGCGCATCATCGCGACCATCCTCCTGATCTCCCACTGCGCGCGCACGCACAGGCGCAGGTCGCAGATATGCAGCATCTCGGCGAAGTTGACCATCACATGAAAATTGGTCGGCGCGGCGTTGGGCAGCACGAAACGCGCGTCCTCGGCCGGGATACCGGCCTTTAGCGCCTTGGCGTATAGCTCCGAAACGCGACCGAGCAGCTCTTCGTACTCGCCGTCGAGCTTGGCGCGCTGCCATGATTGCGGCAGCACGTACGCCATCTTGTCGCGCTTGAACTTGACGTAGCGCTGGCTCTGCTGCTCGAAGCTGATTCCTATGCGATGGCGCACGAACTGATGCGACAGTGAGCGCGACACGCCCGCGATGCCAAACCAGAAGACGACCTGCTCGAGCGGAGAGGCGTGTCCGGTCTTGAGCCGCTCGGCGATAAATTTCGCGATCGTGTCGTGGCTGATTTTTTCGGTTTTGATTTTCTCCCAGACTTCGATCGGAGTGTCCGACGAGTAACAGGTGCGGAACGCGGCGTAGAGCTTCTCGAGCGGGAGCTGCGCGTAATCGACGAGCTTGACCTCCATCTTTGCCTGGTTGCTCACTGCGTCGCCATTCGCCTCCGGAAAATTTCGGCTGGATCGGTTCGCCCGCGATCATATTCCATGCGCGCGCGAGAATGCATCCTGCGCGATGCCGATTATCCCCACGGCTCGATTTGCGCGCCGCCGCGCGGACTGCAAGATTGCCCTCGTGATGGCCTGATAAATGCTCACCGAACTGTACAAGCTTGCCAGACCGGTCCTGTTCCGATGCGACGCCGAAGCGGCGCATCGCATGACGCTCGCGATGCTCTCGACGTGGCCGCTTCTGGCGCCGCCCGCCGACCCGCCCGAGTTGCGCGTCAAGCTGTGGGATCTGGAATTCTCGAACCCGGTCGGGCTGGCCGCCGGGATGGACAAAGACGCTGTCGCCGCCGCCGCGTGGCAGGGTCTGGGCTTCGGATTCGCGGAGCTGGGAACAGTGACGCCGCTTCCGCAGCCGGGAAATCCGCGTCCGCGCGTGTTTCGGCTGCCACAGCACCATGCGCTGATCAACCGGCTCGGCTTTCCGAGCGATGGGATGGAGGCGGTCGCGCGCCGAATCGAGCGGATGCGTGCGCGCGGAATTGCGCTTCGGCTCGGTCTCAACCTGGGCCCGAACAAGGACACCGCCGCCGAACGCGTCGCGGGAGATTACGCGGCGCTGGTGGCGCGGATGGCGCCGTGCGCGGATTTTATCGTCATCAACGTCAGCTCGCCGAACACGCCGGGGCTGCGCGACTGGCAATCGCCGGCGCGGATGCGCGAAATCGTGGCGGCGATTACCGGCGCGATGCAGCCTGCGGCGCGCCGCCCGCCGATCCTGCTCAAGGTCGCACCCGATCTCGAACCCGGCGATCTGCACCGGATCTGCGATACCGCGCTCGAACTCGCGCTCGACGGAATCGTCGCGACGAACACCACCGTTGCGCGCGACGCGGTTGGCGTCGCGTCGGACCAGACTGGCGGGCTTTCGGGCGCTCCGCTGTGCGGCAGCGCGCGCGCGGTTATCGGCGAGATTCATCGGCACTGCGCCGGGCGCCTCAAGATCATCGGCGTCGGCGGCGTCGCCAGCGCCGAAGACGCGTGGCAGCATATCCGTGCGGGGGCGAGCCTGGTCGAGCTGTACACCGGGCTTATCTACGCGGGCCCCGGAGTCGTGGCCACGATCAAAGACGGGCTGGTGGCCTTGCTCCGGCGCGAGGGTTTTCGCTCTATTAGCGATGCCGTAGGGACCGGGAACTGAGCGCGCGAATCTCCGCATGATCGCGCGCGCGCGTGCGGCGCGGCGAGGAGACGACGCGATGGCGGCATCAGGAGCGCAACCGAAACCAATCGTCGATGCGAAATGGGTGCGGGCGCATCGCGGCGACAAAAATGTCGTGTTCATCGACACGCGCGCGGCGGCCGACTACTGGGCCGGGCATCTGCCCGGCGCGCGCCATTTCGATCCGTTCCCGTTTCACTATTACGACACCAGCGAGCGCGGCGCGGGGGAGTTTCGCGCGCAACTCGAATGGGTTTTCTCGGCGCTCGGAATCACCGGCAAGGAAACCGTGGTCGCCTATGAGGACGACTCCGGGATGCGCGCGGCGCGCGTCCTGTGGGCGCTCGAATGGATGGGCCATCGGCGGGCGCGGATGCTCGACGGTGGGTTGCGCGCGCTCGCGGGCGAAAAGCTCTCGACCGCGGCGTCCGCATTCAAGCCTTCGCGCTTCAGCGCCGCCCCGCGCGAGGAAGTCGCCGCCACGAGCGCGCATATCGTCGAGCGGATCGGGCGCGGCGACGCGCAAATTTTCGACGTGCGCAGCGCCGCAGAGTATTTTGGCGAACGCGTGCGCGCGCGCCACGGCGGCGCGATTCCCGGCGCAATCCATCGCGACTGGACCGAGGCGAACGCCGCCGACGGCAAATTCAAATCGCCCGCCGAGTTGCGCGCCGAGTATCAGAAGCTCGGCCTGCGCGCCAACGCCGAGATTATTCCATATTGCCAGGGCGGCTACCGCGCCGCGCACGCATTGGTCGCGCTGCGGCTGGCAGGTTTTGCGAACGTGCGCAACTACTGGGGTTCGTGGGCGGAATGGGGTAATCGCGACGACCTGCCAATCGAGCATCCGGTGCGCAAAGGCTAGCGGCGCGCGATGGCGCAATCGCGGATCTTTCTGCTGACGGGATTCGCGCCGTTTCGCGGCGAGCGGGTCAATCCCTCATGGGAGATCGCGCGCAACCTCGACGGCGACGAGATCGGCGCGTTCAAGGTCAAGTCAGTCAAGGTGCCCGTAGGATGCGCGACGGCGGTGCGCCGAATCAACGCCGCGATCGTGCGCTACCGCCCGCGCGCGATTCTGGGGCTCGGGCAGGCGGGCGGCAGGCCCGCGATTTCGATCGAGAAAGTCGCGATCAATCTGGCCGACGAGCATTCCGGCGCGCAGGACGACAAGTTCGGCGCGGACGCGAAGCCGGTAATCGCGGGCGCTCCCGAGGCCTACTTCGCGCGCATCCCGATCGCGGCCGTGATGCGCGAGCTGCGCCGCCGCGAGATTCCCGCGCAAATCTCGCTAAGCGCGGGCGCATACGCCTGCAACGCCCTGATGTACGCGAGCCTGCATCTGACCCGCCGCCAAAAGCGCCTCCCAGTGGGATTCATCCATCTGCCCTACGACTCGCGCCAGAGCGCGCGCCATCCGAACGCGCCGAGCATGGCGCTCGCCGTGATGGAGACGGCGATTCGCGCGGTCGCGGAGATAATCGCACGCGCGATCTAGGAGTATCCACAGATTTCACAGATTAACACAGATTTTCGGACAGAAATCTTTCATCTGTGAAATCTGTGTAATCTGTGGATTGTTTCCTATTTGATTGCGACCGCGTTGGGCGGCGAGGCGATCCCGCCCTCGAGGTTCATCGGCGCCGACACCACCATGAACTCGTAGCGGTTGTCGGCGGCGCAATCAGCCGCAAGATCGTCGAGCACGAACTGCTCGCCGAGCGGCAGCCCCAGCATCGAGAGCGCCCGGTAGTGCAGCGCGCCTTCATCCCTGAAATCCCACGGCCATTGCTCGACGGCGGGACAATCGGTGCCGATCGCGGCGACCCGATTATCCCATAGCCACCCGACCATCGCGCTGGTCGCCTCGAGACCGCACGATTTGAGCGCCTCGAGCGGCGCCATCGCTTTTTTCTGTTCGGCGGTCGTGGCGAGATACGCGCCGAGCCATCCTGTCCGCACCAGCAGGATCGATCCGGGCTTGAGCGTGGCCTTCTGCGCGGCGAGCGCGTCTTGCAGGTCTTTGAGCTTGTAGGTCGCCGAGCTCAGCGGATCGAGCGGGCGGCCATTGTCCTGCGTGAATTTACGCACGTCGATCAAAACGCCGCGTCCGACCACGCGATTGGCCCATTTGTGAATACTCAGTTTCCCGTCGGGGCCGTCTTTTACCTGATCGTCTTTGACACCGTTGTAGAATGCGCGATGGCGCACATGGCCGACGTGCGCCAGCCCGTCCCACTGGCTGCCTTCCTGGGTATTGTAGTTATCGATCGAATCGTCATGGCCGAGCAGTCCGTATTGCGCGAAGCTCAGGATAGTGTGCTTGGCGGGCGCGCGATTGAACAGCGGAGGCTTGGCGTAGTTGATCGGGGTATCGAGCCGGAAGACGCGGCCCTTTTGCACCAGGCGCGCGGCTTCGACGACTCCCGCCGGGGTCAGGAAGTTGAGGCATCCGAACTCGTCGTCGTCGCCGAACACGCCCCACGAGGATTCGGCGGGCGCGCCTTTTTTCACCGGCAGATCCTTGAAGCGCGGTATTTTGTTGAAATCGATTGTCGCCATCTGACTATTCTCCTGAATTTGGATTAGCGAAATGAATTATGAACTGAGTATTCACGGCTTCCATTCGTAGAGCACGTCGGGCGCGCGTTCCTCGTTGCGGGAGCCGTCGGTGAATTCGATCGCGCGAAAGCCGCGCGCCTCATAGAAGCGCCGCGCGGGCGCGTTCGCCTGGAACGTCCACAGGCGCAGCCCCTCCCGCCGCTCGCGCATCGCGAGCGCCAGCATCCCGCCGCCGACGCCGCGGCGCTGCGCCGCGGGGACGATATATAGCTGCTCGAGCATCTCGCCCGCGAGCGCCATCATCCCGATTATGCTGCCGATTACATTGCCGGCGGGTTCGGCGGCCTCGGCAACCCAGACTTCGGCATTCGGGACCAGATAGGACGCGATCCATCCGCGAATCTCATCGTCGCTATGCACGGTCGGCAAGAAGCGCGCGGCGCCGCGCCGCGAGGCGATATAAACCTCGGCGATCGCCGCCGCATCGGCGCCACGGGCGCGGCGGATGACGAAGCGCGCGGACAGCATAGCATCGTTTCGCGCGCCACCGCGCCAATGTCAAGCGATCGGCGGGACGCTTCACATTAGACGTACTGCGTCATATAATGAGCGTGATGGCGATACGGTCTTTCGAGGACGCGGATACCGCGGCCATCTTCGGCGATCAACCCGTGGTCCGATTTCAGGCGATCCAGCCAACGGCTCCCCGCATGCTTCTGGTGCTGGATGCCGCGACCGACCTCCGGGTGCTGGCGATCAATCGTGGTAACCATCTCGAAGCCCTGAAAAAAGATCGGGCGGGTCAGCACAGCATCCGGATCAACGACCAATGGCGGATCTGTTTCGTCTGGAAGGAGGGCGATGCGTTCAATGTAGAGATCATTGATTACCACTGACGCGACGGCCGCAACCGCAAACTGCATTCGACCTGCGATATCCGAGTATCTATATGTCCAAGAAGCTTCCCCCAATTCACCCTGGAGAAATCCTGCTCGAGGAGTTCCTGAAGCCCCTCGAACTGAATCCGCACCAATTGGCGATGGCGCTGCGCGTGCCGCCGAACCGCATCGCGCAGATCATCGAGGGCAAGCGCGCGATCACCGCGGACACAGCTTTGCGCCTTGGCCGCTATTTCGGGGTCAATCCCCAGTTTTGGCTGAATCTGCAGAGCACCTATGATCTTCGCCTCGCGGCGCGGGAACACCAGGCGCGGATCGAGCGCGACGTCCAGCCACGCGCGGAGTAGCGGTGGCGCATTCCAGCTCGAATTCCTTGGGCGCGAAATTGTCATGGCGCGAGAGTCTCTGACCTATTCGCGCGCGCCGGATGACGAAGCGCGCGGACCGCATCGCATCGTTTCGCGCCGCGCGCGCGCGATTGTCTGGCGCGCCATGCGGCTTTCTAAACGAGAGGCTCGCAGAATTTCGCCGGTAAGCAAGCTGCGCCGGATAAGTTGACTTTATGTGCATTCGAAAGTAACTGCTCGACAAGGCAGGGTCTCTGGGTTTTCGATTCGCGGGAGGGAAGTCCGATGAAAATCAGAGCGCCCGTCGCCGTCGGATTGTTCGCACTCGGGTTGCTATGTGCCGCGGGGCCGCTCGGCGCGCAAACGGCAGTCGCTACGGCGACGCCGCTGCCGCTGGGTACGACAACAATCCCGGAAGAGGTGCCAGCGAATTGGAGCGCCTCCACGACCCAAGCCGCGTGGACCGCGCTGCGACAGCATTGCCTCGATATATTCGCGGACATAGAGCGCGGCCAGCGCCTGCCCCTCGGGCAACATCTGAAATCGCCCCACTCTTCTGGTTTTCGAGACACGGAGAATTGCTTGAATCTGGCGGCCGGGTTCCGGGCCTCAAACCCTCCGGGCCCGACTTCCGCGCCAACCATAGCTCCCGTGCCGCAGCCGCTCCCCCCCCGCCTACGCCCGGCTCCGCTTCGCCGCAATCTGGGGGTCCTGGCGACTCTTCTCCGGTCATTCAGGGTCAGTCTTTCCCAGGCGGCGGGTCTGCTTGCATAGAACCCTCGCCTGCTCAGAACGTCGCTCCGGCGACCGCTCCGCTCGACGTTAAGGTAAGCGTCATTCCGAGCCAGTGCCGACGATCGTGATCATTCGGGCGCAACGCCGCGCGTGTTCACCCCCGGCGAGAAATCCCGGGATTCCTCACGCTGGCGGACTCGGTTCGGAATGACGATCGGGAGACATCGGCGGCCACGCGCGGCGATGACACTGCGGGAGGCAGGTGATCAGCGCGCGCCGTGGCGCGCGCGCACCTGATGCGCTCAATCTTGCGCTGGGACGCATCGTGCGGCGATAATGATGGCTCGCGTTTATAAGGAGCGACGGTGTCAAATTATCGATATCTTGCGAGATCGCTTGCATTCCTGCCGCCGATTTTCCTGCTCGCCGCCACGATCGGCGCCATCTCGTGCAAATCGCCCTACTCGACTTCATCGTCCGGATCGGCCTCGCCCACCTCGACCTCGACCGTGACCGCCGGCGGCTTCGCGTATGTGACCAATCGCGATAGCGGCTATATCAGCGAGTTCAAGCGCAACCTCACCACGGGAGTGCTCAAGTACAACGCCCGGATCGCGGCGGGCGCCACGGGCAGCAGCGGTGGTCCGCTCGGAATCGCAATCACTCAGAACAACCAGTTCCTGTATGCGTGCAATTCTCAGGACGGGAACATCTATCAATACACCGTCGGCTCCGACGGTACGCTCACCCCGATGACGCCGCCGTCGGTCCCAAACGGATCCAAAACCGTGCCCGACCAGGTATTGACGCTGTCGTCGTCGGGCACGCCCACCTGGCTGTTCGTCACCAACTCGGGCACCGGAACCGTCAGCGCCTATCCGATCAGTTCTTCGGGGCCGCTCGGCACCGCAGTGACCACGACGGGATTTAGGGTTCCGTTCGGGATGGCGATTAACGCGAGTGGAACGGTCCTGTACGTGTCTGATAACGCGAGCGGGCTCATCTATTCGCTCGGGTTCAATTCCAAGACCGGCGCGCTGAGCAATCTGGCGCTATCGCCGATTAACAGCCAGGGCTCATACGGAGGAAACCCTGCGAATCTGGCGCTGAGCCCGCTGTTTACCACCGTCAGTGGCACGGGCGCTCTTCTGCTTGCTGGAGATTCCAATCCCAACACCACGTTGATTTCGTTGTTCTTCGCCCCCAGCACGGGCACTGGCGTCCTGACTGGTTTCACACCCGGCGTGCCCGGAAGCCAGGCCGCGATAGGAACCGCGTGGGCCGGCACCGGCGTCGCGCTGTCGGCCAATAACGGCAACGGCACCGCCGGATCGGGATCGATCACCTCGTACATCGTGAGCGGTAACACGCTGATCACCGGAGTCTCCATCAATCCGGTCAACGGTCCGGTGAGCATCGTCGTCGATCCGCAAGTCCAGTTCGCATATTCCACGAATATCGCGGACGGGACGATCAGCCAGTACCCAATCGGCATCGAATGCACCACCGGCGCCGCGATCTGCCCCGCCTCCAATATTATAGCGTCCGACAAAGTCTCGAGGCCGGGTCCGTACGGGATGGTGCTGTCGAACTGACCCGCGCGCGGGTGCGATACCTCGTGGCGCAGGCTTTAGCCTGTGACCGCGCACCGGCTCGCTCGAGCTATCTCACCCGCGCGCCGCCGCCGCCACTCCCGCCATCACGCGCTCGGCCACGCCCGCGCGCTCATGGCCGCGGCGGCGCAGCTCGGCGAACGCGTCATCCACGAACGCGCGCATCAGCGCCACGTCGGGCATCAGCCGCGGCTCCGCCATCATGCCGAAATACAAACTTCTATTGTAGCTCAGAATCGCGACGCCGTAGCCGAGCGTCGCGCCCAGCGGCACCAGCGGAATCATGTCGAGGCATCGATGCCCCAGCAGATACAGCGGCACCTGCACTCCAGGCACGTTGGTCGCGATAAAGTTGATCATCGCCGCCGGTAGCGCGAAGCCGCCCGGCGCCGGCTTCCATCCGCTGAGCTGCGCGAGCGCCGCCGCCGCATCGAGCGCCCCGGTCGCCATCCGCGCGCTCATCGCGACGAGCGCCGGCGGAACTCCCTCGGCCATCCGCATCAGCGACTCGAGCGCTTGCGCGCTTCCGGCCGCCTTGATGCGCTCGGTCTCCGCCGCGATCACTTTCAACCGCTCGACGATATCCGTCGGCTCGGCGGGCGCGGTCGGAAACATCATCGAGACGCGATTGCCCAGGGCGCTGCGCTCATCGCGATGGCGCACGTTGACGGGGCATCCGATGCATAGCTCTTCGCCGCGGGCGAGGTAGCCATGATGCGCGAGATAGCGCGCCGCGCCTTCGGTCAGGATGGTCAGGACGACATCGTTGACCGAGCCGCCGAAGGCTTGGCGAATCGCGCGGAAGTCGGCGAAGGATTGTCGCGTCCACGCGATTTCGCGCCGCCCGGTTGCGATTCCCGCGTTCCACGGCGTCCGCGCGATCCGGCGCGTGGCCAGCTCGGTCATCGTGCGCGCGGCGGCCGCGAGTGCCTGGGCGTTTTTCGCGGCGGCTGCTGGATCGCTCATCACCTCGCGCGCGGCCTGCTGCGCACCCTCGAGGGTCGCGTGGAGCTGAGCGCGGGCGGCCTCGATAAAGCGCGCCGCACCCGACGACGGCGGATTCGGCGCCCACGGTGTTTCGGGCGCTGGCGCCGGCTCGGGATCGGGCCGGAAATCGTACATCACTTTCAGCAGCTCGACGCCGCTGACTCCATCGACCAGGCAGTGATGCACGCGCCATACGACGGCGGTGCGCGCGCCCTCGAGCCCGTGATAGATGTGCACGTCCCACAGCGGACGCTCGCGGTCGAGCGGAGTTTCGTAATTGCGCATGATCGCGCTGAGCGCGGCGGCCTCGCTCAACCCGGGCGCCAATTCATGCTCGAAGACGTGATGGTCAACGCTGAATTCCGGATCGTCTTCCATCATCGCGTGCGCGATATTGAATGGCACCGGCGCGAGCCGCTGGCGATAGCGCGGAATAAGATGGATGCGGCTGGTCACATGGCGGCGGACCTCCTCGAATTCGATCCGCCCCTCGAGTAGCCCGATCGATCCGATATGCAGCGGTCCGCTTTGCGACTCGGCGTAGATAAAAGTCGCGTCCTGAGTTGACAGGCGGTAGCTGCGCGTGCCGCCGCCGAGAATCCCGGAAGCCATCGCCACACCTCCAGATGTCGCGTGCAGCCGCCGCACGGAGCGCCTTGGATTTGTACGATGTGCGGCGCGGCGCGATCGGTGTACCTCAACCTTGGCAGGCATGGGCCGCGATCCGCAAGCCAATTTGCGCCAGACGGCGCTTGCCGACGGCGCGGCGATGCTGCAAGGATGATCGTGGTGCTCGCGCGGCCGTACATGGCGTCCAATGTACGCGCGGCCGGAAATTGCGGAGGGTTACGATGGCTCAAAAACCGAAGGCCGTGAGCAAATTTCCGATGCATCTGAAGTTGCGTGACGGCCGAAATGCGACCCTGCGCTTGATGGAGCCTTCTGATCGCGACGCGATTTTGAAATTCGCCGCGATGCTGCCCGGCGACGACCTGCTGTTTTTGCGCACCGATATCACCGACAAGGGCGTCATCAACGAATGGATCGATAACCTCAAAAAGGGCAACACCATCACGCTGCTCGCCGAGGTCGATGGCGACTTGGCGGCGTATGCGAGCGTGCATGTCGAGCCGGCCCGATGGACGCGCAGAATCGGCGAGTTGCGCGTCAACGCGTCGTCGAAATTCCGCGGGCTGGGACTCGGCCGGCGCTTGACCGCTGAGATTTTCGAGGTCGCGCGCGGACGCGGCCTCAAAAAGCTGACCGCGCAGATGACCCCCGATCAGACCGCCGCGCGCAGCGCCTTCGAGCATCTGGGCTTCCAGGTCGAAGCTGTTCTGACCGACTGGGTCGAGGACCGCGCAGGCCATCCGCGCGACCTGCTGATCCTCACCCACGACGTAGCCGGCTTCTCCGACCGCATCGTTGCGTAGGCAACCGGCAGATCGTTTTCGCGCCCGTCCGCTCCGCGCGCATCGATCGCCGCGATCTCAGACGGGCGCGTTCCGACGCGCCCCTGCGGAGAACAAGGCATAAACGTTTTCGTAGGGGCGGCTCGCGAGCCGCCCGCCCTCCTAAGAAACAGGATTGAGAAGCACCATCGCGAAGGAATCGTGATTGCTCGCGAGGGCGGGCGGACGAGCCGTCCGCCCCCACTGGCATATTGCTTCCTTTTGTCAGTGGCGGCCGACGGCTCGTCGGCCGGCTGGGCAGCAGAGGCGATGCGGGAGAGGCGAGCGAAACATCATCC
>DATKSQ010000025.1:0-63186 GCA_035531615.1 Binataceae bacterium (SeqCode)
TGCAGCGCCTGGAAATTCGCGATCGGCTGTCCGAAGGCGTGGCGCTGGCGCGAGTATTTCACGCATTCGTCGAGCGCGCGCTGCGCGATTCCGATTCCAATCGCGGCGGTCTCGGGACGGCTATGGTCGAACGTCGCCATCGCGTACTTGAACCCTTCGCCCTCGCGTCCCACCATCGCGCCCGCGCCGATGCGCAAGTCTTCGTACACGATCTCGCCGGTGTCGGCGGCGCGCTGGCCGAGCTTGCCGTGCATCCGGCGGCGCGTGATTCCGGGCAGATTCGCCGGGAACACGAAGCACGAAATTCCCTTGTGCCGCAGCCGCTTGTCGCTGGTGGCGAAGGTCACGATCCAGTCCGCGACCGAGCCATTCGAGATGAAGTGCTTGGTTCCGTTGAGCACGAAGCCGTCGCCATCGCGGCGATAGCTGGTGCTCATCGAGGCCACGTCGGAGCCCGCGCCCGGCTCGGTGATCGCGAACGCGCAGAAGCTGAGCTGCTTCATCAGGCCGCCCAGAAAGGTGCGTTTTTGCGCGTCGTCGCCGGCGATCAGCAGCGGCAGCGTAGCGAGATCGTTGGCCGTGATCGAGTTGGTGATTCCGGCGCATCCGTAGCACAGCTCTTCGGTGATAAGCGAGCTGTCGAGCACGCCAAGCCCGGCGCCGCCAAGGTCCTTCGGCACCGCGAAATTCATCAGTCCGGCGGCGAACGCCTTTTCGCAGACGTCGCGCGCGAAAATTTCCTTTTCGTCGTACTCGCGCGCGAGCGGGATAATCTCCTGTTCGGCGAATTTACGCGCCAGCGTCTTGAGCTCGATCTGTTCTTCGCTAAGCTCGAATCCAAGCATCGGCTGTCTCCATTCGGGGCGCCGCGGGTGGCAGCGGACGCATGGAATTGTGTTATCCAACCCGGCGCGGCATTGAAAGAGCCGACGACGCGCGCCGCTTGCCTTGATAATCGTCGCCGCGGCGGATATGAGGCAAGTATCGATTGAAGTGACGCTCCCGGGCGCGGGCGACGGCGCCGCCGTCGGGAGCAACCTAACCGGATAAGGAGAATGCAATGTCGATTACCGTGATTGCGAAACTCAAGGTGAAGGCCGGCAGCGAAGCCGCGTTCGAGGCCGCTGGCCGCGAGATGATTTCCAAGGTCGCCTCCGAAGCGGGCACGCTCACCTACGTGCTGCACAAAGATGTGCGCGACCCAACCACCTTCATCTACTACGAGGTGTATCAGGATCAGGCCGCGCTCGATTCGCACGGCAAGACCGATCACATGAAGGCGTTCGGCGGCAAGATCGGCGCGATCCTCGATGGCCGGCCGGAAATTCACGTTCTGGCTGAAGTCGCGCACAAGTAAGGCCGAGGGCTTCGAGGAGCGGGTGGCGCGCGAGGGCCGCCCGCTTTCTTTTTGCGCGGTTTCGCCGCCGAGTCGCGCGCGCTATAGATCGAGGCGATGGCCCCACGGCTCGCAATCCTGGGCGGTGAACCGCTGCGCACGCGCGCGTTTACGCGTTGGCCGGTGTTTGACGATCGCGAACGCGCACAACTCGAAGACGTGCTGACCTCGGCGAACTGGGGCGGCTTTCCTTCGCCGAATCGCAAGGCCGCCGAACTTGAGGCGCGCTTCGCCGCAATGCAGGGAACGCGCTTCGCGATCGCGACGACCTCTGGCACCTCGGCGCTGGAAGCGGCTCTCAAAGCGCTGGCGGTCGGTCCCGGCGACGAGGTGATCGTCCCGGCGATCACCTTCGCGGCGACCGCCTATGCGCCGGTGGCGTGCATGGCGCGCCCGGTTTTCGCCGACGTCGATCCCGCCACCGCCTGTATCGACCCGGCGTCGGTGGCGCGGCTCATCACGCGCCGCACCAAGGCAATAATCCCGGTGCATTACGGCGCCAGCGCCGCCGATCTGGACGCGCTGTGCGCTCTGGCGCGCGAGCGCTCGATCCCAATCGTCGAGGACTGCGCGCACGTCCCTGGCGCAAGCTGGCGTGAGCGCGGACTCGGCGCCTGGGGCGCCCTTGGATGCTTCAGCTTTCAGAGCAGCAAACCGATGACCGCCGGCGAGGGCGGCATGATCACGACCGACGACCCGGAGCTCGAAGCGCGCTGCCAATCGCTCATCAATTGCGGACGGCGCCGCCCCGGCGACAGCTTCGAGACTCCGCTCCTGGGCGCGAACTACAGGATGACCGAATGGCAGTGCGGAGTGCTGCTCGCGCAGCTCGAACGAATGCCCGAACAGATCGAGCGCAAGAGCCGCAATGCCGAGCGTCTGCGCGCGGGACTCCGCGCAATCAAGGGGCTGCGCGCGGTCGCGCGCGATCCGCGCCTGACCCGCGAAGTGATCTACGCATTTATCTTCATGGCCGATGAAGCCGCGCTCGGGGTCTCGCGCAACCGGTTCGTACGCGCGCTTCGCGCCGAGGGTATTCCATGCGGAGTCGGCAACGATCCCGTCTATCGCTCGGCCCTGTTCCCCGCGGATTCCGCGTCCTACCGCACCGCGTGCGAGCTGGCGGGCGCGCCCAATCCACCGCAGCCCAACTGCCCGGTCGCCGAGCGGATGTTCGAGCAGGAGATGATTGCGATCCCGCATGAAGTGCTGCTCGGCGACGAGCGCGACATCGACGACCTGATCGCGGCCGCGCACAAAGTCGGCGCACAGGCCGCGGAGCTGCGCGCCGCGCGCCTCGAGCGCGACGCCTGAGCGGCGATGACTGCCCTACGCGCGGGAGCGGCACGCATCCGGCTCGAGCCGCCGCTCGGGCTTGGGATGCTCGGCTATGGCTCGCGCGTCGGCGTCGCCGCGGGCGTACACGACGACCTGGCGGCGCAAGCGATCGTGATCGGCGAGGGAGAGCACAAGCTTGCGCTATGCGGGGTCGATTTGCTCGCGATCGGCAAGCGAATCGCCGATGAGATCCGCGCCGACGTCGCGGCCCACAGCGATATTCCCGCCGACGCGATTCTGATCGGCGCCTCACACACCCATTCCGGCCCCGCGTTCAATATCTTTGCGACTCCGCGCGCCGACGCAAAGCTTCCCGCGGATCGAAGTCTCGAGTGGGAACGCGCACTGCCCGCGAAAATCGCCGCCGCGATCGTGGCGGCCAATAGCGCGCTCGAACCCGCGGTTCTGAAGACCGCCCACGCAAGCTTCTCGCTCGGCACAAATCGGCGCCTGCGCCGCCCCGACGGCAGAATTCAGCTCGCAGCCAATTATGCCGGAGTCGCCGACTCCCACGCGCAGGGTATCGGCCTGTATCGTCCCGACGGAAGCGCTATCGGGCTGCTTCTCAACTACCCGTGCCACGGCGTCGTCCTGTGCGAGGACAACTTGCTCTACTCGCGCGACTGGATGGGCTTTGCTCTCGATGAACTCGAGGCGCACGCCGACCGCGGCGCGACAGCCCCACCGATCGCGATCTTCATGCAGGGCGCGACCGGCAACATCGACCCGCGCAGCCGCGGCAGCTTCGAAGTCGCCGCCGAATACGGCCACGCGGCGGGGCGCGCGATTGCCGCGGCGCTGGCCGCCGCGACGGTTTCGCGGATCGACGCGATCCGGGGCCGCGGAGTCGAACTGGTCTTGAAGCTCAAGCCGCTGGGCGACGCGATCGCGGTGGCGCGCGCGGGCGCGGCGCAGACCGAAGCCTCGCTCGCGATGCATCGCGGCGGCGGCGGCTATCAGCTAAAGCGCCTGCGCGACCATCATCAGCAGTCGCTCGGCGCGCTGCGCGCGCTCGAGACGCTCGAGGAAGCCAACCGCCGCGACCAGCGCGCCAACCTGGCGCGCGGCGAGTTGGCGGCCGGCATGAGCGTCTTCGCGATCGGCGATCTTGCGATCGTCGCGATTCCCGGCGAAGCATTCGTCGAGTTCGGACTCGCGCTGCGCGCCAATCCGTACTTCGCGCACACCATCGTCGCGTGCTACTGCAACGATCTGATCGGCTACATTCCCACCCGCGAGTCGTACCCGCTCGGCGGATACGAGGTCGAAACCGCACGCGTCGCCGAGGGCGCCGGCGAGGCGATAGTCGCCGCCGCGATCGGCGTGATGCGCGAATTGCGCGCGGCGGCGCCCGCCTAGCCGGGCGATACACGCGATGCCGCAAACCATCCCGACGGACGATCCCGCGCATTCTCCGGCGCCCGTGCAAGCGGCCGCACCGGCGGCCACGCGCCTGCGGATTCGAAATGTCGTCGGCAATATCGCCGTGGGCGTGGTGTACCTGGCGGTGCTCGTGCCGGGCGCGAAATCGCATTGGGGCACCAACGCGGCCAATCAAATCTGGTTCTTCGGCAGCATCCTGATTGGCCTGCTGATTCTGGTCCGGCGCCGCACGAGCGACTACGACGCCGGTTGGCAGGCGATAGTCTCGAACGCGGGCGCGATGATCACGCCGCTCCTGATGCGGACCGGCGCGCCGCTCGGCGGATGGCCGGCGCGCGCCGCGGTGGTGCTCGAGCTGGCGGGCGTGATCATGGCGCAGTCGGCGCGCATCTGGATGTGGCGCAGCTTCGGAGTCTTGCCGGCCAATCGCGGCGTGATCACGGGCGGCCCGTTCCGGCTGGTCCGCCATCCGATCTATTTCGGATGGCTGATGCTGGGCTGGGGTTACGCGATTTATTACCCGCGATGGATCAACCTGGCGCTGATGGCCGTCACGATCCCGCTGACCATCTGGCGAATCAATCTCGAGGAGCATCTGCTCGCCACGGATCCCGCCTATCGCGCATACTGCGCGCGGGTGCGCGCCCGGCTGATACCGGGAATCTATTGAGCCGCCGCAAGCTTTGGCGCCACGATCGGATCGGAGAGCCTCGCGAAAATGCCGCGTACGATCTTGATGGGTGACCCCGCGCATTTCTCGGTGCGCGGCGGAGCCAACCCGCATACCCGCAACGCGCTCGGGATCAAAAAGCGCGTCGATGCGGACCGGGCGCGCGCGCAGTGGCATGCGCTCGCGCGCGCGCTGGCCGCGCACGGCGCCGAGGTTTGCGTAATCCCGCCGGACGCCAGCCTGACCGGCTTGGTCTATCCGGCGAACGCCGGATTCCTTTACCCGCTCGAGGGCGCGGGTCGCAAAATCTTTTATCTGTCGCATCTGCTGCCGACGCGCGCCGCCGAGATCGGGGTCTATCGCCCGTTCCTGCAAGCGATGGGTTATGAGACGCGCGACATCGCGGCGCCGTTCGAGGGCGAGGCCGATTTCTTTCCCGCCGGACGATTCATGATCTTCACGCACGGGCGCGTCGAGCGGCAGCGGTTTGTGCCGCGGATGGGCATTCCGCCGTGGCGGCGGGTGTACGGCTTTCGCTCGGATATCGGCGCGATTTCCGAACTCGAAGGCGCGGCGCCGGGGAGGCAGATTATCCCGCTCGAGTTGCGGCTCGAGGCGCATTATCACGGCGACACTGTACTGTGCGCGTTCGGACCCGCGCGCGAATATCTGCTCGCGTATATGGACGGGCTGAGCCCGGCCTCGCGCGCGCGGTTGCAAACCGAATTCGGCGATAATCTGATCGCGCTCGGCCGCGCCGACGCGGAGCTGTACGCCGCAAATTCGTTCCAGACAGAACTTAATGCATCACTTTATCTTTTCATGCCGCGCGGGGTCAGCCCCGAGCTGCTCGAGATCGTCAAACGCCGCGGCGCGCATCCGGTCTTATGCGACGCGAGCGAATTTCTGGCCAAAGGCGGCGGCTCGATCAAGTGCATGATCCTGGACCTGGGCCCGCGCGGCGAGCAACCCGCCGCCGGCGCCGCGTTTCGCGCCGCGCACAGCTACGCGAGCCGGTTCGGTTCGGGGCCGGGTTAGCGCGCGATCAGCCCGTCGTTCGAGATGTCGAGCGCGAACGCGCATTGCCGTGCGAGCTCGTCAGGATGCGCGCGATAGTATTCGACCCCGGGCGCCCCGCGCAGGTCGTTCATCGGGCGCTCGGACGCCACCTCGGAAAATCCCAGGCGTTCGAAAAATCCGCGCAACTCCGGATCCGCGAATATGTACAGCATCCGCGCGCCGCGCGTATGCGCCGACTTGCGCGCGGCGGCGGCCAGCCGCGCCGCGATACCCCGCCGGCGCATCTCTTCAACCACGTACAGCGATCGAATAAGCGCCGCGTCGATCTTCGGCTCGACCCCGATTACTCCGACCGCATCGTCGCCGAAGAACGCGAGCAGGTAGCAGGCCGCGGGCCACTTGAGACCGTCGGTAAGCATACGCCCCGCTTCCAGGATCGCGCGCACCGCCGCGATATCGCGGGTCTGCTCGATTACGAGTTCGCCGGATCGGCGCTTGCGCATCGCCATCGCCGAGATCTCCCGGCGGTCAACCCGCCGCCGCGCGGCCGCCCACGAAGATCCCGCGCAGCGACGGCCGCAGCTCTTCGAGCGTGAAACCCGCGCGCGCCAGCATCCGCGCGGTGTCGCGATTCGGATGGCATCCGGCGAAAGTGCGCGACCAGACCGGATCGATCACATCCTGAATCGCCGCGAGCACACGGCCCGGCGCGCGAACGTGCTCGGCGAAGTAGAGCTTGCCGCCCGGCTTCAGCACCCGCGCCATTTCGGCTATCGCCGCCGGCGCGTCCGGGATCGTGCACAGCACCAGGCAGGCGACGACCGCGTCGAAGCTGGCGTCGCGAAACGGCAGACGCTCTCCGTCGCCAGCGATCGGATCGATTCTCGTACCCGCCGCGTGCGCACGCGGAATCGAGCGGCGCAGCATCTCCCAATCGGGCTCGACGCCGACCACGCTCGCGCCGGGCTGGTAGTAGCGGAAGTTCAGCCCGTTGCCGAAGCCGACTTCGAGCACGCGGCCGGTTAGCGAGCCGACCAGCCGCGAGCGCATCTTGTCGCCGCCGCGCCGATCGCCGCGCGCGCTCAGCGTCTCATAGAACCATGCGAAGACCGGATGCTCGTGTGGGGAAGGCATTTCGGCAGGCTCACTTTTTGGGCGGCGGGAAGAGTTGCGCGCCACTGTCGGCGTCGATAACGGTAATCGCTTTGACCGGGCATCCGCGCGCCGCCGCGACGATCGTCGCATCGGGAGCGCCGGTTGGGTTCATCACCTGGGACTTTTCGTTCCCGTCCATCTGAAAAACCGCGGGCGCGGTCTCGATGCAATCGCCGCTGCCGATGCATCGCGTCTGGTTGACGGTAATCGTGAGCTTTGCCATCCGGGAATCCTCCGAACCCAAAAATAAAAGCGATATGTGCCATCGGCACAATAGAATCAGCAAACGACCTTGGGCAAGCCGCGCCGATGCGGCGTGTTGCAAGCGTTCCCGGCTGATCACGATGCGCAATGGGAACGCAGCCGTTGCAGTCTAGTGCACAAGCGGACTATACAATCCATCGATTAATACGGTTAATACGATCCGAAGTGAAATTCCGGCTGAATTCTTGCCGCAAATCGGCCAGCGGTAATCCTGTTCGTAACTGAGCGGGCGTCTGGTGAGGCCGCCCGCCATCGGGGAAGGAAGATCGATGAAACGAATAATCGTCGGTATCGTCGCGGGCACCATGTTCGTTATTTGGTCCACCGCCGGCCTTGCGCAGCAGAGCGACAGCAAGATTAAAAAGCCATCGCTCAAGGAGCAGGTCGCGACCCTGACGGCCGAGGTCGCCACGCTCACGGCGACAGTCGCCGCGCTGCAGAAGACGATCTCTTCGGCGGGAGCGCAGAACGCGATCGCGCTCGGCCAGTACGTCACCGTCGATCCGGGCGCGGAGAACGGTCTCAAGGGTCCGCACGTGATCATCAAGGGCGCCAACGTTCATATCGAAAGCGGCTCGGGCGCGACGGTGGACACCAGCGGACTCGGCAACCTGGTGATCGGCTACGACGAGGATAGCGTTGATGCGACGGTGATCGACGGCAACCGCAGCGGCTCGCATAACCTGGTGATCGGCCCGCAGCACGAGTTCACCGCCAGCGGCGGATTGCTCGCCGGATATGATAATTTCGTGAGCGCCAACTACGCCTCGGCCGACGGCGGGGAGTGCAATTCCGCCGGCGCGAATATGTTGCCGTTCGCTTGCTCCGGGGCCGGCGGCGTTTCCGACGGTGCTAGCGTCAGCGGCGGCTACCAAAATGTTGCGATCGGCAACGCCGCCAGCGTTGCCGGAGGCCAGAAAAACACGGCGAGCGGTGGCGCGTCCAGCGTCAGCGGGGGCTACAGCAACTCCGCGAGCAACACCGCCTCCAGCGTCAGCGGAGGCGAGAGCAACACGGCGAGCGGCATCGGCTCCAGTGTCAACGGGGGCTTTAGCAACACCGCGAGCGGCAGCGGCTCCAGCGTTGGCGGTGGCGCGAGCCAGACCGCATCGGGAACTAACCAGGATATCAACTGAAGCGGGAGTGCCGGCTTGCCCTAAGCGCCCGGCGGACGCGCTACGCCTTTAGGATAGCGGCTCGGCGCTGTCTCCCGATCTACGGAGTCCGCTGGAGTGGCGGCTCGCGAGCCGTCCCTGCGCAATCTGGATCGATCGGCTCTTGGCACGGGCGCGTTGAAACGCGCGGCGGCGGCGGCGATACTCTCGGGCACGGGCGACGGGCCCGGGCATCGGATGGCGCGGATCATAGGCACAGGGATCGACGTGATCGAGGTCGAGCGGATCGAGCGGGCGCTGATGCGGGCGCGCACCGGCGCGCGGTTTCGCGCGCGATTGTTCACCGAGCGCGAGGTCGCGTACTGCGAGTCGCGCGGGGTGGCGCGCTTCCAGAGCTACGCGGCCCGGTTCGCGGCGAAAGAGGCGGCGATGAAGGCGATGGGCACCGGATGGAACCGCAACGTCGGATGGAGCGAGATCGAAGTGGTGCGCGAGCGCGGCAAGGCGCCGACGATCATGCTGCACGGGAAATCGGCGGCGTTCGCGGCGCGGCGCGGCATCGCCGTGTTTCACTTGAGCATCACGCACACCGCGCGCGAGGCGATCGCGCACGTCATCGCGGAAGGATAGGAAGACTATCCACAGATTTCACAGATTACAGGCAGATTTTCAGACAAATTAGGTGCGGCGCGCTTTGCGCGCCACACCTGAACTTTTTCTGGAATCTGTCTGCCCAATCCGTGAAATCTGTGGATAAATCTTATTTCTTTGCTGTCGCTGGGGAGCGGAAGACGGCGGCGGGCTTGTCGAGCTGGCTGTAGCTGAAATCGCTGATCGAATAAACGGCCTTGCCCGCTGTCGAGACCGCGTAATACACGGTCTTCGGCTCCGGCTTCTCGCCGGGCTCCGGTATGCTCGGCTTGACGCTTATCTTCGATAGCTTGAGCGTGCCGATCGGTTTGCCGTCCTTGCCGGCGAGTGTCACGACGGTGTGCGGCTGATCAAGTCCGAACGGCTGCGGCGACGGCATCGGATCGGCGACGATCGAGGCGCCCTTCAGGTCACGAATCTCGTCAAGGAAGCGCTCGACCACCGCAACGTCGGCGGGCGCCGTGTTCGATCCTTCAACCACATTCCACTTGCCGCCCGGCGCGCGCGCGAGGGTGAATTTGTCGCTGCCGACGGCCAGCTCGGCGCGCTCGACGGCGGACGGCTCGAAGTTGAAGACCGTCCGGTCGCGCAGGTCGAGCGCGGACTTGTCGATCGCGCCCATCACCCATTCATGCACCGTGTAAACCGGAGTGGCTTCGCCGCGCCGGACGTAGATGCCGTCCTTGCCCTGTTCGCTCTGCTTGAAGCCGAACAGCAGGGATTCTTGGGCGCCGCCCTTGCCATACACGGTGACCGTAAGGTGCGGTTTTTCAAGCCCGTACTGCGAAACGCTGCCGGGCGCGTCGGCGATAAAGTCGGCGACCTTGGTCTCGAGCAGCGAACTCAGAAGCTGGCGGACTTGGGTCGGATCGGCAAGGTAGTCGCCGGGCTTGGTGATCTTCCATTTGGCGCCGTCGCGGACCACCTCGATCTCCGAGCCGTCGTCTTTGCCGATCGTGAAGCGCGCGACATCGTCAACCTTGAACGTCATCAGATCGCGATTGCGGAGCTGATCGACGGTCTTGTTCATCCCGGAAGGAAACGCCGACGAAGTCAGCATCACCGCGGGATTTCCGCCGCGCATCACGTACGCGTTGAAGCCGACCGGCGTGGTTTTGCCGACCTCGATTGCGGGCAGAGTCTGTCCCTTGAAGGTCGATACCGTCACCACCACGGCGGGCTTCGAAAGCCCGAACGGCGCCAGGTCGGCGGGCTTTTCCTCGACCGTGCGAGTCACCTCCGCCGTGGCGATCGCGCGCGCGAGATTGTTGCACGGAGTCTGATCGGCATCCACGCCGAATGGCTTCACGATCCGCCATACGCCGCCCTTGGGCCGCTCGATCGTGAGCTCCCGGTCGGGATACTTGAGGTCAACTTTCGCGATCTCGTCGGCGCTGACCTTGAGCAGCGTCTGGGCCGGCACGGGCTTCGAGTAATAGCTGTTGACAAACGCGTACCCGCCGATAACCAGCAGCAGGACCAGGCAGATGATCGTATTTCGAATCCGCATCGGAAAAGCGCAACCGCCCGGCGCGGTCTAGTTGCGCCGCTCCCACCACACCGCGATGCCCAGGATCAGCAGCGCCTCGGGCAGCAGCAGCACCGAGAACGCGAACACGATGCTGAACTGATCGACGGTCAGGCGAAAACGCGACGCGCGCAGCGAGCGCGGCCGGATCGAGATCGAGTTTTCCTCGCCCGCCAGCCAGTCGGCGCTGTTCACAAAGAAATCACGGTTGAAGAAATTCGTGATGTGCTGATTGTCGATAAAGTCGGTACTGCCGAACACCACCATCCGCGCCTCGCCTTTGCCCCATCCGAGCTGCGCCAGGTCGCCCTGCACGGCGGCGGCGACCGCCACCGGTCCGCGAGTGTCCTTGTCGTCCAGCTCGGCCTTTTGCTGCTCGAACAGCATCTTCAGGTCGGTCTCGCCCCACGAGGTTTCGCTGGTCTTCGCGAGCGCGACGGCCCGCAGGCCCGGCTTGAGGTTGGGCTCGATACTCAGCGAGCGCGACATCGAGAACACGGTGCGCTCCTTGAAGCCGCGGGTGATAGGATGCACGCCGTAGTTCTGCACAATAGGGTCGAGTCCTAGCGCCGGACCGGCGAACAGGCGCACCACTTGATCGACCACGATATCGTCGTCCACCTTGACGCCCCATGCGCCGGCCATCGCCGCCAGCGCGGCTTCATCGACGGAACCGTCGGGCTTGGACGGGCGGAACGTGGCAATCACGCGGCCGCCGCGTTTCAAATAGGCGTTGAGCTGATCGATTTCGTGCTGTCCAAGCGGTTTTTCCGGGCCTGCGATCACCACCATCGTCGCGTCGTCGGGAACCTTGGCGGCCTGCGCGAGGACCAGCTTTTGAACTTCGTAGCCCTCGCCTTCCAGCGCGGTCTTCAACTGGCCGAAGCCGGTCGAATTCTGCGCGTCGTCGATGTCGCCCTCGCCCTCGCCGTCGAGGAAATAGACCAGTTTCTTTGAGTTCTTGGTGGCGCGGATAATCGCGTTGGTCAGCGCTTCCTCGGTCAGGTCGGTGACGTTAGTACCGGCGCCCTTCTCGTCACCGCCGTACTGGATATGGGTCGTGTTCATCACCGAGACCTTGTAGCGCTCGGCGAGTTCCGGATGCTTGTCCGGATCGACCAGTTGATAGGTCAGCATCGGCGACGCGTACGCATAGGTCGAGTACAGCTCGCGCGCCCGTTCGTTTTCGCCGCCGGCGAAGAAGCCGATCAGTTTGAGCGGCTTCTTCAAGTTCTTGACGACTTGGGTCGATTGCGAAGACAGGCTGTAAACTTTCTCGGCGGTCAGATCCAGGCGCCGATTATGCAGCGTCGAGAGGTAGTTGATCGCGACGATTACTCCCACGAACGCGACCGTGTAAACCATCGCGTTGGCGCCGTAGCGGGTCGAGCGCTGGCCCACGATACCCGACAGCGCTGAACGGCTCGAGGTGATCCACAGGACCAGCGCGAACAGGCCGCAGATCAGGTTGGCCCACACGAACAGCCGGAACCCGGGCGCGATCTTCAGATCGATCAGCCCGAAAATTATCAGGACCAGTCCGATTAATCCGTACAGTGCCGACGACCGCCGCATCCCGTCCTCCCGCGCCTAACGCCAGCGAGCAGACTCAACCGCGCGCTGGGTCAGGAACAGCGCGACGAAGATGAGGCTCAGAAAATATACGATGTCTTTGGTGTCGATGATCCCGATGACCATCTGCGAGAAATGATCGGTGATCGACAGATAGCGCAGCAACCCCGCCGACCATCCCCCGGCTCCGGTTTGCGCCGGCCACGAAATCACGAACAGCAGCAGCAGCGAGCCGAAGCCGGCGATCGCCGCGACGATCTGGTTCTGCGTGACCGAGCTGGTGAACAGCCCGATCGCCGCGAACGAGACCGCCAGAAATGCGAGCCCCAGGTACCCGGAAGCGATCACGCCGATTTCCGGATTGCCGAACCCGATCAGAATCAGCGGAAAGATGCCCGCCAGTCCAATCATGATCAGCAAAAACGCCGACGCGGCGATAAACTTGCCCGCCACGATCTCGCCAGTGGTGATCGGCGCGGTCAGCAGCAGCTCGTAGGTGCCGACGCGTTTTTCCTCGGCGAAGGTCCGCATCGTAACCGCCGGCACCAGGATCACCAGCACGATCGACAGGTTATGCAACAGCGGCTCGATGACCCGGTCGTTGAGATTGAGATGCGCCAGCAATTGCGGATTCTGCGCCGCCGAATACATCTGGAGGATCATCTGGAAGTAGCTCAAAAGCTCGAAGAAAAAGAATCCCCCGAGCAGCAGGAACACCGTCATCACCACGTAGGCGACCGGCTGGACAAAATACTGGGCAAGCTCCTTGCCCGCGATCGTCAAGGCATTTTTCATCGCGCAATTTTCCGCGCCTTAAGCGCGCCCGGCCCCGACTTCTTCGAGCGTTTCCTCATCCTCGGCGCGGCCCGCGTGGCGCTCCTTCGAGATCGCTTCCAGAAACACCTGCTCGAGCGTCGTGCCTGCCGCAATCTCGCTCAGCTTCTCATTGAGCACCACGCGCCCGTCGGCGATGATCACCACCTGGTCGCAGATCTGCGAAACCTCAGGCAGGATATGCGTCGAGAGCACCACCGTGCGCTCGCCCGAGAGCGTCTTGATGAGGCCGCGAATCTCGTGTATCTGGCGCGGATCGAGGCCGATCGTCGGCTCGTCGAGCACCAGCACCTGCGGATCGTGGATCAGCGCCTGCGCCAGCCCAACGCGCTGCCGGTAGCCCTTCGAGAGCTGTCCGCAAATTCGGCCGCGCATCTCAATCAGGCCGCAGACCTGGAGCGCATGCTCGAGCGCCGCTTCCATCTTCGCGCGCGGAACTCCGCGCAGTCTCGCGACGAAGCGCAGATACGGCTCGACGCGCATGTCGGTGTACAGCGGAGGATTTTCCGGCAGGTAGCCGATTTTGCGCCGTGCTTCGAGCGACTGGGTGAAAATATCCAGCCCGTCGATCAGCACGGTGCCCTCGGTGGCCGGCATATAGCCGGTGATGATCCTCATCGTGGTGGTCTTGCCGGCGCCGTTGGGGCCCAGAAAACCGAGGATCGATCCGCGTTCAGCCTTGAAGCTGACGTCCTTGATCGCGGTGAAATCACCGTAGAGTTTGGTTAGGTTCTTGACCTCAATCATCCCAGTCGCTCGCCGCCGCCCCATTCGATCACGGGCGGCCATCCCCTGCTCCAAGCATCTATTATGACGACGCCATGGTCCAATGAATTCGATGAAGCACGAAGCAATCGCCTAGTTAAGCCGCCGCGGGACAAAGAGTCAATATGATCGGCCCATGCCCGGATTAACTCGTGATTGCCCGGAGATGACGAAAAGCCCCGAGGTCCGGCCGCCCGGGACGCGCTCGGTGCTGTTGCTTCCGCGCCATCATCGGGTAGTTTCATGCCATGGTGGAACCCCGGCGCGAGCTGATCCTGGTCGATGGTTCGGGATATATCTTCCGCGCCTTCTTCGCGATTCCGCAGCTCAATAATTCGCGTGGAATTCCCACCAACGCCGTGTTCGGGTTCATCCGGATGCTGCTCAAGCTGCTCAAGGAGGCGCGCCCGTCGCATATCGCGGTGGTCTTCGACGCTCCGGGCAAAACCTTTCGCGACGATTTGTTTGCCGACTACAAGGCCAATCGCGCCGAAACGCCGAACGACCTGCGCAGCCAAATCCCGTTCATCCATCGCGCGGTCCAGGCGATGCGCATCCAGAGCGTGGTTATCGCGGGCTACGAGGCCGACGATGTGATCGGCACACTGGCGGCGCGCGCAGCCAAACAGCGGATCGACACCGTGCTCGTCACCGCGGACAAGGATTTCATGCAGCTCGTTGGCCCGCACGTCAGCCTGTGGGACACGATGCGCGATCGGCGCACGACAGCCCGCGAAATCAAGGAGCGCTTCGGCGTCGAGCCGCACGCGATGGTCGATATCCAGGCGCTCACCGGCGACGCGATCGATAATGTCAAAGGCGTACCCGGAATCGGCGAGAAGACCGCTTCGGCGCTGATCCAGAAGTTCGGCGATATCGACAATCTGTACCGGCATCTCGAGGAGGTCGAGCATAGCGGAATTCGCGGCGCGAAAAAGGTGATGGAGCTGCTCGGGGCGCATCGCGCCGCCGTCGAGCTGGCGCGCAAGCTGGTCCGGATCGACACCGACGTACCGCTCGAGCTCGACCCGGCGGACCTCGAATGGAAGGGAATCGACGAACGCGCGGCGGCCGGGCTGATGCGCGAGCTCGAGTTCCATTCGATGCTGAACGAACTCGCGCCCAGCCAGATCGAGCTGCCGATGGACTCGGGGCGCGGCCAGTCGCGCGCCAGCTCCGCCGATATCGGCGCGGTGATCGCGACGCTCAAGTCCGCCGAAAGGATCGCGATCGATCTGTCCGCCGACGCCGCGGGCGCCGAACGCCTGGCAATCCGCGCCGTGGACAATTCTCATCGGCAGGAATCATTCTTGATTGATCGCGAGCTGATTCGCGAAGCGGCGGAGATTCTCGGCGCGCCGGCAATCTCGAAAGTCTGCCACGACGTGAAGAGCCACCTGCGCCGTCTCGCCCGGCTCGGATTCGAGCTTAACGGCGCGGATTTCGACACGATGATCGCGGGGTTCCTGATCAATTCGGGACGCGCGGAGCCTTCGCTCGACGACCTCTACCACGAGCATCTTGCTCCGCTCGGTCCGCACGCCGGGTCGCGCGCGCCAGCGGACCTGGTGGCGGCGCTGTTCCCGGTTCTGGCCGCCAAGCTGCGCGACGACCAGCTCGAGGCGCTGTATCGCGATATCGAGATGCCGGTGGCGCCGATTCTGGCCGAGATGGAAGCGGCCGGGGTCGGCATCGACGCGTCGGCGCTCAAGAAAATCGGCGCCGAGTTCGGCGAACAAATGAACCGCCTCGAGCACGAATGCTACAAACTGGCGGGGCGCGAGCTGAACCTGAACTCGCCCAACCAACTGCGCGAGGTTCTGTTCGCCACGCTCAAGCTTCCGACCAAGGGCATCAAAAAGAGTAAGAGCGGATATTCCACCGACGCCGACACGCTCGAGAAGCTGGCGGCGGCGCATCCGATGCCGGCCAAGCTGCTCGAATACCGTTCGATATCGAAATTGAAATCGACCTACGCCGACGCGCTCGGTGAACTCATCGACCGCGCCGACGGCCGCCTGCATACGACCTTTCACCAGGCGGTGACGGCGACCGGGCGGCTCAGCTCGAGCGACCCGAACCTGCAGAATATCCCCACCCGCACGCAAGAGGGCCGCCGCATCCGCCGCGCCTTCATCGCCCGCGAGGGCTGGATGCTGCTGTCGGCGGATTACTCGCAAATCGACTTGCGGGTGCTCGCGCATCTGTCCGCCGACCCGACCCTGATCGACGCCTTCCAGCGTGGCGAAGACATCCACGCCCGCACCGCCATCGAGCTGCTCGGTATCGCCGCCGGCCAGGTTGACGCCGAAGCGCGCCGGGTCGCCAAGACGATTAACTTCGGGTTGATTTACGGGATGGGTCCGCAGCGCCTGGCCGCCCAGCTCGGAATCTCGCTTGCGGCCGCACAGGACTATATCAAGCGCTACTTCGACCGGCTGCCGCGCGTGCGCGCATACTTCGAGGAAACCCTGGCCCGTGCGCGGAGCGACGGCTTTGTGACTACGATGTATGGGCGGCGGCGCTACCTGCCCGAGCTTTCCGCGGCTCCCGGTGGCGCAAGAGCGCAAGCCGAAAGGATCGCCATAAATACACCTATCCAGGGAACCGCGGCGGACTTGATCAAGCTGGCGATGATCAGGCTACATAGCGAGATTCGCCGCACCGGGATGGAAGCCGTCCTCGTGATGCAGGTACATGACGAACTGCTTCTCGAAGTGCGAAAGGACGCCCTTCACGACGCCGCGCAGGCCGCGCGCCGTGAGATGGAGGGAGTTGCCACAATGCGCGTGCCGCTTAAGGCGGATCTCAAATGGGGCTCGAATTGGGCCGAAATGGGTGGGGATAAATGAAGATTCGGCTGAATTTCGACACCCCGGCCCGCGTCTAAGGAATTGGGAACGCAAAGACGCCAGGACGGCGACGAAGCCGAACTTATCGAACGGGCAACGAAGGGCGACTCAGAAGCCTTCGGCGTTCTGGTCGAGCGGTATCAGCGCCGGGTTGCCAATGTCGCGCTGGCGGTGGTGCATAATCAGGACGATGCAATCGAGCTCGCACAAGAGACCTTCGTTCGCGCCTATGAGAACCTCGCGAAGTTCGAATCGCGCTCGAGCTTTTCGACCTGGCTGTACCGAATCGCCGCCAACCTTGCGATCGACTTCTGGCGGCGCGAGGGCCGCCATGTCGTGCTGCGCGGCGAGGACGCCGAAAATGAAATGCGCCGGATGCCCAGCGACACTGGCGATTCCTTCAAAACCGCCAGCCGCAAGGAGCTTTCGGCGCGCTTGACCGCGGCACTCGAGGAGTTGACGCCGGAACATCGCACAGTGATACTTTTACGCGAAGTGGAAGGGTTGTCCTACGACGAGATCAGCGACATGCTGCAATGCCCGCGCGGCACGGTGATGAGCAGGCTGCATTATGCCCGCAACCGCCTGCGCGTCTTGTTGAAGGATATCCCGGAGGGCTGAGCTGCCATGGCTACGTGCAATGAGATTGGCCTGATGCTTGGCGCGTTTGAAGACCAGGCGCTCGAACCTCACGAGTATCAGGAAGTCGCCCGCCATCTGGCCGGGTGCGACAACTGCACCGCCGAGCTGGCCGACTACGCTACGCTCGGCCGCGAGCTGCGCACGCTGTTCGAGGCTCCGGCGCTCAGGGGCTTCGCGCCCTCGGTCATGCGGCGGATCGAAAGCCTGCCGGTACCGCTGGGCGTCCGCATCTCACGATGGTTCAGCCGTATCGGCGAGGAGCTGTCGGGAAGCCTCGCGCTGTCCGGCGCGGCGGCCGCGGCGGCCGTGATCACCGCGTTTCTGGTGACTCCGTTCGCGCAAACCGCGCTGCATCATCCCGGCCGGGAAGTGGCTCGCCTCGAACGCGAGGCCGCTGAGGCTCCCGCGGCGGTAGCCGAGGCGCCGGTCAATTTTGCCGAGGCCGGCTCCGATTCACACGCTGTCATCTCGCGCCTCGAGTCCGAAATACCCTCCGTTGCGGTTTGGAGCGAACCTCAGACCGATACCACCGTGATCTGGCTGCCGGATCAGCAGTAGGGGCAGCGGTAGAGGATTGATGCTGCCGCGCCCGCGAAGTCTTCCGCAAAATCTTGGTCTGCACATCGCCGTGATCTTCGCGATGCTGGCCCCGATCGCATGCCACGGACGGGCGCTCGCGCAGCCGGCGCACTCCGCGCATCCGCGCACCGTCACCGTGCGCGTCAATTCCGTGCTCGCGGCCGAGACCAACGAGGGCCTCGATCCGCGGCTGCAATCGATGGGTCCGCGCCTGCAGGCGCTGTTCAGCTACAGCACCTATCGCCTGGTGAGCGATCAGGCCGGGCAGATCGAGTGCGGAAAAATGATCGCCTTCCAATTGCCGGGCGGACGAATCCTGCACGTATCGCCGCGCGAGATAGACGGCGACATGATCGCGATGGAGATCGTCCTCTTCCAGGGACCGCGCCCGCTGATGACCACCGACTTGAAGCTCAAGAATAACGGCATCCTGATCGTCGGCGGCCCGCGCTACGAGCAGGGAATGCTGATCATCTCGATCGGCGCGAGCACCGCCGCCCTGCCCTCACGCCGCCGCCCCACCGCCGCCTCCGAAACTCAACCGCAAAACTAGCTCCGTTGGCACAGAGGACGGAGGCCCTGCTGGCCTTGCGTTTGCGACTCGTGCGGATTTTGTGGCACTATCACCCGCGCGTCGAAATCGAAATTCCGGTTCAGAAAAGTTGATTAAGCTGGGGAGACCGGACTCAAACACAACGGAGGCTCTAGGATGCACAAGCTGCAAGCAGGAATTGTTGGTTTTATTACCCTACTGATTCTCACGCCGGGCGTGGTGCTGGCAAAGAACTACTGCATCAGCGGATTTCCAAATGCGAGTTATATTTTGGTCGGACAAGGATTCAAGGTTCCCGCCAAGGGCAAATGTAAGCCGTGGACCGGCTTCAATACGCAGGGGAACTTCCCAACTTCGGGCAATGGATGTACTTCCTCTGATGGAACGAACCTGTCGCTCAGTCTCACGACCGGGGATGAGCCGGATGCTTTCGTCGAGATTGATACCATCAGTTTGGCGCTCCCGGCGCAGACCGGAGATGTCGTTGGTCAAGTAATCGAAAGTTCTCCATTTACATTCGGCCCCGACGCTGGCATCACCGGAGCACCTTGCCCCTCCACTGCGGTTCCCGCGGTCGCTCCGCTGGGAGCAGCGGCGGCGCGAGCCGGAGACGGTAGCCCAATTCGATAGGAGACCGACAGCGCTCCGGATTCCGACCCTATCGCGGCGGCATCCGGAGCGCGCCGTCGAGGCGGATCGTTTCTCCGTTGAGCATCGCGTTTTCCACTATATGACGGGCCAGCGCGGCGTACTCGCGCGGCTGTCCCAGGCGCTGCGGAAACGGAATCTGCGGCGCGAGCGCCTTGCGCGCCACGTCGGGCAACCCGGCCAGCATCGGCGTTTCGAAGGTACCCGGCGCGATTGTGCATACGCGTATTCCCAGCGAGGAAAGATCGCGCGCGATCGGCAGCGTCATCCCGACCACGCCGCCCGGCAGCCTTATCGCGGATTGAATCTCGATCAGGTCACCGCTGCGATCACCCGTGATCCCGAATGACGATGACCGGCGGGCGATGCAGAAGCAAAACCTAGGCCGCCGAAACTGAGGACACCGACCGGCCGGAACCGTGATCTCGGCAGCGAGAATAGTCAGGTTGCGAATGATGGAAATCCGGAACCCTCTGCGCGACAATACGGATTAATCGGTATTTATGAGGTGCCGATCTGCGAAAGCTGTGGTCAGACGAAATCGCTTGTGCGTGAAAGGCAGCGCCCATTTGCAATCGCCTACAACCGCGCGACGAGGAAGACAACAGATTCCTGATAACACCCTACGGCCCGGATCTTTGCGGTATCTTGTAGCACAAGGACTGACGTCTGATCGCGGCGGCTGCGTCTATCCGGCGTTCCCCGACGACGCACCCAACGACGACGCGCGCACTCAGTTCTGAAAACAAGCATAGCGGTGGACGAGCGCACTCTCAGAACGATCTTCTGTATCGCCGGTCTCGGCGGTCTGGCGCTGGCGGCGCTCTACCTATTCAGTTTCCGGGGATCCTTCGATCTGAACGTTTTAGCCTGAATCGGCGCCGCCGTCCGGACACAGGGATGAACATCGCGGACCGAAAGGCCCGCGCGGCGCGGAGTTCAGCGGCGGCCGCATGCCTAGCGGTTCACATTTTCAGCACCGAGCGGAAGCGGACCTTGCCGGAGAGCATGCGTTCGTAAGCGTCGGCGGCGTGTTCAAGGGGAAAGGTCTCGATCATCGGCCGGATGCCGTTGGACGCGGCGAACTGCATCGCGTCCTCCGAATCAATTGAAGTTCCCGACGGCCAGCCAAGGATCGACTTGCGAGTCAAAAGCAGTTGCAACGAGGAAACCCCGAACGGATCCGGACTCGCGCCGACCAGAACCAACTTGCCGCCAACCCCAAGACCGTCAATCAGACCACCCATCGCCTTGCCATCCGGGGCCGTTGCCAGAATCACGCGGGCGCCTCCCATGGCGAGCAGTTCCTGGGTCACGTTCTGCGCCGAGGTGTCGATATAGGTTCGTGCGCCCAGCTTCAAAGCCAAACCCTTCTTGTCGCCTCCTCTCCCGATGGCAACCGTTTCGAATCCGAACTTGCTTGCGAACTGCACGCCCAGATGGCCGAGGCCGCCGATACCTTGTATCGCGACGATGTCACCCGGCCGCGCACCGCTGTTGCGCAGTGCGTTGAACGTGGTGACGCCCGCACACATGAGCGGAGCGGCTTCTTCCGGCGTCAGTGCATCCGGAATGCGCGCCAGCGCCTGCATGGGCGCGACCACGAATTCCGAGTAGCCGCCGTCGTAGCTGATACCGGGAACTTGCAACTTCGCGCAGGTTATGAAATCGCCGCGCCGGCACGATTCGCATCTCCCGCAGTGCCCGCCGTACCAGCCGATTCCTACCCGATCGCCGATTTCCCAGGGGTCAGTGCCTGCCCCCACCGCATCGATCACGCCGGCGATCTCGTGCCCGGGAGAGCGCGGAAATGCGATCCCTGGCCAGAGCCCGTCTTTGGTTAGAACGTCGCTATGACAAACACCGCAGGCCTCGACTCTCACTCTGACGGAGCCGCTCCCGGGTTCGCGCATCGCATCCTCTGTCTGTTCGAATTGTCCGCCGGCGCGATTCACTCGCATTATCTTCATGACCGAGAACTCCTTTGAATTGACAATGGTGGTGCCTCCAATAAGCGGCCTTTGCACCCCACCGACCGGCCTCGCACTGTTGGACGTTGAAGACTGGGTAGAATTTGAGGACGTAACGCCGGGAGGATTTTCATCCGAGATTTCCGTTTTGACGCTCCGCTTTCAACTCCCGTATAGGCCGGACGACTGGTTTCCGCAAGGGTTTCAGCCGGTACTGGTCGACGGTATTCCAATTGGCGCCGGAAGGGGGGCGAGTTCGTTTTCGGCGAGCACGCAGCGCCTGGAAAGGACTCGTTCCCGGGTGCATCCGCAGACACTTCCCACGCCCAACCAGCGTCGTCATCGAAATTTGCTCCGCGCTGCACGCGCCTTATCCCGCTGGCGACGGTAACGCCATGAGCTTTTGCAGCATGCTCCCAAAGAGCCGCCGGGTCAGATGGCTATCGGCCAATAGCAACCAGTAATAGCGCGCATGTTCGATGAGCCGTCCGCCGGTCTTCACCAACCGCTGCTGCAAGCTGGTGAGCGACCACGTGGTGACCCGCGTCGGCAGCGCCAGCCGCCGCCACAAGTTCCCCAAGTTATAGGCGATGACGCTCAACCACAGCCGCACCTCGTTGGCGCAGAAGCGATGGCAGCTAAGCCGCGTCAGCGCGGCAGCCTGCTTGCTTTCCTTGATCCATTGTTCCGCTGCCCGCGCTTGTTGTAAAAGCGCACCACCGCCCGGTTTGAAGTCCCAAGATTGGTCACGATGAAGCCGACGCGGGGAAACAACTCCCCGCAATGGAACTCGACTTTCGCGACCACCCGCCGGGCCATCGTCCTATATGATTCTCGAGATGGCCGTATCGTTATCGTGCGGATAGATAAGATCGGCAAGTTAGTCATGTTCAAAAGTTCGAAGTTGCAGCCGGCGACGGAGCGTCGCGGTCAGGGCGGGCCCGGAGTGGCGTCCCCATCGTCGCCGCCTACTGCTGGCACGGCCTCTGAGACTCAACCGCAAAACTAGGGCCGCGGAAAAGTCAGCCTTACGGCCGCTTGGCCAGCCGCACGCAGCACCCTAATCACTGACCCAGCGCAACTCTCGTCAGCTACGAACTCCAACTTCAGGAAACCGTTGCGTAACTCATCGGGAAGGTGTGCACGTGCCCAAGGCGAGATTCCTCGCTCCGCAGACTTCGCTCGGAATGACACAAAAAAAGGAGAAATTGTCATTCCGAGCGCAGCGAGGAATCTCGCCAGTCGCGCCAGTAGCCCTTGGGGTTGAGTTACGCGAAGGTCTCCTTCAGGGCTTGCCGGAATTCGACGGCCGCGGCGGCTACCGCGGACCCATCCGGAGCGCGCCGTCGAGGCGGATCGTTTCTCCGTTGAGCATCGCGTTTTCCACTATATGACGGGCCAGCGCGGCGTACTCGCGCGGCTGTCCCAGGCGCTGCGGAAACGGAATCTGCGCGGCGAGCGCCTTGCGCGCCACGTCGGGCAATCCGGCCAGCATCGGCGTTTCGAAGGTACCCGGCGCGATTGTGCATACGCGTATTCCCAGCGAGGAAAGATCGCGCGCGATCGGCAGCGTCATCCCGACCACGCCGCCCTTGGACGCCGAGTAGGCCGCCTGCCCGATCTGCCCGTCGAATGCGGCTACCGACGCGGTGTTGATAATCACGCCGCGCTCGCCGTCGGCATTGGGCTGATTTTTCGCCATCGCGGCGGCAGCCAATCTAATCACGTTGAAGGTGCCGACGAGATTGACCTGGATAACCCGGTTGAACAGATCGAGCGAATGCGGACCTTCTTTAGTGACGGTGCGCATCGCGCGGCCGATACCCGCACAGTTGACCGCGATATGAATCGCGCCGAACTTGGCGAGCGCGGCTGCGATCGCGTCGGTGACTTCTTTCTCCGAGACGACATCCGCGGCTACAAACAGGCTATTTGTGCCGAGCGATTCCGCGACCTTCTGCCCGGGCGATACCGGCAAGTCCAGGATGACGGCCTTCGCGCCTCCCGAGACCAGCTCACGCACGGTAGCTTCACCAAGGCCCGAACCGCCGCCAGTGACAAGTGCAACAGTGTCTTTGAGATTCATGGCATCCTCGCGCGAAAATCTACGGACCGCAAAAAGCTACGACCCGCCGCACCTCGATGCAACCACACGGGCGCCGCGCCGTTCATGCGGCGGCTTGCGGCGGCGCGCCAATCAGCAGGCGGCGCGCCGCTTCGACGTGCTCACGCGGGCCAACCACTTCGAGCACGTCGCCCGGGCCCAGCACTTCTTCGCCCGACGGGACGATGACCTGGCCGTCGCCGCGCGCGATCGCGACCGCGGTTGCTCCGGTCGCGGCGCGCAGATCGAGTTGGGCCAGTGTCCTGCCGATCGCGGCTGCGCCCGCGCCGAGCGCGATCGGCGTGATCGTTCCGAAGCCCGCAACCTCGTGCGCAGTGGTGCGGCTCGCCGCGAATGCCTGCGCGATAAGATCGGCGACCGCGTGCAGATTGCCTTGCAGCTTGCGCGCGCTACTCCAGATCACGAAGGTCATGAGGACAGTACCGATCACGACCACTCCGAGGCCCTCGAGCGGTTCCAGAAACGGCTGCGCAATCGCCAGCAGCGGCATCACAGTCACCAGCAGAATCGTCGCGTGCAGCACCGCGATCAGCGCGTCGCCGGCGGCGCAAGGAGCGGCTTGGGCGCCGGCCACGAGCGCGCGCATCGCGATCGCCCGCGCCAGTCGGCGCGCACCGACGTGCATCGCATAGATGAACGGCGCGCAGAGGATCAAAGCGACGCCATCGACGGACAGGCCCGCGTTGAAATACGACAGGTGGATGAACTGCGCGGCGCGCGTGGTCAAGCCCAGCGGATCGACTTCGTTGAAAACCAGAATCGCGATGATTCCGAGCGCCCCGCATCCCAGCAGCGCGACCGCCCATCCGAGCGCTCCGCCAGGCGACCGCCGCTGGCGGGTGCGTTCCATCAACGCGTCGTAAATCACCTGCAAAGAGCCGAGCCGCTGCGGGATAATCTTGCGCGCGACATAATCTCCGAGCGCGCCCGAGGCGCGGATCATGAACGGCGTCGTGAAGGTGGTGACCGCCGAGACCGCGACCGCCAGCGTATAAACGAAGTCGCGGGTCGAGTGAGTCTGAATTCCCAGGCCCGCGATGATGAACGAGAACTCTCCTATCTGCGTCAGGCTCATGCCCGCCTGCACGGAAGTCCGCACCCCGGCGCCCGAGAGCAACGAGGCGAGCGTGACCGAGAACAGCTTGCCGGCGATCACCGCGACCACGAGCAGCGTCAGCGCCGCCCAGTGCTCGGCGATTTGGCGCGGATCGATCATCATCCCGACCGAAACAAAGAACACCGCCGCGAACATATCGCGCACCGGCGCCACCAGATGCTCGATACTTTGCGCGTCGCCGGACTCCGCCACCAGCGAGCCGGCCAGGAACGCGCCGAGCGCGACCGAGTAGCCCGCATGTTCGGCGATAATCGAAAACCCAAAGCAGATTCCGATACTCGCGACCAGCGTCGTTTCCGCGCGCCCCATCCGCACAATCTGGCGGATAGTCCACGGCACGATCAGCATCCCGCCGCCGACCAGCAGGGCCAGAAAGATCGCGAGCCTGCCTACAACTTTGACCATCATCGCGGCGCTCAGCCCCACGCCCGAAGCCAGCGCCGTCAACACGGCGAGCAGCAGCACGGCGGTCAGGTCTTCGGCCAGCAGGACGCCGAAGACCAGCTCGCGGACGCGCTCGGGAATCTGTTCTTCGCCGAAAGCCTTGGCGACGATCGTGGTGCTCGAAATTGAAAGTGCCGCGCCGGTGAAGATGCTCTCGAGGCGCGTCCATCCCATCGCACTGCCGACCATGTACCCAAGCCAGATCATCAACCCGACTTGTAGCGCGGTGACGAATCCCGAGGTCGGTCCGAGTTGCACCAGCTTGCGCACGCGGAACTCGAGCCCGAGCGCGAACATCAGCAGGATCACCCCGAGTTCGGAGAGCGTGTGGATTCTATCGGGGCTGGCGAACAGCAGCGGCGTGTATGGACCGACGATGATGCCGGCCAGCAGGTATCCGACCACGACCGGCTGGCGGATCTTCTGGCAAACGACGGTGGTGACCGCGGCGACGCACAGCACCAGGCCGAGGTCTTCGAGAATATTGTGCGCCGCGATGATCATGAGCCGCGCGCTATGATGGCGGGCGCATTCCCGCTCACGTCATGTCGCTCACGCGCGGCAGCACCTTGGTCCAGAACAGCTCGATCGTTTTCATCAACCGGTCGTGCGGCATCAGCCCGTTGTACATCCACGCGAACACCCATCGGATCGGCAGCCGCTTCAGCAGATGCTCGACCTGGCGCGTCACCGTATCGACGGTGCCGACGAACGCGAGTCCGTTGGACCACAGGTCGGCCGGCTCGCCGGTCTTGGGATCCTCGAGGCCCTTCGAGAAGCCGAACGGTTCGAACCATTCATGGCCGCAGAAGTATCCGCTCTCGCGCCAGATCGCGCGCGCTTCGTCGTCGCTGTCGGCGATCACTATATCGCGCAGCACGCCCATCCCGTCGCCGAGCGGACGCTTCGAGACCTCGGCATAGACCTCGCACAACTGATGCTCGAGGGCGGGATGCAGCGGCGGCAGAATCGCGGTGACGCCCTCCTGCGCGCACCATCTGATACTGCGCTCGGAGGACGCGAACGGCTGGAAGATCGGCGGATGCGGCTTCTGCACGGGCTTGGGCACCACCGAGACCGCGCGGACGATCCCGTTTTCGACGCCGCCGCCCCATTTGCTCGTCGCGTCGATATTCCACGGCGTCGGACCCGCCGGGATGCGCCAGTATTTGCCGTCGTGAGTCAGGAAATCCTCGGTCCAGGCTTTCTTGATGATGCGGAAGTTTTCCTCGAACGCCGCGCGGTTGGCCGCGTCGATCTCGTCGTGCTGATGCGGATGCGCGCCGTGGATGCCGTGCGTCTGCTGCGCCATGATATCGACCCATCGGCGCTGATAACCGCGCGCGAAGCCGGCGTTGGCGCGTCCGCCCGTCATATGATCGAGCATCGCGATATCTTCGGCGACCCGAATCGGATTCTGCGCCGGCAGCACGATTCCAAGCTGCCCGACCCGCAGCCGCTTGGTCTGCATCGCGATATAAAGATCGAGCAGCACAGGATTGTTCGAGAGCTCGAAACCCTCGACGTGGAAATGATGCTCGGTGAAGCTGATCGAGTCGTAGCCGAGATCGTCGGCGAGCCGCGCCTGGCCAGACAGCTCGCGCAGCATCTGATCGTAGAGGGCGCCGTTAAGGCCGACGCGGCCCTTTTCGATATCGGATTTGCTTCCGACTGACGGAAGATAGAATAGCGATACTTTCATGCCGATTTCACTCCGACGCCGACTCTAGGACTTAGTGCCCACATCCGGCAAGCCGCGGTGGGTCGGTATGGTGCGATTGGCATACCGCGTCAATAACCCCATCGAGCAAATTCAAAGATAATATGGAAAACTGCGCAGCCTTGAAATTTCCCGCGATCTGGTAATCGCAGCCCTGACCTGCTCGGATAGAATTTGGCCACTGGCAGTGGTGGAGGGTCGAAGACGTGCGGAATGCGCAGAGCAGTGGAGCGGGCGTCGGCCGCGCGAAAGAACCGATCCTGAATCCGTCAGCACGGCTATCGTTATTCCGCTATTCGCCGGGACTGATACTTATTTCGATCGCGATTGCCGATTTGATTCGCCTGCCGGATCCGGATTTGTGGGGTCACGTTTTCTTCGGTCAGGCGGTTTTGCGCCTGCATCACCTGGTTCTGCACGATCCTTACTCCTATTCCGCCGCGGGACATTACTGGAACAACCACGAATGGCTGACTGAAGTGCTGATGGCGGCAGTCTTCAACCATGCCGGCGTCTTCGGGCTTATCGTGCTGAAACTTGCCTGCGCGACGGTCGTAATCGTTGCGCTCGCGGCGGCGCTGGCCGAGACCGATTCATCGACCCTGGTTCAATTCGCAGTTCTGATTGGAACGGCGGTGGTGATCAAGCCGCCGCTACAGTTTCGTCCGCAGTCATGCACGTTCGCGTTGTTAGCGGTGCTCATCCTCCTGCTTACGCGCGATGCGTATCGGCGGACGGGACGGCTATGGCTGGCGATTCCGATACTTGCGCTATGGGCGAATCTGCACGGCGGATTCATCATGGGAATCGCCGCGCTGGGTACCTATAGCGTCGTGTCGGGATTGCAGGAGGTCATCGCAGGCCGCGGCGGGTGGCGAGCGGCAAGACTTGCGGCGATCACCTGCGCGGCGATCCTGGCGACGCTGGCTACTCCGTACGGATTCGGAACCTGGCGGGCGGTCGCGCACGCGTTGGGCAATCCATATACGCGAGTCATAGTGATAGACTGGCAGCCGCTCATACCCGCGGTGTTCGCGCATTGGCGGCAACATCAGTTTCCAATCTCGAACTATGAAATCGGATGCGCGATGATCGCGGCGGCCGGCATTTCGTGGGCGCTGACGATCGAGGACGCCGATTTGCCGCTGTTCGCGATCGCGGTCGTGATGGTGATTGCGGCGTTCATTTCGGCGCGCAATCTCCCGATTGCGATAATCGCGCTGGCGGCGCCGCTTGCGCGTCATTTCCCGCGCGCGTGGCAAGCACGGGTATCGAACCAGGAGCGCGCGGAGCCGCCGCGGCGCGCGGCATGGTTGAGATGGACGAACCAGGCGATCCTTGCCGGAATATCGATCGTAATTTTCGTGCACAGTGGACTGTTCTCGCGCTCGCTGACTTCACCCGACCCGTACCCAGCCGGCGCGTGCGAGTTCATGAAGCGGCACGCGATGCGCGGCAACATCCTGAACTCCTTCGAGTGGGGCGAGTACTTGATCTGGAACATGGCGCCGGGATCGAAAGTGTTTATCGACGGGCGTTACGATACGGTTTTTCCGCTCGAAATCATCTACCAGTTCGCGCTGTTCAATTACAATTTGAAAGGCGGCGCCGCGGTCCTGAAAGAATTCCCCACCGATTTCGTGCTGATCAAGCCGGATTCGCAGGCGCGAAAGCTGATGGACGCGCGCGCGGGCTGGAAACTGATTTACACGGATACGTCGTCGCGGCTCTACGCCCCGAAAGATTCGCCGGCGGCGAAACTCGCGGGGACTCCGGCCACTGGAATCGCTCAGCCCGGCCGGTTCCCATAGTGCGCGCGCAACTGTTTCAGATGCGCGGGCGCGGAGGGACCAGCCACAGCGCCACGGCTACGGCTACGGTGAAGGCGGCATAGATGATCATGAAGACCCAGGCGGGGGCGTCAAAGAAAATCAGGCGGTCGAGCCAGTAGCCCAGGAAATCTGCGGCGTAGCCCGATTGGCCCGCGTGGGCGCGCAGCGCATCTTCGAGCCTCGTGAGCGGACACGCGAGGCCGATTATCGACTCGGCCAGCACGACCGCGATCGCGCCAAGGTGCGCGGCGCGAAACCATAAGTTGCGCACCCATTTCCATCCTGCCGCCCCGCCCACGATAATCGCGGCGAGGCCCAGCACCACGAAGGCGGCATAGGCGGCGTGAATCACAGCCACCAGATCGGCGAGCGTCGCGAACACGGCTTGATCATGCATCGCGGCCCGCGTTCGAAAACAGACCAGGCGGATTTGTCGTACCCGCACGCGCAATGGTACTGCTTGATGATCCGGAGGTTACCCCCGATGTCGAAGCAGCAACTTGATTCGCTTATCCAGATGCTCAAGGCCCGGCCGATCGATCCCAACGCAAGCATCGATCAGATCCGCGCCGGCTACGAGCAGATGTCCGTCGCGTTTCCGGCCGAGCCCGACGTCAAGTGCGAACCGGTAAGCGCCGGCGGGGTCAAGGCCGAATGGGTCGCCGCGCCCAATGCCGACGCGGGCCGCGCGATTCTTTATCTGCACGGCGGCGGCTACGTTATCGGTTCGATAAATACGCATCGCGCGCTGGCGGGCCGCATCTCGCGCGCAGCCAGGGCACGAGTGCTGCTGATCGATTATCGGCTCGCGCCCGAGCATCCGTTTCCCGCCGCGGTCGAGGATTCCGTGGCCGCTTATCGCTACCTGGTCGAGCAGGGAATCCGGCCCGGACGGCTCGCGATCGCGGGCGACTCGGCGGGCGGAGGCCTGACGATCGCGACGCTGGTGGCGATCAAGGACGCGAAATTGCCGATGCCGGCGGCGGGCGTGGGAATCTCGCCGTGGGTCGATCTCGAGGGAATCGGCGAATCGATGACTACCAAGGCGGGCATCGACCCGATGGTGCATAAGGAAACCCTGGTCCCAATGGCAGCCGCGTACCTGGCCGGCAAAGACCCGCGCACCCCGTTGGCCGCGCCGCTGTACGCGGACCTGAGCGGGCTGCCGCCGCTATTGATTCAGGTGGGCACCGCGGAGACGCTGATGGATGACTCGACGCGGCTCGCGGAACGCGCGCGCAAGTCGGGCGTGAGCGTCACCCTCGAGCCGTGGGAGAACATGATCCACGTGTGGCATGCGTTCGCGCCGATGCTCGACGAGGCGCGCCACGCGATCAGCAAGGCAGGGGCGTTCGTTCTCAAGCACACCGCATAGCGGCGCGGCCCGCGATGCACGAGCTAGCCACGCGGGTCGCCGCGCTTGACTGGAAACAAATCGAGCGCGAACTCGACGCGCGCGGTTACGCGCTCACCGCCCGGATCCTGTCACCGGATGAATGCGCGGCGCTGATCGCGCTGTACCCCGAGCGCGGGAAATTCCGCAGCCGGGTCGAGATGGCGCGGCATCGCTATGGCCAGGGCGACTACAAGTATTTCGCCTATCCGCTGCCGCGGGAGATCGCGGCGTTGCGCACGGCGTTGTACAAAAGACTCGCGCCGATCGCAAATCGATGGACCCGCGAGCTGGGCATCGCGGCCGACTATCCGGCCGGCCTGAAGAGTTTTCTTGCGCAATGCCACGCGCATGGTCAGAGCCGCCCTACTCCGCTGATGCTCCGCTATGACGCCGGCGGCTACAACTGCCTGCATCAGGATTTGTACGGCGAAATAGCCTTTCCGCTTCAGTTCACCTGCACGCTCGGCGAGCGCGGACGCGACTTCGAGGGCGGCGACCTGCTGCTGGTCGAGCAGCGCCCACGCGCGCAATCACGCGGCGAGGCGATTGCGGCGGCCGCCGGATGCGGCGTGATCTTCGCCAACCGCTATCGTCCCGCGCAGAGCGCACGCGGTTACTATCGCGTCGCGGTTCGTCATGGCGTGAGCACGATCACGCGCGGCGAGCGTTACGCACTCGGGATCATCTTTCACGACGCGAAATAGATCAGTGCTATTCGTCGGCGGCGCATTTGCCGTCGGAGCAATCGCAGCTCGCGCCTTGGTGGCCTTGGCGCCATTGTTCGCACCAGTCCTGGCATGGAGACAGGTTGTCGTCCAGGCCGTAAAACCCCTTGCATAGGGCGGTAGCGCCCTTGTCGGCGGCGGAGGGATCGGTGTAGGTCGCGTGGCGAGCCTGGTCGGCGGCGAATGCGAGCCCGGCTACGAGCGCCACGAACGCCGCGGCAACGATTAGTTTGCGCATCGAAGTCTCCTTGTGGGTGGCCGGGCCGGAACGCACCCGTTCTCAGGGGACCGTAGCAGCGCATCCGTGGATTAACAAACCGCGCGCCGCTCGATAAGTGCCGAGCCGCGACGTGGAGGCGCGCCGACACGCGCGAGAAAATCCGCGCTGATCCCTTCCAGGCTCTGCACCCAGGACGGTCGTGTAGCGCGGCGTGACAGACGGAAAGTCGCGCAACTCAATAGCGCCGGGAGCGCAGCCGCCAACACCGAGCCGGGCATTATGAATCAATCGGTTACATCCTGATTCCGATGGCGACAGCATAGCGACGGCCGCCAGCCTCTCAGCGCTTGCGCCGATCTTCACAAACCGGTGCAAAGTCGCGCACGGTTTCATGCCAACGCCTTACTCGCCATGCGTGGCACCCTTGATGCTTGCTTGTTCGGGAAATTCTGCATTCCCGGCGGTGGCCGGCGCAGCGAGCGGTTCCGATGCAATTCACCCGTGCGAGGAAATTATGGACTTCGATTTGAACGAGGAGCAGCGGATGTTCCGGGACAGTCTGCGGAAATTCTTGGACGCGGAGGTCCGCTCGCTCGACGATCGGTGGGGCGACCTCGAGATGACTGCGCAGCGCGCCAAGCCGCTGCTCAAAATGCTTATACCGTGGGGCTATGTGGGCACCGAAGGAATTTTTGCCGGCGGTTCCGACCCGATTCTGAGATGCGTTCAGAGCGAGGAACTTTCGGCCACTTTCCCGGGCCTGGCCGGCATGTCGGGGATAACCTCCGGCGCGGCCTCGCTGATCGCCGCCAATGCGCATCCAGATCTGGCCGAGCGCCTGGGTGGCCCGCTGTCTCAGGGCGACCTAATCGGATGCCTGGCCACGACTGAGCCGGAAGCCGGTTCCGATCCGTCGGGGATCCGATGCCGAGCCGAGCGCAAGGGCGACCATTGGATAATCAACGGCGCAAAGGCCTGGATCAGCAACGGGAGCGTCGCCGACGTCGCGGTGGTGCTGGCGCAAACCGACCCCGCCAAAGGGCCCGCAGGATTCCGCCAATTCGTGGTCGAGCGGCGGGAGTCTCCGTTCGAGAGTCGCGAGATCCCGACGATCGGGCTGCGCTCGTTTCCCACCTCGGAACTGTTCTTCAACGATGTCGAAGTGCCTGCAACGAACGTGCTCGGCGGATGGAACACCGAACGGGTGTCGCCCGAGCGCGCGTTCCAGCGCACGCTTCAGATGTTTTCGCATGCGCGCGCGGGCACCGCGATGATGGCGGTCGGAATCGCGCGGCGCGGCTTCGAGATCGCGCTCAAGTACGTGCAGATACGAAAGCAGTTCGGCAAGGAAATCATCCGCCATCAGTTGGTCGCGGCCATGGTTGCCGAGATGGCGACCGAGATCGACGCGGCCCGGCTGCTTTGCCATCGCGCCTATCTCGCGCTCCGGCGCGGACGCGCGGACGTGGAAGCCTCGATGGCGAAATGGTACGCGACCGAAGCGGCGGTCAAGGTCGCGTCGACGGCGATCCAGTGCATGGGAGCCAACGGACTCGCCACCGAAAACCGGGTCGAGCGATGCCTGCGCGACGCGCGAATGCTGACGATGCCGGACGGAACAACTCAGATTCAAAAGCTGATCATCGCCCGCGCGTTGACCGGGAGCTCGGCGATTCGATGAAAGAGCAAACTGCGGCGGGCGGAATACTCGGTCTAAAGGGCCGCATCGGTCGCATGACCGGCGCGGGACACGGCGTTGGAAGGCGAATCGCGCTGGCAGCGGGGATGATGCTGTGCATGGCATTGGCCGCCACGCGCGCATTTTCGGAGCGCCCTGCCGATCGCGCTGCTCAGGGCAGCGGACTGTCCGGGCCAGAGCGCGCCGTGTGCGAGCGGATCCGCATACATCCGCAGTGCCCGCGGGCGCACCTGGCGTACGCGCAACTTCTCGCACAGTTGGGCCGCAACGGCGAGGCTAAGCGCGAGCTGGGCGAGGCTCAGCGGCTCGAGCCCGGACTCTCGTTCGCTCCGCCCGCCACTTTGGACGAACTCGCGCGCAAGCTCGGGATGACCGAACAGCTCGCCAAGCGCAAGCAGACCCGGTCCCATTTCTGAACCCGGCCGCCTGATTCCGACCCAAGCGCCGCAACGCTCTCGCCGCTTGAGGATCAGCGATGGGCGAGTTGGATCTGCGCGCCGAGGATCGCGATGGTCGCCACGAACCCGGCGCCCATCCAGCGCAACAGGCGGATCTCCACTGCGGCGATTTCGGCGCGTAGTTCGGCGAAACCCTGCTTCATTTCGGCGGGTAGTTCTGCGATGTCCTGCTGCAATTCGGCGCGTAGTTCGGCAAGGTCGGTCTTGGTAGCCAGCCCTTCGCTGATCCCTTCGCTTACGGCTTCGGCAAAAGCCTCAGCTTGGGGCGCGGCCATCCCCGCGCCCTGAAGGCGCTTGGCGAATCTTAACGTGTCGATCGCGGCTGGCATCCGTTACTCAGCATATCGCGTTGATCCGCGCGCCGCGAGGCCGGCTGCGAACCCCAATCGGCCACCGTCTCCAACCGCCAGCGCGCTGGTTTCGGCTACCCAGACGCTACCTAAGACCGCCGAAAGCCTTAAGTCGTGGCGTGCGGATACGCCCGTCAAAATCACAAAACCCTTTGGGAGACAATGGTTTGAAGGATGGTGCGCCCGGAGGGATTTGAACCCCCGACCCATAGATCCGTAGTCTATTGCTCTAATCCGCTGAGCTACGGGCGCGCCGTGATCTATGAAATTTTCATATCGCGCGGCGGCGGGCAAGACGCGCCGAGCAAGCGGCGCGGATCATCCGCATCCGGCTGCGCGAGAACCAGCAATTATCCGCCAGCCTCGACGTGCGCCTCGGGAATCGTGAGCGTCACCGTGGTGCCCACGCCGAGCTTGCTTTCGATTTTGAGCGCGCCGCGATGCAGTTGCACGATATGCTTGACGATCGCCAGGCCCAGCCCGGTGCCGCCGAGTTCGCGCGAGCGGGCGCGATCGACGCGGTAAAAACGCTCGGTCAGACGCGGCACGTCGCGCTCGGGGATGCCCTCGCCCGTGTCCGCGACGGCGAGCGCGATCGCGCGCACGCCGTCGTTGCCGCCCAGGCTGGCGGGAGCAGCGGAGACCGTCACGCGGCCGTCGCGCGGCGTGAATTTGATCGCGTTGTCGAGCAGATTGACCATCACCTGATGCAGCCGGTCGCGATCGCCCGCGACGCGCGGCAAATCGGCGGGACATTCAACCTCGAGCGAGACGCCTTCCCGCCGCGCCGATTCACGCATCAGCTCGACCGCCTCGGAAATCACCACCCGCGCATCGAGCGGCTCGAGTTTGAGCGGCGAGGCGCCGCGCTCGAGATCCGACAGCGAAATCAAATCGTCGAGCAGGCGCGCGAGGCGGTGCGCCTGGCGGTCGATGATGCCGAGAAAGCGGTCCTGGGTAGCTTTGTCCTCGACCCCCTGCATCAACGTCTCAGCGTATCCGTACAGAGCGCTCAGCGGCGTGCGCAGCTCGTGGGTCAGGTTGGCGATAAAATCCTGGCGCACGGTCTCGTAGGCCTTGAGCTGGGTGATGTCGTGAAAGACGAACACGCGGGCCGCGCCCTGCGAGGATCGAATCGGCGCGGCGCTGGCGCTCAGATGGCGGAGCGCGGGGTTCTGGATCAAAAACTCCGCCGAGCCAAATTCGGCGCTGTCCGGGCGCGTCGCGCGCGCGACGAATTCCTGCAACCGCGGGTCGCGGCACAGCTCGACGAAATCGCGGCCACGGTATTCCGTGTCGGCCTCGAGTGCGAACATCCGGCGCGCCGCGCCGTTGAGCAACACGACCTCGCCGCGCCGGCCCACCACCACCACGGCTTCGGTCATGCTGCGCAGAATCGCCTCGAACTCGTCGCGCTGCTCGGCCAGCGAGTCGATCTCGTCGACCACCGCGTCGGTCGCGTCGAGCAGGCGCAGCTCCGCGCGGCCCATCGCGTCATTGCCGCCCTGGAGCAGATGTGGCGGCGCGGTGCGCGCTTCGAGCGCGGCGGCGATCGCGTCGAGCCGCTCGGCATGATTGGCCATCGCCCTGCCCGCTTTGGAGGCGGCCAGATATCCCGCGCCCAAACCGAGGACAATCGCGCCCAGGGCAACGCCCGGCGACGCCGCGCCCCACGCGCTCAGCACCGCGAGCATCACGGCGGCGGGCAGCAAGCCGGCGATTACCGCGGCAAAACTTCCAAGCTTCGGCGAACTAGCCAAGCGCCTCGGGGTTGAAGCGGTAGCCGACGCTGCGCACGGTCAGAATCAGCTCCGGGTTGGCGTCGTCTTGTTCGATATGCTGGCGCAGGCGGCGAACGTGAACGTCAACCGTGCGCGGTTCGACGAACGTCTCGCGTCCCCATACCAGGTCGAGCAGTTGCTCGCGGGTGTAAACGCGCAGCGGATGCTGGACGAAAAATTTCAACAGCTCGAATTCGCGCAGCGCCAGGTCGCGCCGCGCGCCGCCGACGAACACCTGGTAGGCGCCGAAATCGATTCGCAGCCGCCCGCGTTCGTAGCTGCCGCCGCCCTCGGGCTCGTGCGATGGATTCGCGCGGCGCAAGAGCGCCTTGATTCGCGCGACCACCTCGCGCGGGCTGAAGGGCTTGACCACGTAGTCGTCGGCGCCCATCTCGAGTCCGAGCACCTTGTCAACCTCGGTGCCCTTGGCGGTAAGGATCAAGATCGGCAAATGCGCGGTGCCGGGGTTCTGGCGGATTTGGCGGCAGATTTCGAGCCCCGGCATCCCGGGCAGCATCAGGTCGAGCACGATCAGATCCGGCGCACGGCGGTGCACCTTGTCGAGCGCATTGGGTCCGTCGCCAGATTCCTCGACGGCGAAGCCCTCGCGTTCGAGGTTATAGCGCACCAGTTCGCGGATATCCGCCTCATCCTCGACGATCAGCACGCGCGCGTGCGTGCCGCGCCGCTCTCCGGCGACTGCTGGCTGGGTCATTTTTGTTTTTTATCCATGTGGCGCACCACTTTGCCGTTAACCATGAACATCACCATCTCCGCGATATTAGTCCCGTGATCGGCGATCCGCTCGAGGTACTTCGACACGAACAGCAACCGCGTCGCGGCTCCGATAGTGTGCGGATCCTCAGCCATGTAGCTCAAGAGCTCGCGGTAAATCTGGTAGTTGAGCAGATCGACCTCGTCGTCGCGCTCGATCACGCGCTGGGCTAGATCGACATCGCCCCGCATGAAGGCGTCGATCGAGTCTTTGACCATCGATTGCGCGATCTCCGCCATCCGCGGCAGATCCACATACGGCTTGAGCTGCGGAACCTCGTTGAGTTCGAGCGCGCGCTCGCAGATATTGACCGCATTGTCGCCGATTCGTTCCAGGTCGGTCGTGATCTTGAGCCCGGTGGTGATAAAGCGCAGGTCGCTCGCGGTGGGCTGATGGAGCGCAAGGAGCCGGATGCACTGCTCGTCGTTGGCGACGTCCCAGCGGTTTACTTCCTCGTCATTCTTGATGACGGCGCGGGCGTGGCCGCTGTCGCGTTCGACCAGCGACTCGACGGCCTCGGCGATCTGGCGCTCGACCAATCCGCCCATCTTGAGCAGTCCCGCGCGCAGCGCGCGCAGATCCTCTTCGTACTGGCGGTTGGTGTGCTGCGGCTGCGGTTGAGGGGTATCCATGTTCGCCTCCCGGCGCCCTAGCAGGGTGTTGAAAAATGGCAGTTTCCGCGCAGCGCGAACTCTTCCTTACGAATACACCCTGCAAAAGACTGGCTGCCTTCCTTAATCTTCTCCCCCCGCGGGGGAGAGTGAGAGAGGGAGCAGGAGGTTGAAAATATATTTTTCAACATCCTGCTATCCAAATCGGCCGGTGATGTAATCTTCAGTTTCGCGCCGCGTGGGATTGGTGAAAATTCGCCGGGTCTCGCCGAACTCGATTAGTTCGCCCTGGTACATGAACGCGGTGAAGTCGGCCGCGCGCGCGGCTTGCTGCATATTGTGCGTCACGATCACGATTGTGTAGCGGGACTTGAGTTCGAGCAATAGCTCTTCGATGCGCGCGGTCGAAATCGGGTCGAGCGCCGAACACGGCTCGTCCATCAGCAGCACCTCCGGCTCGACCGCCAATGCGCGCGCGACGCACAGGCGCTGCTGCTGTCCGCCGGACAGGCTGGCGCCCGGGCGGCGCAGGCGGTCCTTGACTTCCTCCCACAAGGCAGACTGGCGCAGGCTCTTTTCGACGATCCGATCGCGCTCGGCGCGGGTCATCCGCACCCCGTTGAGCGCAAGCCCGGCGGCGACGTTGTTTTCGATAGACATGGCCGGAAACGGGGTCGGCTTCTGAAACACCATCCCGATCCGGCGCCGAATCTGGACCGGATCGATGCCCGCGGCGTAGATATTTTCGTCGTCGAGCAAAACCTCGCCCTCGGCGCGCGCCCCTGCGACGACCTCATGCATCCGGTTAAGGCATCGCACCAAGGTCGATTTGCCGCATCCGGAGGGTCCGATAATCGCGGTGACGTGGTTTTCGGGAAAGGACACGCTGATGTCTGTGAGGGCGCGCACGGTGTTAAAATACGCGCTCAGATGGCGCACGACCAATTTGTCGGACATGATTATCGCGCCACCACCATGGTTCCCAATCCCAGCGAAATATCCGTCATCTGATTGAGCTTGGCCGGAAACCCGCAAGGCACCCCTTCGTCCGGTTAATTCTAGCGATGAATTGTTACGCGATCATTACCACGCCGGAAAGCCCTAATGAATCCGGCGGGATACGCCGCTTGACGGAATTTCCGGAAACACCCTCGCCCGTCATTCCGAGCCATAGGCGAGGAATCCCGTTCTGTGGCGCGTCGGCAGCCTCGCTCGGGGGAATCGGGGCGGCGCGGATTTACGCTTTGGCAATACGTTCCATCCCTCCCATGTATGGCCGCAGGACCGCGGGAATCGTGATGCTGCCGTCCTCGTTCTGATAATTTTCCATCAACGCGATCAGCGTGCGCGGCAGACCGAGTCCCGACCCGTTGAGCGTATGCACGAATTCAGGCTTGCCGCTCTTGCCCGCGCGGAAGCGGATTTGCGCGCGGCGCGCCTGGAAGTCCCAGCAGTTCGAGCACGAACTGACTTCGAGCCATTCGCCGCATCCGGGCGCCCACATCTCGACGTCGTACTTCGCCGCCGCCGCGAAGCCCAGGTCGCCGGTACACATCTGGATAACGCGAAAGGGAATCTCGAGCCGGCGGCAAATCACGCACGCATCTTCGACCAGCATCTCGAGCTCGTCGTCGGATTTTTCAGGATGCACCAGCTTGACCATCTCGACCTTGTCGAATTGATGGCCGCGCTTGATTCCGCGCACGTCGCGTCCGGCCGACATCTTTTCGCGCCGGAAGCACGGGGTGTAGGCGGTCAGGTAGATCGGCAGCCGGTCGGCGTCTAGAATCTCGCGCGCGTACATATTGGTGAGCGGAACTTCGGCGGTCGGAATAAAGTAAAAGTCCTCCTCGAAATCGCGGTACATCGTGTCTGCGAATTTCGGCAGATGCGCGCTGCCGATCACCGCCGCCGTGTTCACCATCAAGGGCGGCGCGACTTCGAGGTAGCCCTGTTCAAGCGTCTTGATATCCAGCATCCAGGCAATCAGCGCACGCTCGAGCCGCGCGCCGGCCCCGACCAGGAAATGAAACCGTGTGCCCGAGAGTTTGACGCCGCGGTCGAAATCGATGATCCCGAGCCGCTCGCCCAACTCCCAATGCGGCAGCGGCTTGAACGCCGTGAACTGCTGCGCGGCGCCCTCGGTGCGGATGATGCGGTTGTCGGCGTCGCTGGCGCCCACCGGGACGTGCGGCCGCGGCAGATTCGGGATCGCCAGCAGCATCGCCTCGCAGGCGTTTTCGAGCTCGCCAAGCTCGCGTTCTCCGGCGGTGATCCGGTCGCCGAGCGCGCGCATTTCGGCGCGCTTTTGATCGCGCACCTCCGCCGACGCGTTGCCCAGTTCTTTGGACTCGCGGGCGCGCTGTGCGCGCAATTCGTCGAGCTCAAACTGGAGTTTGCGGCGTCGCGCGTCGGCCTCGAGCACGCGCTGAATCTCGGCGGCCTCGACGCCGACCTTGGCCAGTTCCGCGGCGATGAATTCGGGCCGTTCCCTGATTAGTTTTATATCGAGCATTCAGAATGCGTCCTTCAGATGTTGGATGCGGCGCGCGCGGCCGTCTTCGACGATCGCGATCACGTCAAACCGCGCCACGCGGTCCGCCGCGCGATGATAGGCGACGAACACCTCGGCGGCGCGGCGAATCTGCTCCTGCTTGGCCGGCGTTACCGCCTCTTCGGGGGTGCCCGCGGCAATTCCGGTGCGCCGTTTCACCTCGACAAAAACGATTGTCTCGCCGTCCATCGCGACGATATCGATCTCGGCGCCGGCCGCGCGGTAATTTTGCACGACTATCCGGTAGCCGAGCCGTCGCAGATACCGCCGCGCGATCCGCTCGCCGGCGCGCCCGAACCGAAACCGCGCGGTTCCCGGCAGCACACTCTCGCGGGCCGCGAGCCTGCTCAGAAACGCGTCCACACGCGCCCAAATCGCGCCCGCCCAGCTTGCGTGCCACGCCATATTATACGCGCTCCCCCTTTCTCCGCGAGGGTCGCCGCTCCTGACGGTCATCGAGGTCGAGACGCGAGCGTAGCGGACGCATCGAAACTCGAGCTGCGGCGACTGACACGGGGATGCAGGGATGTTACGATCCCCGGACGATGGAGAAAAGCAAAATCACGCCCGAGCAGGTGCGGCACGTCGCGCGGCTTGCGCGAATCGAGCTTACCGCGGGCGAAGAAGAGCAACTGCGCACGGATATGGACCAGATTCTCGCCTACGTGGACAAACTCGGCGAGCTCGATACCAGCGGCGTCGAGCCGACCATGCAGGTCGGCGAATCGGGCACTCCGATGCGCGCCGATGAAGTCACGAATTCGCACGATCCCGAGGCGATGCTGGCCAACGCGCCCGCGCGCGAGCGCGGCTACTTCAAAGTGCCCAAAATTATCGAATAGCATTTTTGATCCATGAACCGGCTATCGTCGCCGCGCGCCCGATTGGAATTTGCGGACTCATTATGGCTACTTCCGCTGAACTGAATCGACTGACTATCGCCGATGCGGCCGCACGGCTGCGCAAGCGCGAGATCTCGTCGCTCGAGCTGACCCGCGCGTGCCTGGCGCGAATCGCCGCGGTCGAGCCGCGCCTGAACTCCTTTATAACCGTCACGGAAAAGGACGCCCTTGCGCAGGCCCTTGCGGCTGACCGGCGGCTCGGCGCGGGCGATGCGCCGGCGCTGTGCGGAATTCCGCTCGGGATCAAGGATATCTACGCGACCAAGGGCGTCGCGACGACCTGCGCCTCGAAGATTCTGAAAGATTTCGTACCCCCGTTTGACGCGACCGTGATCGCGAAGCTGCGCGCGGATGGCGCCGTGTTTGTGGGCAAGACCAACATGGACGAATTCGCGATGGGGTCATCGACCGAAAACTCCGCGTTCGGACCGACGATGAACCCGCACGATCTGTCTCGCGTCGCGGGCGGATCTTCGGGCGGCTCCGCCGCCGCGGTCGCGGCCGGCGAATGCCTGGGCGCGCTCGGCACCGACACGGGCGGCTCGATTCGCGAGCCCGCGTCGTTTTGCGGGGTGGTCGGAATCAAGCCGACCTACTCAAGGGTCAGCCGCTACGGCGTGGTCGCATACGCGTCGTCGCTCGATCAGGTCGGCCCGTTCGCGCGCAGCGTGCGCGACACGGCGATATTACTGCGCTCGATTGCGGGACACGACCCGCGCGACTCAACCTGCTCCGCACGCCCGGTGCCCGATTACGAACGCGCGCTGACCGGCGACGTGGCGGGACTCAGGATTGGCGTGCCGCGGGAGTATTTCGTCGAAGGGATGGAACCCGCGGTCGAGCACGCGGTCCGCGCCGCGCTCAAGCGCTACCAAGCGATGGGGGCGACGACGATCGATATTTCGCTGCCGCACACCGCCTACGCGATCGCGTGCTATTACCTGGTCGCGACCGCCGAGGCGAGCGCCAACCTGGCGCGCTATGACGGAATCCGCTACGGGGCGCGCGCGGCCGCCGAGGACACGATCACGCTGTACGAGAAGACGCGGGCGCAGGGGTTCGGCGCCGAGGTCAAGCGCCGGATCATGCTCGGGACGTTCGCGCTTTCGACCGGCTACTATGACGCCTACTATTTGAAAGCGATGAAGGTGCGCACCCTGATTCGCCGCGACTTCGAGCGCGCGTTTGAGAAGTGCGACGTAATCGTAACCCCGGTCGCGCCCGCGACCGCCTTCAAGCTGGGCGAAAAGATGAATGACCCGCTCACGATGTACCTGTCGGACATCTTCACGATCTCGGTGAACCTGGCCGGGCTACCGGGGCTTGCGCTTCCGTGCGGATACGATTCCAGCAATCTTCCGATCGGGATGCAGATAATCGGCGCGCCATTCGCCGAGGAAGCGATCCTGCGCGCGGGCGACGCTTTCGAGCGCTCGGGAGCGATCGCAACCAGGTCACCGGCGCTGTGAGCGGAACATGGGCATGAAGCACGAAAATTATGAAACGGTGATCGGGCTCGAAGTCCACACCCATCTGATGACGAAGTCGAAGCTGTTCTGCGGATGCTCGACGGAGTTCGGGCGCGCGCCGAACGAAAACGTATGCCCGGTATGCATGGGGATGCCGGGCGTGCTGCCGGTTCTGAACCGGCGCGTGGTCGAGTTGGCGGTGCGCACGGGACTGGCGGCGCATTGCGAGATCGCGCCGCGCTCGGTTTTCGATCGCAAGAGCTATTTCTATCCCGATCTGCCGAAGAATTATCAAATCTCGCAATACGAGACTCCGGTCTGCAAAGGCGGATATATCGAAATCGCGGCGGACGGCGGCGCGCCCAAAAAAATCCGCCTGGTGCGAATCCATATCGAAGAGGACGCGGGCAAGAACGTTCACGAGGCCAACGCGAGCCTGGTCGATTTCAACCGCTCGTGCGTGCCGCTGATCGAAATCGTAAGCGAGCCCGACCTGCGCTCGGCCGACGACGCCGGCGCGTACCTGCGCGAGCTGCGCTCGATCCTGCGCTATATCGAGGCCTCCGACGGCCGCATGGAGGAAGGCAGCTTCCGCTGCGACGTCAACGTCTCGGTGCATAAGCGCGGCGCGGCTGAGTTCGGCGTGCGGACCGAAATCAAGAACCTGAACTCGTTCCGGTTTGTCGAAAAAGCGATCGACTACGAGGTCAATCGCCAGATCGAGCTGCTCGAAGCGGGCGGCCGCGTCGCGCAGGAAACCCATCTGTGGGATCCCGTGCGCGAACAGACGCGCCCGATGCGCTCGAAGGAGTTCGCCAACGATTATCGCTATTTCCCCGAGCCCGACTTGCCGCCGCTAATCGTGCCGCCCGCGATGGTCGAGGAAATCCGCCGCGGGATGCCCGAGCTGCCCGCCGAGCGCCGCGCGCGCTATATCCGCGAGTTCGGGCTCGGCGCGTATGAGGCGGCGGTGCTGACCGCCGAACGCGAGACTGCGGATTATTTCGAGGCTTTGCTTCCGGGGCTCGAAAGCGCTCGGACCGCGGCGAACTGGGTGATGACCGAAGTGCTGCGCGTCGCCAACGAGACCGGCAAGCCGATCGCCGAGGCGGTTCCGGCGGCGCACGAAATCGGCGCGCTGCTCAAGATGGTCGAGGCACAGAAGATCAGTCTGAGCGCCGCCAAGGCGGCGTTCGCCGCGATGCTGAAATCGGGCGCGGGCGCGGAGGCGACGGTCGCCGAGCTGGGACTCGCGCAGGTCTCCGACACCGACACGATCGCGGCGGCGTGCGACGCGGTGATCGCCGCCGAGCCGGCCAAGCTTGCCGAGTATCGGGGCGGCCGCGACAAGCTGTTCGGTTTTTTCGTCGGCCAGGTAATGAAAGCGATGGGCGGCAAGGCCAACCCGAAAATCATCAACGAGCTTTTGAAGCGGAAACTGGCGCCCTAACCCGTGCGCGCGTCATTGACGGGGGCGGAGCTTCAGGAACGCCGGATGCCTGAATGGATCGCCCGGGGCGAGCTTGCGCGCCATGTCCTCGAACACCGAGCGTGGCTCGCCCTCGCCGCTAGGTGCCAGACCGGGGCGCGTCGCGAATTTCGCGTCGGCGCCGAAGAAGCGCAGCGACAGCGTGCGGCGGCGTCTTGCGCGATGGGTCGGCGCTCCGCCGTGGAGCATCGCGGGATGAAACACAATCACGTCGCCCGGCTCGACGCCCCATGACACGATGTCCCATCGCGCACGGTCGGCTTCGATATTCGGCAGCCTCGGCATCGCGCCGCCGCTGTACAGCGGCGCGGTATCGTCGGCGGGGTCGAAGTTTGAGCCGTTGTACAGGACGCCGCGATGCGAGCCGCGGACAAATTCCAGCGAATCATCGGCGGCGACCGGGTCGAACGAGATCCACATCACCGCGATACGGCTGCCCTCGATCGGCAGGTAGGACAAGTCCTGATGCCACGGGGTGCGCCGGCTCTCGCCGCCCTCTTTGAGAAATACCTGCTCGTAGAGAAACCATACCTCGGGGGCGCCCCATAGCGTGGCGACCAGATCGGCGGCGGGCGATTCAAGGAGCATCCGGCGGTAGCCGGTCAGCGCGTTGGGATTGAGCAAATCCTGGTAGAAGCGATCCGGAGCGTCGGCGGTGCCCTGGAATTGATTCGCGGCGCGGCCCGGATTGGCGAGACTCCAGTCGAACGCGGCCCGAGCCGCTTCGAGCGCGCGGGCGTCGAGCACGCCGCGTAGGCACACGACGCCATCGGTGGCGAATTGCTCTCGGGTAGATTCCGCAACTGCGCGATTCATCGGTTCTCTTAAAGCCTCTCTCATCGATAGCGCTTTTCTCATGGCACGGGAGGATCGCGACGTCAACTCGGCGCGCGCCTTCAGAAGCGCGCCGCGCGCGCGCGATTCAGTGCGAAGCGGCCGCGGCGGGCGATGGCGCCGGAGTCGGCGTCGGCCGCATCGCCTCCGCGGCATTCGCGGGCGCGGGAATATAGTCCGGCGGGAAGGTCTGCCGGCGCCAGCTAAGCAGCAGCAGGGTTAGCGCACGCGCGTCTTCGATAGGCATGTTGTAGTCCGGCATTTGTGTGGCCGGCGAGATCCGGCTGGCGTGCATGAGATGCTGGACATTCCAGTTGAAAAACGTCTTCGGTCCCGTGACGTGCGAGAAGTCGTAGAGCTCCGGGTTGCGATCGCCTTCGTAGGTCAATTCGGGTCCCGCGTTGCCGCCGCGCCCCTCGATACTGTGGCACAGCAAGCATTTGCGTTTGCGCAACAGGATCTTGGCCCGATTGATCTCGTCCATCGCGGGAGTGGCGTCGTCGTGGCGATGGCAGAAATTGCACCGCATCTGCATCATCTGGCCGATCGTCAACCCGTCAGTGGCGGCCAGCGCGGGCGAGATCATCGGATCGATCCATCCCTCACCGCCGACATGCGCCGCGTCCGCGGTGGTGGCCCATCCCTGTCCGCCGTGGCAGGGGGTGCATCCGAATTTCTCGAACGGATGTTTGGCGATCAGGTCGGCGGCGGGATGAGGCGTCAGCGGCTGTGCCAGCGAAGCCGGCAGCACGGCGCTCCAATCGTAGCCGAGATGGCAGGTGATGCAGCGGTCCGTGACGGCGATCTGCGGGAGCCAGATCTGCTTGATGCCGGGAGTGAACTTGCGCGCCTCGTCGCCCTGGCCGTAGTGGCCGAGCAAGGCGGGAAACTCGCGCTGATAAACGGCCCACTGGGTGTGATACTCGCGCCAGAAGCCGATCACGACCAGGGCCAAGAACAGAACCGACATCGCCACCAGCCATTCAAAATCGCGCGCCTCGTAAGATTCCGATGGTAACTTCCGCGGTGGTTCCATGAATTTGCGCGCGCCTCGATTCGCTCTACATGAGGGTCGGCATCACCGGCCGGGCCATCCCGGGCCAATACAGATGCCAGTACGGTCCGCGCAGGAATACGCCGACGAAGATCAAGAGGATGATCGCGGCCGTTATCGCCGCGAATATCAGGTTCTGGCGCTGCCGGGTGCGCGCGAACCAGACGCCCTCGGCCTCGCGCCCGGAGCGGTCAAGGAAGGGCCACACCGCGAGCACGGCGAGCAGGATTCCCGGCACCAGAATCCCGCCCAGGAGCGCGCCGCTGACGGTGAACCGCCCCAGACGGATGGTCGTCGAGGCGACCAGTTCCTGCAGCCACACGAAGTACCACGGCGCCTTGGCCGGATTGGGCGTGACAGCAGGATTGGCGGGCCCTTCCAGCGGCGCGTTGAACAACAGCGCGGCGGCGAGCGTAAGGTTGAACACCACCAGAAACACTAACATCAGACGCCGGATAAGGTTGGGCGACGACGCGACCTGGTCGGCCTCTTCGAGCTGCATCGAGCTTCGCACCGCGACCGAGGTACCCGGCGCGATTCCAAACATCGAGTAGCTCTTCGCCACCGGAGTCTCACGCGGGGCCGACACGCGGGCGCGGCGCAGGGGTTCGATCGCCGCGAGTCCGCCGTCCTTGCGCACCCGCCACATGTGGTAACCGAACAGGATCCACGCGAACACCGGCAAAAAGAACACGTGCATCACGTAAAATCGGAGCAACGTCTGCTGGCCGATCGTGGTGCCGCCCAGAAGAATCAAGGCCAGAGTGTTGCCCACGACAGGTGCCTGCTTCGCGATTCCGGTGCCCACGGTTACCGCCCAGTAGGCAAGCTGGTCCCAGGGCAACAGATATCCGGTGAAAGACAGCAGCAGGGTGGCGAATAGCAGTGCGATTCCCACCAGCCAGTTCATCGCGCGCGCCCCGCGATAGGCGCCGGTGAAGAACACCCGGGCCATATGAATGAATACCACCGCGACCATCCCTTCGGCGGCCCATCGATGCTGATTGCGGAGCAGGCGTCCGAAGCTGACCGCGAATTCAAGGTCCTTGATACTTCCGTATGCGCGTTCGGTTGACGGCACGTAGAAGAACATCAGCATCACGCCGGTGATCGTCAGGATCAACAGCAGCGCGGCCGACGCGGTGCCGAGCCAGAACGAATAGTTGAAGTCCATGCTGGCGCGCGCGATCTTGGCCGGGAACCAGTGCAGCCAGAAGTTGCTGACGATCGCCTCAGAGGATTCGCGCTCGCTGGCCGGCGACCACGCCCAGACGATGTCGCGCCATAGTTTTTCCAGTCGTTTGCGCATCGGCGCTTATGCCTTCAGCGTCGGCGGCACGAAGCGGAAGCCGCGTGCAACCTGCTCGGCGGCATCGACTTGCAAGAAGCCGTCGGGCGACTGGTTCGCTTCAAACCACGGCAGCGGCGCCGGCGCGGGGCCGCCGATCACGGTCCCGTCGGGATTGAAGCGGCTTCCGTGGCACGGGCAATCGAACTCGGTGCCTTTCCACTGCACGTTGCATCCCAGGTGGGTGCAGATGGCGGAAATGATATGAAACGCATTGGCGTCGCGGATCACGTAGAGCCGATGCTCGGAGTCGAACGTGTATCCGGGTGGATAGTCCTGCGGGCGTTTGAGCTTGAACTTGCGCGGCGGCTCGTAGAGCACGTTGGGAAAAAACGCGCGCCCCGCGGCGCCAATCTGCGCCACGAAGGCCGCGACCACGGAGCCTTTGCCGAAGATTTTCAGAAATCTGCGCCGGTCGTTGTTCACCGCCCGATCGTCTCCTCGAACTCGAAGCGTTCCATGGTTATCGCCGAGGTCGGGCAGCGCACCGCGCACAGGCCGCAGCGGATGCACTTGGCCTCGTCGTACAGAAACATGCTCGCGGCGGGAGCGGTCGAGGTGCCTGCGAGCAGCGCGGGATCCGCGATATCGCCCGCGTCGGCGAAATGCAGGCAGTGTTCGGGGCAGATATCGACGCATCGATTGCACAGGATGCATGCCGACGAGTTGTAGATCGGATGCACGTGGCAGTAGAGGCAGCGCGAGGCCTGCTCGCGCGCCTGCTCGGCCGGCAGCCGCGACTCGACTTCGGTGATTCCGGTGCGCCGTCCGAGTTCGACAATCGGAATCTCGCGCGGTATCTGCTCGTATTGCGGCACCATCGAATAGGTGTCGGTCGGCAGCTCCTCGATTGTCACGCGCAGCTGCGGCGTGCCCACCGGCGTACCACGCAGGTAGGCGTCGATCGAACGCGCGGCCAGCTTGCCCTGCTGCGCGGCGGTTATCAGCATCCCGGGCGGAAACGCGGCGTCGCCGCCGGCGAACACGCCGGGAGCTCCGGTGGCGAGCGTCAGCGGATCGATCTTGATCGTGCCGCCCGAAGTCGCGCCGACTCCGTCGCCGGCGCCAATAAAGGACAGGTCGGGGGCCTGGCCGATCGCGAGGATGATCGTGTCGGCGTTCAGGATCTTGCGGTCCGCGTCGTCGAATTGCGGATTGAACCGGCCGGTGTCGTCGAACACCCGCGTGCATCGCACCAGCTCGAGTCCGGTGGCGGCGCCGTCCTTCACGAGCACGCGCCGGGGACCCCATCCGGGCAGAAGGCTGACACCCTCCTCGCGCGCGATCTCGAGTTCCTCGCGGCCTTGCGCCGACTTCATCGCCGGCATCTCCGCGTCGGATTCGAGGCTGGCCACGGTGACTTCGAGCGCGCCGCGGCGCGCCGCCTCGCGCGCAGCGTCAAGCGCGACGCGCAGAGCGCCGCTTTCGACCGTGCGTTCTTCATCGGAGCCCATCGCGAGTCCGGGCACCATCGCACGCACCGCGATCCGCGCCGCGTCGATCGCGACCAGTCCTCCGCCGATCACGACCACGCGCTTGCCGATCCGGGTGCGATAGCCGCGGTTGATATTGAGCAGATAGTCGATCGCCTTGATGACGCCGTCGGCATCGGAGCCGTCGATCTTGACCGCGCGGCCGCGTCCGGCGCCGACCGCGAGAAAAATCGCGCCGAAGCCCTGCGCGCGCAGCTCGGAAATTCCGAAGCCCGGACCCAGCGGAGTCGAGTAGCGAATCTCGACGCCGAGCGATTCAATCTCGGCGACCTGGTAGTCGATCACATCACGCGGCAGGCGATAGGCGGGGATTCCGTAGCGCAGCATGCCGCCCGGATGAGGCATCGCCTCGAAAATAGTCACCCGCCATCCGGATATCGCGAGATCGTGCGCGCAGGCAAGCCCCGCCGGACCCGCACCGACGACCGCAACGCGCGCGGCGTCGGCCGGAGCCGGATGCGCGCTCGGTCCGATGTGGCCAGGCGTGATGCTGCCGCCGCCCATCGAGCCGGCCAGGATATCGCGCAGATCGCTGGCCGAGAGCGATTCGGGACCGAACTGCTCGGCGACGAATCGCTTGAGGGCGCGAATGGTAACCGGCGCGTCGATTTTGCCGCGCCGGCATGCGTCCTCGCACGGAGCGCCGCACGCATGGCCGCATATGGATGCGATAGGATTGGGCGCGCGCGCGACCCGGTAGGCTTCGGCGAAACGGCCCTCGGCGATCAACTGGACGTAGCGGCCCGCGTCGGTTTTGACCGGACACGCGTCCAGGCACGGGACGTTCTTGCGGAACCACCACAGGTCGCGTGGCCGCGCGTCAATCTTAGCGCCGAAATTCATCGCCACTGCTTGGCTACTTCTTGCAGAAGGTGCGCACGTAGGCGACCAGGTCCTTTATTTCGCTGTCTTCAAAGCCGGTGTCCCAGGCCTGCATGTCGGCGCTCAAGCCGTTGGCGGCGCCACCGTTTTTGATCACGTTGAACAGCTTGTCGTCCGACTCCTTCGTCATCCGGGCGCAATCGGTGAAATCGCGCGGACGGGTGCTGAGCGTCGCCGACGCGGGACCGTTGCCCTTGCCGTTCGGACCGTGGCATTTGACGCAAAAGGTATCGTAGTTCTGCTTGGCCGCTGCCAAGTCAGCCGCGCACGCAGGGAGTGCGGCCATCAGGAACACACCGATGCCCGCCACTACCGCCAATGCTTTCAATCGATTCATGGTTTGTCTCAACCTCCATCGACTGGCGCGATTACCGCCCAGCCGGCCTGCGCCGCGCGAATCTCAGGCCATCAGAAATTTACGTCGATTTGCTGCACCTCGCCGGCACGCTCGATCTTAAATGGTTCGATTTTCGCTGCACCCCCGGGCCGCCAAACCTTTAGCTGATAACTGCCGATCGGGATGCCCTCGAAGCGGTAATTCCCCCGGGCGTCGGGCGAGGTGAAGTAGGGATGCGAAAATACGACGACATAGGCCTCCATCGTGGGATGAACGTTGCACAGGAGCCGCACCACGCCAGGTTTGGTGAAGGTCGCCGATTTGGTTTGTCCGGGGCGGGAGAGGCCAATATCGAATTTCTTCGCGGGCGACATGGAAAAGACATTATGCCAAACTTTGTCGTCGTTTCTGAAATCGACCGTGGTCCCAACCAGAACCGGAAGAACCCGAGGGAAAAATTTCATGTCGCGCTGATCCATGACCGCGTGGTGGTAATACTCCGCCGGCGCGGCGGTCCAGTGCGCATTCGGCGCCATTCCCTCGATCGATACAGCCGCATCAGAGGTCGTCCGGCCGCCGACGGAGATGGTCCCAACCAACGCGCCCACCGCCGCATTTTGCGGATCGGCGGCGGCCCGGCTTGCAGTCGGCGCCAAGAACGCGGTCAATGCGATCAACGCGCAGAGCACGGCTGAACGTTTCATCGTGGCGCCCCTTCGGCAGGCGAAAACGTGAAGTCCGCGACGGTGGTCTTGCCGCTCTGGACCTCGACGGTTTTTTCCTCGGAGCCCAGCCGCTCGTGCCACAGCTTCAGCCGCACTGGTCCCGGCGGCAAGCCGCGGATTTCGTACCTTCCGTGGATATCGGTGACCGCGAAGTAAGGCTGTTGGGCAACCACAATATAAGCGTACATCCAGGGGTGCACTTCGCAGACCACCTTTACCACTCCGGGCGTGACCATCGGCTTGCGGACCACGCGCCCCGGCCATAGCGCGACGTTGAATTGCGGCTGGCCCGTAAAGAACAGCGCGTGGGCCGTGTGCAGGATCGGGTCCGAGTTGACAAGTTCGACAAACTGGTTCACTTGCATCGCCAGCACATGCGGAACGAAGCGGCAGCCCGAGTTGTCGAGCCGGTAAACCGGTCCGCCTTCCGGCTCGGCGGCGGGTTGTTTGGCGGTTGTGGCGGCGGTAATCACGGCGTATTCCACGGCGTGGTCCGGTCCGACAATCAGCGACTCGTCGGTAACGTTCTTGCACACGTCCCGGTCCCGCACGATTTTGATTGGGGCCGGCTTCGGGGCCTCTCCCGCAAGGCGAACGATGCCGGCTACTGTCCCGCCGGAGGAAGCGCAGGGCGCGGGAGCCGCCGCGCCAAGCAATGCGGCGCCCGCAAGCGCAATGATCGCCGAGCGCAACCCGATTACCGACGCGCGCCTTCGTTTATCCATCGCGGCTCCTGATTCAATACCGATCGAAGTACGGTGCGGGTGCTGGGGGGTTCTTTGCGAAGGTCTCCGCTGCGCTGAAGCCACCCGGCGCCCTTACCGGGTTGCGCGAAAAACTCCCATCGCTCCATTGTATTGATGGGCCCGGTCCAAATCCATGAAGCGATAATCACCGGGCTCGCTGACGGTGAACTCAAATACCGCAGTCGCGCCTGGAGCAACCGCGAGACTATCTATTCCGTGAAAAGCGTTGGCCGGATTCCCGCCCTGATAAACTGTGCTGAAGATCACCCCGGAAACGTTGAAGGTGGACTGGAGGTTCGGGCCGGCATCCGCGAAGAACACCCGCACCAGCTTGCCGACTTTGATTGGGATCGGATGCTGGGCGCCATGTACATTGAGCTTTCCATTGAAGACCACAAAATTAGGCTGTGCGCTGAGCATTTCGCTGTGATCCGGGATAATCTTGCCGTTGGCGCGCGGGATGCCGTAGAATTCGCTTTGAACCAGGGGAATCTCCTGAGCCGATCCAGTGGGCCATCCTCCTTTTGGATCCACAACCATCATTCCATACATTCCGCGGCCGATGTGATCGAGGATCGGAATCCCATTGCAATGGTAAAGGAAGACGCCCGGCACGTCGGCCGGAAACTTGTAGCTGAGCGGCTTGGAGGAATCGCCGCCGAAATGGTCGGGCGAAATTTGTGCCGCGTGCATATTAAGGCCGTGCGCGTCGGTCGTGTGATTGAGTAGTTGGGCATTGACTTCATCACCCTGGTTAACTCTCAATACCGGTCCGGGAACGGTCCCATCGTAGGCCCACGCCTGGTATGACATTCCGCCGCCGATATCAACCCATTTCTTTTCAACCGTTAGGGTGAAATTCTTTTGCGCAGCCCGCAACGGGATCGGCCGGGCCGCCGCCGCGACCACGGCGAGGAGCAGAACAGTAGCCAGTTTCTTCGCAAGCAACGCGATTTTCTCCCGCACACACTTGCAGTCCCCGGCCACCGGCCCGATAACGGCGCGGCGCCTTGAATTCCGAATCATAAGCGCTGTAAAAGGCAATTCTGTCATGCCAACACCTTCAGTTGGATGGATAGCCGAATTCATCACTTCGCCGGGCAAAATTGTCTGACGTACGCGATCAGATTACGGATATCGTCATCACTAAGCGCCTCGCCCCATGACGGCATGTCATTGCTGCGGCCGATCGAGGCGCTGCCACCCTTAATTTCCTGAAATACCTTATCGTCGGAATCTTTCGCCATGAGGGCGCAGTCGTGAAAGTTGCGGGGATGAGTGCTCAGCGTCATCCCGTCCGGTCCGTCGCCAAAGCCATTGGGCCCGTGGCATCGGGCGCAAGTGTCGCCGAACATTTCCTTGGCGGCGGCAAGATCAGCCGCGTGCAGCGACGCGACCAATGGCGGCAGCAGCGCCGTCCCCACGGCGATCATGGCCAGGAACGCGCCCGTGCGAAAGATGCGACGGGCCATGCTCTGAAAGTGGGTGCTGTTCTGGCTGCATAAGTGGGTACCGTGCTGGTGCAACATCCTTACTCTCACTCCTGCTTACTCTCACTCCTGGATTCCAAGCGCAAAATTCAAAGCCAAGCTATTTCGCCTTGAGATACTGGACGATCGCTTGCGCGTCGTCTTCCGGCATGTTGCTCAGCGTTCGCATATGCATTATTTCCATGTCCCATTCATAAGGGGCCTTTTCGCCGGGAGGCCGCGCGTTGTGGCATTGATTACAGTAAACGCCCCAGAGTTTTGCTCCCTTCAGGAACAACCTTCGTTTCTCCGCCTTGGTCATAGGTTGCCCGAAGGCGGGAGCGCACACCGATCCGGCCACCATGGCGGCGAGGACGATTACGGCTAAGGTTTTTTTTATCATTGTTATCATGATGATGCCGCCACTCAAAACCCGATCGTGAACTGGCTCAGGAACGCGCGATCGTTGGGAATCGCGCCAATCGGCGACGTGGCCCCGGTCGAGGAGACCAGCAGTCCGCCCGATTCCGGCATTTCGATATCGAACTCGTTCTGCCAGACGATCGACGGTGCGATGTAGTAGTCGAGCCCCAGCGCCACCTCGCGCGAGTGGGGCGCGTACAGCGCCGGCGAACCACTCATCCCGAAATCGGGAACCAGTCCAACCTGGGTGCCGCCGAATCCGACTCCGGTCGCGCCCGTGATGTCGTCCGCGGCGACGGCGCGCTGATTGACCCCCGAGAAGCGCACCAGCGGCTCGAGCCGATGGAGATAGTCATTGACGTAATTGGGCACCAGCGGCGCGTTAATCCGGTTCAGGAAGTAGCCGGCCTGCAGGTACCATCCCTGGCGATGGTCGGTGCCCAAACCGCCGGGCATCTGCCGGTACGATTCGAGCCATTCGCCGCGAGCCTGAAAGGCGTCCTTGAAATAGTTGAAATCAACGCCCCAGGAATTGAACCAGTTACCATTGGCCCATTTGCCGTTATAGGTCGAGGCGCCAAGTTCGAGGCGGCCCAGCTCAGCCTCGAGCGGAAGCGGATAGATGCGTAAGCGCCCGCCGATCGATTTGCCGTTGGTCTGGCTCGAGGCGATCGATGACGGTCCGCCAAGCGCCGCGCCGAGCACGGGCTGACTGTAGTTGGGACCGTTGCCGCCCCAGATGGTGTAGTCCCAATCCTGGCCGAGCTTGCCCCATTGCATTCCGCCACGGAGTTGCAAACCGATCTCGCTCGGTGGAACCACGGCTTCATTTCCGAACGGCAGGGGCGCCGTGATGAAGCGATTGACCCACATCGGGCTCTGCGACTCGTACCAATCGCCGAACGGCTGATCGTAGAGACCGGCAACCAAGGTCATGTACTTGTTGAGAAAGATCTGGAAATCCGCGGTGGACAGATCGGTCCCGGTTCCGGTGTTGCCAAACGCGGCGCTAAACACGCCCTCGAACAGAATCCAGTCGGTGGGGCGGTACAATATCATCGGCTCCCAGTCGAACAGGAAGGTGTTCTGGGTGGCGTGATGCAGTCCGGCGATCGAGCTGTTCTGTTGATCGTAAACGAATTGCCCGGCTGCCGCGCCGGTGATGGTAAACGAATGCGAGCCCAGATAGCGCTGGAAGGATTGCGCGAAATCGGCGGGTGAAGCCGGGGCCGCGACCTTGGCTTGCAGGCTCTTTACTTGTTCGCTCGTGTGCTTGAGTTCGACCGTCGCCGCCTGCAGCTGCTGATCGGTGTGCTGAAGCTGTTCGGTGGTCGCTTGAGCTTTCGTCTGATGCGTTTCGAGTTCGTTCACCTGCGTTTCGAGATGCTGGATCAACGCGCGATCGCGTTTGCGTTCCGCGCGCATCTGACGCATCTCACGCTGAATCTCCTTGAGGCTCGCTGCCGTGCTGGCGCCGGAATCCTGAGCCAGAGCCCGCGAGGTCGGCGCAAGAAACGCGAGCCCGATAAGCATTGATAATGTAACAATAGTTGCTCCGCTACGCATCCTAATCCTCCCCTGCGGTGACAATCCGAATCGCCAGTACGCGATGGAGCAACAACCATGCCCCCGGATGGTCGCGTATCCGCAGGACTGTCCCGCGGTCAGAAATGAGACGGATTCTCAATTACGGATGAAAATATGCGTTCAAGCTTAGAAAATCAACCGCAGCGCCCCGTCCCCCGATGTAGCCGATCGCGACACCGCGCGCAGCGCACAGTGCTGCAATCGGCGTCAGCGCGAGGGACTGGCTGGAGGAGGATTGTTCGGGCCACTGAATCCGCCGCTCGCTGCGACCCCTCCGATCACGCCGCCGGCGACTGCCGCCACCCCTCCCGCCGCGCCCGCTCCGCCGCCCAGCGTCGCGCCCGCCGCCGCAATCGCGGCCGGCGCGGTCGGCAGCAGTGCGCAAGGCACGGTGGATTTATATCCCGGTTTCAGGTTGACCGATTGCCCGGTCGGCGATGCCGCATTGGCCACCTGAACGACGCCGTCAAAGACCGCGACATCGGTGAATTGACGGCAGCCTTTGAACTCCTTGCGATCGACACCTTCCTGGTAGGCCACATCAAACTTGGTGCCGCGCGCCGCGGCGACCGCGTTGGGAGTATGAACTTCATACGAGGGGGCACCCGAGGCAACCGCGTGAACCACAAATGATCTGACCGCTCCGGCGAGCAAGCTGACCCGGGCGGTCGTGGAACTAGCCCCGGCGCGGCTGGGGATATCGAGTTTGACCTTGGACGATTCGCCGATTTCGAGCGTGCTCTTGTCGAGCAAAGTCACCGTCGCGCTCGCGGCGGCGGCGGTATCGACCTCATCGCCGTTGAAGACCGGCGTGCCGGCCACGGCGGTCAGCGTCTTGCCAGCGTGAATGACCTGCACAGTGCCGGTCACGATGGTGATCGCCGCGTCGCCGGTCTGTGCCTGCACGCGCGATCCAAGCGCGAGCGCCACGAGCATCGTCGAAAGCAACAGGAGGTTTCGCGTGGTGAAAAACGCACGGCGATCAAAGGCGTATGGAGCAAAGTTCATTTCCGATTATATTTCCGTTTCGGTTGATAACTTGAGACCGCGCCGTTCGCCACGCGATGACGAGCCGCGCGTCTGTACCGACACTCGGCGCGGTGCGCGGCCCGGCTCTGACCGGGTACGCTATCAATTAAACAGGACCGACGCGATTATCGCAAAGGCTAGCCCCTCTGGGCCTTCAAATTATCCTTTGGGCAGGCCAAGTGTGCGTTCGGCGATTATATTATGCTGAATTTCGCTGGTTCCACCCGCGATCGTATATTGCCGCGAGCTGAGCACACGATTGAGCCATCGCGGCGCGTCGGGCACCACTGCGGTCGGTTCGCCGAGCAAGCCGTAGCCTCCCAGAAGTTCCGTCGAGAAGCGCGCGATGCGCACCCCGAGCTCCGAGCCGAACAACTTGAGCATCGAGCCTTCGGGCCCCGGCGGCTGTCCCTTGAGCATCCGCGTCAACGTGCGCAGGCGTGCGTACTTGGCGGCTTCGCAATCGATCAGCAGCTCGGTCAACCGCTGTCGCACCCAAGCCTCGTCCCACGCCGGATGGCCGCCGACCTGGACGGTCTTGGCGAGCGCGGCCAGCCGCTCGACTTGGCCGCGATGGCCTCCGCCGCCGGCAAAACCACGCTCGTAGCTGAGCGTGGTCATGGCGACCTTCCATCCCTCGTTGACTTTGCCGACCAGATTTTCCTTCGGTACCTGTACGTTGTCGAAAAAAACCTCGTTGAAGTGCGCGTGCCCGTTCATCGTGACCAGCGGGCGGACCTCGATGCCGGGACTCTTCATATCGAGCAGCAGGTAGCTGATGCCCTTGTGCTTGGGCGCATCGGGATTGGTGCGCGCGAGCATGAAGATCCAATCGGCGTATTGCGCGCCCGAGGTCCAGACCTTCTGGCCGCTGACGAGAAAATAATCGCCCTGATCGACCGCGCGGGTCGAGAGGTTGGCCAGGTCGGAGCCCGCGCCGGGCTCGGAATAGCCCTGGCACCAGATGTCTTCGGCGGCGAGAATCCGCTTGAGGTAGCGGTTCTTTTGCGCGTCGGTGCCCCAATTCATCAGGGTCGGCCCGCACATGTTGAGGCCGAAGTATCCGGGCATCACCGGGCCCCGGGCGCCGCCGTATTCTTCGTCCCAGATGAATTGTTCGATAAAGGTCGCCGCGCGGCCGCCATATTCGCGCGGCCAGGCGAGGCCGGCGTAGCCGGCATCATAGAGCTCTCTCTGCCACGCGCGGCGGCGCTCGAAGATCGCACGACTCGGCGCGACGCGCTCGTCCTGCGCGTCATCGACCTTGAGCTCTTCGGGCAGATTCGCGGCGAGCCATTGCCGAACCTCGCGCCGGAAGGCTTCCTGCTCGGGGGTAAACTCAAAATCCACGCGCGAGGCTCCTTAAGAATGCGGAATTACGGATGCCTCGACACTCAGCCCGGTTCCGTCACCGCTGGGATGATAGTGCAGCTTTTCAAATCCAATCACACGTCCGGAGGAATCCTTCATGAGGATCACCTCGTCAGCGGTTTCCTCGCACACGTCTTCGAGGCGAGGGTCTTCAAACCAGACCGTGAGCGTTTGCCCAACTGTATCTTGGATCACGCGGATTTTTTCCATACAACATCTCCCACCTTCACCGCACTGGAACAGCATCCGCTCCGGCATTCACTCCAGTCCGAAGGCGCGGACGGCGTTGTCCCACAGGATTTTGCGGCGGCTCGATTCCGGGATCGGCTGCTTCATGATCGCGCCGAGGCCCCACGGGAAAGTTCCGTCGGGATGCGGATAGTCGGTGTCCCACAGAAAGTTGTCGTCGCCGACTATCTCGATCGCGGCCTTCATGGTCGGTTCGTCGCCGCGGAATGCGACATAGAAATTCGACTTGAAATACTCAGTCGGGCGCCGCTTCAGATATTCGTGTTCCGAGTTGCCGCTGAAACCCCAATGCTGCTCCATTCGCTGCAGCCAATAGGGAACCCATCCGCCGTCGGCCTCGACCTGGACGACGCGCAGTTTCGGGTACTTTTCGATCACGCCGTACCAGATGAGGCCCGCCATCGCGGCCATCGCCTCGAACGGATGCGACAAAATATGTCCGGTGACGTGAGTGTCCATCCGATCGCCGAATGACTCGACCGATGCGGACGCGGAATCATGCGTGGAAATCGGCAGCCCGAGCTTTTCGACCTCGGCCCACAGCGGCAGATAGTCATCGTGAAACAGCGTGCGTCCGCGCACCGGATTGGGGCGCACGTAAAAACTCACCGCGCCCTTGGCCGCCGCGCGATGCGCCTCCTTGATGGATTCTTCGACGTCCTGCATCGGAAGGATCGCGGCCCAGCGAAGGCGCTTTGGGTCGCGCGAGCAGAAGTCCGCGCTCCAATCGTTGTATGCGCGGCAGCAGGCGGCCAGCAGCTTGGAATCGCGGAACTCGCGCCCGAGCATCTGCCCGGCCGCGGTTGGATAGATGATCTGGACATCGACCCCGGTCTCGTCCATGTCGATAATTCTGCTCTCAGCGCTGAAGCCGGTTTTGGCGGCGCGCTCGAAGCGCTTCATCGCTTTGCGCACGGCCTCGAGGAAGCCGGGAGCCGCCATCGGATACTTGCCCTTCTCACGCGTGAACGGTTCGCCTTCGACCAGAAACGTGCGCCGCCCCGACTCGGGCGCCAAGCCCAGCTTGGGCGCCTCGGACTTGTACCGACTGTCGATATATTTCTCGAATACGAAGTCGGGCTCCATCAGATGTGTATCGGCATCTACGATTTTGTATCCGTCCTTCATTGGTCCACCCTTCCTCGAAATTGATACCCGCGCCGGGTGATCACTGACCGCGCGGAATGATTAACGCCTTCACGCCCTGGCGCGCGCGCAGCAACTCGAACGCCTCGAGACCATGCGCGAGGTCATAGCGATGCGTCACCATCGGGGCGAGCGCGACCTGCCCCGATGAAACCATCGCGATCGCGCGCCGCCAAGTCTCGGGCGTGCGGATCCGCGAGTTGATCCAGGTAACGCCGTGAAAAAACATTGCGCGCAGGTCGGCCGCGCTCAGGTCGCGCGCGGGCCATCCGACCTCGACAAACTCGCCACCGCGGCGCAAAAGCTCCCGCGGCGAATCGATCGCGCCTGAGGCGTCGAACAACGCGTCGGCGCCGCCCTCGGGAAGTTTCGCGCGCACCTGCTCGATCCAATCGTGCTCGCCCGCGCATACGGTCGCAAATCCCATCGCGCGCGCCAGCTCGAGCCGGCCCGCGTCGGCCGCCAGCCCCGTCATGACAATCGAGCTCACACCGAGCGCGCGCGCCGCTAGCGCGACCGACAGCCCGATCGGTCCTGGTCCCTCGATCACCGCGCTATCGCCGGCCTTGAGCGACGACAACTCGACCGCGTGCAGGCCCGTGCCGAACGGCTCGAGCAGCGCCGCGGTTTCGAAGTCCATTGTCGGCGGCACCAGATGCGTGTTGCCGACCGGCGCGATCGTGTAATCGGCAAATGCGCCCGACAGGGTGGTCGGCGCGGCGCACAGGTGAAAGCGGCCCGCGCGGCACGGCGCGCATTTTCCACAATGCCCAAACGGATCGAGCGCGACCCGGTCGCCCGGCTTGAAGCCGGTCACGCCGCGGCCAATCTCGACGACTTCGCCCGCGGGTTCGTGGCCCATCACGAATGGCATCCGCGCCGCCATCCGCTCGGCGCCAAGTTCCCATTCGTAGATATGCAGATCGGAGCCGCAGATTCCGCACGCGGCGATTCGGACCAGAAGCTGACCGTCGCCCGCGTGCGGGACCGGCAGCTCGACTAGCTCAGCGCCGAACGCGGCGCGGGTTTTCGCGATCGCTTGCATGGCGTGCCTCGCCCATTCAATACGACGATGACCCGCGTCTGGTCAAAGCCCTCGCGGCCTGTCACACCCTGCCCTACGTCCAGTGGCGCTGCGGAGCGCCGCGATAGCGCATCCGCGGGCGGATGAGGCGATTATCGGTGTATTGCTCGAGCGCGTGCGCGATCCATCCCGCGGCGCGGCCGACCGCGAAAATGGCGGCCGGAATCCCACGCGGAAATCCCAGCATCCGGGTCGATACGGTCAGATAGAAATCCAGGTTCGGACGCAGGCGATCGCGCTTCCATACCGCATCCTCGACCTTGAGCGCCGCCTCGAAAAGTTTTTTCCCTTTGCGCCGCGCGAGCGTTTCGCCATGGGTTCGCAATAGCGCCGCGCGCGGATCTCCGGCGCGATAGATCGTATGGCCGAAGCCGGGCGGCAGGCGATGCTCGCGTGCAATCGCGTCGAGGCAGTCGCCGACCTTCATCCCCGCGGCGATCTGCGCGAACATCTCTTCGATCCGGTCGCACGCGCCGCCGTGGATCGGACCCGACAGCGAGCACAGCGCCGCCAACACGGAGGCGAACAGGTCCGCGCCCGTGCTGGCCACCACTCGCGCCGCAAAGGTCGAGGCGTTGAGTTCGTGCTCGGCGCACGCGACCAGCACGCGGTCGAGCGCCGCTACCTCCCACTCGGGCGCGGCGCTTGCGGCCACCGTAACCAGGAGCCGCTCGGCGATTCCGCTGCCCGCACCGGGGCCGTCGCCGCTGCGATGCGTCGCGAGCGAGAGCGGCATTTGGCTGACGATCAACTTGGCGCGATCGATCTGGGTGCGCGGCGCCTGCCTGCGATCCCACGCGGCCAGCGCCGGCAACATCGCCGCGATGCGCAGCAGCGGCGGCGCGTCGTGCCCGACGGTCTCGACCGCGGCGGCGGCCTGGGCGGGCATCCGCGCCCCCGCTATCTCGGCGCGCAGCGCGGCCGCCTCATCGGGCGAGGGCCGCTCGCCGTTCCACAGGAGCAGGCAAACTTCCTCGTAGCAGGCGTGCTCGACGACCTCCTGAATCGGATAGCCGCGATAGGCGAGCTGTCCGCCGATGATCGAGCTGACGCCGGATTCGGCGACGATCACGCCGGGCGCCGACTCTTCGGAGCTTTTGGGCTGCGCGACCGTGACCCACGACGACGCGTCCGGCAGCGCGCGCCCGCGCCGTCCGCGCTCGGGCGTGACGACGCCGCGCAGCGCCTCGATATCGGTGCGCCGATAAAGCGCCTGGCGGCCAATCCGGCGCCGATAGCTTTTGAGCCATCCGCGGCTCACATAGGCATAGAGAGTCCCCAGCTTTACGCCCAGAGCGCCGGCGGCCTCGGCAGCGGTGAGCATCTGGGCCCGGTCGGAAGTGCGAGTCGCCACCCGGCCATGACGCCATCGCCGCGCCGCCGCGTCAAGTGCGCGCGGCGCGGCGCTGCGCGGTCGAATGCGAGCGGCGATTCTCCAGCGTTCAAGTTGCATCTAGCTATGACAACATATATACAGTTGATACGCGATTTGAAGGAGACGCTCCTAAATGCCATCACAAGCGAAGCCCGACCCAACCTTGGAAAACATTAAAGATCTCGGCAGGCGGATAGATTGGAGCAAAACCGCGGGCGACTACGCCCAGTATCGCGCGGGCTTCCCAGACGCGTTCTTCGAGCGGCTGGCCGGGATGGGAATAATCCGCGCGGGGCACGCCGCCCTCGACCTCGGCTGCGGGACAGGCACGATCGCGCGCGGCCTTGCGATACGCGGGATGCAAGTAACCGGACTCGATCGTTTACAGGCGATGATGGAGCGAGCGGCGCGGCTCGACCGCGAAGCGGGAGTCATGGTCCGCTATGTCACCGCAACGGCTGAGAGTACCGGGCTCGGCGACCAGAGCTTCGACTTGGTAACGGCGGGACAGTGCTGGCCATGGTTTGATAGCAGGCGCACGGCATCCGAGGTACGCCGCGTTCTCAAGCCGGGCGGACGGCTCGTCATCGCGAACTTCGACTGGATACCGCTTCCGGGCAACGTTGCCGATGAAACCGAGAAGCTTATCATGACGCACAACCCGGCCTGGAAGCTGAACGGCGGGATGGGGATTCATCCGCTTTACGTCCGCGTGCTCGGTCTGTCGGGCTACCGGAATATTGAGACGTTCTCGTTCGACCTCGACGCGCCGTACACGCACGAGTCATGGCGCGGGCGGATTCGCGCGAGCGCGGGCATCGGCGCCGATCTTGAACTTGGCGCGGTGGAGCGCTTTGACGCAGAAATGGCTGCGATGCTCGATGAGAAATTTCCCGGCGACTCGTTGCCGGTGCATCACCGTGTCTTCGCGGCGATCGGCGTTGCGCCCTGACTCCGCGACCACCAGGAGGAGCCGACATGTCCAACTCGCCCAACGTAGTGCATCAAGACGAAATGCCGTGGACCGAGAATTCGCGTGGCAGCGGCTTTGCGTTCAAGCGCAAGCTGCTCGGGCAGGCGGCGGGCGGACTTAACCTCGGATGCAGCCTGTTCGAGGTTTCCCCGGGCAAGTCGGCGTGGCCGTTCCACTATCACTGGGCCAATGAGGAGGCGATTTACGTCCTCGGCGGTATCGGAACGCTACGGCTCGGCGACGAAAAGATCGAGGTGCGCGCCGGCGATTATATCGCGATGCCGCGCGGCCCGACGCATCCGCATCGCCTGATCAATACTTCCAACGCGCCGCTACGCTACCTGTGCTTCTCGACCATGATCGAAACCGAAGTTTGCGTTTACCCCGACTCGAAGAAGGTCGGTGTCGGGATCGGCCCGGCGGGAAAAAAGGCCTTCGCCGCGGTATATCGGCGCGGAACCGACATCGATTACTACGACGGCGAACCTGACGCGTGACCGGCGAGCAGCTTGGGCAAGTCCGCGGGCGCGGCGCAGAAATAATCCGCAGCGCTGAGTTCCGTCGGCGTCCCGTAACCCCATCCGGCGCCGACGGTCACGATCCCACCCGCGCGGCCACCCTCGATATCCTGCACCCGATCACCGACGATCGCGGTGCAGCGCGGCTCAAGCCCTGCCGCGCCGAGCACGTGCGGCACCAGCTCGCGCTTGTCGGCCATACGCCCCGCCCGGTCGCTGCCGAACACGGCCTCGAAGAATTCCCGAAGCTCGAACTCAGCGAGAATTCGCTCGGCGCTGGAGGTGAGCTTCGAGGTCGCGACGAACAGGCGGCGGCCAGGCGTGAGAACCGAAAGCATCGCGATAACGCCTTCGTACACGTGGTTTTCGCGGTATCCAATCGACTCGTAGCGCTCAAGGTAATGCGTAAAAGCCCGATCGATGAGTTTTGAATCGTCCGTTCCCAGAAGCCGCGCGAAGTTTTCGCGCATCGGTGGTCCGACGCACCATCCGAGCGACTCCTCGGGCGGCGGCTCAGCGCCGAGCGCGCGCATCGCGTACCGGATCGACCTGATGATACCGGACCGGGAATCGGTCAGTGTTCCGTCGAGATCGAAGAGCAGGTTGGTGATTCGCATTCGAGTCGAGCGCGGACAGGTTTTTACGGAAGCCGCTTTACTTGTCGGTGAGCCTCTTCTCAAAGAAGATGCTCAAGGGGTCGGCCATATAATCACCAAAGGGTTCGACCTCAACAAACCCCGCCGAACGATATAGCCCGATTGCTTCCGGCTGACTGATGCCGGTTTCCAGGCGAAGCACTCTGTATCCTTGCTCGAATGCGGCCGCTTCAAGCGTCTTGAGAACTCGTCGTCCCACCCCGGTTCCCCGGGCGTTGCGCGCGACGAACATCCGCTTTATTTCCGCGTATTCTTTTTTCCGGCGTGAGATCGCTCCACAACCCACGGCCTTTCCGTCAAGCCGCGCCACAAAGAATGTAACTTCGGGACGCCCAAGCGACGCGATATCCAGTGAGTGGTTGCTTTGTGCGGGGTACAGGGACGCAAGGTATTCATCGCTAGCGGCGATCAGGCTGATCACATCCGGCTGAGCGGGGTCCTCTGGTTGGATATCGAGCGCCCGGATCGCTTGCGGTTCACGTTTCATGTTGGACTGCCAAGCTCGCAATCTGACTTACAATATCGGCGACCAAAAGCAAGCCGCCGACTCGCTTGGTGAGCGCCTGAAGATGCTCGACTGGGTCTGTGGCATGCGCGCGTGGCTGCCGCGCGCGAAGAATCCCGGATACCGAATAAACTCACAAACTCCGAGATCCTGAGCCGCCTCGTCACCAAAATCGAGACTGAGAATTTGCCCTTCGCCGGCGGGCGTAGGGTAGCTACCGATGTACTCCAGTCGCAATCAGGGCGGTGTGGTGATTTGCAGCGCCAAGAAACAATGGCAGACTTGGTCCCAGCATTAATCCAAAGAGGCGGAAGTACCTGTGAAAATCCGAGCAATCAAACTTCCCAAGAGTGAGCGGTTCGCCTGTGCAAAGCATCATGTACGGGAGACCTTTATCTCGGACCGTCTCGACTCGGTGGATTTTGGTTCGCCAGATCGTTATTTCACTCAAAAGCCTTGGGTCAGGAGATTTCTGAGAGATGGGCGGCCCTTCTATACGCCGCGCCTACACCTTAACGGATTGGTGGTCGCAGCCCTTACCGTCAGGCGATCCCGCCACCCAATGTTTGAGCGCATGCCGCCTTTTACCTGGCTCCGCCTTTATGCACTCCCAAGTGACCAGTACTCCGACGAGGCCGTAGAGTAATTGTCAAATGTTGTGGATCGGCCTGGCATGATCAGGCGGCTTCCCTGGGTTGATTATCGGTTGAGTGAGTAATGCTGTAGGGTCGATCCTGGTGAACTCCGTCGATGAACTTGACGCCGGCGCGGACCAGCGGC
>DATKSQ010000026.1:0-39084 GCA_035531615.1 Binataceae bacterium (SeqCode)
GCAGCTCGCGATGGTTGTCGAACCATCTGGCCGCTTCGACGATCTCTTGCAGCATCGTCGTGCTGATCGCGTTGAGGCGTTCGGGGCGATTGAGGAGCAGACGGCCGAGCGCGCCTTCGACTTCCACTTTGATCGTCTCGAAGGTGTGGGAGTCTTCCCCGCTGGAATTGGACTTGTCAATTTTGCTTCGCCGTTCAGCCATCGCCGGATCCTCCATCTCGCGCTTTTCTATACCCCACTGAGCCGGCGCTGATATAGCGGGCCGCGCGCGCAAAGAACACCACCGTGGCGACAATCGCGGGCAACGCGCATGCGTGATAAGAAAGGCAAGGAATGCGCAACACGAATCCGAGCCTCCATCAAAGGCGATCTAGCAGAATGAAAACCCCATTCGTCGCCGCATTGACGCTATCTCTCTGGTACATGCTGTTACCGCCGATATCAAAAGGAGGCCGGGTTGATGCGACCGCTCCGCTGCGGCAGTGGCAGCGCGGTCTCAAGTTTAGCGTCAAGGGAAGTTGCATGGACGAATTGGCGACCGAAATCGGCCATGCAGTCAACGATCCGGCGGCGAGCGCCGGCACCTTGAGCCGTTTAGAATCGGCGATCTGCATCGCAGAGGACGACCCTCGCCTTGGCGCGGCCAAACCCGAATCGTCCAAGTAACCTGGCGGCGCGACGAGATCTGCTTCCTTGCGAGTGAATTTGGTTCCGGCTAGCATTCCAAGCGTCAAGTGCAGGGGCATCGTCTCACGATCGGTGCCCGCTTCATCAGGTCGAAAGAATCACGCGGTGGATTCAGAGGAATCGGAAACGGAACCTGATGGCAATCGGGGATTACTGGTACCCGTTGCGAATCCGGAAGGCGTCGCGCCGCTGCTCTCGATCGCCTTCGCGGCGCGCGAGGCCGAGGATCCTCCGGTGCGCGTGCTTGCGCTGGTCCGCCCGGACGGCGCCGCCGCAGGCTCGGCTAGCGCGCCAAGCTCCGCGGCGCTCGAGGTTGCGATAGCGTACGCGCGGGCGCGAAGCGTCGAAATCTCACCCCAGGCGATCTGGTCGGCGGATCCTCCGCAGGACATTTTTGCGACCGCGCAGAGCGCGCGCGTCGCGTGGATCGTCCTCGGGTATCATCGGGCTAATTCCGGCGGAGGCGCGATGGGCGGCGCGGTGCGCGAGGTTCTGGCGCGCGCCAAGGCGCTGCCGCTCAATATTGCGGTGTTTGTGCAGGGGACGGCTCATCCATTCGAGCGCGTCTATGCCGCGTTCGATTCAAGTCCCGACGGACAAGCTGCGCTTTCGCTGGCGGTGCGGATCGCGCGTCCAACCCACGCCAGGCTGCGCGCTCTGATGGTCTCGGGACGGGTCGAGAATACCGGCGATGAGCTGCTCGACATGGTTCACGACGCGCGCAAAAAGCTTGGGCGCCAGTTCCACTCCGACGTGCTGGGCGAGCGCAGCCTGAAGCAGTTATTCAAGCAGACGCCGGGGCGCCTGTTGGTCGTGGGCAAGAAATTCGCCGACGAAGTCGCGATGCCGCTGGACGAGGTGCCGGGCGAGGATCGCTGCGTGATCGTCGTACAGGGCGCAACCGCTGCTGGTGATTGAAGCCGCGCCGGCGGCGCCGCGCGCTTTCGCTTCATCCGATCCTTTGCTAAACGATCGGTATGTTCGATTCCGTTTTAGGAGAAACAGCGTGGATTTTCAGATTCCGTCCGACGTTACTGCGTACCTGAAAGAGCTTGACGATTTTATCGAGCGCGAGATCAAGCCGCTCGAACGCGAAAACGACAATATCCGTTTTTTCGACCATCGCCGCGAATGGGCCCGCACCGATTTCGAAAACGGCGGCCTCCCGCGCCACGACTGGGAGGAGCTGCTGCGCGAGATGCGACGCCGCGCCGATAAGGCCGGCCACTTCCGCTATGCGCTGCCCCGCGAATACGGCGGCAAGGACGGCACCAACCTCGCGATGGCGGTGATTCGCGAGTACCTGGCGGCGAAGGGTCTCGGCCTCCACAACGACCTGCAGAACGAAAATTCGATTGTCGGCAACATGCCGACCGTTCTGATGTTCCGCGACTTCGGCACTCCAGAGCAGAAAAAGGAATGGATCCCCAAGCTGCTCGACGGCACCATGCGTATCGCTTTCGGGTTGACCGAGCCCGATCACGGCTCCGACGCCACCTGGATGGAAACCCGGGCGGTTCGCGACGGCGACCAGTGGGTGATCAACGGCGGCAAGATGTGGAACACCGGCGTCCACGCCGCCACCCACGATTTTATTTTCGCGCGCCACAGCAACCGCGACGGCAGCGCGCGCGGTATCGGATGCTTTCTGGTCCCGACCGATAGCCCCGGGTTCAAGATCGAAGAGTACCTGTGGACCTTCAATATGCCGACCGACCATCCGCGCATCTCGCTGACCAACATCCGCATCCCGGCGGGCGAAGTGCTGGGCGATCTCGACAACGGCCTGGCGGTCGCGCAGCACTTTGTCCACGAAAACCGCATCCGGCAGGCGGCGTCGTCGCTGGGCGCGGCGCAGTTCTGCATCAACGAAGCGGTCAAGTACGCCAAGGAGCGTAAACCATTCGGCAAGCCGCTCGCGCAGAACCAGGCGATCCAGTGGCCGCTGGTCGAACTGCACACTGAGGCCGCGATGCTGCGCACACTCATCCACAAGACCGCCTGGGAAATGGATCAGATGTCCAAGCCCGAGGTCGCGCTTAAGCTGTCGGACAAAGTTGCGATGTGCAATTACCGCGCGAATCGGCTGGTATGCGAAGCGGCCGACCGTGCGATGCAGGTGCATGGCGGAATGGGATACTCGCGGCACAAGCCGTTCGAGCATATCTATCGGCATCATCGCCGCTACCGGATCACCGAAGGCTCCGAGGAAATCCAGATGCGACGAGTCGCGCAGATCCTGTTCGGTTTCGGGCATCGCGAAGCGCAGTGACGGCGGCGTGCGCGACCGGTTCGTATCAACATGAGCGACACTGATTTCGCCTCGCGCCTCGGCGAGGTTGTAGCCCGGAGGATCGGCGCGCCCGGCACGATCTACGGTTTGCAGCGGCTGACCGGCGGCGCCAACAAGACGACGTGGTCGTTTGACGCCGAGATCGGCAACCGGCGCGAGGAATTTATCGTGCAACTTTCGAGCGCCGGGGCTACCGATCAGCCCAATCCGCTGGCCGACATTTCTCCGCACATCACCGGCGATCAGGATGCGCTGGTGATGATCGCGGCGGTGCGCGCGGGAGTTCCCGCGCCGCGGGTGCGCGCAATTCTCGAGCCTTCCGACGGGCTCGGTCCCGGCTACGTGACCGAAAGAGTAGCGGGCGAGACGCTCGGCCCGAAGATCGTGCGCGAGGAAAAATATGCGCGTGCGCGCTCGATGATGACGGCGCAGTGCGGCGCGATTCTGGCCGCGATCCATCGAATCGATCTGGCCGAGCTTCCTTTTCTGCCGTATCAGGACGCGGCGCAACTGGTGGCGGCGCAATATCGAGTCGCCGACTACTACGGACTGCGCCATCCGGCGGTCGAACTCGGACTCAAGTGGTCGGCGGAGAACGCCCCGAAAAATCCGCGCCGCACCGTGGTCCACGGCGACTTTCGCACCGGGAATTTTATCGTCGGCGAATCCGACGGCATCCGCCTGCTGCTCGACTGGGAGATCGCGCAGAGCGGCGATCCGATGCAGGACCTCGGATGGGTCTGCGTCAAAACCTGGCGCTTCGGCGGCCGCGGCCCGGTCGGAGGGTTCGGCAAGCGCGAGGATCTGTTCGCCGCATACGAGAAAGCGGGCGGCGCGCGCGTTGATCCCAGAGCCGTTCGCTTCTGGGAGGCGTTTGGATGCGTCAAGTGGGCGATCGGATGCCTGCGGATGGGGATGCGCGGAATCGAAGAAACCGGAATCGAGCGATGCGCGATCGGCAGGCGTATCGAAGAGCCGCTGTGGGATTTCCTGACTCTGATCGACGGCCGCGACGAGTGAGCGGCGGCAAGTGAGCAAAAGGACGTGATTCGATAATGCCACGCAGCATGCCCGATGCGCCGACCCTTCTGGGTGCGGCGGTGAAATATCTCGAAGAAGAGCTGATGCCGACGCTCACCGGGTATCATCGCTTCAAGACTCGCGTGACGATCAACGCGCTTGGCGTCATACGGCGCGAGGCCGAGCTGCGCGCCGCGCAGGCTGTGGCAGAGGCCCTGCGCCTCGCCGCGATTCTCGGCCACGGCGGTGAGCTCGAGGCGCTCAGCGCCGAGCTTGCGCAGCGTATTCGCGACGGCGTGATCAGCGTCGATGATCCCGCGATGCGTGCGCATGTGCGGCAATCGCTTGCCGACGCGCTCACAATCAACAATCCAAAATGGCTGGAGCGCTAGCCGCGGACATCTTTTGGTCTCCTGCGAGACCAATTCGCTGTTCGGCAGCCTCTCGGAAATGGCGCCGTACTGCTATTCTGTCGGCGGCGGCCGTGCAGGTTGCATGTGCGTCAGAGAAAAAGCTGGGGGAGGGCAGACGAACGTGAAATTAAAAGTGTATGCAGCCGCGGGCGGGATGCGGAGCCGATTGGTTTGCCTGCTGCTGGCGGCGATGCTTGCCGGATGCGCCGGCGCCACTGTCACGCCGGATGCGAGCGCGCCTCCGCCGCCGACTACGGCGTCGGTCCGTCCGGCGCGAATCGTCGTGGACGATTTCGCGTTCTCGGCCTCGCAGGTTTCTGAAAATTCCGCGATCGGCGCGCGCATATTGAACAGCTTTTCCAGCACTCCGGCCGAGCAGCGCGAGGACGCGATCGGCAAAGAGGCGGCTGACGCGCTGGCGGCGGAAGTTGCCAAGCAACTCGGCACTCTCGGGTTCACGGTGGTTCGTGGAAACGCCAACACCGTTTTTGCCGAGGGCGATCTGGTGATCGATGGCGAGTTTGTGAATGTCGATGAAGGCAATCGGCTGCGACGGCTGGTGATCGGATTTGGCGCGGGCGCCTCGAAACTCGACACCAAGGTGAGCGTCTATCGCGTCACCGCCGGCGCGCGGCAATCGCTACTGCAGTTCACCACTCATGCCGACAGCGGCAGGATGCCCGGCGCCGCCGTGACAATGGGCGCGGGCGCGGCGGCCCAGGGCGGCGCGACCGCCGGAATGGCGGCGGCCAACGTCGCCGCGGGCGGCGCGAAGGCCTATACCTCGCAGGTCGCATACCTGAGCGATAAGACTGCCGACCAGGTGGTCGCGTACCTGTCACAATACTTTGCCCAGCAGGGATGGATCTCGCCCGACCAGGCGCAGAAGGTGAAACTGTCCGACGCTCCGTAGCTTGCGCCCGAGACGAAAAAAACATTTGCTGTCGTAATGGTCATCAAAAAAAACGATGTGTGGACGATTCACAATGACGCGCCGCGACGGTAACGCGCTCGCGGCCGAGCTCGGCGTCGCGGGCGATTCAATCGTCGACTACCGCCCGCGCTACAACATCGCGCCTACGCAACCGTATTTCATAGTTCGTCTCGAATACGAAAGTCGCACAGCGCAGGCTGCCAGTTGGGGTCTCGTCAACTGGTGGGCCAAGGACGCCAGGCAGGCCGCGCGATTCATCAATGCGCGGGCCGAGGGTATCGAGGCGCGGCCCGCGTTTCGCGACGCATTCCAACGTCGGCGCTGCGTGATTCCCGCCGACGGGTTTTTTGAATGGACCGGCCCCAAGACTGCCCGCCGCCCGATCTGGTTTCATCGCGGCGACGGCGGCTTGCTCTTGTTTGCGGGTCTCTATGAAGCCTGGCAAAAGCAGCCCGGCAATTGGGAGACCACTTTTACCATCATCACCACTGCCGCGAACGCGACGATGATGCCGTATCACGATCGGATGCCCGTCATTCTTCCCGAGGCGCGCGCCGATGACTGGATGAATCCGCTGTGCCCCGACGCGATGAAGCTGAAGGCGATGCTCGCGCCCGCGCCCGACGACCTTTTGCGCACCACGCCGGTATCGCCGCTGCTCAACAATCCCAAGTTTGATTCGCCCGAGTTGCTGGAAGAGACGCACTGACGCCGCCGCGGAATTGCCGGGCATTTTGAGCGCGTCGCTTGAAAGCATGGCAGCGTGGCGCTACGGTGCGCGTTGATCGGCCTCGCGCGCGAAGCCGCGGCAACGGAATTCGCCGGTCGCTTAAGTTTGATGTCAGGCGTACCCACACTGAACCCGTTTTCGCCTGAAGCCGTATCCATCTATCATTTGTTCGTCGCGATCCTGCTGGTGATGCTCGCGATCTTCACGCTGGTCGCGACGCTGATGACGGTCGCGATCGTTCGCTATCGCGATCGCGAGGGCGCCGCCGACGCGCGCCAGGAGTTCGGTAATCCGCGGCTCGAAATGATCTGGACCGCGGTCCCCGCGCTGCTGCTGGTGGTGATCTTTGTTTTCACCGTGCGGACCATTCATGCGTCGGATCCGCCGGTCGCCGGCCGCACGCCAGACCTGCGCGTGATCGGCCATCAATGGTGGTGGGAGGCCGACTATCTTGGTTCCGGAGTTGTTACCGCTAATGAGATTCACATTCCGGTCGGCCGCCCGATTCTGATCGATGTCGAATCCGCCGACGTGATTCACGATTTCTGGGTGCCCGAGCTGGGGCGCAAGATCGACGCGATTCCCGGTCATCCGAATCACATCTGGATCAGCGCCGACAAGCCCGGCGCGTACCTTGGAACCTGCGCGGAGTTCTGCGGCAATCAGCACGCGTGGATGCGGATACTCGTAATCGCGCAAACGCCCGCGGACTTTGCCGCGTGGCAGCATGATCAACTCGCGGTGCCCGCGGTTCCCGTTGCGGGCGCGGCCGCGCAGGGCGCGCAGATCTTTCGCGATCAGACCTGCATCAATTGTCATACGGTCGCCGGCACGCTCGGCAATCAGCGCATCGGTCCGGACCTGACTCATCTGGCGCAGCGGAGCACGATCGCGGCGGGAGCCGCCGCAAATACCCCGGACAATCTTCTGAAGTGGCTCGAAGATCCGAACTCGATCAAGCCCGAAACGCACATGCCGAATTTCCAGCTCAGCGACGCGCAGGCACATGCGCTGGTCGCCTATATGGAGACGCTCAAGTGAGCGGCGCGGCGCTCAGGACGCGCGCCGGCGAACCGAGCGCGGGAGCAGCGCACAAGGGACTGCTCGCATGGGTCGCGTCGGTCGATCACAAGCAGATCGGGATCATGTACATGCTCTCGTCGCTGCTGTTCTTCGCGATCGGCGGGATCGAGGCGCTGTTGATCCGCATTCAACTTGCGGTGCCGAACAATCACTTCTTAGGACCTGATACGTTCAACCAGATCTTCACCATGCACGGCACGACGATGATCTTTCTGGTCGTGATGCCGATGTTGGCGGGGATGTCGATCTATGCGATTCCGCTGATGATCGGCGCGCGCGACGTTGCGTTTCCGCGGCTCAACGCGATGAGCTTCTGGCTCCAGCTATTTGCCGGAATTCTGCTCTACTTCAGCTTTTTCGCCGGCGGCGCGCCCAACGCCGGATGGTTCAGCTACGCACCGCTGTCGGAGCCCGCGTTTTCGATCTCCAACGGTCTCACCTACTGGGTATTGGCGCTAACCTGCCTGGGGATCAGCTCGATCGCGGGCGCGATAAACATGATCGTGACGATCGTGACGTTGCGGGTGCAGGGCCAGACGATCCGCCGGCTGCCGCTGTTCGTCTGGATGACCCTGGTCAACTCGTTTCTGATCCTCATGGCGCTGCCGGTTCTTAACGGTGCGCTGGTGATGCTGCTGGCCGACCGGCTGATGAACTCGCAGATTTTCGCGCCGGCGTTCGGCGGCTCGGCACTCTTGTGGCAGCACTACTTCTGGGGCTTCGGGCATCCCGAGGTTTACATCATGATTCTGCCCGCGTTCGGGATGATCTCGGAAGTCATTCCGGTGTTCTCGGGCAAGCCGATTTATGGCTACGGATTCGTCGCCGCATCGACGGTCGCGATCGCGTTCCTGTCGTTCACCGTATGGGCGCATCATATGTTCGCGGTCGGAATGGGCCACGTTTACGATTTGTTTTTCGTCTTCACCAGCATGTCGATCGCCGTGCCGACGGGGGTCAAGATTTTCAACTGGACCGTGACCCTCTACCACGGAAGGATTCGGTTCACGACTTCGATGATGTTCGCGCTGGGCTTCATCGCGATGTTCACGATTGGCGGACTGACCGGGGTGAGCTTCGCGGTGATTCCGATCGATTGGCAACTCACCGATACCTACTACCTGGTCGCGCATTTTCACTACGTGCTGTTCGGCGGAACCGCGCTCGCGATCTTCGCGGGACTTTATTACTGGTTTCCAAAGATGTCCGGCCGGATGCTTAACGAGCGGCTCGGCAAATGGCATTTCTGGCTCACGCTGATCGGATTCAACCTGACGTTTTTTTTGATGCATCCGCTCGGCATGATGGGGATGCCGCGGCGCGTGTACACCTATCCCGATTTGCCGGGCTGGATGATCCTGAACCTGATCTCGACGATCGGCGCATTCATCCTGCTCGCCTCGGTGCTGGTATTTCTGTGGAACGTCTATCTGAGCCTGACGTCGGGCGAGGTTGCGGGCGACAATCCGTGGGACGCGTGGACGCTGGAATGGGCGACCTCGTCGCCGCCGCCGCCGGAGAATTTCACGCTGGTGCCTCCCGTGCATGGGCGGCGTCCGCTGTGGGACTTGAAGCATCCCGATCGTGCGGATGAACGCATGGCGGCCGAAGGATAGAGCGATGCGGAAGGCGAAACTCGCGGTGAGCCTGTTTATCCTGTCAGAGGCAAATTTCTTTTTGCTGCTGATCATCGCTTACGTCTTTTATCATTCTTATCCCGGACCCGGACCGACCGCGGCGACTGCGCTGAATCCATTGCGTACGGGACTTTTCTCGATTTTGCTGTTCGCGAGCAGCGCGACGATGCTCATGGCCGCGAGCAGCTATCGCGCCCGCGCGCATCGCGCGACGCTGGCGTGGCTGGTGCTGACAGTCGTTCTGGGCGGATTATTTTTGTCCGGCCAGGCACTCGAATACGTCGGGCTTTATGAGCACGGCGTCGCGGTGAATCGCAATCTGTTCGCGACCACCTTTTTTACGTTGACGGGATTTCATGGCTTGCACGTTTTTATCGGCCTCGTCGCGATCGCGATCGTCGCGGGGCTTGCGGCCAGTCATCGTCTGGTCGGGAGCGAGCGCGAAGCCGACGCGTTCGAGGCGGTCGGGATCTATTGGCATTTCGTCGATGCGGTATGGGTCGTGATTTTCGCCATCGTGTACCTGTGGGCGATCCTGTGAACGGACTCGGCAACCTGCTCCGCGCGTGGGACTTCGATCCATCGATCGTTTTCGGATGCGTCGCGCTGCTCGCGGCGTATGCCTTCGCGCATCGCGGAGATTATTCGCGCGCGCCGTGGTTCGTCGCGGGTGTTGCCGCGATGTTCCTTGCGCTGGTCTCTCCGCTCGACGCGCTCTCCGACGAGTACCTGTTCAGCGCGCATATGCTGCAGCATCTGATTCTCATCCTGATCGTGCCGCCGCTCCTGATTATCGGGTTGTCCGAAACATTCGTGCGCAGGGTACTCGCGGTGCCTGCGCTTGCGCGGATCGAGCGGATATTGGCGACTCCCGCCGTCGCGTGGACGCTCGCGATAGCGGTGCTGTGGATCTGGCACTGGCCCGCGCTGTACGACGCGGCGATCGCTGACGAGAACGTGCACATCTTCGAGCATCTGTGCTTTCTCGTTACCGCGACGATTTTCTGGTGGCCGATTTTCGCGCCGAACGCGCGCTCCCTGATGGAACCGATGCGGGCGATCATTTATCTTGCGACCGCGATGGTCGCGAACAGCGCGCTGGCGATCCTGCTCACCTTCGCGCAGCCCGGTCTTTATCCCGCGTACCTGCATCCCGCCGACTCGCTCGGGATCCTGCCGATGCTGCGCGAAGGATGGGGCCTGACGCCGGCGGTCGATCAACAACTCGGCGGGCTTCTGATGTGGGTGCCGGGCGGACTGGTGTTTCTCGGTGCGATTATGTTTGTGATGGCCCGCTGGTATTCGGAACCGGAAGTGGACGGCCCCATCGGCGCGATCGAGAGGATGAACTGATGCCGTCAGATGCAGATCAGATCGACAGCAAGATTTCTCGCGGCTGGACCGCGCCCAAGCCCGAGCGAGTGCCGGCGCCGACCTATCAGCCGGCGGTGATGGCGTTGGGGATTACGTTCGGAGCGTTCGGACTCGTGACCTCGTACGCTTTTTCCGCCGTCGGGTTGATCCTGATCGCGTTCGCACTTTCGCGCTGGATTGGAGAGTTGGTGCATGACGAGTGATGGTGAAAATCGCGCGCCCGCGCCCGCGGGCGAAGCTCCTCTTAGTCCCGAGCGCCGCGCATTTGTGGTCCGCGTCTCGCTTGGGCTGATGGGCCTTGCGGCCGCGCTGGTCGCGGTGCCGATAGTGGGATTTCTCATCGGTCCGTTGATCAGGAAGTTTCCGGATATCTGGCGGCCGATCGGCAAAGCGGAGAATTTCTCCGTCGGCAAAACCGTGCTGGTCTCGTTCCGCGATCCTTCGCCGATGGCGTGGGCGGGAGTTACTGCCGAGACCGCCGCGTGGCTGCGCCGCGACCCAAGCGGAGAGTTCACCGCATTCGCGGTCAATTGCACGCATCTCGGATGCCCCGTCAGATGGCTCCAGGACGCGAACCTGTTCATGTGTCCATGCCACGGCGGTGTGTACTACTCCAACGGCACGGTCGCCGGCGGACCGCCGCCGCGTCCGCTGTTCCAGTATCCGGTCAGAGTCAACAACGGGATGGTCGAGATTCGGACCAGTGCGGTGCCAATCGGATGAATAAGGTGGCGCGCGCGGCGATGAAAATTGTCCAACCGCTGATCGACGCATTCGAGGAGCGCACCGGGCTCATCAAGATGATGGGCGATCTGGCGCGGCATCCCGTCCCGCCCGACACCGGATGGTGGTACGTGTTCGGTAGCGCGACGCTGGTCGCATTCATGATCCAGGTGGTGACCGGGATCGCGCTATCCACTTCGTACATCTCGTCGAGCGGCGACGCGTATCAAGCTCTGCAATTCATCACGACGCAGGCGCTGTTGGGGAACCTGCTGCGCGGGATGCATTATTTCGGCGCGTCCGCGATGGTCCTGCTGGTCGGGATTCATATGACGCAGGTCTTCATCATGGGCTGCTACAAGTACCCGCGCGAGTTCAATTGGGTCACGGGAGTGGTGCTCCTGTTCCTGACGCTCGCGATGGGATTCACGGGGCAGCTTCTGCGCTGGGATCAAAACGCGGTGTGGTCGATCGTGGTCGGAGCGGAGCAGGCCGGGCGGATGCCGGTAGTCGGCACGATGATGGCGCATTTTCTGTTAGCTGGAAAAACCATCGGCGGCGCCACGCTCTCGCGATTTTTTGCGTTCCACGTATTCTTCATTCCCGCGATTATTTTCGCGGTGGTCGGAATTCATCTGTTCCTGGTGCTGCACGACGGAATCTCGGAGCCGCCGGTCGCAGGAGAGCCGGTCGATCCCGCGACCTATCATCAAAAATATGACGAGCTGATCGAAAAGCGTGGAGTTCCGTTCTGGCCCGACGCGGCGTGGCGCGACGTGGTGTTCTGCGTCGCGGTGGTGATCGCGATTGTCGTTCTCGCCGCGATTTTCGGGCCGCCCAAACTTGGTCCTCCTCCCAATCCGAGCCTGCTCGCGCGCGACCCCGCGCCCGACTGGTACTTGCTGTGGTACTTCGCGCTGCTCGCGCTCATCCCGCACAAGATGACCACGCCGGTGATCCTGCTCGCGCCGCTGGTCGGCGTTATCGTCCTGTTGATCGTTCCGATTGTCTCGAATACCGGCGAGCGCCATCCGCGCAACCGGCCGTGGGCGGTAGGCGCGGTGATCGTGATCGTCATGATGATCGCGACGCTGTGGGTCGAGGCGATTCGCGAGCCGTGGTCGCCGGACTTCACCGCGCAACCTCTCTCCGCCGGAATTGTCGGCGTGAGCGAAGGTCCGATTGCCAACGGCGCCAAGCTATTCCACGAGAAGGGATGCGAGTACTGCCATCAGATCTCCGGCAACGGCGGTCATCGCGGACCCGACCTGAGTTTCGTCGGCGATCGGCTGACCAAAGACGATCTGACGATTCGAATCATGAACGGCGGCTACAACATGCCCGCGTATGCGGGGAACCTGTCGCCGCAGGACCTCGAGGACCTGCTGATCTTCCTCGGATCGCGCAGGCATCCGGGCAGCGCCGCGTCGGGCGGAAAATAGAGCGCGTCGCCGCGTAGCGAACTCAGCTCTTGTCGCGCGATCCGTACGAAACGGACAACCCCGCGCGCGCGTCCGACTGAATTCCGTATTGCGGAATCGGATAGCGCAACCCATTGGCGGCCAGGCGCTTCATCCCCTCGATCGCCTTGGGCACGAACTCGGGCGGCGTCGCGAGCAGCAACTCGTCGTCGAGCACTCCGCCGTAGCGGCGCTCCGCGTAACATGGAATCGACAGGCTCGGCTCGCGCGTTCGTAGCGCGCGGCCCCACGAATCGGCACAGGCCGATTCGCCGACGACGCCCCAGTTGAATTTCCGGTAGCCGGTCCATTGCAGGCCGTTGATGAACAGGATCATCTGCCCCGGCGTCGCGTAGATGAGGCAGATGTCCGGCGGGTTCAGCCGTCCCGACGCCAGCGGCGCAACCGCCATCGCGGTGTAGCGGCCATACGGGACGGTGTCCATCGCGCGCTGATGGGCAGCGGAATCCTGCAGGGTCGAAAACCACACGCCCGACATCGCCTTGCCCGAGAGCCACTCTTCGTTCTGCGGATGAAGCCCGATCACCGCGCCGCATTGCGGTCCGACCAAATCCTTCGCCGTGATTCCGACGGTCCATCCAAGGCGCGCCGCCTGCGCGACGATCTGGTCGGTGGTGTGAATCGATTTCGGCCGGCGGATTTTCGGGATCGCTTCCATCTCCTCGACCGTCGCATAGAGCTTCATCCCGATCGGCGTGGTGCGCAGCCGGAGCAGCCGGTTGAGGTCGTCAATGATCGCGGACCAATCGAAATTCGACTGCGCGGACGGACTGGCGGATTTTTCCTCAGTGGTTGATTCGGGCATGGCTTTATCCTTCCTTTCGGAATCGTGTGGGTGGCGATTGAGTAGTCGCGTTATTGATTTGGGATATAGCGCACGGCAATGCGAAATAGCGAACCTTGCGGCCAGAGTTCTCCACGCCGCCAAATTTTTGCCGGTATCGCGGCCGGTTTGTGACCGCCCGATTCTGTGCGCGAAATTCAGTGCGCCACGCTGAGGTGCAATTGCTAGCCAAACTGGCCGCAAAGTGGCTGAAAGTAGGGAATTTTTTTTGCGCAAACTACTCGCAAAATCCGGCACATATCTTGGATTTGAAGTGACGATCGGAATTCTCGGAAGCAACCTGACTGTGCCTGAAAATGCCTGACAATCCGATCCACGTCCTCCTGATCGAAGGCACCCCGGCCGATGTGCGGACGGTGACCGACGCGTTGGCGGGCAGTCCCGGAGTGCGGTTCGAGGTGACCACTGCGGCTCGGCTGGACGCAGCGCTCGAAGGTCTGCGCGACGATCATTTTGACCTCGTGATTCTCGATACCGCTTTTCCCGGGTCTCCGGTTGCGGACGCGGTTGCGCGCGTCGCCGGCGCCGCGGCGGGCCTGCCGATCGTGGTGCTGAGCGAGTTGGACGACGAAGACTTGCGCTGCGAAATCATAAAACGCGGCGCGCAGGACTATCTCATCAAGCGGCCACTGGATCAAAGGTTGCTGGTCCGCTCGCTGCTGAACGCGCTCGAGCGCAAACATATCGAAGCGGAAATCGTCCGTGCCCGCGACGACGCGCTGGAAGCGGTAAGTATGAAATCCGCCTTTCTGGCGAACATGAGCCACGAGATTCGGACCCCGATGAATGCGATTGTCGGAATGACCCGGATGTTGCTTGACACGTCGCTCAATTCCGATCAGCGCGAATTCAGCGAGGTCGTGTGGTCGAGCGCGCATTCGCTGCTGCGCATTATCAATGACATTCTGGATTTCTCGAAAGTCTCCGCGGGCAAGCTCAGGCTCGAAGAGATTGATTTCAGTCCGACTGAGACCCTGGAAAGCGTAATCGGACTGTTCTCCGAGCAAGTACAGCGAGCCGAAATCGAGCTCGCGACATTCATCGATAGCGCGGTGCCGGCGCATCTGCGCGGTGACCCGGTGCGCCTTCGCCAGGTGCTGGTAAATCTGATCGGCAACGCGATCAAGTTCACCGACGCGGGCGAAGTCGCGGTGACGGTCGAGTGTGTCGGCGCATCGAGCGCGGATGCGATTCTGCGGTTTTCGGTGCGTGATACCGGCCCCGGTATTCCGGTCGAGGCGCAAAGATCTCTCTTCCAGGCATTCTATCAGGCCGATGGCTCGACGGCGCGGCGTCATGGCGGGACCGGACTCGGGCTTGCGATCTCGGCGGAGATCGTCGCGCGAATGGGTGGAGAGATAGGCGTCGAAAGCGTTCCGGGGCACGGCTGCAATTTCTGGTTCACCGCGCGCTTGAGGCTCGGAGCGGACGATGCCGAAACCATTGGCGTACCGATGAAGGATCTGCGCGGCCGGAGCGTCCTGCTGTGCGCGCCTGATAACCTTGGCGCGCGCTTTCTGGCCCGGCAAATGAACTCGTGGGGGGTAGGATGCGAATTGGCGAGCACCGCGGAGCAGACGCTCGCGATCGTTTCCGGCGCGATGCCCGAAGGCGATGTGGACGCGATTCTGATCGATTGCAATCTGGCCGGGATGGAAGGCCTTGCGCTGGCGCGCCAGCTCTCTACGCACACCCGGTTTGCCGGAACGCCGATGCTGGGGATCTGTCCCCTGGGCAAACGCCCCGACGGCTCCGCGATGCGTTCGGCCGGGATGCTTGCGGCGCTGGTCAAGCCAGTGCGTCAATCGGAGTTGTTGAGTTGGCTGAATACGGCGGTCGCGAGCATGGCAGATCGTCCGCAGGCGGACATGGGGGCAGTGGCGCCGCGGCGTGAGATTCAGCTCAAACCGTTTCGCGAAATCGCCGAATCGTTCCCGCGCGAGGCGCGCGAACGGGCGCGAATCCTGGTGGTGGAAGATCATCCGGTCAATCGCGAAGTGGCGCTCAAGATGCTCGAGCGGCTGTGTTGCCACGCGGAATCGGTGACCAACGGATGCGAGGCGCTCGACGCGCTCGCGCGGACCGCCTACAACATCGTGCTGATGGATTGCCAGATGCCCGAGATGGACGGGTACGAGGCGACGCGCGAGATTCGGCGGCGAATCGGCGGCACCGCACAAATCGCAATCATCGGTTTGACCGCGCACGCGCTGGCCGGCGATCGGCAGAAGTGTCTTGACGCCGGGATGGATGACTATCTGAGCAAGCCGTTTTTGCCGGAGGATCTGGCCGCGATGCTCTCGCGCTGGCTGCCGGGCAGCGACGGTGCGGCGAGAATCGAAACTGTGCCCCGAGCTGAAGATGCGGTGCCGCACGAAATCCCGACCGATACGGCCGAGGCCGCGGCGGTTGATCCCGCGGCGCTGCGTGGTCTTGAATCCGCAGCCGACGACGGTCCGGAGTTCCTCCGCCAGCTCATCGCCGTGTTCCTGGCCGACCTGGATGCCCGCGTTGCCGCGATGCGCGCGGGCGACGCCGCCGCGGTCGCGCATGCGGCGCATGCGCTCAAAGGAAGCTGCGGACACTTCGGCGCGAAGCGGTTGCACGCGCTATGCCGCGAGCTCGAGGCGGATGCTCGCGCGGGCTCGACCGACGGCTCCGCGGCGGCGATCATCGATTCGATCGAGCGCGAATGCGCCCGCGTGCGCGGCGAGCTCGAGACCCACCTTGTTCCAGCGCAAGCGAACTCCGCAGGTTGAATGATTATCCGCCCGCGTTGTTGCGCCTCCAATTGATAGGCCCCCGGTGGCATGATAACTCTTCCTTTCCCGACAGTTTGAATCATCCGGCGGGCGGCGTACCCAAGTGGTTAAGGGAGAGGTCTGCAAAACCTCCATGCATCGGTTCGAATCCGATCGCCGCCTCCACAATCACCTTGCGCGCTGAGCGCGCCCCGCGCGCACGGTTCCCTGCATATGCGCCGGCTACGGCATCGGAACCGGCTCGACGGGGGTGGCGATCTTCATGTTGTTCTTGACGCTGAGGGTAACCTGGCAGGCCGGTTCCTCGCGTCCGTAGCAGATATTTGCGACGCTTTTGGGGTCGGGCTTCACGCGGGAGTATTTGTGGCAGACCCAGACCCCTGCGCGCTGACGATACATCGCTACCGTGAAGTAGCGGCCGGGTGCGAGCTTGCCGCTCTGGGTCACGCCGCGCAAGCCGAGCTCTTTGGATTCGGTGATATCGAAGCCGTCGTGCGCCGCGTTGGGCTCGTACTCCATGAAGAAGACTTGCCATTGCAGTCCGGCGCGTGCCGAGAGGTCGTAGTTCATCGCATGATCGGATGAAAAGACCGGTTTGTCGCGGCACAGCCATGGGCGCGCCTGTCCGGCGCATACCGGCTGCGCCATCGCGAACATCGTCAGTAGGAGGGCGATGGAAATACTGGTCCCGGTGCGGACGGTCATGCGGAGTTCTCCCTGCGGGCGGCTGGAATTCGGAATCAGCGCCACAAATTATATTTGCGTACGGGGACCGAGCTGCGCAATCCGCCCGACGATTTCGGCCAGGTTGGAGTCTTTGGGTGTGAACACTGCCCGCACGCCCATCGCGACGAGCCGCTTGCGGTCGGGCTCGGGGATGATGCCGCCCATGACGACGCGCACGTCGCCGGCGCCGCGCCGATCGAGTGCCGCGATGGTCTCGCGCGCGATCGCCATGTGCGCTCCGGCCAGGCTCGAGATCGCAAGCACGTCCACGTCTTCCTGAAGCGCCGTTTCGACCATCTGCGCGGCGGTCTGCTTGAAGCCCGCGAGCACCACTTCCATCCCGGCCTGCATGCAGGCATGGGCGAGGAGCTTGACGGCGTTGATATGGCCGTCAAGGCCCGCTTTGCCGAGCGCGATTTTCATCTTGTGGGGCGCGCGCGGTATTTCGAGTGACACGACCGCGCCGCGCGCCTCCAGGATTGGGGGCGTATAGCGTCCAGCGCTTGCGCGCACGATCGCGTCGGTCCATTCGCCGACGGTTGCGCCCGCGCGCGCCATGGCGAGGGTCGCATCCATAATCGGCGCTTTTGCGGCGGCGACCCGTTCGAGTGCGCCGCGCGCGCGCGCGACGGCGGCATTATCGCGGGCCGCGCGCCAGTGCCCGATCGCGGCGACGCGATCCTTCTCGATCGCGCTCTGGGCGCTGTCGTCCAAGTCTTGCGCGGCGGCCGACGCTTCGCGCGCCGGCGAGAGCAACCCGATCTCGCCAATGAAGGAGTTGACGCCGACCTGAACGATCTCGCCGGTCTCGAGCTTGCGCTGGCGCTCGGCCAGGGCGCGGGTCAGTTCGCCGGCGACAATTCCGATCGATCGCGAGTATCCGGCTGCGCGCAGCTCGATCGCGATCGATCGTGCGCGATGGGAAATCTCGCCAGTGAGCGCTTCGATCACGGTGCTGCCGGCAAAGATGTCGCCATATTTCGTGATTCCGGTTTCGTGCATCAGCACCTGTTGGGTACGCAGCGAAAGAGTTTGCTCGGCCTGGTCGGGCAGGGCGAGCGCTTCGCGGAAGCCGGGCAGCTGCAGCGCGTTGACGCGGGCCGCGGCGGAGATCGTGACCGGCAGGGCTTCGTATGCGATCCGGATTATATTGACCTCGGGCTGCTGTTCGGTGAGCGAGAGCGAGCGCACCTGGCATCCGGCTCGAAACGCGACCTCGGCGATGCCGTATTCGGATTGGCAGAGCTCGCTCCAGAGCTTGAAGTACGCGCGGATTTTGCAAATCTCCGGCACCAACTCGATTCCGCTGTTGATGAAGAACGAGATGCGGCGCACTGTCTGCTCGAACGCCTCGGGCGCAAGGGTCGCACGCAGCGCGTCAAGCAGCAGCATCGCATTGCCGAACGCAAAGCCGACTTCCTCAGCCGGGCCCGCGCCGCTTTCCATATAGTGGTAGCCGCAGCAATTGATCGGGTTCCAATTCGGGACCCGCTCGACGGCGAACTTGATAAGCTCGGTCGAGAGCCGAAACGACGTCTCGGGGTCAAAGATTGAAGTTCCGCGGGCGACGAATTCCTTCATCAAATCGTTCTGGGTCGTGCCGCGCAGCTCGGTCCAGGCGGTGCCATGCTTTTCCGCCACCACCAGATACAGCGCGAGCAGAAACGGCGCGGTCGCGTTGATCGTCATCGAGGTGTTGATCTGCCCGAGCGGAATTCCCTCGAGCAGCGCCTCCATATCCTGCCAGTGGCAGATCGAAACTCCAGCTTTGCCAATTTCGCCGGCAGCCACGGGCGCATCGGGGTCGTAGCCGTTCTGGGTGGGAAGATCGAACGCGATCGAAAGGCCGCGCTGCCCAGCCTTGAGGTTCTGATGAAAGCGCGAGTTGGCTTGGCGGGCGTCGCCAAATCCGGCGTAAGTCCGGATGATCCACGGTTCGCGCGCGCGCTCGGGTTTGCGCTCGGCCTCGCTCATGATCGAAGTCCTTTCGTTTGCGCTTGAAGTCGCCGGGCCCCGGAGTCCTGCGCTGAGCCTGACTTCCGCGGGCGCCGAGGGCTGGGCGAGATCAAGCCTATTTGCGCGGCTGTGCCAATTCCAGCGCGCCGCGCTCTAGCCGGGGAGGTCGATCGTAGGCTTTCCCACATCTAGGCATCGCGACGCCGACTTGGGTACGATCGGCGTGCCGAGTCCGTCGTCGCTGACGAACTGGTCCGCGTTGGGCGCGATTTCCAGCCCATGCGACGCGGCGCGGGATCGATAGGATTCGCAATCGCGCTCGGTCCGAAACATCCGCGAGCGCACGTTCCATTTCGAAATCGGCGCCCCGAGGTCGAATTTACCGATCGCATTCGGCGCCGGCGCGACGACCAAATACCATCCCGCGAGCGACAGCATGATCAAATGACTTAGTCTCATAGAAACCTCCGCGGTCAAGGTTGGGGGTTTCCCGAACTTGGCAGGCTTGTGGAGCACTACGCTTCGTTCCGGTCATCCCCGAGCGGTGGATGCCTCACTGAATCTAGATTCAGCCGCGAACTCAGAAACGAAGCAAGGGCTTCGACGAGGCCGCGTCCATTGAGATCGCGCAGCTCGGGGACGCCGAGCGGCGAAATTTTGGTCTCTCGCGCGATCCGTTCGAGTGCGGCGCGCTCGAGCCCGGCGCGGGCAATTTCGGCGCGCGCGATCTCTTCGAGATGCCTGCGCGCGTGAACGTCGGCGGATTTGGGATTGCCGCCGAGCAGTGTGGTGACGTCGGCGCTATCGAAATCCACGGTGGCGAGGCGATTGAAGAGCACGCCCGTCGGCGCGAGCTGCATCGCTTCGAGCGCCGCATGCATTTCGAGCACCTCGGACATCGCGAGCGAGTCGGCGGTGGTGACCTCGACCACCGCGCAGGTCTCGCGGTCGCGCAGCCAGTTGCCGATATTGGCGGCCTGGGTGCCGACCACGCTGGCACGGAAGGTCGCGCGCGCGGCGGCCGGCATCCGCAGTAGCGCGAGCGCCTGTCCGCTCGAGGGCGCATCGATGATGATCGAAGCCCAGGCATTGAGTCCGTGCTCGACGCGCCCGCTTTCGTAATAGATCTTGCCCAGCGCCATCAACTCGCGCAGACCCGGCGCCGCTTGCACGAAGAGCTGGTACAGCCGGCTCGCGACGACCGTGCGCAGCAGCACGCGCCCGGGCACCACGATTGCCAGATACTCCTCGAGCGCGTGGCTCCCGTCGAGCAGCATCGTGAACAGGTTTGGTCCCGCTTCGACGGGCGTGTAGGAGCGCTTGACGCCGAGTATCGCCGCCATCGGCGTGCGCGCGTCGGTCTCGATCAAAAGCGTCCGGGCGCCCGCTCGTGCCCGCGCGGTGGCCAGTGCGGCGGCAAGCGTGGTCTTTCCCACGCCGCCTTTGCCAAGCACAAAAATGACGCGCCGGTCGGGTAGCTCAGCGAGCATAGTGGGTGGGTATCGTCACGGGGCTGTGGGCGGCGGGCGGCGGCGCGCGCGGGAATCGAAGCGCGGCGGCGCGGTCGCGCGCTATCCTACCAGCGCAAAAGATTGGCGCCCCAGGTCAGTCCGCCGCCGCACGCATTGAGCATCACCAGATCGCCGTCATGAATCCGGCCCTGCTCGAGCGCTTCGTCCAGCGCGATCGGCACCGAGGCGGCCGACGTATTGCCGTAGCGCTCGACATTGATGAACACCTTTTCCGGCGGAAGGTGAAGCCGCTCGGCGACCGCCTTGATGATGCGCATGTTGGCCTGATGGCCTACGACCAGGCTCACGTCCTCGAGCTTCACGTGCGCCCGCTCGGCGACTTGGCGGCTTACTTCTTCCATGCTCTTGACCGCGATCTTGAACAGCTCGGGGCCTTTCATCTTGATCGCGTCGGCGGGGTCGCGCCGGCCTTCGGCGTCAAGCGTGGCGCGCACTCCCGTGGCGCGCAGCGAGAGCAGATTCCAATGCTGGCCCGAAGAGCGCAGCAGGCTGGCGAGCACGCCGCGCGGTCCCGGCTCGGAAACCATCACGGCCGCGCCGGCGCCGTCGCCGAACAGCACGGCGGTGCGGCGATCGCTCCAATCGACAAAGGTCGAAAGTGCGTCGGCGCCAATTACCAGGACCCGGGAAAAATCTCCCGCGCGCATGTGCGCGTCGGCCACCGAAAGCGCATAGACGAATCCCGAGCACGCCGCCGCGACGTCAAAGGCGGGAATCGAATCCGCTCCCAGCAGATTCTGTACCTGGCACGCGAATGACGGAAAGGCGAACTCCGAGGACACCGTTCCGGTGATGATCGCGTCAAGGTCCGATGGCTTGAGACCCGCGCGCTCGAGTGCGATTCGGCTCGCGGTGAGCGCGATTCCCGCCAAGCCCTCGTCCGAGCGGAGCGTGTAGCGTTGGCCGATTCCGGTGCGCGAGCGAATCCATTCGTCGGAGGTTTCCATGAAACGCTCGAGATCCTGATTGGTCACCGGGGTGCGCGGCAGCGCGCGTCCGGTCGCGATGATTCTGGAACCCATTGGCGCAAAAACCTAACTTGCGGGCCGGAAGGCCAGCGTGGTGTTGGTGCCGCCGAACCCGAACGAATTGTTGAGCCCGATTCGGATTTTCGCGGGACGCGCCTGGTTGGGCACGTAGTCTAAATCGCATTCGGGATCCGGATGCTCCTGGTTGATGGTGGGCGGGATCATCCCGCGTTGGATTGCGAGGATCGTGTAAACCGATTCGATCGCGCCCGCGGCGCCGAGCGTGTGGCCGGTCATCGACTTGGTCGAACTGATCGGAACTTTGGCGGCGCGCTCGCCGAAAACCTTCTTGACCGCATGGGTCTCCGCGATATCGCCCTGCTCGGTCGAGGTGCCGTGGGCGTTGATGTAATCGACTTCGTTGGGATCCAGGTCGTTTTCCTCCAGACACATCTGCATGCATCGCGCCGCGCCCCGTCCCTCCGGAGCGGGCGACGTGATGTGGTAGGCGTCGGAGTTGGCGGCGTATCCGCAGATTTCGGCCATAATCGATGCGCCGCGCGCGAGCGCCGCCTCGCGCTCTTCGATAATCACCGCCGCCGCGCCCTCGGACATCACGAAGCCGTCGCGATCCTTGTCGAACGGACGGCTGGCCTTCTCGGGCGCGTCGTTGCGCGTCGATAGCGCGCGCATCACGCAGAAGCCTCCTACCCCCAGTGCCGTCAACGCGGCCTCTGAGCCGCCCGCGATCGCGGCGTCCAGATATCCGAGCCGGATCATCCGGTACGCCTCGCCAATCGCGTGGCTGCCCGAAGCGCACGCGCTGGTGGTCGTGAAGCTTACGCCGCGCGCGCCATAGCGAATCGAGATTTGGCCGCAGGCGAGATTCGAGATCAGCTTGGGGATGAAAAACGGAGTGATGTGCCTGAGCCCGGTGGCGAGGAATTGCTTGTGATACTCCTCGATGGTGCACAAGCCGCCGATTCCGTTGCCTATCAGGACGCCCACGTTGTCGGCGTTCTCGTCGGTGATCTTGAAGCCCGACTGGCGCATCGCCTGCTCGCTTGCGGCGACGGCGTATTGGATGAACAGGTCCATCTTCTTCACGTCGCGCTTCTCGATCCAGTCCTCGGGATTGAATCCCTTGACCTCGCCCGCGATCTTGGCCGAGAACTGCGCCGTATCGAAGCGCGTGATGGGACCAATGCCCGACTGCGCCTTCATCAGCGCGCCCCAGTTATCCTCGAGTCCGATTCCGAGCGGAGTCACCAGGCCGGCGCCTGTCACGACCACGCGGCGATCCAGTATCTTTCTCATCGATGCCCTAGTTTCCTCCGGGGGCGATGACACCCATCATGGCCCAAATCCGAATCAGGGAAAAGCAGGCGTGGGCGACAATCTGCGCGATTCGCGTTTTCACCTGCTCAACTTGAACGGCGGGGCGAACAAATGAAACAATCGATGTGTGAGTCACGATAGCGTAGCGCTGGATTCATTTCTCAAGCTTGCCGACAGTCTGGGCGAACTCGAGGTCGTGATTGGTCCGGCCGCGCGGACCGCCGTGGCCGAGGTGCGCGACGGATTGCGCCGGGCGGTCGCGATGCGCGATCAGGGCGACCTGCCGGCGGCGATTGTGGCGATTCGCGCCGCGATGGAGCGGCTGGCCCGGCTAGGTGCGGAGCTGGATCCTTCCGAGGGTGCGATGATGCGCGCAATCGCCGAACGCTTCACCGCCGCACTCGCATTGGGCGACAAGGGTAACGCCAAGGGCGCCGTCACTGTGATGCGCGGCAGGGCCGGCGACATCCGCAAACTCAAGGACGACGACAATCAATGGTAGCGCCCGGGGTAGCGCCCGGCGCGAGCGCGGTTTCGCGCCTCCGTGCGACTTCAGGCTCTGCTCAATCTTCTGTCTAACTTTTCCCGCGACCCCGGAGTTAAATCGTGGCAACCGCAGCCGACATAAAAATTGACCGCCCCCAACTCGATCAACTTTGCATCAATTCGATCCGCGTCCTGACCATCGATGCCGTCCAGAAGGCCAACTCGGGACATCCGGGGATGCCGATGGCGATGGCGCCGGCGGCGTATCTGCTGTGGACGCGCTTCATGCGCCATAATCCTAAAAATCCAAAATGGTTCGGACGCGATCGCTTCGTGCTCTCGGCGGGACACGGCTCGATGCTGCTGTACTCGCTGCTCTATCTGTCCGGGTACGGGCTCTCGCTCGACGAGATCAAGCGCTTTCGCCAACTTGGTAGTCTCACGCCCGGACATCCTGAGTATCCCCACACTGTCGGCGTCGAAACCACGACCGGTCCGCTCGGGCAGGGCTTCGGCAATGGAGTCGGGATGGCAATCGCCGCCAAGCACATCCAGGCCCGCTTCGGCTCCGCCGCCGCCGAGCTTTTCAGCCATCGCGTCTTCGCGATCGCGAGCGACGGCGACCTGATGGAAGGCGTCGCGAGCGAGGCCGCATCGATCGCCGGGCATCTGGGCCTGGGTAATATCGTTTACCTCTACGATGACAACCACGTCACGATCGATGGTTACACGGATATCTCGTTCTCCGAGGACGTGTGCAAACGCTTCGAGGGTTACGGCTGGCATACCCAGGTGGTCGAGGACGCGAATGACCTGCGCGCGCTGTCGGCGGCGATCGAAAACGGAATCGCGGAAACCTCGCGCCCCTCGCTGATCCGGGTCCGCTCGATAATCGGATACGGCAGCCCGCATCGCGAAGGCACTCCCAAGGCGCACAGCAATCCGCTCGGCGTCGAGGAGGTGAAGCTGACCAAGGAATTCTACGGATGGCCCGTCGAGCCGGCGTTCTACGTTCCCGACCAGGCGCTGGCCGAGTTTCGGCGCTGCCTCGAGCGCGGTGAGGAGTTTGAGAACGAATGGAACTCGCGCTTCAACGGCTGGTCGAAGACCAACGCTGCGGAAGCGGACGCGTTTAGCCGTATGCTCGACGGCGAATTGCCGGCAGGATGGGACGCGGCAATTCCGCTTTTCACTCCTGCCGACACGCTGGCGACGCGCGAATCCGCGTCCAAAGCTGAGGCCGCAATCACGGCAAAAGTATGGGGCTTGTTCGGCGGCTCCGCGGATTTGAACGAATCGACCTTCACCGATGTAAAGGACGGCGGCGACTTCGAGAAGGGAAGCTACGCGGGGCGCAATCTTCACTTCGGCATCCGCGAGCACGGGATGTGCTCGATCGTGAACGGAATCGCGTTGCACGGCGGGTTCATCTCGTATGGTTCGTCGTTCTTTGTCTTCACAGATTATTGCCGCGCATCGATTCGGCTGGCCGCGTTGATGGGAATCCATGCGGTCTTCGTCTTCACCCACGATTCGATCGGAGTCGGCGAAGACGGACCAACCCATCAGCCGATCGAGCAGCTCAGCGCCATGCGCGCGATTCCAAACCTGACTGTGATCCGTCCCGGTGACGCGAACGAGGCCGCCGAGGCATGGCGCGCCGCGATGACGCATCAGGGCGGCCCGGTGATGCTGGTGCTGTGCCGGCAAAAGGTTCCCACCATCGATCGCACCAAAACCGCATCACAAACCGGCGTTGCTCGAGGCGCTTATGTTCTGTGCGAGACCTCCGGCAAGACCGCCGATCTGATCCTGCTCGCGACCGGCTCCGAGTTGCATCTCGCGCTGGGCGCGAAGGAGCAGCTCGAAAAACAGGGCAAGGCGGTCCGGGTGGTTTCAATGCCGAGCTTCGAGCTGTTCGAAAAGCAGGACGCAGCCTATCGCGATTCGGTGCTGCCGCCCAAAATTCGCAAGCGGCTGGCGATCGAGGCAGGCGTGCCGATGTGTTGGTACCAGTGGGTGGGACTCGATGGAGACGTCGTCGGGATGACCAGCTTCGGGGCGTCGGGGCCTTACCAGGATGTGATGAAGCACTTCGGCTTCACGGTGGAAAACGTCGTCGCCCGCGCCCAGCAACTGCTGGCGCGCTGACGGAGCGCACGCAATCGAAGGGACGGGGCGCTCAGTTTATGGAGGGAGTGCCGCGGCTCGCCATGCGCGTGAGGCCGGTCCTGTCTATCGACCCGAGACGTAGCCCAGCACGTGACCCGCAAGCCCGGCTAAGAGCCGCTTCATAGTGAGGTCGTCGGCAGGTTCGCGATACGCGCCCCTTGGACCTCCAGCGGCGGTTGCAAGAATCAACGCGGCGCGGTCATAAATCTTTTCCAAAAGCAGTCGCCTGAGGAGCAGCTCGTAGCGTGCGGCGTACGACGAGCCTTGGAACTCAGCGAATGCTCCGAAATGTGGCTCTTTGAGCGCAACCGGCGTCAATGACTGCGGAGACTCCTCCAACAGCATCACCCATCCGAGCCACGGGCGCGGCTGAGCCCGTCCGAAGGCGCCCTCGCGATATGCGGTCCACAAGTCAACTGCGCTCCCCAGCGCCTCTTCAGTGCGATTATTGAAATTGTTGCCGAACGAAGGTCCCGTCTGCGACTTGAACTCGATTGCCGCGATCAAGTGTTCGTCGTGGATCACGAGCATGTCCCATCTCTTGGTGGGCCGAAAGTATCCCGGCAGTTCCAGCCTGTCGTGCGAATAGATACTCGCTTCGGGCAGGTCGTTGTGCACCAGAATTTTTTGGACCAGATCGCAAAACCCGTCCATCTGTTTTCCACCCGTGACCGCGGCCCGCCCACCCCTGTCAGCATCGCCGGATTTTTGCTTTTGAGATTGTCGATTGAGTGTTCGCCAATAGTGGGCGACGGCTTTCTTCAGGAGATCTTCGGTCCGAGGAAGTGCGTTTCGCATCAGCCGCGGTTGAGCTCAGCCCGCGCTTACTGAACAGGCGGCAAAAAGGCTGCTGGCACTTTCCTCGATACGCCGGCGGGCCATCGCAAAGTAGTGCGAGTCCACTTCGACTCCGATGCTGTTTCTTCCGGTTCGCGATGCCGCGACGCTGGTTGTGCCACTACCGAGGAAAGGGTCGAGGACCGTGTCTCCAACGAAGCTGAACATCCGAATCAATCGCTCGGCGAGTTCCAACGGGTATGGGGCCGGATGCTCCCGGGTTGAAGCCCCGCCCAACCCCTCCCAGATCTGCTGAAACCACTCCTGATGTTTAGCGGCCGGGATCAGGCTAAGTATTCGAGTTGGGACCGACGGCGTGCGATATCCCCCAGGCTTTCTTTCCATGAGGATGAATTCTATGTCGTTCTTCACCACTGCGTTTGGCTCAAATGGCTTGCCCAGAAAACGCGAACCATTATCAACCTCGTACGCCGCGTTGGCGATCTTGTGCCAAATGATGGGGGCGAGATTGTCAAACCCGAGCTTTCGGCAGTGGTCCTGTATCGAAGCGTGAAGTGGAACCACCGTGTGCCGTCCTTCATTCTTTCGGCGAGAGAGGCACACGTCACCCACCACACAAATTAGGCGTCCCCCCGGCACCAGAGCCTGGTAACATTGCTTCCACACTTGATCGAGGTCGCTGAGAAACGAGTCGTAGTCCGCCACCGCGCCAAGCTGCCCAGGACTGTCGCGGTATTTCTTAAGAGTCCAGTAGGGGGGTGAGGTGAGGACGAGATGAACCAGCGACGGCTCGGGCAACTCCATCTTGCGAGCGTCGCGCAGGAGCAGTTCGTGACTGGTGGGGATCAGGCGAACCGCATCCGCGATCCTGGCGGTTAGCACGGGGTTTTTTGCAATTGCGGGAATTTCCGTTTGTGGGTTCAGAATGTTTGCCAATTCCTTTGGCAGATATTCCTCATGGCGAATCTCATTGCTCAACCGGCTTGGTTCGTCCCCGCGTTTGCTCGCCGCCGACTTCATACCCGCCATGATCCATCGCGTACTGTCCGGTTTCAAGGCACACCCGTCCCGCGGCCATCTGGAACGCGGGCGGCGATCTCCGCTAACCTAGCGGTACATATTATCCGCGAGAGACTGATGACCGAGCCCAAAATTATCGTGCTTGATGATCCCGAATCGGTGTCCGTCCATGCCGCCGAGGAGATCGTGCATTACTCGGGCGAGGCGGTATGCACCCACGGCGAGTTCACGATCGCGCTTGCCGGTGGCCACACCCCGGCCCGGGTTTACGAGCTGATCGCCGAACGTTTCAAGCTGAGCGTTGACTGGAAGGAAGTGCGGATTTTCTGGGGCGATGAACGCTGCGTCCCCGCCGACGATCCGTTGTCGAACTACGCGATGGCCAGCCACGCAATGCTCTCGAAGCTGCCGCTCAAGCCCGCGCAAATCCATCGCATCCCGGCTGAACTCGCTCCCGAGGCGGCAGCGCTTGCCTACGAGGATGAACTCAAGCGTGCGTTCAATCTCGCCGAGGGTGAACTTCCGCGCTTCGATCTGATCATGCTCGGCCTCGGCGAAAACCGTCACACGCTGTCGCTGTTTCCTGGCGATACCAGCGCCCTCGCCGAGACGCGCCGCCTGGTCATTCCGGTCAAGGTCCAGGCCGAACCGCCGCTGCGGGTCACGTTCACCTTCCCGGTTGCGAACCATGCGCAGCGGTTGATGTTTATCGCCACCGGTACGGCGAAGGCCGCGGCGGTCCGCGACGTGATCGAGGGACCGCGCGATCCCGCGCGGTTTCCGGCGCAAATGATCGCACCCGAAGATGGCGAGATCGTATGGATGCTCGACAAGGCGGCTGCGAGCCTGCTGAGCCCGCAATGACTATTGTGTCTCCTATCCGGCAAACTTCGAGCACGTGCGGGCGCCCGGGCGCGCGCTATCGTTAGGACAGGAACCCATCGATGCTTCGCTTCGCGCTGCGCCATTTTACCGCGATCTTGATCTTCATCGTGCTTGGATGGTGGCTCGGGTTTTACATTCCGAATTCGCCCACCTGGTCCGTTCTGCGGCTCAAGCAGGCGATCGACGCGCGCGACGGCGACGCCGCCTCTCGATACGTCGATTTTCAGAGCGTAGTCACGGCGGCGGGCCAGCAGATGGTCCAGGAGCAGGCGGGCAAAAACCCGCTTGGCGCGCTGGTCGGGCAGGCAGCGGTCGCGATGCTGTCGAAACCAGCCGCCGAGCTGGTTGAAGCGCAAGCCAGGCAGAACGTCGAGGACGGAGATCGCAACCTGCGGATGCCGGCGGCGGCGGTGTTGGGCTCGATCGTACTGATGCATCGCAGCGGCGACACGGCCTACACCCGGTTCACCGACCGCAAGCAGCGCACCTGGGGGGTTCACTTCAAGCGCGAAGCCGGCGTTTGGAAGATTACCGAGGTCGAGAATTTCCAGCAGATCCTGGACCGGCTCGAACCGCACGGGCAAAAGCAGTTGGCGCCGCCGCCGTAACCCGGCGCACTGGTCTGTGCGCGGCTTAACCGGGGTACGTTTACTCCGCCGCGCGGAGCCGCTACAATAACAGCGCGCGGGCGAACCGGCACGGCTCGGCCGCGCTTTAGCATCCGCTCCCAAAACATGCGACGACAGGACATCCGCAATCTGGCAATCGTGGCGCACGTTGACCACGGCAAGACCACTCTGGTGGACGCGATGCTGCGTCAGTCGGGAGTGTTCCGCGCCAACGAAAATGTGCAGGACCGCGTGATGGACTCGTTCGCGCTCGAACGCGAACGCGGCATCACGATCATGGCCAAGAGCACCTCGATCGTGTGGGGCTCGACGCGCATCAATATTGTTGATACTCCGGGCCATTCCGATTTTGGCGGCGAAGTCGAACGCACGCTATCGATGGTTGATGGAATTCTGCTGCTGGTTGACGCCTCCGAAGGACCGCTGCCGCAGACCCGCTTCGTGCTCAAGAAGGCGCTCGAGGCCGGGATGTCCGCGATGGTCTGCATCAACAAGATCGATCGCTCCGACGCGCGTTCGGCTGAGGTTTTGGACGAGGTTTACGATCTATTCATCGATCTGGACGCCAATGACGCGCAGCTCGATTTCCCGGTCTTCTACACCAACGCCCGCACTGGAACCGCGACCCGTAAGCTTGAAATTCCGGGAACCAACTTAAGCCCGCTGTTCGACGCGATCGTCGAGCATCTGCCCGGTCCCGAAGTAGATCCCGACGCGACCTTGCAATTGCAGGTCAACAATCTCGATTACGACGACTACGTCGGGCGGCTAGCGATCGGCAGGATGCTCGCGGGTTCAATCGCCGCCGGGCAGAACTGCTCGCTGTGCCGGCTCGACGGTTCGCGCGTCACCGTCAAGATCGCGCATCTCTACTCGTGGCAGGGGCTCAAGCGGGTCGAGGCTCCGTCGGCCCGGGCCGGCGATATCGTGATTGTCGCTGGGCTCGAGGACGTGGCGATCGGAGAGACGATCGCGGATCTCGAAAACCCGCGTCCGCTTGCGCCGATTCGGATCGACGAGCCCACGGTCGCGATGACCTTTTCGGTGAATAACTCGCCGTGGGCCGGCCGCGAAGGCGACTACGTCACCTCGCGCAAGCTCGGCGAGCGGCTCGATCTTGAATCACGGCGCAACGTCAGTATCCGCGTCGAGCAGCTCTCGCCCGACGCGTGGCGCGTGATGGGACGCGGTGAGCTGCAGCTCGCGGTGATCGTCGAGACCATGCGGCGCGAGGGCTACGAGCTCCAAGTCTCGAAGCCCACCGTGCTCACCCGCCAGTCCGGCGGCCAGGTGCTCGAGCCGATGGAATTGCTGATGGTGGACATCCCGGAAGATTATATCGGCGTGGTCACCCAGCTTCTGTCGGTGCGCAAGGGAAAGATGCGCACGATGGTCACCCACGCGGGCGGCCGGGTGCGGCTGGAATACGACGTGCCGGCGCGCGGGCTGATCGGCTTTCGCGGGAAATTTCTGGAGAACACCCGCGGCAGCGGCGTGATGAATTCGCTCTTCAACGGCTACGCGCCGTGGGCGGGACCGATCCTGTCGCGCGCCAACGGCGCGATGGTTTCCGATCGCGAAGGCGCCGCGACCGCGTACGCCATCTTCCATCTGCAAGAGCGCGGGCGCTTTTTCATCTCGCCCGGCCAGCCGGTTTACGAAGGGATGATCCTCGGCGAGTATTCGCGCGAGATCAATCTGCCGGTCAACGTGTGCCGCGAAAAAAAGCTCTCGAACATGCGCGCCACCGGGCACGATGAAGCGGTCCGCATATCGCCCGCCCGCCCGATGACGCTCGACCTGGCGCTCGAGTGGATCGACGAAGAGGAGCTGGTGGAAGTGACGCCCAAGTCGGTCCGCATGCGCAATCGGGTTCTCAAGACCGCGCTTCGCAACAAGCATCGCGCCGGTTTTTCGGAATCGACCGGCGAGGAAATGGCCGAGGGCGACTAGGCGCGGCCCGCGCCACGCGCCGCCACGCACCCATCAGGCGGACCTTCGGAATCCGAGCGGGCAAGAATGCGAATCCTGCGGCTCGCCACGATTGTTCTCGTCTCCACCGTGGTCGTGCTGGCCGCGGCCGCCGTCGGTATCTATTTGAACCGCGCACGATTGGTTGACGCGATGCTGGTTGCGGTTAAGAACCGCACTGGTCTCGAAATTGCCTACGCCACCCCGCACCTTCATCTGCGCGACCATCTGGTAATCGATCTCGACCATCCGCACGTGGTCGGTGGGTACGACGAAGTAGTCACGCTGGCGCGCATCCGCGCGACTATTAGCTACCACGCGCTGCTGTTCTCGCACGGGATACCGCTGACGGCGCTGACGCTCGACAGTCCCGACATCACAGTGCCGATGAGCGCTTCCGATTTGGCCGCCGTACCGTTGCCACGCCCCGGCGCCGAGGCGGTTCAGGGACTGCTTATTCCGCTTCACGATCTCGGCAACGTCGCCTGGCGGATCGAGATCACCAACGCCACGGTCCGCGATTCGAGCGGTGTCGCGGTTGTCGATCGGGTCGGGATGACAGCGTATCGCAAGCATTGGGATTCCGCCGTATGGCACGTTTCGTTCGACGCACGGGTGGTGCGCCAGCCGATCGCGGGGCTTCGGATCGCGGGACATCTGCGCGGGGGCGTCGGCCGCGAGACGCCGCGGCATCAGGTCGCCAGCGGAAAAATTATGTACTGGAACGCCGCCCTGGACGCGCTTACGGCTAAGGGCGTGCTGCATGCCGACGGCGAGAGCGCCGGAAAGATTGTTTTCGCGCTCGCCGACGACGGCAGTGCGAGCGGCAACGCCGAGTTGAGCGTCAAGCAGCTCGCGCTCAGCGGCAAGGATTTGACCGGCGCCGATCGGCTGGGCGGCTATTCCGCCAGCTTCGAGTTTGTCGCGTCACCGGGGGTTTCGACGCTCAGCCGATTGGTCATAAACCATGGCGGCGCGGAGATCCTCTCCGGCGACGGCCAGGTCCAGGATCCGTTTGGCGGCAATCCGCAGGTCACCATTCATCTTTCCGGCGTATCGGTCGATGCGGCTGCGGTGCGCGCCCAGCTCGACCGCATCCGCGAGGTTCCGCGCTCGGTCAGTGCGGCGCTGAGTCAGGTGAGTGCCGCCAGGATGTCGCTCGGCAGCGCCGCGTTCACGACCACCGTCGCGAAGTTCCGCACCAATCCGCTCGCCGCGATTCGAGAGGGACTCGAGTTCTCTGCTGCGCTCTCGAACGCCGCGTTTCCATTGCCGGGCGACTGGCGCTTGCCGCCAGTATCGAATCTGGGCGTGGCGCTGCACTACCAGGGCGGTGTCATGACCGCCACTCAAGGCTCCGCGACTCTAGGACGTTCGCAGCTAAGCGATATCGCCGTGCGGCTCGAGCTCGCCGGGGGGCTCAATCGGATCCCCTACCGGCTCGCGTTCAAGGCCGACGCCGACGTGGCCGAACTTTTCCCGGCTGGGATGCGCGCGATGCAGGCGCTCAAAATTGAGGCGCGCAGGCGGCTCACAGCGGTGCGCGGCAGAATCGGAATCACGCTCGACGCCAATGGCACCCTCAATCCTGATTCGCCGGCGCCTCCCGACAAGTATCAGCTAAGGCTCGAGGCCAATCGGCTTGTGCTGACGGTGAAGGGCACTCCCGCGCCGGTCGAATTCCGCCGCGGCGTGATCACCGTCAGTCCCGGCAGCGTCGCGATCGATCACATCGCGCTGGCGACCTCGGGCGGCGACGGCACCGTCAACGGTACCCTTGGCTTTGACGGCGCCGGTATCCACGTGCGCGACGCCGCCATCGACATTCATCAAATGGAAGCCGGGCTGTGGCTGGCGCTGGTGATTGATCCTTCCGACCTGGAGGTCAGCGGTCCCATCGGCGGCAAGCTGGTCCTGCGCGCCGATTCCCTCCGGCGCGGCGAGCTGACCGCCAACGGCAAACTGGTCCTAAGCAAGGGCGAGGTCCGCTTTGGGTTCATGCGCTCCCCGATGATCGTGCAGGGAGTCACTTTTTCCTTTACCCGGCACTCGGTGGTGGTCGCGATGCCGGCCTCGACCCTCGAGGGGCAACCGCTCACGTTTCAAATGTCGATCGCGGATCTCGAGCATCCAATCCTCCGGATCGACGCCGACGTGCAAGTCCTCGATTTCGAGGTGATGAAGTTTATCCGGATGCCGTGGTCGCCGGCCACGCCGCCCACCCATTTTCCGCTGCCGGTCAGGGGCTTTGTTCGCGTGCACAAAGGCCGCCTTGGGGTCTTCCCGATGACCAATATCCGCGGCGACTTCAGTTACGACCACGGCGCCTGGCGGGTGTGGAAGTTTTCCGCTGACTCGTTTCGCGGCAAGATCAACCTCGAAATAGTCGGCCGCGAAAAGGACGATTGGATCCATGTCACCGGCAAGGTCGCGAACATCGACGCGGCCCCGCTGTTCATGCTGTCGGGCAAGCGCAAGGAATCTCCCGTCCTCGGCAGGATGTGGGTTGCGGTGGACCTGTGGGCCGACACCAATTCCGACTTTTTCCAGACTCTCGCCGGCAAGATCTCGCTCACGATGCGCAACGGCACCATCAATCGCTTCACCGTGATCTCGCGGATGCTCGCGTTGATCGATCTCAAAAGCTGGATCACCGCGAAATTTCCTGATCCCACCGTCTCGGGCTTGCCGTTCGACGCCATCTTCGTCGACCTGAAAGGCGTCCGCGGCGAGTTCTGGAACGAGCAGTTTGTGATTCAGGGTTCCGTGATGACCATCACGGGCGCTGGCAGCATCAACTTCGGCGACAGCACGATGAACATGAGCTTCGCCCTGTATCCGTTCGGCACCGTCAATTGGCTGGTCAGCAAGATTCCCGTGATTGGCGGCAATGTGGCCAGCGGCACCAGTGAATTGCTGGCCGCCTACATGCACGTCTACGGACCCATCGACAACCCGTCGATCATGCCGATGCCGATTCACACGGTCACCGAGTTCGTGAAAAAAACCCTGGCCATTCCGATCAATATCATCCGCCCCAACACCATCAAGTGAGCGCCGCCGCGCGCGGCGGATGCTTGGACTGGTCTGGATACACGGCTAAAGTAAATCCGCTGGAACACGCCTGGAAGTCCACGCCCGATGATCGAACTGACCCTGTACACGCGCCGCGAGTGCGGACTGTGCCGCGAGATGGAAGAAGTAATCGAGGCGGAACTGCCGCGCTTCGACGCGCGCCTCGAACGGATCGAGATCGACGCCAATCCCGATCTCGAGACGCTCTACGGGCAGGAGGTTCCGGTTCTGTTCGTGAATCGGCGCAAGGCGTTCAAGTTCCGATGCACCGGGCGCGAGTTCAGAAAGCGCTTGCTGCGCGAGGTGCGGCGCTAAGCGCGCATCGGAAATTGGTGGAACCATGATCAGGATCGCTATCTCAGGCACCGGCGCGATCGCCGAGCGAGCGCACATTCCCGCGCTGCTCGGCATCCCTGATTTCCGGATTGTCGCGCTCCAGAGCCGGACGATCGAACGCGCGCGCCGCACCGCCAGCGCCATGTGGCCCGATACCGCCGCGCGTCCCGCCGTTTACGCCGACTTCGCCGCGATGCTGGCGGGTGAGGCGCCTGACGCGGTTGTGATCCTGACGCCAAACCATCTGCACTACGAATACACGGTGGCGGCGCTCGCCGCGGGCGCCCATGTGCTGTGCGAAAAGCCGATGGCGCCCAACCCGGCCGACGCGCGGCGCATGGTCGACACCGCCCGCGGCGCCGGACGCGTCCTGATGGTCGCGATGCAGCGCCGCTACGGCGCGCTCGAAGCCGCCGTCAAACGCGCGCTCGACTCCGGCGCGATCGGCACGCCGCACTTCATCCGCGCGCGCCTCTCGCATGGCGGCCCGCATGAATGGGCGCCAGGACAGGCCTGGTTCACGACGCCTGGCCAGGCGGGAGGCGGCGCGATGCTTGATCTCGGAGTGCACATCGCCGACCTTGCAATCTGGTATTTGGGCGCGGTCGAGGCGGTCGATGGACAGCTTGCCACCCTCGGCAAGCCACTCGAGGTCGAGGACACGGGGGTTGCGATATTGCGCTTTAGCTCCGGTGCGCTCGGGGTGCTCGAGGCGAGCTGGAGCAGCACTCCGGGGCTTTCCGCGCTCGAGATATACGGCGCCGAGGGCAGGGTGATGATCGGCTATCCGCGCAATGACGTTTCGATCCTTCGCGCCGATGGCGCTGAGGCGCCCGGCTTCACCCGTGCGGAAATCATGGCGGCGTTCGACCCGCGCGACCTGCTCGCGCCATTTCGCGCCCTCGCCGCAAATTTCGCCGCTGCGATCGCCGGCCGCGCCGCCCCGCATCCGGACGGCGCCGACGGCTTGCGCGCGGTCGAGGTGATCGATGCTTGCTACCGCTCGGCGCGAACCGGAGCGCGGGTCAGGATGTCATTAGGGTGACTTCCCAAAAGATAATTCACAAGCAAAGCCGGCCCGAAGCAGCAAGGAATCCGCAAGCGGCGGCGATGTTTCGCAGCTCGATCGATCGGATGGCGCCGTACACGCCGGGCGAGCAACCGCGCGCCGGCGAGCGGCTGATCAAACTCAACACCAACGAAAATCCCTATCCGCCTTCACCGAAAGTCCGCCGCGCGGTCCAGACGTCCGCGCGTGATTCCCTGCGCTTATATCCTGCTCCCCGCGCCGACCGGTTTGTCGCCGCCGCGGCACGTGCGTACCGCCTCCCGAGCGCGATGATCCTGGCCGGCAACGGCTCTGATGAGCTGCTCGCGATGCTGTTTCGCGCCGCGCTCGGACGCGGAGACAAGGTCGCCTATCCGGTGCCGACCTATTCGCTTTACGACACGCTGGCCGAAGTTCAGGAAGCGCGGGTGGCTCGGATTGCGTTCGACGCCGGCTTCGCGCTTCCGCTCGGGCAGTTGGCGCGCGCGCGCGCGCGTCTGACGATAGTGTGCAATCCCAATTCCCCCTCGGGCAGCTTCACCCCGGTGGCGAAGCTCGCCGCGCTGGCGCACGCGCTTGACGGACGCCTGCTGGTGATCGATGAAGCCTACGTCGATTTTGCCGCGGACCACGCGCTACGTATTCTGCGGCGTCATCCGAACCTGGTGATTCTCCGCACTTTGTCGAAGTCTTTTTCGCTGGCCGGGATGCGCCTGGGCCTGTGCTTCGCTCATCCGCGGGTTATCGAAGCCCTGCTTAAAGTCAAGGATTCCTACAACCTCAGCAGGATATCGCTTGCGGCGGGCGCCGCCGCGCTTGACGACCTCGCATGGATGCGGCGCAATGTCGAGCGCGTGAAGTCCACGCGCGCGCACGCAATCGCGCGCCTTTGCCGGCTTGGGTTTGAGGTGGCGCCGTCGGAGTCGAATTTCGTTCTGGCGCGGATGCCGGGCCGCGACCTTGGACCGATCGCGCGCGCGCTGCGGAAATCGGGAATCCTGGTGCGGCACTTCGCGACCCCGATGCTGCGCGACGCGCTGCGCATCTCGATCGGAACGCCCCGCGAGATGCGCGCCCTGTATCGCGCGCTCGGATCGCTCCTGGCCTCAAATTCCCCGCGTCCCCGCGGCCGGCGATGAGCAGAATCGGCAACCTGTTCGGCGGCTTCCGCAAACAGCGCCGATCCTCACCTGACCCGTCCGCGGGCGCGAGTGTCACGTTCGAGTGGATCGTCGCCGGCCTTGGAAATCCCGGCGGCGACTACGCGCGTTCCCGGCATAACGCGGGGTTCATGACCCTCGAGCATCTTGCGCGCGGCACAGGCGCTCAGTTTGGCCGCCGGCGTTTCTCCGGCGTGACCGCGGAGACCGTGCTCGCGGGGCATCGCGCGATCCTGCTCGAGCCCGAGACCTTTTACAATGCTTCCGGGGAGTGCGTCGCGGCGCTGCTCGGCTACTTCAAAACTCCACTCGAACGGCTGATCGTGGTCCACGACGAGATGGACCTCGAAGCGCATCGCCTGCGTATCAAGCGCGGCGGCGGCGACGCCGGAAACCGCGGGGTACGGTCGATCACCGACGCGCTCGGGAGCCGGGATTTCATCCGCGTGCGGATCGGAATGGGGCATCCGCAGGGGGACGACGATCCGCGCGACTATCTGCTGCGCCCAATGCGCGCGGCCGAGATGAACGAGCTTGCGCCGACATTGGCGCGCGCGGCCGAGGCGGTCGAAGCAATCGTGGGCGAGGGGCTCGAGCGGGCGATGGGCCGGTACAACCAACGCGCATAGGCGGGCTTGGCGCGGCCATTGCGGTCTCAGAATAATGTAGGGAAAGTAATCCGAGCGGTATATTAACTAAGAGATATTTAATGTGTCTATAAGTTGACAATCGCGCTATTCGTGCGCTAGGTATGCCTCAATGGCTCCGCTGATCCGGCATTAGAGGGAACCGCGGATGCCCGCTCCGGAGCGCCGCACCGATACTTTCCGCGCGGCGGCTCGAAAAATGAGGGTGCGCATGAATCGGGAATTGAGAGCGAGGTTCAGGTCGGCTGCCGCGGCGCTGCGGTTTTTCTTTCGCTTGAGCGCGTTGCTGCGCGGCACGGCCATCCATCCGCATCCGAGTTTGATCCGTATCGCGCGCGGCGCCGCGGATCGCCAGCCGGGCGCGCTCGGCGATTTCGCGCGAATCAGCGCGTGCGTGGACAACCTGAGCGAGGCGCAGCTCTTTCTGCTGGCGGAACTTTATGGTCCTACCTGCTTCGCGCCCGGACGCAGGACCATTGTGCGCGCGTGCGGCGCGGCGCGCTGCGGAGGTTTCGGCGCCCCAGTCTCGGCGAAATCATTGGGAAGCGTGCGCCGCACCACGCTGGCCGCTTTGCGCGCGCGGCTGCGCCGCCGCCACGTGGTGGTGTCGGCGCCTGCGCATCGCAGCGGCCAGTTTTCGATTTGTGCCGCGACCTGGCCGTCGCGCGGCCGGGATCGAGGAAAACTCGAGCGCTAGCACCCGACGCGGGCGCGCCATGCCTGATCGGTCGGGGCTTTTTGATCGGCGGCCCATTTCGGGTACGCTGAGGCTCCTGAGAGCACGATCGTGAGCGAACAAGCCAGGAGAGATTCGTCGAACATCGCTGATCGCGCGCGCGCGCTCGGCCAAGGTGCGGTCGAAGTCATATCCCCCGCCGAGCTCGAGGCCAAGCTTAGCTTGGGCCGGCCGTTGCGTATCAAGCTCGGGATGGATCCAACCGCACCGGACCTGCATCTGGGGCATGCGCTGACCCTCAAAAAGCTGCGCGACTTTCAGAACGATGGCCATACGGTGATCTTTCTGGTCGGCGACTTCACCGCGATGATCGGCGACCCTACCGGGCGCTCGGAGACGCGCAAACCGCTCGGCCGCGAGGAAATTCGCGGCAACGCCGAGACCTATCGTTCGCAAGTTTTCAAGATTCTGGATCCCGATCGTACGGAGGTTCGCTTCAACAGCGAGTGGATGGACGAGATGGGGGTCAGCCGCCTCATCCAGCTCGCCGCGCGGGTCAGCGTGGCGCGGATGCTCGAGCGCGATGACTTTGAAAACCGCCTCGAAACAGGCGAGCCGCTGTTTCTGCACGAGTTGCTCTATCCGCTGATTCAGGCTTACGACTCGGTCGCGCTCGACGCCGATGTCGAGATCGGGGGCACCGACCAGAAGTTCAATCTGCTGGTGGGACGCGACCTGCAACGCTCGATGGGCCGCGAGCCGCAGGTGGTGATGACGATGCCGCTGCTCGAGGGCCTTGATGGCGTGCGCAAGATGTCCAAGTCGCTTGGCAACTACGTCGCAATCGCCGAACCGCCCGTCGAGATGTTCGGCAAGCTGATGTCGATCCCGGATCCGCTGATGCTGCGCTACTACCAGCTTCTGACTGACACGCCCGCGGGCGAAATCGAAACGATTCGCAGCCACGCGATTCATCCGATGGAAGCCAAGAAGCGGCTGGCGGCGATGATTACCCAGGAGTACCACGGGCCCGAAGCCGCGCGCGCCGCGCGGGCGCATTTCGAGTCGAAATTTCAGCGTGGCGAGGTGCCGGCGAACGCCCCGGTTTATCGGATCGCAAACGACATGTGGATCTGCGAGCTGATGAAACAGATCAAGTTCGCGGCCTCGACCAACGAGGCGCGCCGCCTGCTCGGCCAGGGCGCGGTGCGCGTCGATGGCCATGTCGTGACGGAGATCAACTTCAGATTCGTGCCGGGCGAGCACAAGGTGCTCGAAGTCGGCAAGCGCCGGGTGGCGAAGATAGAACAGTAGCAGGGAGCGCCGAGGGTTGTGGCCTACGGTTTCTTTTCGGCTTCGGCGGCGGCCACCGCCTCACGCAGCGTCTGCATCGTGCGGTCGAGCGCCTTCAGGTAGCGCTGTTTGGTCCAGCTCTCTTTGGTCCGCATCTTGAGCCATCCGAGCTTGACCGCGTCGGGCTTGTTGCCCATCTCACCGGTCGAGACTTCGATTATCGCGCGCTCCTCGGTGGTGAGGGTGGCAAGGACCTCGCGTTTGAGGTTTTGCAGGAAGCCGGCCTTGAGATCGATGTCGATTTTCATTGCCAAAGTGGATGGCCGATATGATATCGCGACGGAGCAACGCGCCGAAGCCGCGCCGCGTCGTTATATAGCGAGGTTA